>CAWBQN010000017.1:0-401756 GCA_963791065.1 uncultured Bacteroidales bacterium
ATAACCTTTCTCCTCAAGGAAAAAAATATGAGGTTTCAGGGCTTCAACCTCGTCATCGGTCCAGAGTATTTTGATCTTCCTCATTTTAAAAGTTTTTCTTTGAAGAAAAGTTCATAACGCCCCGGGTTTTTATCGTTTTTAAAGAGCTTTCAGATTGTCGTTGCTTATTATGAATGTCAGCATCTTTGATCCGGATGGATTTCTTACCAGCTTTTCAGTGTTGAAGGCATGATAATAATCCAGTGCCTGTGTAAAATCTGAAAATCCTGAAACAATTATCTGAATATATTTATTGTCAACAAGTTCACCTTCTGTCTTGTAATTCTTGTTTGTATAATTATCGATGTTATAGCTGATCACATCAAATGATGCCTGGTTCAGATTAAACGACGGATCATGATGATCAAAGCAAAGACATGTGTACCGGTCGTATCGGCAGTATAAATTTCGGTGGCGATCTTTTTATCTTCTTCAACTTTTAGTTCAGGCATTTTCTGGTTGAGATATGCAATTATCTCAGCTGCCTTCTTGCTCTCAGTTTCGGGCCATATCTTAATAAGATTAGTGAGTTCTTCCTTGAAAGCTCTTTCATCGCTTGGCCTGGCAACCGAATAGGCTTTGATAAGCAGGAATTTAGGTGCGAGCTGATCCTGAGGAAATTTTTTCAAGGCATCATCGCTGATAGCAATTACATTATTGAAATTCTCACTGTTATATGCATTATAGGCATCATCATAAGTTTTCTCTGCCATTCTCATGTCAGCCATTTTTTTCTCATAATAGGCAGGATCGGACAGTATTCTGGAAAACTCATTGTCGGGATATTTCTGCAGCAGGCGCTGCCTGTAAGTTTCAGATTTCGCGTTATTGCCTTTCTTTATTGATATTGTACAGGTTATATAATGTTTCAGGAACGAGCTCACTGGTTGGGAAACGGTTAATAAGCGACTCAAATGTTTCAGTTGCTCCTGAGGGGTCGGGAATTCGTTCGGCAAAGGCTTTTCCCGCATTTAGCATTGCAATTGCGATTCTATCGTTGGAGATACGATTAATGAGTCATTTATCGGCAGATTTTTCAGATAGAACTGTGGTTTTTTATAATCGTTTTCTGCCGACAGAGTGTCGGACTGCGCTGAATGGCCTCATTTGGGTTAGCGAAGCCTGTATATTGGCAACTCTGGTTTTGTTTGATCTTCTCCAGTTATCTTCGAGTTTTCTGTCACCCCAGCGTTTTCGGAATTCAGTCCGGCCAAAAGTGAGCGCCGCCTGATTATAAAAATACCATTTGCCTTCCTGATCAATATTTCCCTGAAAACGTCTTTCATTCTCATAGTACTGCCCAAGGTTATACCTGTCGGAATTTGCATGTTTTGCCTTCACTTTCATCTTTAACAACATTGGCAATTATAGATGAGATCAAGGCATTCCGTTCAGGTTCAGGCATCTTGGCTACTTTCTGCAGGCTGTCTTCACGCTGTATGATAGTAAGCTGGGAGACAAGAGCATTCAAGGCTTTGTGATTTGGTTTTTATTGCCAGATAATCGGGATATTTCTGATCAAGAAAATAAACAGCACTGTCATAGTAGGTGCCCGACTTTATATAATCGGGTTTTTTAAAATAATAGCCGGCAAGGGCAAGATATGATCTGCCTTTCTGATTCTGATTCAGCGATTTTGCGACTGCTGATTTTCTGAAGTATTGGAGGGCTTCTGACTCACGTCCTTCTTTCATCGATATATTTCCCAGAGCGTAGTAGATCTGGTCCTGGTAGTCTTTGTTCTTAGAATCATTCAGCATTCTTTCAAGTTCCCTGGTGATTTCCTGCGGATTGCCTGAGTTAACATCAAAAACACCGGCAATATTTATCCTGGCATTAAATTCAACATCATAAGGGGGGTTCATCTTGACAACTTCGCGATAGAGAGACGTTGCCCTGGCCCGGTCACCGGTCTTTTCATATAACTGAGCCAGAAGATAAGTCAGCCTGTACTTTGTCCTTTTGCCTGAGACAATTTCAATGGCCTTACCCAGAGGATCTATTGCTTCGGGATATCTTTTTTGTTTAATAAACAGATCGGCAAGAGTTGTATAGTACATTGATGTTAAAGGCTTTGAAAAATCAGTAGTTATATCCAGGCCGTTAATTAGCCTGGATGATTCACTAAAATTGCCAGTTTCGTTATAGATCCTGGCAAGCCAGATGACAGCTTCTGTCTTTATAGCCGGATCATTTGCATCGGTTATGCAATAATTTAATATTGCTGTGGCTTCATTATATTCATGTTTATAAAACCTTGCTTTCCCGATGAGGAGATAACTGTCGTCAACCCACTTATTATATTCTTTCATTTCGACCAGCTTTTTATCGTCGTCTGAGAGTTCCGTGATTCTTTTTGAATTCAGGTTTTGCAGTTATTGATTTCAGGGAAATCAGCTTTGAGGCTTTCTGTATTGCCCTTTCCATGTCGGAAGAGCAAAGAGAGACAGTTGAAGGATCACTGTATTCAAACACTTTTAGTATTTCAGCATAATCATCCTGGTAACCCCTCGATATTTTAACAAGTCCTGACTTAAAGCTCTCATTACCATTGAAATAGATATTATACCTGGCTGTCATGCTCTGGTATAACCTGCTTGAGCCCGTGTTTTTTTCAACCGAACAGTATGTCAGTGCAAGGGATAATCCCAAAAGCACCAGATATTTATATGATGATCTTATTAGAGGCCAATAAATGACATTTAAATACTATAACTAACTAATTTTGTGTATAGTATTTCAAAGGTAAATAAAATTGAAATGAGGTTGGTGCCTAGGCTGAAATTACTCTCTTTATTTCGGGAACTTCCTTCATTATAGCCTGTTCAACTCCAGCCTTTAAAGTCTGCATGCTGTACGGACAGCCATGACATGCACCGGTAAGCTTAACTTTAACAGTCATATCATCAGTGACATCAATAAATTCGATGTCACCTCCGTCAGATTGAAGATAAGGTCTTACTCTCGCAAGTGCTTTCAAAACACGATCTTTAATACTACTAACTTCTGTCATATTTTTAAGTAATTTATTAATTATTATCATCATTAGCTCCTTACCCTTAGAGGAAGGGTCAGAGAGTGGCCATTATTTATTAATTTCAAGTTTAACCGTTGGTTTCTGTTCCTTATTTCTAAGCACGACTCGTTTTACAAGTTCTTCTGCCAGGGCCCTGAAAGCATTTCCGCTTATTGAATCTTCCAAAGCTACTGGCTTCCCCAAATCACTGCCTTCACAGATGCTCTGAACAAGAGGAATCTGTCCAAGCAGCGTGACATTCATTTTTTCAGCCAGTTTCCTGCAGCCATCTTTACCAAAGATATAGTACTTGTTGTCAGGAAGTTCCGCAGGTGTGAACCACGACATATTTTCTACTAACCCTAAAACCGGTACCTCTATTTTATTGCTTCTGAACATGGCAATTCCCTTTATGGCATCTGCAAGTGCAACATCCTGTGGGGTGCTGACAATAATAGCTCCGGTTACCGGTACTTCCTGAACAAGAGTCAGATGAATGTCGCTTGTACCGGGAGGCAGGTCGACAAGCAGGTAATCAAGTTCACCCCATTCGCCCTGCGTTATAAGCTGCTTAAGAAAATTGGAAGCCATGGGTCCTCTCCAGATTACTGCATCTTCGGGATCTACAAAAAAACCGGTTGAAAGAACTTTGACTCCGAATTTTGTCAGCGGGATAATGTGATCAGCATTCTCATCCCTCCTTACTTCCGGCCTGAATTTTTCCTCATTGAACATCTTTGGTACCGATGGTCCGAATATATCTGCATCCAGCAAGCCTACCCTGAATCCCATTCGTGCCAGGGAAATAGCCAGGTTAACTGCGATTGTGGTTTTCCCTACACCTCCCTTGCCCGAAGCAACAGCTATTATATTCGACACTCCCTGTAAAATGGCTGGAGGCATTTCCTGAAGTTTTCCAACTACGGTCCTGGGCTGAACTTTTATTTCGTTTATTACCACATCGGATCCAAAAACCTCTTTCAGTGTTCTGACGATTGTACTCCTGATTGAAGAAATGAAAGGGTCATTCGACTTTTCAGGGGAGAGTGTCAGTGAAATGCCATTTTCACCTGATTCGATCCGGGTAATCATTCCCAGAGCAACAATATCCTTCTTTTTTTCAGGATGAACCACCCTCGAAAGGGCTTTTAGTATCTCATCGTTTGAAAACATTAATACAGCGGGTTAAATATTAGTTATTCTTATTTAATTTAAATATAAACAAGGTGCAAGTTTACCGGATTTTTGTCTAAATACAAAATGAATAGAGTAAAAGTTAGTGTACCGGGAGTGAGACCCCTCTCCCGCTAAAGCGGGATCTCCACCAACTTAAGGAGTTGAATATTGTAAAATTTGAAGAGAGTTTAGTACAAAACAGAACGTAAAGTATTGAAATTAAGCCTGATACATTTCCCCTCCTTTTGAAGGCTCATCTTTCATCACATCTTTTTTATTACATCCCAGCTATGAGAAGGAGATCCCTCATTCCTCCAAACCTCCGCAAGCTCCGATTTGTCGGAATTCGGGATGACAGGTTATTTTGTGGGACATAGGAGGAAGAAACGGCGATTCGCAGTGACATTTTATTCATGAAGTATTTCACTCGCGAATCGCCGTTTCTTCCTCCTGCTAATCAACTACATACCTGTCATCCCGAGCGCCAGCCTCCTTCTCTCTTTCTGCAATGGACTTAAATTGAAATGTGATGAAAGATTAGTTCAAAAGGAGGGGAAACTTTTTTATGCAGTATCTCATTCATCCCCAAAGCCTTAGTTTTCTCCTATGCCCTTGGGGGAATTAAAGGGGGTTCTTCTTCAGGAATTACAAACTTACTTCAGTTCTTCCGCCGGGTCCCAGAACTTTTCCCTGAAATTGATAATCCGGTCATTTTCTATTATGATACCCTCATTTCGAAGAAGCTGTTCCATTGTTGTCGAATTTCCGAAATGATGTTTTCCGGTGAGAAGACCTATCCGGTTTACAACCCTGTGAGCAGGGATAAATTCGGGGTTAATATGACTTACATTAAGCGCCCATCCTACCATTCTGGCTGACCTTCCTGAACCAAGATAGCGGGCTATGGCTCCATATGACGTTATCCTTCCATACGGTATAGATTTTGTAACCTCATATACCCTTGAAAAAAAGTCATCATCCGGTTTTCCTCTTGTCTTAGACATTTTCGATCATTCTTTCTTTGTCGAGCCTGAAGGAGAGGTAGTTTATATTTGATCCAGCTTCAAGGAATATTTTTTCATAATGGGTCTTGATTGCAAGTACATTCCCGATCTCTCCGGAGTACAAATCGTTAGTGGAAAAGATCGTTTCAAGGTGATTATGACTTAAGACTTTATTTGTGAAATCAAAAAGTTCCATATTATCTGTTTTCAAATGAATCAACCCTTTGTCCTTAAGAAAATGACGATAGGAATTCAGATACCAAGGAGAGGTCAGTCTTTTATTTGCGTTTCTTCCGCCGGGATGCGGATCGGGGAAGGTAATCCAGATCTCGTCGATTTCGTCAGATGCAAAGAAGGAGTTAATGAATTCTATTCTTGTCCGCAGGAATGCTGCATTTGGCAAATTCTGCTCATGAGCTGTTTTGGCTCCCCTCCACATGCGGGCACCCTTTATATCTATCCCAATGAAATTTTTAGCTGGAAAACTTTTTGCGAGACCGACTGTATACTCCCCTTTTCCGCACCCAAGTTCAAGCACGACAGGATTATTATTTTTGAAAAGCTCTTTATTCCATTTCCCTTTTATAGGATGGTCCTTTCCGCTAACATCACCGATTAGGGGCTGAATAACGTTATCATATGAACCTAGCTCTGTCCATCGTGCAAGTTTGTTCTTTCCCACCCCAGAGATTTATTTTTTGACCTTTTCTATTCTCAATCCGAAATCATAAATGCCCTTCAGGTTTTCAACACGCATGCCATGCTGAATCTTAAAATCGTATATTCCTTTTTTGGGGAAATAAACATTTGATTTATACGGGAGGTTCAATTCGCGTACATCACCAAATCCTTTGCCATACCACGTGCCCTTTTCATTGGCAAGATTATACTGAAGGGTATCTGTAATCTGTTTCCCGTCCGGTGAAGTTGTGGTCACGAAAAGATAAATATTCCGGAAAGGGTATGAAGAACCATTTCTGATAAAAAAATTGACATTATTGCTGTTTATAGTATCTGTGATCGGAACTTTAAATGAGGGTATATTTGTCAGTTTCCAGGTTTCGTCAGGCATAGCCTGGGAATTTGTATACACGATATTATTTTTGCATGATAAGAGTAATGATAAGAATGTCAATATTAAAATGAATGAAAATTTATTTATTCTTTTTATCATTGAATCTTCGGTTTTTTCTCTTGTGTGAAATTTTGTTCTGCTGACCTTTGTTTTCAGGAGGATCGAACCTGGTAAGGCTGTTATTCTTCAACAAATCCTGTGAAACAGGAGTCACCTCCCATGATTCATCGACCAGTTTAAGCTTTTCTACTTTTTTACCTTTTTTGTTAATTGCCTGTATCTCCCTGACCCTCTGAACAGGTATAGCGATAAGATTTGCGTTTGAATGAGGATCAGTGGTATACCAATACAATCCTTTATGAACTTCCAGCTTCTGAAAATAAGCGGTACAGTCAAGAGCTTCAAGAGGAACATCTTTAGGCGGGAATGACCGTTGTGCATCTACATAGCAATCTAATTCAAAATTTAGACAGCATTTCAGTTTACTGCATTGACCTGCAAGTTTTTGCGGATTAAGTGATAACTCCTGATATTTAGCATGAGTTGTAGTGACTGAAATAAAATTTGTGATATGTGTTGCACAGCACAATTCTCTTCCGCACGATCCAATACCTCCTATTCTTCCTGCTTCCTGCCGTGCACCGATCTGACGCATCTCTATTCTTACTCTGAATTCATCAGCAAGCACCTTTATAAGCTGACGGAAGTCAACTCTTTCATCGGCAATATAATAGAATATAGCTTTTGTTTTATCTCCCTGATATTCAACATCCCCGATCTTCATATTAAGTTTGAGCTCTTCTGAGATCTTTCTTGAACGTAACATAGTGGTTATCTCAAGGTTCTTGGCTTCTTCCCACTTCTGGATATCAACAGCTTTTGCCTTGCGGTAAACTTTTTTCAGATCATCGGGCGACGGAAGTACTTTAAGCTTTTTTAGTTGTTCCCTTACCAGATGTCCCACCATCGAGACCCTGCCGATGTCATGTCCCGGAGAAGCTTCAACTGCTACCACATCGCCAATCTCAAGCTTTACCCCATTCACATTCCTGAAGAATCCCTTCCGGGTATTCTTAAAACGGATTTCCACTATGTCGCTCAGTACAGGCGTTTCAGGTAAATCTTTCAGCCAGTTGAATGAATCAAGTTTATTATATCCGGGCTTATATGTTATATCAGGCATCCGGATCTCTTCGCCGGTCTGACCCTGAATATCTTCGTTTTCTGTCATAGAATTCTTTTGATTCAGAAATTACCCGGCAAAAGTAGTGAATAAATGAATCAATTTCAATATTCATACTAATGATCAGCGAATGAGCCTGGTAACTTTCAGTGCCAGGTCAAGGAAGATGATTTTTGCATTTCCGTTTGATTCAATATGGGAATATACAAGATTGAACTCTTCAGTAAGAGGATTAATGTTATTCAGATTGATAAAGGGGTGGAAGTTACCAGAGAATGTTGCCTCACTGCCGGTAAGAAAAACCAGTCCGTTTTTCAGCTGATCAAGAGAAAGCATCAGATTTTCCCTCAGAATTCGCATGGAAAATGAGATAAAGTTTTTCTGGGCTTCCCTGCCCAATGCAGAGATCTCTTCCGACCAGCTTATAATAGAGATGATATCACGTTTCCAGGCAAACCTCATCAGGCTTTTAAACCGTTCAAGGTTTGCCAGTGAAGAATCTTCGTTCTCACATAGCTCAACTGCCCGTGATATATTTCCGTTCGACACTCTCGATATATCGGCAGCTTTCCCGGTGTTTATGTTAAATCTTCCGGCAAGATATTTCTCTATATCATGGCTTTTAAATGAGGGGATCTTAACGAGCTGACACCTCGATAGGATCGTTGAGATAACCTTATCAGGTTCTTCCGAAACCAGGAGGAACAGGGTTTTTTCAGGAGGTTCCTCAATCATCTTCAGAAGCTTGTTGGCTGTTGCCTGATGCATCTTTTCAGGCAGCCAGATGATCATGATCTTAAAATCCGATTCGAATGTCTTAAGGCTAAGCTTTTTTATGATCTCAGATGCTTCGGAAGCGAATATCATTCCCTGGGCATTGCCCACATCAATGAATTCCATCCAGTTATTGATAGTGAAATAGGGAGATTTCTTTACAAATTCCCTCCATTCCTCAATATAATTATCACTTACAGGATCGGTCGCTTTCTTGCCTTTTATGACAGGAAAAACAAAATGCAGGTCGGGATGAATTAGTTTCTCGTATTTAACACATGATTTGCAGATACCACAGGAATCGTGATCGGATCTGTTTTCACAGCTGATATACCTGGCATATGCAAGCGCCAGAGCCATGCTTCCACATCCTTCAGGTCCGGCAAACAGCTGGGCGTGGCTGACTCTTTCTTCCTTTACTGACCGTAGAAGTTTTCCTATAATCTCTTTCTGACCCGGGATCTGGGCAAAATTCATCTTCCTTTTATCCTTTCTTCCTGCTACAGGGCTGCAAGAGCTGCATCATAATCAGCTTCCTGACCTATCTCTGGTACGAGTTGCGAATGAGAAACCATCCCATTTTCATTAATAACAACCAGACAGCGTGCATAGAGGCCCGCAAATGCACCGTCCTGGATTTCCACGCCATAGGATTTACCAAAAGTTGTATTACGAAAGCCGGAAAGCGGAACAACATTTGTGATCCCCTCAGTGGTACAGAATCGACCCATAGCAAACGGGAGGTCCTTAGTTATTGCCAGGACCATAGTATTTGTCTTTCCTGCAGCCATCTGGTTAAATTTACGAACTGATGTCGCACAAACTGATGTGTCAAGACTCGGAGAAATGCTCAGAACCAGTTTTTTACCTTTAAGGTCTGATAATGAAAGATCAGTAAGGTCCGATTTAACAAGTGTAAACTCAGGGGCCTTGCTCCCTTTTGCAGGAAGATTTCCTGCAGTATTTATGGGATTTCCTTTGAGTGTAATTTTTGCCATAGCTTTTTTTTCAAATTTAAACAAACTTTTATGAAGAGGAAACATTAAATACAGTGTTGTGTTCAGATTAAAAGTGTATAAAAGGATTAAGAACTGTCACAGAGCTAAGCAGAGAGATTCACAGAGGTTAATATTTTGAAGTGAAATGTCACAGTAATATTTCCAAAAATAATGTAGGTTTGTAATAGCAAATTTATTGTGTTAAATAAAAAAGATTTGATCTATGAAAATGATTCAGGACTTTAATTTCAAGGGAAAGAAGGCAATAGTCAGGGTCGATTTTAATGTACCTCTCGACAAGAAGACTTTTATGGTAACCGATGACACCCGGATCAGGGGAGCGTTGCTTACAATAAATAAAATTCTTAATGATGGCGGATGCCTGATCCTTATGTCGCACCTCGGAAGACCCGAAGGACGTATGGAGAAATATTCGCTTAAGCCCGTGATACCGGTTCTGGAAAAACTTCTTGGCAAAAAGGTTTTATTCGCCGATGATTGTCTTGGAGAATCCGCAGTGAAGATGTCAGCTGCATTGAAACCCGGAGAGATCCTGCTACTCGAGAATGTACGGTTTTATCCGGAGGAAGAAGGTAAACCCATTCTTCCTGAGACAGTTACTGAAGAGGAGAAAAAGGCGGCTAAAGCCGCGATGAAGATCAAACAGAAAGAGATGGCAAAAAAACTGTCAGGGTATGCAGAGATATATGTAAATGATGCTTTCGGAACAGCTCACCGTGCTCATGCAACTACAGCTGTCATGGCAGACTATTTTGAGAATGATAAAAGAATGTTTGGTTTCCTCATAAACAGCGAACTTGCTGCTATGGACAAGGTTCTTAAGGATCCTCAGAGGCCATTTACAGCCATAATGGGCGGAGCTAAAGTTTCTGATAAGATCATGCTGATTGAAAACCTTCTGAACAGGGTTGATAATCTGATAATAGGAGGAGGAATGACCTATACATTTATCAAGGCTCAGGGTGGAAAGATAGGCAAATCCCTCTGTGAAGAGGATAAGCTTGATCTGGCTTTGAAACTCATTGAAAAAGCAAAAGAGAAGAAGGTTAAGCTTTACCTTCCGGTTGATAGTCTGAATGCAGACAAATTTGATAATGAGGCCAATACGAAAGTTACAGCTGCCAATGCAGTTGAAGATGGATGGCTGGGACTCGATATAGCAGAGAAAACTATAAAAGAGTTTTCTTCAGTCATCGAAAACTCAAAAACAATTCTGTGGAATGGTCCGATGGGAGTCTTTGAGATGGAAAAATTCTCAAAAGGTACTACCGCCATTGCCAAAGCAATTGCTGCTGCAACATCGAAAGGAGCTTATAGTCTTATCGGAGGAGGTGATTCTGTTGCTGCAATCAATAAAAACGGATTGGCCGATAAGGTCAGCTATGTATCAACAGGCGGCGGTGCAATGCTCGAATATATGGAAGGGAAGAAACTTCCGGGCATTACTGCAATCAGAGGAGAATAGACTAAGATTGCGGATTTTGGATTTTGGATTATGGATTTCGGATTATTCATTCCGCTATCGCCAATCCAAATTCCGCAATGGTAAAACAATTATCTTTGCATTATGAAAAAACTGGTAATTATTCTACTGGTAATTATACCAGCGCTATCAGGGTGCACAAAAAAAGAATCAACCCGTACATCCGGATTGGATTCAATCGACAATATCACCTACTACAGCACAACCTATTACGTCTATGGCTTTTCATTCCCAAAGGCAAAATTAATCCCGACTTATCCCAGTCCCGGTCCTGATATCACACTCTTTGTAAACATTGAAAGTACTCCCCGGCTAACATTACAGGCTGAAAACCTGCAACCCTCTTTCTCTAAGGTTGGTGATTATCCCGATCAGGCATCGGCCCAGACGGCCTTTGACAACCTGAAAACTGTTTCTGCAACACAGTGGCAGGATATGGCAGATCCTATTCTTGACAACCAGGTATGGATCTACAGGTCAGGAACCGGCAACTATACCAAAATCAGGATTGCCAGCACTATCAATGAACCAAGATCTGGAAATGCATACGGTGAATGCACTTTTCAATGGGTCTATCAGCCAGATGGTTCATCGACCTTTCCTGCCAAATAATGGGATCAGGGAATC
This sequence comes from uncultured Bacteroidales bacterium, assembly GCA_963791065.1. Classification (GTDB taxonomy): domain Bacteria; phylum Bacteroidota; class Bacteroidia; order Bacteroidales; family VadinHA17; genus LD21. The sequence continues at coordinate 11,397 of CAWBQN010000017.1, forward strand.
TGGAAAAGCGGATATTCAGTATTAAAAATCCGTCAGACTTTTGGGAAACAGCTTTTGAAGTATTTAATTATCAGTATAATAATAATTCCGTCTATCGCGACTTTATAGAAAGTCTCGGAAAGGACCCTTCTAAAATAACTTCACCGGGCGAAATACCTTTCCTTCCAGTTGAATTCTTCAGACAGCATAGGATCATAGCCGGAACACGCCCTGTCGAAATGACGTTTGAGAGCAGCGGGACTACAGGTATTGCTCCCGGGAAGCATTACATCGCAGATGTAAATTTATATGTGGAGAGTTTCCTGCGATGCTTCAGGTTATTTTACGGTGAACCCGAAGAATATTGTATTGCCGCATTGCTGCCATCGTACACGGAAAGAGGCAGCTCTTCGCTTGTTTATATGGCAGATAACCTGATTAATATAAGCAGGAGCCGTTATAGCGGTTTCTACAGAAATAATAACGAAGAACTGCTAGCTGCAATCAGAAATGCAATAAATGAAAATCAGAAAGTCCTGTTGCTCGGAGTAAGTTTTGCTTTGCTTGATCTTGCTGAGGAACACTCGCCTGATCTGTCAGGTGTGATCGTAATGGAGACAGGCGGGATGAAAGGCAGGAGGAAAGAGTTGACCCGTCCGGAGCTTCACTCGATCTTAAAGAAGAAATTGAATGTGCTTAAAGTCCATTCGGAGTACGGAATGACCGAATTATTGAGCCAGGCGTACTCAAAAGGAGATGGAATATTCTATTGTCCTCCATGGATGAAAATAATGATAAGAGATCCGCAGGATCCTCTTACCGTTTATGAAGAGCCATCCGGATCAGGCGGCATTAATATTATCGACCTGGCGAATATTAATTCATGCGCCTTCATTGCTACCAGTGATCTTGGCAAGCTTCATGATGATGAAGGGTTTGAAGTACTTGGAAGGTTTGATAACAGCGATATCAGAGGATGTAATCTTTTGGTTGAGTAATTGGCAACGCAAGCTTTTTGAAATATCCTATTTAACCGCAAAGTACGCTAAGTCCACCTTCGCTGCAACCTCTACCAAGGCTATGGCTGTCCAGGAAAGCTCCGGTGGGTAAAAAACGCAAAGAACGCAAAGCTAAAACCGTATGATTCATCCCAATAGATGTGGGTACTTTGCGATCTTTGTTTTTAAATCTTTGCGACCTTTGCGGTTAATGGATTTCGATTTTTAAAGAGTGTTAGGGGCTAAATCACACTATAATCCCAGTTTGGTTTTTATCTCTGCAGTAAGAGCATTCTTATTAACCATAATTGCTATTGTCTTGGCACGAACATAGTTTTCTGAGATATTGAGGTATCCGCCGAAAGGATTTCTATCTGTTCCCCATGAATTCTTGGTAATATAATACTTCGTACCATACTGGTCTTTTACTATACCTGTCATATGCATCAGGTGATCGTCGGTCGTAGTTTTATTGTCATATCCGGCTTCACGTGATTCCTGAGTCACTTTAGCTTCCGGAAATGGTCTGCTGAATTTGTAGGCCTCTGCAGCACGTTCTTCCTTTGTCATTTTACCATATCTTGCCTTGTCGGCGCTGGAATATTGATCTGTATTTTCAAGCTCAGGAATTATTGCAACACCTTTGGAATGAGAAAACCCTTTCTCGCTTACATCGCCATCCCATGCTATTGTATATCCTTTTACGAGAGCAGAATCCATGACACCTATCAGCTCGTTAAGAGGTAAATTATAATAATTCATTTTCCTCCAGTTGTCGGGAATAGGAACAAGTCCCTGGGTATAGAAAGGGAAAAGCGTGATAGATGTGATCTCCACATAATCTGCTGGATTTATTCCAAGGCTTGCTGTGAATGATTTCGGAGTATAACCGACACCTTTATATGTAAAGGACTGAGGAACTTCTCCCAGATAGGTATCAAGGACTGCATCAACTATGGAAAAGTACTGGTCGCTTTCTTTGTTTCTCTTAAGTGGGACAGTAGCGATAGCATTGACAAAAGCATTAAGTTCGCTGTGATTATGATTTGTACTACTGTAATTAAGACCGGTATATACCTCATCAGGGACAATTCCATTTTTTGTAAATTCAGTCATCCAATCGTGTCCGACACTTCCCTGTCCAAGGTTTCCCTTGCCCCCCTGGAGGAAGTTGTCCTTAAGACGGTCGACATAATTATACCTTACAATATACATTTCCGACAGGTCATACTCTCCCTTACCCATTCTGAGAAGTTCAGATTCAATGAACGATGTTGTAGCAAAACACCAGCATGTTCCGGTACCGGCCTGATTTTTTACAGGTGTTGCTTTTAGTTGGACCACCGGGCTAAACTTATATCCTTCTTCAGGTTTCTGAGCAGGAGTATTTTTCTTTTGTGCAAATGAAGGAGAAATAAAAAGTGAAAGGATAAATACTATAAGAATGCGGGTTTTCATAATATATGGATTTAATGTTTATGCTTTTGAGATGTTGAATGGATTCAATTTATGAAACGCAAAGCTAGAAAAATTTAGGATAAATCAAGTTGACTAATGATAGATATGAATTATATGCAAATATGATTAATGAATTTTAACATTATCATCAGCACTGAAACTTGGTACAATATTTGACACTTTACCTTTATTATAATATTGATACTACATAATATCAGTACTACTTCCAGGTTCTAATTGATCATTTAATTTATTCTTTTAAGCAATGAGACGCAAATATAAGTACGCAGCCAGAACGATTATAGCAATATTCGTAGTTTCTATGATATTGATGTGCAGGAATACAAATGCCCAGCAAGGTTATCCTCCCCGGATGCGTATACCACCTTACCGGCCGGTCATTGTTCCATATCCGCCCACGCAAAATTCCCAGCAAGGTTATAACCCATATATCCAAACGGGCGGCACTCAGCCTCTGATGAGCTTCAGCATTCATTTTGATCCTCTGTTAAGCTGGTTTTCGACCGACAGTTATGATACCCGGAATGACGGTGTGGTTCCCGGATTTAATTTCGGTATTACACATAACAGGTATTTTAGTCCCAACTATTCCTTTTCTTCAGGGATAAATATTATTTATTCCGGCGGAAGGCTTGTCAACAGAGAGACTACAAATTTCGAGCTTAAAAATTACAGCAGCAGCATTATTACCGTCCAGCCCGGAGAAGCAATTACATATAGAATAACCTATCTCTCTTTTCCTTTTGGATTAAAACTCCAGACAAACCAGATCGGTTACGGGAGATTTTTTACTGATATTGGATTAGCTCCAAAAATCGTAATCAGAGGCAGTGCAGACATACCATCTCTCGATATAATAGGAGGTAATGCTTTGCCGGAACTGAACATATTCAACCTTTCATTCAATATAATGGCTGGAATGGAATATCCTTTTGCAGGAAATAATAACCTTATTATTGGTATTGGATTTGAAAACAGCTTATTTGACATAACCAGGGATAATGGAAATCAGCCATCGAATGTGGTTACTCAGAAAGTGTTATCATTCAGGATAGGGATGACCTTTTAAGATCTTTTTTGAAGTAAGAACATTTGAACGAACGAATTAAGAATTCAGAAGTGCAAAATTCTGATTTCTTAATTCGTTTGTTCGTTAGTCAAAAGATATTTAATATATTTTCCGAAGAAAGGTACCATTAGAATAACTATTGCTGATATAAGAATAACAGGGAGCCCCCAGAACATGGTTGTCATCAAATTAGACGATATTCCTGTTTCATAAGCTTTCAAAGCAGGCGAATAGAGAAACCTGTGGTCCGGATAAAAGATGAAGACGCCATAGAAAAACAGAGGCAAAATTAGAAAAGCTAAAAATACAATCCATCTTGGCCTGTTTGCAATTGATTTATATGCAGCTACCAATGGCGGTACTAATATAAAAAGTACAATAAAGATGCTTAAGATCATAGAGAAATTTTCATTTATACCAAATAATTGACTTATCCACAAACCGTAAAATCTTTCATCACCGCCTGTCAAAGCCCAAAATCTGCCCAAAGGCATGCTTGCTAAAATTAATGAAAAGCCAGCCAGGCTGTATTTACCTGATCGCAACATGAACATGCCAATCCACATTAACATATAGTCGCTAAATAAAGGACCTGCGATAGTAGCCAATTTATAAGATGTTCCGGTAAGTGCTGGTGAAAAAAAGTGTCGGTCAAAAGTTAGAAAACCTACTTTCCCACATAGAATTTCTCCAACAATATGGTGTATAAACTGATGCATCTGGGTAAGAAGAAACAAAAGCAAGATAAATGCAATAAAGAAATTTACACTCAGAGGAATTCTGATTTTCTGTAATTTATAATTCATGTATATTATTGATTTTATATTTTTCATTTTATCTAATTTGTTCCATATAAAAATTAATAAATTCTTTTTAAAGACTGAAGTTTTGTTTTATTGTTGCCGTGAACAAGCCTTTGCTGGCTGTGGCCAGTTTCAGCTGGCAATGCATCTGAACAAACGAATTAAGAATTCAGAAGTGCAAAATTCTGATTTCTGCGTTCTATTGTGCCTTTGTTCAATTGTTCAGTTTTCAGGAGATCTGACGTTTCCCTGCTATCAAATTATATGAATGATCGATCCACGAAAATATTTCTTTATCAGGCACTGATCCATCAAGCATAACTGTGTTCCAGTGTTTTTTATTCATATGATAACCCGGGGTTACTGAGGAGTGTCTTTCTCTGAGTTCTATCGCCAGGGCGGGATCACATTTAAGGTTTATGCTGAGGTCCCCATAGAGATTGACGAGTGCGAAAATTTTTCCCGCCGCTTTAAATACGAGGGTATCAACTCCGAAAGGGAAGCTTTCACTGGCACCTTTCTTTGAAGTGCAATAGTCTCTTAAGGTTTCGATGTCCATGTATAATTATTTATTGCTCAGCTTATTAGCCTCTCCTTCCTGGGGGAGGGGTTGGGGAGAGGCATACTATCTCAGTGTCGGATAAAATGCACCTTCGATATGTTCAATCTTATATGAATCGACAGATTTAATGATAGTTATAATGTCAAATCTTCCCTCTTTATCTATATTGAATTTTTGCAGATAACCACTGGCGGCCCAGATAATCGATCTTTGCTTGTCTTTGGTTATAGCCGTAAGCGGGTGCATCTGGTAGTCGTCACTACGTGTTTTCACTTCAGCGAATACTATAAAATCGTTGTTTTCAGCAATTATATCGATTTCATGTTTTCCCCATTTCCAGTTCCGGAAGAGTATTTTAAATCCTGCTTTCTCAAGATGTTCCACGGCAAGATCTTCACCTTTCTGACCCAGATCATGTGATTCGGCCATTTTACAGTTTAATGAGTAATAATAATTCTATCCTCATATTTCAATGAGCTTATTTCTTATTGCAAAAAGTATGAGGCTCGCAGTATTTTTCGAGTTGGTTTTTCCAAGGAGGTTGGCTCTGTGTTTGTCGACCGTCCTTTTACTTATGAAGAGTGTCTCAGCGATTTCCTGGTTCGAGAATCCTTCACAGATTTTAAACAGTATTTCCTTTTCCCTTTTAGAAAGGTTCGCCGATTTGCTTTCATGTTCCCTGTACTTGATCTTCTGAATGACATGATAAAGCAGCTCCTGCGAGAAATAGCTGCCTCCTTTCCTGACTGTAATAATTGCTTCTTTAACCTCGGAGATGTCAGAGTCTTTAAGCAGGAACCCTTTGGCTCCGGCATCAACCATCTTATAATAATACTCTTCCTCTCCATACATGGAAAGAGCAATAATATCAATTCCCGGACAAATTTTAAGTCCCTTTCTTGTAGCTTCGATTCCATCCATTTCCGGCATATTGATATCCATCAGCGCCACATCTGCTTGTGTATTCCTGAGAATTCTGAGAAATTCTTCGCCGTTTGAAGCTTCAGCAGTCACTTCAAATTCGGGGAAAGCGTTAAGTAATATTTTTAATCCGTTCCGAAAGAGCTGGTGATCATCCGCAATTATAATCCGTATTTTTTCCATATTAGCTAATTCCGGGTTAATAAAGATCATTCAATCAATTTGATAAGAGCGCTGGTGCCTTTCCCGGGAGTACTTTCCAGGATAAATACACCTTCGACGGTTTTGACACGGGTTTCAATGTTTGATAGCCCCATCCCTTTGATGTCTTCCCTTGTTAAAGATGATGTATCGAAACCACGTCCGTTATCGTAAAACTGCAAGGTAACAAATTTTTCGTGTTTGTTTAATTCTATCTCAATCCTCGATGCTCCAGAATGGAGTATTGAATTATTAATCAGCTCACATACAGCACGATACACCACGACCTCCTTGTCATTATCAAGCCTCTGGCTTTCCATATTCGATTTAAAGTCAATTTCTACAGCTTTAGTCTGATTTATCTTGGTGGTAAAGGCGCTTATGGCACTGGCAAGCCCGAAATTTGAAAGAACATGCGGACTCAGGTTATTCGAAATATCTTTGATAGTGCTGATTGCTTCATTTACCAGGTGGTTTGTATTATTAAGGATCACTGAGCCGGACGGATCTTTAATCCGGTCGGTTAGCGCTGACAGCGACATCTTTACTGTGGAGAGAATAGGACCGAGCCCATCGTGAAGATCTTTCGCGAACCTTTTTCTCTCATTTTCCTCGGTATTTATAATAGCATTTATCACCCTTTTTTCAGAACGGACCCTGTCTGTTTCTGCACGTTTGAGCGAGTAGAACAATTCACGGATAAGTACAACTCCAACAATTATCATAACTGAAACAAGAACTCCTGTCCATTCATCGATCATCTTCCAGGTATAAGAGGGGGTTCCTCTGAAAAATTCAAAAAGCTGGATTATGGAACGAACTGTCATAAAAACAAAAGAGAGTGAGAGCAGAATCCATGAAAGCCTGTATTTAGTAAGCTTCATGAATCTTAATGCTATCACTGCAGCGATGATCTGCAATATTATCGAGATTATCAGCGCAATAAGTCGTATCATGCGAAGGACTTTATAATTACACAAAAATAGAAGTAAATTTATCTATATTACAAACTGGTGGGTATAAATGTCTCTATGTCCCTTAGTCCCTCAAGTCTTTCCCGTTATGCTGTTGCGCCATTTTTATTACCTTTGCCCATTCGAAAATGGTATTTATGAGAGCACTTTATAACCTGGGGATACTGATCTTCTCTGCCGTTGCACATCTTATTTCGCCCTTCAGTTCGCGGGCATCATTTTGGGTAAAAGGGAGAAAAAACTGGGAAGAAAAAATTGCTGACAGGATAAAACCCGGTGACCGTGTAATATGGATGCACTGTGCATCGCTTGGCGAATTTGAACAGGGAAGACCCGTACTTGAAGCTATAAGGAAGGAGATACCTCAATTTAAGATTGTGATTACATTTTTTTCTCCCTCAGGATATGAAATCAGAAAGAATTACAGCAATGCTGACTGTATAAGTTATCTTCCCTCAGATACTCCGGGGAATGCTTCAAAATTAATTAACCTGCTTAAACCTGAATTTGTAATTTTTGTAAAATATGAATTCTGGTATAATTACATATCAGCACTTTATAAGGCCAGAATTCCTTTATACCTTATTTCCGGAATATTTCGTCCGGGTCAGCATTTTTTCAGATGGTACGGATCTTTTTTCCGGGATATGCTAAGGAAATTCGAGAAAATATTTGTTCAGGACCAGCGCTCCTGCGACCTGCTCTCAGGTATTGGCATAAAGAAAGTTGCACTGGCTGGCGATACAAGGTTTGACAGGGTTATTCAGATTGCTGCCACAGCAAAAGTCATACAGAAGATTGAACATTTCAGGGGGAATGAAAAACTATTACTGGCAGGAAGCAGCTGGAGTCAGGATGAAGAGATAATCACTGAGTACATTAATAAACACCCTTTAAAAATGAAATGGGTGTTTGCACCTCACGAAGTTGATAAATCAAATATCGAAAGACTTGAAAAGCTGATCAGGGTTAAATATGTAAGGTTTTCTGAATTCAATGAAAGTTCAGCAGATGCAAGAGTTCTTATTATAGATAATATAGGTATGCTTTCTTCAGCTTACAGGTATGCATATATTGCTGTTATTGGCGGAGGATTCGGGAAAGGGATCCATAATATTCTTGAACCGGCATGCTGGGGAATTCCGGTAATTTTCGGTCCAAGGCACGAAAATTTCAGGGAAGCCATCGATCTTCTTAATTCAGGAGGAGCAATGACATTTGTCACTTATGCTGATTTTGAAAGAATTTTGGATTTATGGCTGTCTGATGATAAAATCTATACTAAATCAGCCGGAATTGCATCGGAATATATAAAAGAAAACGCTGGTGCTACACAATTTATTATCAAAGAAATTCTCAGGAAAGATATCAACAGGATACGCTCATAATTTGTTAAAAACTAATCTTTTCATAATTGGTCAGGTCATTTAAAGAGCCGTAAATTGATCCGCCGGTTTTAACATTTTTGTAATCCGGATGTAACCAATTAATCAAGTATTTACAATAACCTTGTCGAAAATTTATTTAACCTAAATCCTAATTTTATGATGAAGCAATTCAAACTAATGTTTACGATGCTGGGTTTCCTGTTCATTTCAGTTTTGATATATGGACAGGGGGCTACAACATCTTCATTGAGTGGTAATATAACAGATAGCAAAGGAGATGCACTCCCTGGTGCCAGTGTTGTTGCCATTCACGTTCCTTCAGGAACACAGTATGCAACCATATCTGATAATGGCGGTAACTATCGTATTCAGAACATGCGTATAGGAGGTCCTTATAAAGTAACCGTCTCATTTATAGGATATGCACCCAGTTCTTATACTGATATCACACTCAAACTGGGTGAAACCTATGTACAAAATGGTGAGCTGCGCGAGTCGACGACTGCCCTGAAAGAAGTGGTGGTTACAGCAGGTCTGAGAAACTCAATTTTAAGTTCTGAGCGGTCCGGTACCCAGACTAACGTCAGCTCACGGGAGCTGTCAACTCTTCCTACTGTCAGTCGCAGTATCCTGGACTTCTCAAAATACTCTCCTCAGTCACAGGGTAACTCTTTTAGCGGACGTGACGGTCGTTTTAATACTATAACCGTAGATGGTGCAGCATTCAATAATAATTTCGGATTAAGCACCAATCCGTTGCCCGGAGGAAATGCTCAGCCTATAGCAATGGATGCAATTGAGGAAGTCTCAGTCAGACTTGCTCCTTACGATGTAACTGTGTCTCAGTTTACAGGTGCCAGTATAAATGCTGTAACACGAAGCGGAGACAACACTTTTAAAGCATCTGTTTACACCTATCAGCGTCCTAAATCATTTACAGGAAATAAAGTAGACGGAAATAAAGTAGCAGGAGCAAATACCAGCAGTCTGCAAAATTACGGCTTTCGTGTTGGCGGCCCTCTCATTAAAAATAAATTATTTTTCTTTGTAAGCGGTGAATATGAGACTCAATCTGTTCCTGGTGTAAACTGGAGACCAAGCACCGACGGAGTTGCAGTGGCTGATCTTAGTATCTCCCGGACAACAGAAGCAGATATGATCCGTGTTAAGGATTATCTGATGTCAACCTATAACTATGATCCTGGTAAATACACCAACTTTGATCCGTTCAAGAATAAGGATCATAAGATTCTGGCCCGTATAGATTGGAACATTTCAAATAATCACAAGTTTACGTTGCGGTACAATGACGTCGTAGGAACCTCCGACCAGCAGACTAACGCTAACAGCGGACCTCCTAACAACGCACGAAACTCAGGACGTATAAGCAGCCAGAGTCTGGCTTTTTCGAATGCATTTTATGGATTCAAGAATACGGTTCGTTCCATAACCGGTGAGTTGAACAGTAGCTTTAGTCCAAATATCTCGAATAAACTGCTTGCCAGTTACACATATATCCAGGATACCCGTACCAGCCCTTCATCACTTTTCCCGTTCGTAGACATCTGGGAGGGTGGTGACCAATATATGTCGTTCGGCTATGAACTGTTCAGCTACAACAACAATGTGGTAAATAAAACTCTGAGCATTACGGATAACGTAACAATTAACCTTAACAAACACACTCTGACCTTAGGAGCTTCATTCGACAGGCTTTTCTTCCTTAATTCATATATACGTGAGGGAACATCATATTATCGATATAATTCTGTTGATGATTTTATTAATGGTGCTGATCCTATTGGATTCGGAGTTACCTATGGATATAACGGCAATGATGCTCCCGGTGCTGATGCAACATTTGGACTAGGCTCAATTTACGCACAGGACGAATGGCAGGTTATGCCAGGTTTGAAACTAACCTATGGCGTTCGCGTTGAGAAGCCGTTTTACCTGAATAATATGCAGGACAATCCGGCAATCACGGATCTTCTATTTGCTAATAATGAAAAGATGGACGTGGGTACCTGGCCGAAGAGTAAGTTAATTGCATCACCCCGTTTTGGATTTAACTGGGATGTAAAGGGTGATCGTTCACTTCAGATCCGCGGAGGTTCCGGCCTATTCACCGGACTGCTTCCATTTGTATGGTTTACCAACCAGCCTACCAACTCCGGCGTGATCCAGGTACCGGAAATTGGATGGGGCCCTGGAAACCCAAATCTTGTAGGACTTGCATTTAATCCTGATTATAAGCAATTTATTGCGAGCAGACCTGATTTGTTTCCACAGAGTCCCGGAACATTACCGAGCGGCTCCTCACTTGCTCAGGTAGCCAAAAACTTTAAATTTCCTCAGATATGGCGTTCCAATTTAGCTTTCGATGTTGAACTTCCCTGGAATACAATATTCACTGGAGAGGCAATCTACTCAAAAGATATAAATGCAATAACACAAGTCAATATTAATGAAGCTGCCCCTACCGGCACCATGACAGGACCTGATAATCGAATATATTGGACCAACGCTAATGCCTCCAAGATTAATAGCGGCTTGAATGGTACCGTATCGGTAAGCAATGCCATGGAACTCAGGAATACAAAAGAAGGTTACCAGTATTCTTTGACTGCCCAGCTGACAAAGAATTTCAGCAGAGGATTTTCAGGAATGATTGCTTATACCTATACTATGGCTAAGGATGTGACCTCTAACCCGGGTTCATCTGCTTATTCTGCATTCTCATCCAATACCGCAGTTGGCAGCCTTAATGACCCCGGACTAAGCTATTCGGGTTTTGCTACTCCGAATAAATTAGTTGGTGTCTTCTCGTATCGCGTTGAGTATGCAAAAATGTTTGCTACCACTTTTTCACTGGTTTACCAGGGCTATCAGCAAGGACGCTGGTCTTATACTTACTCCAATGATTTGAATGGTGACGGAGTTTCATCAGACCTTATGTATATTCCTACCAGCGCTACAGGTATAAATTTTGTTGATGCCAATGGTATGACTGCAGCTGAACAGCAGGATGCGTTCTGGAATTATGTCCAGAACAATAAATACCTTAAGTCGCGTGAAGGTAAGTATGCTGAGCGATTTGGTGAAGTCAAGCCATGGATCCATCGTTTCGATGCAAAATTACTTCAGGATGTATTTTCAAACTTTGGAGGCGAGCACAAGTATACGCTTCAGATAAGTATTGATATGCTCAATGTTGGTAATTTATTGAACAATAAGTGGGGAACATACACCTACAATCCGCTGGCAAGTTACGATAACGTACGGCCCCTGACAGTTGCCACAAGAGGGACTTCAACCGTAGAACCTGTTTACAAGCTTAATGCTACTTCGCTGGATGATTTTGCAACAAAGACAACACTTAGCAAGGATCCTACCACCGCCAGTACCTGGGGTTGCCTTCTGGGAATTCGTCTGATTTTCTAAATTAAAATTATTGATCCTTTGCAGAGGCTGTCAGATTCTGGCAGCCTCTTTTTTTGTCCCTTGACATTAAAACCGGCAAAAGTAATATGCCTGCGCATTGCCCTTATAATCCTCATAATAGCTTTGAACTTTTGCTCTTACGAATTGTTTCCCTGATGGGTGAAAGCTAATTAACAAATTTATAATCAAGCAGATAAATAAAAGTTAATAACTATGTTGCCAAATGTTAATAAACTTAAATTTTTACTCTTGCATTCAGAAGAACGCTTGTTTAATTTAGCGATTACCCGCTTTGAAAATCAGTGGCCGTTTAATCTCATAAAAATCAGAGAATAACAAAAAGATATGGAAGAACTATTTGTCCAGGAATCAGCTATTGCAACTGAAAAAGGAAAAAGCCAAAATTCAGCACAGGAGATGCAGAAAACAGGAGAAGGGAAAAATATTGAAAAAACTAAGAACAAGGGACGCGAAAAGGTTGTTTATTCTCACGAAGAAGCTGTTGAAGAGAGCATTCAGTATTTCAAAGGTGATGAACTTGCAGCACGGGTATGGGCAAACAAATATGCTTTAAAGGATTCTTTCGGGAACCTTTATGAAAAGTCGCCCGACGACATGCATCACAGGCTGGCCCGCGAAATACACAGGGTAGAAATGAAATATAAGAACCCGCTCTCTGAAGAGTTGATATACAACGTTCTTAAAGATTTCAAATATATTGTTCCCCAGGGAGGCCCGATGACAGGTATCGGTAATGATTACCAGATTGCTTCATTATCGAACTGTTTCGTGATAGGAAACGATGGATCATCAGATTCATACGGAGGGATCATGAAAATCGATCAGGAACAGGTGCAACTTATGAAACGGAGGGGTGGGGTTGGTCACGATCTGTCGCATATCAGGCCGAAAGGAACCCCCGTTCTTAACAGTGCACTTACTTCAACCGGCGTGGTACCATTCATGGAAAGATATTCCAATTCGACACGGGAAGTGGCCCAGGATGGAAGGAGAGGCGCTTTGATGCTCTCAATCTCCATCAAGCACCCCGATTCAGGGAAATTTATTGATGCCAAGCTTGAAAGCGGCAAAGTTACAGGAGCCAACGTATCTGTTAAGCTGACCGACGATTTCATGAAAGCCGTCGAGAACAAAACACTTTTCAGACAACAATATCCCGTTAATTCCGATAACCCGAAATTTGCTAAAGACATCGATGCGGTACAGTTATGGAGCAAAATCATCCATAATGCGTGGAAATCTGCTGAACCCGGTGTATTATTCTGGGATACAATAATCAGGGAGAGTGTTCCCGACTGCTACAGCGATCTCGGATATGCAACCGTCTCTACAAACCCTTGCGGTGAGATACCTCTTTGTCCCTACGACAGCTGCCGTCTTCTGGCTATAAATCTGTACAGCTATGTCAATAATCCTTTTACACCCAAAGCTGAATTTGACTTTGATCTGTACAAAGAACATGTCGGCCTGGCTCAGCGGATGATGGATGATATAATCGACCTTGAACTTGAAAAGATCGATTTAATCCTGGCAAAAATAAATGCTGATCCTGAAAAAGAGGAGATAAAACATGTCGAGAAAAACCTCTGGCAAAATATAAGGAAGAAATCGGAAGAAGGCCGGAGAACAGGAATAGGGATAACTGCAGAAGGAGATATGCTTGCAGGCCTGGGAATGCGGTATGGGACCGATGAGGCTACCAGCTTCTCAGTTGATATTCATAAGACCCTTGCCATTGAGGCTTATAAAGCTTCGACATACCTGGCAAAAGAGCGGGGAGCGTTTGCTATTTATGATTCTGAGCGTGAAAAAAACAATCCTTTTATACTAAGGATGAAAGAAGCTGACCCCGTTATGTATACTAACATGGTTAAATTCGGGAGAAGAAATATTGCCCTGCTTACTATTGCTCCCACAGGCACCACGAGCCTTATGACACAGACAACATCGGGTATTGAACCAATATTTTCCACATTCTACAAAAGAAGAAGAAAAGTTAACCCAAATGATATCGACGTAAAAGTTACATTTAAGGATGAAGTTGGAGATTCATGGGAAGAGTTCAATGTTTTTCATCATAAATTTGTTGACTGGCTGAAGCTGAATGGCTATGATACCGATGAGGTTACCCGGATGGGAGACGAAGAGATTGAAGCAATTATAGCAAAATCACCTTATTATAAAGCCACTGCAAATGATGTTGACTGGATAGCAAAGGTTAGGATGCAGGGAGCTATACAAAAATGGGTTGACCATTCAATAAGCGTTACGATCAACCTTCCGGCAGATGCAAAGGAAGAACTGGTGAGCGAGCTTTATCTTACAGCCTGGAAATCGGGATGCAAAGGGGCCACAGTCTATCGTGACGGATCGAGAAGCGGAGTGCTGATAGCTGGAAAAACTGAAGTGAGACCCGAGAGACCCAAACGTCCAAAATCGCTTGACTGTGATGTAATCAGGTTTAATATTAATGAGGAAAAATGGATCGCCTTTGTCGGCCTTAAGGAGAGCCGTCCTTACGAGATCTTTACAGGTATAGCCGATGAGGAGATATTCCCCATTCCGAAGAGCATCGTAAAAGGTAAAATAATTAAGATCAAGGATGATGACGGCAGGACACGTTATGACTTTCAATACACGGACAAGATCGGGTATAAAAAGAATATTGAGGGCCTTTCCCATATGTTCAAACCGGAGTTCTGGAATTATGCAAAGCTGATTTCGGGTGTATTGAGACACGAAATGCCAATCCAGGACGTAGTAAACCTTGTTACATCCCTAAAGCTCGACAGCGAGTCAATTAATAACTGGAAGAACGGAGTTGAACGGGCACTTAAAAAATATATTCCAAACGGGACAAAAGCAAAAGGCAAGTGCGGAGAATGTGGTTCGGAAAACCTTGTCTACGAGGAAGGATGCCTGATCTGCAAAGATTGCGGATCATCCAAATGTGGTTAAATAATAAATGTGGGGTCCCTGTCTTTGGGAATTACTATAAATCAGCAGGGTGCTTGTCAGGGAAGCACCCTTTTTTATTCAGATAGAATTTATTATAACTGAAAATTATAATCAGCCTTTAACCATTACTGCACAGAAAATATTTCCTCTCTCGCGGCAGACGATAAGATCTTTATCTAATAATACCCTTGATCTTCCAATAATCTTCAGCATATATTGTTTTAATTTATTGGAAATCGTTGATGCAAATGGAATCCTTGTCAGCAGCACTTGCAGATAAGGTTTTATAGAATTCTTTGTACTGGCAACCTCGTTTATCAGATCGCCATTCTCATTGAAAAAGGGATCTGGCAGGCGGCTGTCGCGCCACTGCTTTAATGCAATCACCTTATAATGCTTTTCATAGTACTCCTTGTAATTGACGAAGCTTACAGTTATATCCAATGACCTGGCAATATAGTTCATAGATTCCTCACTAAACCACCAGCAATGAACAGGTGGAAGGTCCGTCGCCCACAATATGTCAGGAGGATACAAAGATTTATTAGGACTGGTAATAATTGCTTTTCCATTAGATTTAAGAAGCATTAAGATCGATTTGATAAAATCTATAGGTTTGCTTATATGTTCTATTACCTCTGTTAAAATCACTATATCGAACAATCCCGGATTGAGCCGGGCATAATCAAAGAGATCAGCACAGATATAATGATTCCCAAATCTTTCAATAGCATGATCTACAGCTGTTTGTGAAATATCCAGACCAATGGCATTATAGTTTTCCTTATTTAATGAATAGGTGAGATAGCCTAACCCGCTGCCTATCTCCAGAATTTTCAGTGATTCTTTTTTAATTCCGGGACCGGACAGAAATTCCCATACTCCCCAGTATGTTTCCGAAGTTTCAGCCAGGTATCTGAATGGATATTTAAATTTGTGAACAAATTCTGCATATCTCCAGTAACGATTATACCCGGGTACTTTACTGCTATTTTTATATATGTTCTCATATATAAGTGAAGTATGGACCTCTGGCAACGAAAAGGATGTATTGCATTCATCACAATGGTATATCTTAAAAGTATCAGGTTTCTGATAACCGGGGTATTTTTCATGAATTAACACTGCAGATCCCCCACATAACAGGCACTTTTTTTTATCAGGATCCATAGGATTTTACCATTATTTCTTATTTTATAACCTTTAAATTCCTGCCTGTCTTTTCGAAGGCTTTAAGAGCCATATCAAGATGTACCTTTTCATGGGCCGCTGAGAGTTGTACTCTTATTCTGGCCTGCCCCTTTGGAACGACCGGGAAATAGAATCCGACAACATATACACCTTCTTTAAGAAGACTGGCAGCAAAATCCTGTGATAACCTGGCATCGTAAAGCATAACTGCACAGATTGCTGATTTTGTTGGCTTGATATCAAAACCCAGTTTTCTCATGCCTGAAGTAAAATAATCAGCATTAAAGTGCAGCTTATCCTGAAGAACGTTGGTTTCTGTCATCATCTCAATCATCCGGATACCGGCTGCTGCTACCATTGGTGGTATCGAGTTTGAGAAGAGATAGGGTCGTGAGCGTTGTCTCAGAACCTCAATTATCTCTTTTTTACCCGTTGTGAAACCACCTATTGCACCACCAAATGCTTTTCCGAGGGTACCGGTAATGATCTCAACTTTTCCGGCAATGTCATAAAGTTCAGTAACTCCTCTGCCTGTCTTTCCAACCACGCCTGCCGAGTGTGATTCATCGACCATAACCATTGCGTTATATTTTTCAGCCAGCTGTACAATTTTATCAAGAGGGGCCACATTTCCGTCCATTGAGAATACTCCATCTGTTACTATAAGTCTGAACCTTTGCTTCTGCGCAAGCTGTAGCTGTTTTTCGAGATCTTCAGCATCAGCATTTTCATAACGGTAGCGCTGGGCCTTGCATAGCCGTACACCATCTATTATTGATGCATGGTTCAAGGAGTCTGAAATAATTGCATCTTCTTCAGAAAGCAGGGGTTCGAAAACCCCTCCGTTGGCATCAAAACAGGCTGCATAAAGAATTGTGTCTTCCGTGCCGAAAAATTCAGCAATTTTTTTCTCCAATTCCTTATGGAGATCCGTTGTACCGCATATAAATCTTACAGATGACATTCCATAGCCGTGATCATCCAGAGAGGCTTTTGCTGCCTCTATAAGAGAAGGACTATTGGAAAGCCCCAGATAATTATTTGCACAGAAATTCAGAACTTTCTGTCCGGTGCTCAATTCGATTTCTGCGCCCTGTGGTGAGACAATTACCCGTTCATTCTTATACAATCCGGCTTCTCTGATCTCGTCAATAATCTTAATAAGATGATTTTGATAATTATTATACATATTTTATCATTTTACTTCGTGTACCTTTGTGATTCCCTTTGTGACCTTTGTGGTTAATATTTTTTTACCACAAAGGAACACAAAGTACAACACTAAGCTACACAAAGGATTAAAAGTTTTATTTCAATCCCAGTTGAGGATTACTTTACCGCAATTACCTTTTTCCATCTCATCGAATCCTTTCTGGAAATCGTCAATAGGGAAGCGGTGTGTTATAACAGGGTTTAAATCTATTCCTCCGATTATCATCTGCTCCATTTTATACCATGTTTCCCACATTTCCCTGCCGTAGATGCCCTTTAACGTTATGGCTTTAAATATGATATCGCTCCAGGGTACCTCAAAATTCGATGGAAGGATGCCTAGCAATGAGATACTTGATCCGTTGTACATATTATGAAGCATCTCTACAAATGCTTTAGGGGAACCTGACATCTCAAGACCAATGTCGAATCCTCTCATCCCCAGCTTCTTGACAGCATCGGAGATCTTCTCACCCCTGGTTGGATTAACAGTAAGAGTTGCTCCCATTTTTTTGGCTATTTCAAGCCGTGAATCGCTGAGGTCGCTTGCAACAATAAATCTGGCTCCGGCAAATTTGGCAATTGCTACTGCCATACTACCGATCAGACCTGAGCCGGTTATCAAAACATCTTCACCAATCAGAGGGAATGACAATGCAGTATGTGTAGCATTTCCAAAAGGATCCATAATTGCTGCCCACTCATCCGGGATCCGGCGATCGAGCGGGATTACATTTACAGCAGGTACTTTAACATATTCTGCAAATGATCCATCAATATGAACACCGATGCCCACTGTGTTTTCACAAACGTGCTCTTTACCACGGCGACAATTACGGCAATGACCACATGCCAGGTGGCCCTCGCCTGTAACTCTCTCACCAATTTTAAGATTGGTTACACCGGCGCCCATTTTTTCAATATAGCCCATGTACTCGTGGCCAATAATCATTGGAGTATGGATGGTTTTTTTGGACCATTCATCCCACTCATAAATATGCAGATCCGTACCGCATATTGCTGATTTACTGACCTTAATAATGACATCATTTAAGCCTGGCTCCGGGACCTGGACCTGCTGCATCCATAATCCCTTTTCAGGCCTGGCTTTTACAAGTGCTTTCATCATTTTCATAAAGACAAAATTATTATTTATCCAAAATTATCGATATTAATTGCCTAATGGCAGACTAAAGCAATATTTTCCTTTGTGTTACTTAGAGTTTTACTTCGTGATCCTTTGTGGTTAAATGAATTAGCTTTACCACAAAGGTACTCAAAGGTTAACACCAAGGGTCACAAAGGGCATTTTAAACAGACCAAATAAGAAACTGCTAAAATAATACAAATACTGCGTTTGAAACCTGATTTTCGTTATGCTATATTATGTAGCCGCGTTTATCTATATTTGCATTTAAATTAAGCGATTAAACTATATATGGAACAAGTGCGAGTGCGTTTTGCCCCCAGTCCAACAGGCCCATTACATATCGGAGGAGTAAGAACTGCTCTGTACAACTATCTTTTTGCCAGGAAGAATGGAGGTGTCTTTATATTGAGGATCGAAGATACTGATCAGGCACGATTCGTTCAGGGTGCAGAGGAATATATTATGGAATCTCTTGACTGGTGCGGAATAGTTGTCGATGAAGGGATAAGAGAGGGCGGGGAATTTGGTCCTTACAGACAGAGCGACAGAAAATCAATTTACAGGCAATATGCAGATATTCTTGTAAATAAAGGTGATGCATATTATGCTTTCGATACTCCCGAAGAACTTGAGTCACTAAGGAAACAATCAGAAAAAAAAGGAGAGACCTTTATTTATAATGCCTCGGTCAGAGGAACCCTTAAAAATTCCCTCTCATTAAGTGAATCTGAGTGGAAGGTCAGGCTCAGCAAAGGTGAACATTACGTGATACGATACAGGATGCCGGCTAATGAGGATGTTCATTTTGATGATATTATACGGGGAAATATAGTTGTAAATTCCGGAACCCTCGATGATAAGGTATTATTTAAATCTGACGGCATGCCTACTTATCATCTGGCACATTCTGTTGATGACCATCTTATGGAGATCAGTCATGTAATCCGTGGTGAGGAGTGGCTGCCCTCATTGCCTCTTCATATTATGCTGTACAGGTCATTTGGATGGGATCCGCCTCTGTTTGCTCATCTTCCTCTTTTGCTCAAACCCGATGGGAAAGGCAAATTAAGTAAACGTGACGGAGATAAATTGGGTTTCCCGGTATTTCCTATCCTCTGGCCATATGGTGAGACTGCAAAGGGTTACAGGGAGGAAGGATATTATCCCGAAGCATTTATTAACATGCTGGCATTGCTGGGATGGAATCCGGGAACTGAGCAGGAAATATTTTCAATGGACGAACTGATCAATGCTTTTTCAATTGAAAGAGTTGGCAGGTCAGGTTCCAGATTTGACCCTGAAAAGGCAAAATGGTTCAATCATCAATACCTTCAAAAAAAGAGTAATAACCAGCTTGCTCTGGAATTCAGGGAGTTCCTGAGGGCCCATGGTTATCATTATGATATTGTCAGACTTGAGACACTGATAGAAATGGTAAAGGAAAGGGTAAGTTTTGTGAAAGAGATCTGGGACCAGACTGATTTCTTTTTTAAGGCTCCTGAAACTTATGACCCGGAAGCTGTAAAGAAAAGATGGAAAGAGGATTCTGCTATGCAGCTAATGGAATTAAGGTTATTGTTTGAGAATATGTCAGATTTTTCCGCAGCTGCTACTGAACCGCTTGTTAAAGAATGGATTGAGAAAAATAATTATGACACAGGATCTGTTATGAATGCCTTCAGGCTCATAATTGTAGGTGCTTTAAGGGGTCCTCATATATTTGAAATTATCGGCTGGATCGGTAAGGAAGAAACCCTTAAACGGATTGACAATGGAATATCTCAGTTAGCTAAATAAATCAGATGCAACTTCCGCATCCCGGAGATTATATAGATATACATGTTCATGACGGGTCTCCGGCTCCAGGGATCTTTATCCTGGAAAGCCTGATGGCGCATGAAGGAAAATCTCCTGCAGATACTTCAGGAGTTGGGTACACTTATGGTATTCATCCGTGGTTTCTGACGGAAGTTAATCATAGACAACTTTTAAACTCTGTTGAAAGTTCGATAAGCTTTCCTGGTGTTATTGCTGTGGGAGAGGCGGGCTTTGACAGGTTGAGGGGACCCTCCGTAGAGCTTCAGCGTCAGACTTTTGAAGAGCAGGTAAAAATCTCCGAAGAAACAGCTAAACCTGTTGTCGTTCATTGTGTCAGGGGATGGGATGAACTGCTTTCAGTGAGGAAAAAACTCAAACCCAAAATGCCATGGCTGGTTCACGGATTCAGAGGGAATGTTGAACTGGCAACTCAGTTGCTTTCCAAAGGGATGTATCTTTCATTCTGGTTTGATTTTATTTTGAGACCAGAGTCATCCGGCCTTTTAAAAAAATTACCCATAAACAAAATATTTCTGGAAACTGACGGTGCAGCTGTGGATATAAGAGACATTTATAGTAAAGTTGCAAACGACCTGGACCTTTCTGTCGATGAATTAAAATCAGTTATACTGAAAAATTTTGGTGATTTCTTTTGCCCATGATCTTCTGTAAGGGTTAATTCTATGGAATAAATTTTCTAACTCTTGAAGATGAACGTTTAGACCCACTTTAGGCCCTTTAGGGGGCAGAAACAGAGTAGGAATTTAATCTATACAGTGATTTGATAAAATAAATAATATGACCGATTGGTTGAGCAGAACTGAGTTAATTCTGGACGAGGAGAAGATGCAGAGATTAAAAAACTCCGATGTGCTGGTTGTGGGCTTAGGTGGGGTAGGAGCTTTTGCTGCTGAGATGATCTGCAGATCGGGTGTTGGATCGATGACAATAATTGATGGAGATAATATCCATGCTTCGAACCGGAATCGTCAGCTCCCTGCCCTTAAGAGTACCGAAGGCCGGACTAAAGCAGAAGTAATGGGACAAAGGATCATCGACATCAATCCTGATATCCAGCTCACCATCATCCGGGAATATATTAAGGATGAAAGGATAGAGGAGGTGCTGGAAAAGAAATATGATTATGTAGTTGATGCGATTGACACGTTATCACCAAAGATATTCCTTATTTATAATTGTTTACAACGAAAACTCCCTGTTGTGAGCTCAATGGGAGCCGGAGGTAAGTTTGATCCGGCTAAAGTGACAGTCTCGGATATTTCAGAGACAACTGATTGTTCGCTTGCCCGCATTTTGAGAAAACGGATTCACAAGCTAGGTATCAGGGAGGGATTTACTGCCGTCTATTCTCCTGAACAGGTAGATAAAAGCAGGATTGTTCCAACGAAAGGTGAAAAGAACAAGGCCTCAATTGTAGGTACTATCTCATATATGCCGGCAGCATTCGGAATTGCATGTGCTTCTGTAGTTATTCGTGATCTGGCACTTATTGCGAGATAGCAGGTACAAGTTCTTTGTATGATAAGTTCCGGCAGGATTATTAATTAATAAAAGGATGAAAAGATCTATTCTTATTTTAATAGCGACAATTTCAATGTCAGTACTTTGTTTTTCACAGGATTTAATATCCTTTAGGACCGGCGAGCAGATACGTTCAAAAATACTGGAAATCACTCAATCAGATATACGGTTTAAGAAATTTGACAATCAGACCGGACCTGTATATGTGGTCAATAAATCTGATGTTCTTAATATTCTGTACGAGAACGGGACGAAAGATGTATTTAATATTGATCAATCAAAAACTGATACAGACAATGTAAATAAGGTGGCGGTAAATTCCGCTGTTGTTGAAAGGACACCTCCGGAAAGTCAGAACACCCGGAAGGGAAGGTTTCTGATCGGATTCTCCGGAGTATATCCGACAGGTACATGGCCTGCAACAGCGCTGACAAATATGGGTACCACATCGTTCCTTAAAGGCCAGGGGAGCACTGTTAAGAGCTACGGCTTCGGGATAATGATCCAGGGGAAAATATCAAATCATTTTACCCTGTTTCTCGATGGCAATGCTTATGACTATAATATCCTACTCGCGAAAAAAGGAGCAAATGTACAATCAGTATGGACCGTTGAAGAAAGTGCAACACATTGGAACGAGACTGGTGCTCCACACACTCAATATGTCCTTGATCTCCCGACGGATGTCCATTTTGATATGCAGACGACCGGATTCAGGCTGGGCGGCAAATTTGTGATGGGTAATAATAGCATTCGTCCATGGGCAGGTGCCGCTTTTGGATTCTACAAATGGACAGCAAACTATTTTAATGAGGATAAATCCAAATCATATGGAAAAGATGAAGGTGTTGCTTCAGGATTGACATTTCTTATAGGAATTGATTTTGAGCCAATGCAAGGCATAGTGGTGACCCCTTTTGTCGATCTTGCCTCACCGGTAGCTACCTATAAAATGACAGGTCTGTTTTATCCTCAATGGGATATCGAATATAATAGTCACGTCATGGGGACCAACAGAATCGGTGTAACAATATGTTTTTCTCCTGTTTCCCCGGCGAAAAAATAGCCGCAAATTATTTGTCAGCTCTTTTATAACTTATTGACATTCCGGCCCCTGCGGTATTTACAGAGGTCTCATAGTTCTTAAGGCTGGTGATATATTTATAAAATTCAGCCTGTCCGCGGCCATTTACCCGGCCCGGTGGAGCGATATTATGAGCAGCGAAACAACCGCCGACAATGAGTTTTGGATCTACATCGATGAAGTAGTTTTTATACCAGTCCTTGTCGGCGTCACTGAAGACAAAGTCAAATGGACCTTTGAGCTCTTTAACAACATTATGTGCATCTCCAAGTCTGGCATCAATATATTCGGATAATCCGGCATCCCTGAAGTTCCGGAGTGCTGTTTTGTGCCGTCCCTCATCAATTTCAATGGTGGTCAGCTTTCCTCCGGTTTTGCTAAGAGCCCAGGCAATCCATATACCAGAGTAACCTGTTGAGGTTCCGATCTCAAGGGCGCTTTTGTAATTGCCCTTGATTATCAGATTAAATAGTGTTTGTCCATCTGCAGTCGAGACATTCAAATCATGCCATTGTCCTTCATGGTCGGAAAGAAATTTTTTCACTTTTTCGTCGAGTGCAGGGTTTTCTTTCAAAGATTGTGCATACGAAATAGCAGAATTCATTGCAACTCCTGTAAGAAGCAGCAGAATGGTGGAAATAATTTTAAGGTTCTTCATATTACTTCATAATTATTGGCTTCCTTCAAATTTGAGTCTATTTAAAATATTTAATAACTTTCCTTTCCATTAAACAAAAAACATTGCATTTTGGTAATCTTACTTTTATGAAGGCACAAAATATTTTCAAATCATACGAAGTTCCTCTAATAATTTTCATGGTTCTGTTATCCGTTTCCATGCATCTTCTTGTAGCAAATAACCTTGAATATAATCGTGATGAAATGCTCTACTTCTCACTCGGACAGCATCCGGCCTTCGGTTATGAAAGTGTGCCTCCCATGATTGGCTGGATAGCATGGTTAATGGAACATATCTTCGGATATTCATTATTTGCAGTTCGTCTTATACCTGCATTATTGAGCGGTGTTATGGTGATATTAGTGGCAGCTATTGCGGGTGAGCTCGGAGGAAATTCATATGCAAAAGTGCTTGCAGGAATTG
Organism: uncultured Bacteroidales bacterium; assembly: GCA_963791065.1. Taxonomy (GTDB): domain Bacteria; phylum Bacteroidota; class Bacteroidia; order Bacteroidales; family VadinHA17; genus LD21. The sequence goes on from CAWBQN010000017.1 coordinate 35,293, forward strand.
GCTTCCTGATCGCAGCATTTGCTTTGCGTACATTCTCTGAATTTATGCCGGTTTATATTGATGTCGTTTTCTGGACAATCATTATTTACCTGATAATAAGGTATGTAAATACTTACTCGGGGAAAACTTTAATTCTCCTGGGATTTGTAGCCGGATTTTCTTTATTGAATAAGTATCTGATTGCCATATTGTTCCTTAGCCTGCTAATTGTTATTCCATTTACAGAGAACAGAAAAATATTCCGGGATAAAGTTTTTTGGTACGCCATTGCCTGGTGGCCTATTAGTGTTTCTTCCGAACCTGGTCTGGCAATTTGTTAACCGTTTGCCTGTCATAAATCATATGGCAGAGCTTCAAAGAACTCAACTTGCTCATGTTGATAAAATATCATTTCTGACTGATCAGATTATAATGCCATCATTTGCCTCCTTCCTGACAATTTCAGGAATAATTTATTTGATGAGTGATAAAGATGCCCGTAGATACAGATTTCTGGGAACAGTGACTATTCTGGTAGTAGTTATCATCATGTTCCTTCGCGGGAAAGGTTACTATACTATCGGTATATTTCCTTTTCTGATTGCTGCCGGCTCGGTTTCATATGAAAAATGGATAAGAAAACCCTGGATAAGAATTGCTTTCCCGGTTATGCTTGTTCTTTTAACTATTCCTATGCTTCCGATGGGATTGCCCGTTTATAAAGCTCAGGGTCTCATCACCTATTTTAAATATGTTGAAACAAAATTTGGAATTGTAATAGGCAGAAAATTTGAGGATGGATCGATACATTCATTGCCACAGGATTATGCCGATATGCTGGGATGGGAAGAATTAACACAGGTTGCCAGCACAGCTTATAACATGATTGAAGATAAAAAGGCTGCCTTTATCTATGGTGAAAATTACGGAGAAGCAGCGGCAATTAACATTATTGGCAAGAAATACAATTTACCGGATCCGATTAGTTTTTCTGAGAGCTTCCAATATTGGGTGCCAAAGCAATTTAATCCTGATATAACTTCAGTAGTTTACATTAATCATAATCCTCCCGGAGAAGATCTAAAAACATTATTTAGAAAAATAACAGTTATTGGCAGTATTACTAATCCCGATTCAAGAGAATCCGGAACCACAGTATATTTATGCCAGGATCCGGTTGAGAGCTTCAATAAATTCTGGACTGCGAGGTTGAAAAAGTTATCTGAGGAGGGTAGGTGAGAGGGGTTGTAACATTTCCCCTAAGATTTGATGGCATATCCCATATACATCATTTGAGTGCTTTTACCTTCAACCATTAGGAACTTTCTTCCAAATTCTTCATATGTCAATTTACCAACAGCTCTTTGGTGAAGAAAGCAAAGCATTTTCAGATTTGAAACATTAGGTTTTATGCCGCAATGTTCTTTCCAGATCAATTTATTTTCATCTAAAACAGAACGCATTTCAGCGGGTTTTATGAACATTTCCCAGATATGAAGATGAGGAGGCATTATGGCCCACCGTTTCCAGTCCTGCAGGATTTTGATTGCGCTTAATTTGCTGAAATATGTCCGGTTGAAGGTATCGTATATAAAGATCCCTCCGCTCTTCATAACACGTGATATTTCAGAAATTACTTTCGGCATATCATTTACATGCTCCAGCACATCACAACAAAGGACCACATCGAAAGAATTGTTCTCAAATGGAAGATTTTCACCTGTCCCGGTCTCATACTTAATCCTTAGATTGTTCTCTTGAGCATGGTTTATTGCTGTGTTTAATGATGAATAAGATGGGTCGATTCCTGTGACACGAAATCCCTGTTTGGCAAACTCTTCAGATAGAAATCCTCCGCCGCATCCCACTTCAAGCACTTCTGTTTCTTCAATACTCATTTTGTTAAATTGTCCAATTATTTTATTCGCATAGCCGACTCTGAGAGGATTAAATAAGGTCCTGATCAGGTTTAAGAAGCCGGGCTGCCACCACGTGTCACCTTCAGAATTATAAATGTCGTTGTTAATTCTCCGGTATATTTCTTCAGATACTTTCTGCATTTTAAATAAGATTATCGGTAATCCCGGGCGCCAAAGAAAAACCGTTTTGTCTGCTGTATTTCCTCATTCCCGGTCTCGTTTTCAGAGCTTGAAAGCCTCTTTTAAGGTAGACCAGGCCCAGCACCCTCTCGATCCTTCTTAAAAGTATGAGTAACCGCCAGACAGGCTGGCGGGAATGGAACATCTTTAATAAAAAGTTACCCAGTATCAGAAGCCATCCGGCTATTATAGTTTCTTTATCATAGAAATAAAAGTTCGGGAACCGAAAGGCATAATCCTCAGCAATTGAGTGAATCTCCTCAAGACTTATTTTTACCGGTTGAATTTTAACCGGGTGCAAAAAATTGTCATCAGTACAACTTTTATTATTCTTCAGGACTTCATTGGCAACAGGAGCCCCGTTATATACTCTTATACCGGTGGAAATGAATACCAGATCCCATTTTGACGCAATTCTGCCGATCGTATTAAGTGTTTCAATGACTGTTTCACGGGTTTCAGCAGGGGCGCCAAGCAGGATGAACCATGTTGCAGGAATATTTTTCCTTTTTAAAAGAGCTGCTGCATTTATTATATCATCCCGTGTGAAATTTTTGGAAAGGCTTTCCAAAACTTCATTACAAAGCGACTCTGCTCCAATGTCAGCTTCATTAAACCCTGCACTTTTCATAAGATCCGCGAGTTCTTCATCAAGATATAAAGGAGAAAGTCCCATCGTATGAAGTCTCAACTTAAGATCCTTCTTTCTCACTTCCATAAGAACCTCTTTTGCATGTGATACAGGTACATTAAAAATGCTGTCAGTAAATTCCAGATGTCTGATGCCTGTTTCCCTTACGAGAATTTCTATTTCATCTGCAATAAGAGCAGGCGACCGCAACCGGTACTTCCTGCCTTCAATTTTATTATATGTACAGTATGAGCATTTTAATGCACATCCGCGTTTTGTCTGTATATGCAGGGGAGAACCGAAACGCCGGTAGCGGTTGATATCTATGTACCTGAAAGGTCTCGGGAATGGAATCGAATCGAGATCAGCTATACGGCTGGGTTCACTATCCTGAACAATTCGCTGGTCACTTCGTATTATCAGACCTTCTAATCCTGACAGGGATTCGTGAGATTCGATACGATTCACAAATTCGAGCATGGCCTCTTCCCCATCTCCCCGTATTGCATATTCGAGGTCGAAATATTCCAGCATCTCTCTTCCGCTGATCCCTACTGAGGGGCCGCCGATAACTATCGGACCATGAAATTCCTGCCTGCAATTATCAACGACATCATTTTTTACATCTTCCAGCAGGAAATGTACCTTGTAACCTCCTGTATCATCAATGTTCCTGATACTGATACCAATGACATCCGGAAGAAAATTCCCAACTGCTTTTCGTATATCCTCTTTACAATTTGAAGAAAAACATAAATCCAGCAGACTTACATTATGTCTCCCATTTGTTTCCAGAACCGTTGCTATATAGCAGAGACCGAATGGAATGACAGGCCATGGGTGTTTGAATCTGTTGGAGTTAATAAGCAATACCTTTGCCATACTTAAAAAATCGATTCCCCCCAGTTAACACTTATTGCATATTCCATACAGGTCTTAAATATTTCATAAGTAAAACCAGGTGGTTTAAGATCATCTGTTGCCAGGTTGCTATTCGCTGTGTCGAATACCCTGTTATCAGATAAATAGGGGCGATACGGTCCGATAAAGCGATCAAATAGTTCTTCAGCCGGGTTGCGCAATATATTGTCGGGTTGAGGGCCATAAATGATCTCCACACCCCTGACTTTCATAAGTTGTTCGTAATACTTTGCAACAATTTTCATTGTTGTAGAATGATTGCTTGTAAGGTGATAGATGCCACTGCGGGAACAGTTCTCAATTATTTTAATAGTGGCATTTACAAAATAATCTACAGGAATAATATTCAAATCTCCTTCTCCTGGGAGATATATTTTGAGCGGCAGGAACAGGTAACCGTCTTTATCGATGTAAATTCCGTTTTTAGCTGCTTTTATGCCTCCATTCCGGGATATATCATTTAGATAAATATCTCTTATGGATTGTGCAGACCGTATCGGAAAATACAAAGCATTGAACTTAAGCGAGCGTCCGCTTTTTGAATCGCCATAAACAATTGATGGCCTTATTATTGACAGATTAATTGAGTTCTTCTGACAGAACTGTGATATGATATTTTCAGCGGCGGCTTTACTTTCTTCATATACATTGGTAAATGATTTTGAGGAAGGGAGAATTTCTTTACAAAATCTTATGCCGGTGCCTGCAACATATGCAGTACTTATATAATGGAAAAAACTAACTTGTGCATTTCTCGAGAAATCAAGTATTCCCTTCAGGTCATTGACGTTTGCAGCCATTACTTTCTCACGCTTGCTTTCGGAAAAACTGGTATCCGAAGCACAATGAATTACAGAACTGACAGTTGAACAGAGTCTCGAATACTCTCCATCCTCGATTCCAAGATTTTTCTGCGATAAATCAGTATCAATACATGTTACCTGATCAGAATATCTTTCAATGCCGAACCAGCGCAAAAGTCTGTTGATCCGTTCCTTCAGGGATTCGTTTTTTGCCGGACGTCCGAAAACTATTATTCTATTACCTTTAGTAAGCAGGGATGCCATCAGGTGGCTTCCCAGAAAGCCGGTTGCTCCGGTGAGGGCTATTACGGGTTTGCTCTTGTCAGGCATATCCGGATGTTATGATTTATGAATAAAGCAGGTTCTCTTTCCGGCAAAATCCCTGGTACAAAACATAGGGATGTCCTTTTACCGTACCGGTTTTAACTGAATAATCATCAATTAACATGTTTGCTTCCATTGCTACCTGCCTTATTCTCTTTATATCCTCAGGATCATTATAGTCATAAAAGAAATCATATTCAAAAATGCATCTTTTCCCGTTATCTATAGGAGTGATAAAACCAAAATCATTATCAATATGATGTTTTTCAGCAATGAGCCTGAATTTATCACAGAATTCACCAATCAGATCTTTATCTATGGGCAAATAAATAAGTGCAGGCAAAAAAGGATTTTTGCGGCCTAGGCGGGTGCTCATTATCCTGTACATGTTCAGCCATACAAGATCAGTCATTTCGGCATGTGAGAAAAGCCTTTCAAAAAAAGGAATTAACTCTTTATCAACTTCCTGTGAGTACAGCCCGGGAGAAGGTGAAAGAGCAGTTTCAAGAAGTTCTGCGAACCTTTTGACTTTTAAATATGAATAAGGCTCATCATCTGAAAGCGCTTTTACCAGGTTGAGCCACTGTGCAGTCTTAAGCGATGGCAGTCCAAGGTAAAGCGATTTAAACATATTCTGGTCAAAGAAGGGAAATCCCATTTCACTTATGGTCCGTATTGCGTATTTATCCCCGATCACAACTACCAGCCAGGGGATGTTCAATTTATCAATGAAGATATTTTTTATCTCCGATGCCATTTTTTTTGTAGGAGAAATAAATGTGGAGATATATTCGGCACCGACAATTCCTATTGCCAGCCCGATGTGCCGGACCGAACAGTCCTTAATAAAATCCAGGGCATTATTAAGTGTCTCAAATGGCACAAGGATCCCTCTTTCGTCGTCAGTAACAGGATGGAGCCTGATGCTTGCAGATACACAAATACCGGGAGAATGCTTATGCTCTAAATTTTTGTAGGAATAAAGATTAGGAGACGAGGTTTCGTTAAGGTTAAAAAGAGAGCCGGTGTGATCAACAAATTCCGCATTTACAAAGTTATCGGCATTTATTCCATAAGTAGTTGAAAATGTAGACATTATTCCCGAGCACATAATATTGGCACATAAGAGAGCGGCAGGCTCGGCAGCATTGATCCTGTAACCTTTTTTCTGAGCTTGCTTCTGCAGATCAAAAGCTGTAACGCCCGGCCCGACTTTTACAAGCCAGTTCTTCTCATCAAATTCAATTGTTTTCATCCTGTTAAGGTCGATGATAACTCCTTCATTAACAGCAAATCCAAGAAGATTCTGCCCATTTCCACGCATAGTGAACTGAATATTGTTCTTCTTAAATAATTTAACAAGTGAAACTATCTCTTCTTTTGTATTGGGCAAAACTACATAATCGGGAAATTTAGGTTCCGAAACTGCACTCATGTCGTGTGAATATGTTGCTCTTACGGCTTCATCGTTAGTTGCCCATTCACCACCAACAATTTTTTTTATTTCTGTTAGCAGGCTGTCATCCTTTGCGGGTTTGATTTTTCCTCCGTTTCTGATAAAAGTTTCAACATGATTTTTTAGTGCCTCCATTACTTTTGTCGGACGCATCTCATTAAGGAAATAACATTGATAATCGCATTTGCCACATAAATTACAACTATCTGCAATCTCGACACATTTTTCGGTCACTGAGATTTTGTTTTCTGAGAGTGCTTCATAAAGGGTCATCCTGCCCTGAGGGTAGAAACTTACAAAATGCCTTTCAGGTCCCGATTCACAAACTCCGCTACCCAGGAAATCTATTTTGCACATACCGTAATGCCGGCAATTTCTTGCAATTTCATATGGTGAATTCATATATATAGTTTCTTGCAACAGTATTAATGCCCAAAAATAGCAGACATTTTCATTTCAGACAAGAATATTCAGATAGGCTTGTTTCTTTCTCTGAATAACTCGAAATGGTATATGCCTGTTTTATTGATAAGGTACTTTATTGAAGTTTGCAGTACACCTAATCCGTAAATTACACTTCTTCTGAAATTTATTGAGGATGCTTCTTCAAAATATTTTGTCGGGCAGGAGATCTCTCCGATAAAATATCCCCGGTAAATCAATTGTGCAAGTATCTGATTATCAAAGACGAAATCATCGGAATTAGAATTATAATCAATTTCTTCAAGCACCTGCCTGGAGAATGCACGGTATCCGGAGTGATATTCTGACAACTTTTGAACCATAAGAAGATTCTGGATAAAGGTCAGAATCCTGTTAAATATAAATCTGTATAATGGCATCTTTCCCCTGAGCGCTCCTCTTCCTAAAATTCTTGATCCTAATACAATGTGATACAAATCATTTGCAATTAAGTAGCACATTGAGTGTATTAGTTTAGGAGTATACTGATAATCAGGATGAAGCATTACAATTATATCAGCACCCAATTCCAGGGCTTTGTTGTAGCATGTTTTCTGGTTTGCTCCGTAACCCCTATTCTTATCATGCGATATAATATGTTGGATATTAAGCTGTCTGGCGATCATTACCGTATTATCAACACTGCCATCGTCAGTGAGAATAACAAGATCTACTATGTCAAGCGGGATTTCATTGTAGGTTCGTGAAAGAGTTCTTTCAGCATTGAAAGCAGGCAATACTACTGCAATTTTTTTATCGCGAATCATAACAGTATTGTTCTCAATAAAGTTAGGATAAAATTAATAAATCAAGCGATAATTATTAAAATATTGATGCTGATGTTATAAGAAAAAAGTTGAGAGAATTTGTTAATTTAGTAAACCGGAAATAAAAGGATATCCGGATTGTTATTCGATTGCATTTATTACTAATAACTTGTGAGTATGAAGCCATTTATTTTATCAGAGACAAACTGGAAAACAATTAAAGACCAGAAATTCGATCTGGCGGTTTTACCCTGGGGAGCCACCGAAGCCCATAATTACCATTTGCCATTTGCCACAGATAACATTATGGTTGAAAAGATTGCAGCTGAATCAGCACAGCTTGCCTGGAAAAGTGGTTCAAGGATAATAGTTCTGCCGACAATCCCATTCGGGGTAAATACCGGACAACTTGATATTAAAATAGACATTAATTTGAATCCCAGTACGCAATTGGCAATACTGAAAGATGTTATCGATGTGCTCAACAGACATGAAATTCATAAGATTTTGATTCTGAACGGACATGGAGGGAATGATTTTAAACAGATGATCAGAGAGCTTGGTCCATTATATCCCGAGATGTTTATCTGCAGCTGCAACTGGTACAAATCATTCCTGAACTCTGATTTCTTTGAAAGTGGCGGAGGTCATGCAGATGAGATGGAAACAAGTGTGATGCAGTTCATTGCACCCGAACTGGTTCTCCCTTTAAATGAAGCAGGGAACGGTGACTCTAAAAAATTCAGGATAAAGGAATTGAATGAAAACTGGGCATGGGCGGAAAGAAAGTGGTCAAAGGTCACTACTGATACAGGTATAGGTGATCCTCATAAAGCAACTCCGGCTAAAGGAGAAAAATGTTTAAAAGAAGTTTATGAGAAGATCGGAAATCTCATGATAAGTCTGTCTGGCGCAGATATTAACAATATGTATGAGTGATGCGGAATTTGGATTTACCATAATGAAAACAAAGTCTGGCTTAAGGTTCATCAAAATTTAGACCCATGTATTGTAAATTTAAGTATCTATTAATTACAACCTTGCTTGTAGTTACAGCCTGTAAAAACAGATCATTTGTCCCAATTCATGATACTATCTCTCTTGAAGGTTCATGGAAGTTTGCGCTCGATACTGCCGGAATTGGTGTTTTCGAAAAGTGGTACAGCCGGACATTTACCGATTCCGTAAAATTACCAGGGACACTCGATGAAAACAAGAAAGGGATTCCTAATATGAACCGGCAGGAAACGGGGAGGCTTTCACGTGAATTTATGTATGCAGGAATGGCATGGTATCAAAAATCTATCATTATCCCCAAAAACTGGAAGGGCCAGTACATCAGGCTGATGATGGAGAGAACCAAGTCTACGCAGGTTTGGGTTGACAATAATCTCATTGGCAGCAATAACGATTTACTTACAGCACAATACTACAATCTTTCAAACCATATGGATCCCGGTCAGCATAAACTGACTATTATGGTGAATAACGACAACAGAACCGTACCGGAAGGAATAACCGGTTCATCTGCCTGGACTGAACAAACGCAAGGGAACTGGAATGGGATTATTGGTAAGCTCTGTCTTGAGGAATTTAATCAGGTTCATATCGATGCTGTCGAGGTTTATCCAGATATTGTTCTGAAGAAAATTACAGTAAGGGTAATTATATCCAACCCCGATGGTAAAATTAATAATGCCAGCCTGATACTGAAAGCTGACTCATGGAATTCAGATATAAAGCACAGAGTTCCTTCAAAGTCCTTTCCAATCACACTCAGGAAAGGCGCAAATACTATTGAACTTACTTATAGCATGGGAAATAAGACCATCTTCTGGAGTGAGTTTAATCCTGCCTTATATAAACTCTCTGTTACTCTTAAGGGGAGAAAAGAGCTAGCCGCTACAGTACTTGATTTCGGTATGCGGAAGTTTTCGACAGAAGGTACCCAGTTTACAATTAATGGTACAAAGACATTTCTTCGTGGCAAAAATGATGGCTGTGTATTTCCATTAACCGGTTATCCTCCAATGGATATAGGGAGCTGGCAAAAAGTCTTCAGGATAGCAAAATCATATAATATAAATTTTTACCGGTTCCACTCATGGACTCCTCCTCTTGCTGCATTTGAAGCAGCTGATATTGAAGGTATTTATCTTCAGCCGGAGCTGCCGTTCTGGGGTTCTTTGAGCAAAAGCAAGAATCAGGGACTTAACTCTTTCCTGCTCAGGGAAGGTGATCATATCCTCAATGATTATGGAAATCACGCTTCATTTGTAATGTTTGCTCTTGGCAATGAGCTTTCAGGTGATTTTGATGTAATGAAAGAATTTTTAGATCATTTCAGATCGATAGACAGCAGGCATCTTCTGGCTTATGGATCAAATAATTATCTGGGATTCAGGGGCCACACATCTGGCGAAGATTATTATGCTGCCTGCCGTGTTGGAGCTGATAGAGATACCACATACGGAACGCATATCCGTGGTTCATTTTCATTCGCAGATGCTTACGACGGGGGTTATATTAACGGCCGTTATCCCTCGACAGATCTTAACTATTCAGGAGCCATTGCGAAATGCAATGTTCCGGCTATTGGTACCGAGGTTGGCCAATATCAGATATATCCTGATTATTCTGAGATTAAAAAATATACTGGTGTTATGAAACCATGGAATTTTGAAGTTTTCAGGGAGAGACTAAAAGAAAATAATCTGAGTGATCAGGCTGTTGACTTTTTCAGAGCTTCCGGGGCCCTGAGTGCAATATGCTATAAGGCGGATATAGAGATGGCATTGAGAACACCTGGCTTCGGAGGGTTTCACTTACTTGATCTTCAGGATTTTCCTGGTCAGGGAACAGCTTTGGTAGGCCTTCTTGATGCATTCATGGATAGCAAAGGAATTCTTACTCCTGAGGAGTTTAGTCACTTCTGTAATAAGGTAGTTCCGCTGGTCATCATGGAAAAATATTGCTGGACAAATAATGAACAGTTCACAGCAAAAATCCAGGTAGCCAACTATTCTGATATCTCATTGCCCGTTCAGCAGGTAAGATGGGAACTTAAAAATGAGGCTGGCGAAATTGTTTATCAGGGCGGGACCAAAGCTGATATATTGCCAGGGAAGCTTACAAATATCGGAAATCTTAATATTGATCTTTTGAAGATCACCAGAGCTCAGAAGATGACACTCTCAATAATTCTTGAAGGTACCCATTATGAAAATTCATATCCTCTGTGGATTTATCCATTTTTTACGAATATAAAAGTACCTGAGAACATCATTGTTTCAAGGAGCCTGGATAGAGTCACTCTTTCTAAGCTTAATGACGGCGGAATGGTATTGTTATTTCCGCGTTTCATTGACATCAAAGATCTTACGGTCGGAGGATTGTTTACTCCTGATTACTGGAATTACAGTATGTTCAAGAGTATCTCAGAATCAAATAACAGACCTGTGTCCCCGGGCACAATGTCAATCCTTACAAACCCTCAGCATCCATTATTCATTGATTTTCCAACAGAATTTCATTCAAACTGGCAATGGTGGGCCATTGTTAAGAATAGCAGGCCTTTTATACTCGATAATGCACCAAAAGGTTACCGGCCCCTTGTTCAGGTTGTTGATAATATTGACAGAAACCACAAACTGGGATTAATATTTGAATTCTCTGTAGGTAAGGGGAGACTGCTTGTATGCATGTCACCTCTAAACGCAATACGGAATAAACCGGAAGGGCGGCAGTTGTACAGTTCAATTTTAAAATACATGGCATCAGATAAATTCAATCCGTCGCAATCTATGAATGAAGCGGAACTTGTTTCATTATTCAAATCAAAAAACCCTGTAACGGGAAGAAGTGATGCCAGGAGTCTGTCATTGAAGTAGGAAAGCAAATTGGATATGTCAGAATGTTTTTGAATTGTTTGGTTGATTTAATAACTTTAACCTTAAGTAATCTTAATAAACTTACTCTTTAATCAGAACTAATAAATCATATCAATGAAGACTTCAAGAAGAACGTTCGTAAAAACAGGCGCCATGGTTGCCCTGGGAGCTGCAATAATGCCCCGGACAGTGTTTGCTGCCAGGGTGCAGAAGGGGATGGTTGGGATTCAGCTATACTCTGTACGCGATGATATGATGAAAGATCCGGAGGGATCTCTAGATCAGCTTGCAAAAATGGGTTATAAATACCTTGAACATGCTAATTACGTTGATCAGAAATTTTATGGCTTCCTGGCTCCTGAATTCAGGAAGATACTTGACGGTATGGGACTGATAATGATAAGCGGTCATACTGTTATGGAGAAAAAACATTGGGATGAAGCCAAAAAAGATTTCAGCGACAGCTGGAAAAAAACAGTTGAGGATGCAGCAACACTTGGTCAAAAATGGGTCATAAGTCCTTTTATGGACGAAAGCATGAGAAAGACATATGACGATTTCAAGAGATATATGGACATTTTTAATAAAAGCGGTGAGCTCTGCAAAAAATATGGTATGAAATTTGGTTATCATAACCACGATTTTGAGTTCAGCCAGAAGCTGAATGGCATAAAATTATTCGATATCATCATGAAGAGCATAGATCCAAATCTTGTTGCCCTTCAATTGGATATCGGCAATCTTTATAATGGCGGTGCAATTGCTCTTGATGTTATGAATCAATATCCGGGCAGGTTTGAAATTATGCATGTGAAGGATGAAATACCTGCAAAAGCAGGATCATCCGAAAAGTATGAAAGTACGATCCTCGGCGAAGGCATAGTAAATACTCAAAAGGTTGTAGAACTTGCTACTGCCAAAGGCGGGACAAAATGCTATATTATTGAACAGGAATCATATGGAGTCAAAACTCCAATGGATTGCGCGAAAGCTGACCTCGATATAATGAAAAAATGGGGCTACCAATAGCGGGAGTTGGGAGATTATTCGCTTGTGCTACTCTAATGACAAATAACACCATGAAAAAACCGGTACTATTAATTACTGTCACATTTCTAACAATGTTCTTATCAGCTTCTGTCTTTGCTCAGGATCTCAAGATCCCCGATAAGCCTGTTCAGGACACTGCTGCCAGTTATAAAGACGGCACCTACGTTGGAATTTCGCGGGCAAAATATATATATGAGCCTTATTGGGGATGCGTTCATCTTACACTCAAAAACGGAGTATTTACAGAGATCAGTTTTGTTGTCAGGGATTCAAACCTTCATGAAACATTCGATGGGAATTATGAGAAGCACTTTGAAGGGAACGCCGAGTACATTCAGCAGAGCAGGAATGACTGGAAAGGAGTCCAGACCTATCCTAAAATGCTCTCAGAGAAGCAGGATACTGAAAAAATAGATGCAATATCCGGGGCTACCTGGTCATATAATATTTTCAGGGCATCGGTAAATGAAGCATTGAAGGATGCAAAGTGAGTTATCTGGCATAATAATTGTGGAAAATTATTGTACCAGGATATTAAATCATGAAGAAAAACTTATATAAGAGGGTTACTGGCATTATATTCCTGATTTGTCTGTCATTGATCTCAGGTTGTGACAATAAAAAACCGCTTAACCCGGGATTTCTTAAAGGAACAATCTCAATTGGCCCGATTTGCCCGGTTGAGACAATTCCTCCCAGTCCGGCCTGTCAGCCAACTGCAGAAACTTATAAAGCATATCCGGTAGGCGTATTTACTCCTGACGGTTCAAGAAAAATTGCCCAGCTCAATCCTTCAATTGATGGCTCATATATTATTGAGCTCCCTCCGGGCAATTACCTGGTTGTTCTTGATAAAGCAAAGAACGGTCCGGGAGGAAGCAATCTTCCGGCTGAAGTTTCAATAATGGCAGAAGATGATACTTTGCTCAACATAAATATTGATACCGGAATAAGGTAATTCGTTTTCGTTCCTGATAATATCTGAATTTTTTCATTGGGCAATATAATATGTTTATTTAGATTGATTATAAATTAAACAAAAGGCAAACTTCTGAATCGCCTGACTGTTTTACACGATAAGGTTTAAATTAATAGGATCCGGGAAAATCGAAAGCTTGCATTTTATGGTTACTATTGTAATAATTTGTATGGCTTAGATTATATTTGAATATGAAAAGGCTTTTATCCATTTCTCTTTTAATTCTTATCTCGTTCCCTGTTTTGGCACAGAAGGTGACAATTCAGGTATACAATACAAAAGGGACAGGTATAAGCGATTGGCAAATCCTTGATGATGAGAATAGATCGGTCTTTGCAGGAATTGATAATAACGGTAATGATTCTGTATCATTTAGCCTGGAAGCAGACAGGCATTACACATTCAAGGTCACAGTTTATGAAATTTATATTACGGGAGGAGAGTTTTATACGCTTGTACTCAACGGGGAACCATTGATCCGGGTTATTGCCGATAATGGAAAAGGAGAACATCTCTTCCCTTTCTTCACAGGTGTCAGGACTTATAATCAGAAGATAACAGGAGGTAATGCTGCTCTCATTTCCGATTTCCCATGGCAGATTTATTTTATTTCAGGAAATTTCCGATGCGGAGGTTCAATTATTAACGGTAACTGGATAGTCACAGCTGCTCATTGCACACAGGACGATAAAGGGGCACCTATTCCTTCCTCAAGTATGTTTGTAAAGGTAGGGGCAAATGATCCATCGGATCCTGCGCAGGGAAAATTATATTCTGTAGGTAAAGTTATCGTACATGAAGCTTTTGATAACCAGACACTCCTGAATGATATTGCACTCCTGAGGTTAACCGATACAATAAATTTTACCAATGCCACTCCTATAAATCTTATAACAGCAGATGAAGTTGCTGAGGGAGCGACTGTCCCGGGTGTGTTGTCGTGGGTAACAGGATGGGGTCTGACCCAGGTAAGTCCGGAGGTTATCCCGACGGCTCTGCAAAAGGTTCAGCTTCCGATTATTACCAATTTACAGGCATCTGCCGTCTGGAGTACTATCCCCGCAACTGATGTTATGGCAGGTTTTCTGAACGGCAATAAGGATGCGTGCAACGGCGATAGCGGCGGACCTCTGGTAGTTCCGGTATTAAGTGAATACAGGTTGGCGGGCATCGTAAGCTGGGGCAGTACAAGCTGTGACACCTATGGTGCTTATTCCAGGGTTTCGGACTTCGAAACCTGGATTAAGAGCCATACCGCGCTGATACCTCTGGGGGATTCAGTAATCTGCCAGGGTACAACATCGGGGCAATATTCAATAATTCCTGTTCCCGGCGCTTCCGCTTATCAGTGGGTGTTGCTGCCCTCTGATGCCGGAGTAATTACTGGCAATGGAAGGACTGCTTCAGTAAACTGGAATACAAATTTCACAGGAAAGGCTAGTATAATTCTCAGGGCTACCATTGATACTAAAGTATCAGACTGGTTCAGAGTCCATGCTGTGATTGCTCCACCAACTGCATTTCTGAGTCAATCGGCTGATACCAATGTTTGTGCAGGGCAACCTGTTACGCTGAATGTTAACGCAAAAGGACATGATCTGATATATAAATGGGCTAAGAACGGGCAGGTCGTTCAGACAGGGGTATCATCAAAACTTAGTATCACAAGTGCAACAATCGATGATTCAGGAGATTATTCTTGTGTTATTTCAGGTGCCTGTGGTACCGTAACTTCAGGCACAGTTAAACTTACTGTTTACGCGGTTACAAAGATTACCTCTCTCTCCCCGAATGTTGAATCACCTTTCGGGGGCCAGGCATCATTGCAGGTCAAAGCCGATGGACATGATCTTGTGTATCAATGGCAGAAAAATGGTACAGTGATTGAGAATAGTAATACTTCAGACCTGATTCTTTCAAATGTTAATGCTTCAGATATCGGAATTTACAGGACCACCGTTTCCGGCACCTGTGGAGTTCAACTCAGTGATTCAATATATGTTTATGTAAAAAGAACAAATTTTACCGGCGATCCGGAAGTATTTATATGGCCGTCAATTACAAGTCAGGTGTTCAATGTAGCACTGAGCAACGATAAATTTTATAACATTGAGATATTTTCCACAAGCGGCAAAAAAATCAGCCAGCTGATGAACTGCCGTTATCAGACCAATATAAATATAAGCACCTTTGCCAAAGGGGTTTATGTTGTTGAGGTTTATAACAGCGATTTCAGAAAATCTATTAAAATTATAAAAGACTGAATACTGATTACTCAACTATTCTTAATATCCATCCGTCACGCCCTTCAGAGTCATGCCTACGCTTTATACACATCTTTTGTTCCTTGTCATTTACCCTCTACCCCCTAAAGCTAATCTTACATCACATCTTTTTATTACATTCCAGCCATGAGAAGGAGATCCCTCATTCCTCCAAACCTCCGCAAGCTCCGATTTGTCGGAATTCGGGATGACAGGTTATTTTGTGGGACATAGGAGGAAGAAATGGCGATTCGCAGCGACATTTTATTCATGAAGTATTTCACTCGCGAATCGCCATTTCTTCCTCCTGCTAATCAACTACATACCTGTCATCCCGAGCGCCAGCGAGGGATCTCCTTCTCTCTTTCTGCAACGGACTTAAATTGAAATGTGATGTAAGATTAGCCCCCTTTAGGGGATTGGGGGTAAAAAGATAGAATGAGAAACCTCCTCGGATACAATCAAGATGTGAATAAAGAGTAGGAGTCATACAGGGCGCGAAGGATCTATTATTTCCGTTGGTAAATATTTGCTACAGAGACTTCTTTTAAAAACAAGGTCCGGGGTGAGTCATAGAATTTTTTAAAATCTTCAGTAAATGATTCAACCGGATTCCCTGAGACAGTAAATTTTGAATTGTACGCATCTCTCCACGTCAAAACATAACAAACAGGGTATTTACTTACAACTGGAAGGAGCACTGATGTCCACCAATTATTCATTCCTCTTCTTTCACCAGTCTCACTAAGTGCTGTGAGTTTATTTCTTGAAACGGCTTCCCTTGTTATAAAACCTAATGCTGTGTCAAGCTCAGGTCCAAATTGTTCACCACGATCGTACATATCGAGCGAGAGCATATCAATAATATCGTCACCCGGATAGCCATTCATGTATTGTACAAGACTGGTTACCCTGTCAGTATTATACGCATATAGTATGTTGTGTATATTTTTTTTATCGCGCAGGAAACTAACGGTATATCTCCATAGGGCTGCGTATTCCTGATCGGTACAAATGTTAGTGCCCCACCAGAAGAAAGAACCTGAATGTTCATGAAAAGGCCTGAAGATGAACGGAATTGGCAACCCCTTATTGTCTGTTAACCCTGTGAAGAAAGTGGCAAGTCGTTCAAGCCAGGTATTAAAAAGTTCATTATTTTTTCCTCCTGGAAGGATAGAAGATACTACTTCTTTTGAACTTACATCCCACGCTGTACCATGTGACCGGGAGAGAGTATCCCGGGTTTGCATTGTCAGCGGGTTATTAAGATGCCAGCTGATAGTGACAATACCGCCACGCTTGTAATGCACTTTTATTTGTTCTGCAATCTGGACAAAGCTCACCGAGTCAAGACTTCTCTTGTCGCCGAGTTCAATATGACCGAGTTCAAAGCCGGCTACAGCCGGATAATCACCTGTAATGTCTTTAGTATCGGAACGATCCTTTTCATACCACCAGCTGTAACCGTACATCAGATCGTCCTGATGCCCATACATTATGCCTTTACTTTTGAGGTCGTTAAGAGACTTGAACAGAATGATTGTCTCTTTGGTTGCTTTTTTGTCTGCCGGAACAGGAAGCTTTTGCCCAAAACTGCACAGAGTTAAGGTGGTAAGTAATAAGGTCAGGTTTAAGGTTTTCATTTTCTGTAATTAAAGTAATCTTGCTTTTACATATCCAGGATTGAATGAAATGTAATATTTCAATATTAAAGATACTGTTTTTTACATGTTCATTAAGTATGGATTCAGCTTGCCTGAAGTCTTGATTCCATATTTTTTTGTTCAGCTGGCAGGTATAGCCTTGTTTTTCATCACATTTTACTCAATGTTAGTCAAAATTCAAGTTTTTTAAATTTTTTAAAATTCCAGATGTAATCATAGATGTACCACATTGATTAACAGGGTAATAAATATATTAACATTTTTTCTCCTGGTCATTATGTTGTTGTCAGGTCATAAAAGACAATCCAATTTTGACGAAACTGCATTTTCCCGGTGTTAACAGTTTGTTCCTGTAATCAGACGTTGGGATTTTAAGGATAAAGTATAATAAGACCAGTCTTATTTCCCCACTAATTGGGCATTAGCGTCTTGACAGGTATATAATTATGATTTATTTTTACATCGATAATCAGACACAAAATTATGGAAGATATTTCAGTAATACAGGATCCGGTAAGAACTATAAACGAAAAGTCAGGTAAAAAGTCTTTCAGACCGAAATTGTCTACTGAAGCCAGAACAAACAAGCTGGTGAACGATAAACTGGTACAGGAGGTCGATGAAACCTTCAGAAATTATCTTAACAGGCATGATCTGGCATATGAGGATAATTTATTAGTGCTCTCTTCAAACCTTCATTATTATTATGATTATGAAGAACTAAAAGAGGTGAAAACATTGATAAATCTTAAGAAACTAAACCTTGTTAAACATCTGGATGATTTCTTACATACTCTTTCCAATGGGTTGTCTCCGATGACCAATTTCATCGGGTGTTTTTCCGATGTTAAAACTCAAAAGGGAGTTAGCATGACCTCCAGGTTATACAAGCGATTACTTAACATTGTGGATTCAAAATTCGATACTGAGATTAGCGGACGGAATTTCTTAAGGCGTCTTGAATCACACGGATTTACAGTAATCGATATGACAGTAATTAATGGATTGACATATTTCAGAACCCAAAACAGCAGAATGGAATCTGTATAATGATTTATACGGATAGCAAGCATAGGAACACCTGGTCGTTTTTTGAGAAATTAATGAAGACCCACGAACTGTTCTATACAAATGAGTGGGTCTTCCTTTTTACAAATAGGTCGTTGGAAGCGGTTGAAAGTTTGTTTATAAAAGAAAATGAATTTCATTTATTTACAACAAGTTATATTGTAAATTTGTATTCAGCCCATGTTTCTTAATAAATCGCAAATAGACAAAAAATATTCCGGATTTACATTTTACACAAATTATCGAACCTTTTGTGATGCACTTTAATCTTAAAAAAATAAGAATTCTCTGTTTCATACTAATAACCTTTTCACTAAAGGTCTCAGCTCCCAGTATCAGATCATGGTCAGTTTTGGTTCCTGATCCTGTACGTCCTTATAAGCAACTTGCTTTTGCTGTTGGAATGGTAGAAACAAAGAATGATACTATGGCTTTCAATCCGTTGGAAGCCGCTGCCGGAATTTTTCAGATACGACCGATCAGACTTATTGATTATAATAAACGGACAGGCAGCACTCTTGCCAGAAAAGATCTCTTTGATTATGAAACATCAGAGAAGATATTCATGTACTATGCTGAAGAGATAGGTCCTTATAATTTAGAGCTTATAGCCAGAAAGTGGAATGGATCTGGTCGCCTTACAACAAATTACTGGAACAGGATAAAACGTTTCCTGTAATTAATCACTTACTTTATTTTAAAGATACCCTGGTCATAAAAAACTGCGATCCTGATTTGGAATTGAAAAATGACCGAATAGGAGTTACAAGATGATATGTAACTTGCTCTTCGTCATGCGAATGGCTGATAAAAGAAACTATTTATCATTCTTTATCTAAATTATCCGGCAATTAGTCAAAATCTGCTTTAACTGTATTATTCAGGAGCACAAATGTACTTCAGGTTATTTATTCTCCTGATTAATACTGCTTTATGCTTTTGAGTGTCTGTTGAACATCAGTATAATCTGCATTTTACTGGTAAATAATTGCCACATTTTGACGAATTGAACCAGTTCGTTTATTAAACATTATTTTGTTGATCTAATCACCCGATTTTCTATGATGAATCAAAAAAAAACACGACTGATTTGACCTGCAGCAGGCTCTCTGACAATTGACTTCAGTAAACATAAGGTCTAATTTTGTGGTTTATGCTTATATAATGAAATGAAAGATTCTATTTCTTAACCTTTTAACCATGAGAAAAGCATTTCTGACAATCTTATTCGTTTTTATTTCTCACGTCTGCGGAGCTCCGAACATTGATTTCAGATTGAGCATGCTTAAATTGAAATCATTTTCAGAATTCCTTAATGAGAAATTTCATGAATCGGAGTTTTCAAGATTTATAGAAGATCTTGGATTCAGGGAATCGGGTAACAACTGGCAATCCGTAAACCAAATTGGTTGTTTTGGAGAATGGCAGTTTGATGAATCTACCTTGAAGTATCTCGGGTACAAAAAAATAACGCTCAAACGCTTCAGGGCGAATCCTGAAATATTTCCCAGGGATTTGCAGCTGAAGGTTCTTAAGACCCTGATCAAGGTCAATCTTAGCTTTCTGATGGATTACGAACATTTCATCGGAAAAACAATTAATGGTGTCGTAATTACAAAATCGGGAATGATAGCAGCATCGCATCTGGGTGGAGCAGGTTCATTACAAAAGTACCTCAATTCAAATGGAAAGATAAACAAGAAAGATCTTTTTGGTACTTCTATATATGATTATCTGAAGACCTTCAGCTTTTACGATCTGAAATGAATCAGGCAATATTGAATACGACGCTATTCTGAAAACGTTTTACCGTATAGCTTCTGCAGAAAATGGCGATGTCCTGCTTAAAAAGAGAAAGATTGCCATAGGTTATTGCTGGGGGCTGCGTGCAAATTGACCTCAGGAACCCTTTAGAAGCTCTTCAGCTTCATGCCAGTCCCCTTCAGGAGTACCATGTTCCCCGCGGGCAATCCTCTCGTAATATATTTCCCTGGCTTTCTCACGGATTTCATCTTCCCCAGGTTCGTATTTTGCGGCAGTAACATTTTTCTTCTTCGTTGTTTTGCCCGCATTTGAGGTCTTCTTTGGTTTACTGACTGTTTTTGCTTTTGTAGTTTTCATCATTCCCAAAATATTGAGTTAATACTTAAGAATTTTATTTTCCTTCCCCATTGATTCTTTTCTCAACTACAATTGTGCAATTAGTTGCCAGGGCAGCTAACGTGCCCACAGCTGCAAATATTGGAGCCAAAACGACTCCGATCGCACCAATTGTCAGAGGAAATTCCATAATGATTTCATCCTTGTCGTTTTTAATAATTATTTTCCTGGCATTTCCTTCTTTGATTATCTCTTTGACCTTTGATAAGATCTCATCGCCAGAGACTTTAAAAGACTCATGAGTCGATTTTTCGTTTTGTGCCATATTATTTTATTTACGATCAAAATTAAACTATAGTTTAGCTTTTAGCAATTTTTTTGCGGTGCAATTTGATATTACAGACTTTCCTACTCAAAGATAAAAGTACCAAATTTATTGTACTCATGAAAGGTGCCGGATGTCTTTTGCCATGCAAAAGGTACCTCACCATTGTCGTAATCAATCCTATACATGTTAGCTCTCCATTTTGTGCCTGATACCGGTGGCACATTGCTTAAAGGAGCAAGTAGTTTGTATGGTATAAAGAACTCAGCGATCCATGATGATATTGGGCTACCGCTCTCCATCCTGCCTCCTGTTACGCTTGTAGCATGCTGCGTCCTTCTGTCTCCTTCGTAATGCCAGGGGAGCCAGCCTAAGAAATGCCCTTTGTTGTTAGGTACCATAATAGGCAATTCATAATTAAAGGGAGAAAGTTCATATTCAAAATAAACAGGAAAAGTTTCATCTGTCCACAAGAATACTTCAACGACATCTTCTTCCCATAAATTCAGATTATCCGATTTCATTGTCGAGGTAAGTTTTTTGTCGCCACAGTTAAAAAGAAAGTAAATTCCCGTTTCAGAATAGAGGATCTTAACTTTCGTTGTGTAAGCCGGATTCTCCGGATCCTCCTGAATAAGATTTATCCAGCTGGTCTTATTCCATGGATCCGACCGTCCATCACCGGTAATCTTAAAATCCTTACATTTTTTAACAGTAACGGAATCATGGTTGGGATTTTCTGCCATTACTTCGCTCCTGAGGCTCTTCATACCCAGAATCAGTAAAAAGACTAAAAGTGAGGGAAGGATTTTATTCTTCATTTTTCATTGGTTATTTTTACTTAAATACAATACGCCAGGGGGTCAAAACGAATGTAAATATAACCAATTATGTCCAAAGTTATTCACATGTGCCTCAGTCTTCCAGCGTTGTAATATCCCCATCAGGAAGTCCCTGTGCACGTGCCTTAAGAAGTCGTCTCATGATCTTCCCTGACCGGGTTTTTGGCAATTTATCGACAAAGTTAATTGACTCTGGTTTTGCAATCGGACCAATTTCGTGACCAAGGTGATTGCGAAGTTCTTCTTTTAAGGAATCTGAAGGATCAAAGCCTGTTCGCAAAATGACATAGGTATGTATAGAATTGCCTTTAACTTCATGCGGCAGACCAATTGCAGCAGCTTCTGCTACGGCAGGATGGCTCACGAGCGCTGATTCAAGTTCAGCGGAACCTAACCTGTAACCCGATACCTTGATAACATCATCTACGCGTCCGATTATCCAGAAGTAGCCATCTTTATCACGTCTTGCTGAATCGCCTGTCATGTATTTGTCTTGATAAGTACTCCAGTACTGGTTAACATATCTGTCAGGATCTCTGTAGATGTTGCGAATCATTGCGGGCCAGGGTTTGTTAAGCACCAGGAAACCTTCTTCCCCGTCGGGTACTACCTGTCCATTTGCATCCACAATCTCGGCAGCCACACCAAAATAAGGAAGTGTGGCTGAACCAGGTTTTAATGTTGTCACCGGTAACGGTGTTATTATGAACATTCCTGTCTCGGTCTGCCACCATGTATCCATGATAGGGCAGTTTCCTTTCCCAATGACCCGATGATACCATTTCCAGGCTTCAGGATTTATAGGCTCACCCACAGATCCCAAAAGCCGGAGCGATGAAAGGTCATGCCTGTTGGGCCATGCTTCACCGAACCTCATTAATCCACGGATAGCTGTTGGTGCAGTATAGAGGATTGTCAATGCATATTTTTCAATCATCACCCACCATCTGTTTGGGTATGGAAAAGTAGGTGCACCCTCATAAAGAAAGGATGTAGCTCCATTCAGCAATGGACCATATACAAGATAAGAATGACCGGTTACCCATCCCGGATCTGCAGTGCACCACCACCTGTCTTCATCCTTCAGGTCGAATACGTCCTTTAATGTAGCATAAATTCCTACCATATAACCGCCATGGGTATGCAGAACTGCTTTTGGTTTACCGGTGGTGCCCGATGTGTACAGGATATATAGCGGATCTTCTGCATCCATTATTTCTGTCTCGCATTTGGGGCTTGCGATAGGAAGGGACATAAGATCGTGGTACCACAGGTCGCGTTCGGGTTCCATCATAACCTCCTGACCCGTGCGCTTTACAACGATAACATGCTCCACGCTTGGTGATCGCTGCAAAGCCTCGTCCATCATGTCTTTTAGCTTAACGATCTTTCCATTCATCCATCCACCATCAGCAGTAATTGCAATCTTGGAATGGGAGTCAAGAATCCGTCCGTGCAGAGATTCGACAGAGAATCCGCCATATACCACTGAGTGGATAGCACCTATTTTAGCACATGCCAGCATTGCTATTACAATTTCCGGGATACGCGGAAGGTAAATTGTCACACGGTCACCTTTTGTTATTCCCATGGCTTTAATAACACTCGCAAATTTACATACCTCACGATTAAGAGCATGGTAAGAGAAAGAACGCTGGTCACCCGGTTCCCCTTCCCATAACAGGGCCAGTTTATTACGGCGCCATGTTTTGGCGTAGCGATCGAGGCAGTTATGAACAATGTTCACCTTGCCTCCGACAAACCATTTGTAAAAGGGTTTGTCAGTATCATCGAGCACCCTGTCCCAGGGCTTATACCACTCAAGTTCCGATGCTCGTTCCGCCCAATATCCTGACAGATCCTGCTCAGCCTGAGAATATTTTGAAGACCAGTCAGGCACATTTGCTTTTGCTTTGAAGTCAGATGACGGATTGTAAACTTCCCCATTGGTGAAGGGTTCGAATGGTGTATTTTCCGACATAATATTGTGTATGTTTAAGCTGGATATTTAAAAACAATAATTCACGGTATTGTATGTACTGAAGTAAACAAAAATATGCAGGGTTTGTTTACACCAATCTATGCAACAATGGGACAGGAATATATATTAGAAAAAACATTCGATAAAACTGATTTCAGAGAGAAACACTTGCCAAAAGGAGAATATGAATTATGCAAGTTCATAAATTGTGATTTTTCAAATTCGGATCTTGCCAATATATTATTTATAGATTGCATTTTTGAAAACTGCAATCTCAGTATGGTTGGATTGACTAAGACTGCCTTCAGAGAGATTAAATTCCGGAACTGCAAACTACTTGGTCTGCACTTCGATAATTGTAATAGTTCCGGGCTATCTCTGAGCTTTGAAAACTGTAATCTCAGCCACTCTTCCTTTTATCAGACAATTCTTAAAAACACCTCATTCATAAATTTAAAGCTTCACGATGTCGATTTTACAGAGAGCGATTTAGTTGGTTCAGTATTTGAGAACTGTGATCTGACAGGAGCGACTTTTGATCATACAAATATTGAGAGGTCTGACCTCCGAACTTCCTTTAATTATTCTATTAATCCCGAAAATAACCGGATTAAAAGAGCAAAATTTTCTTATCCGGGTGTGGTTGGACTTTTGGATAAATATGATATAGAAATAGACAAGATCAATTAATATTCAGCCAGGAATTGAAACCAGTATTCTTAGCTAATTAGTGTAACCCGATTGACTTCGTAAGAGCCTGAAATTCAGGCAAGGCAAGGAGTGCCTTATTATCAGGTCTCTTCTGGGCTGAGATGATAAAAAAAGGATCATGACGGTCTACAGCCTGTCTCGCATATAATAATGCATCGTCATATTTACCAAGTGTCGCTGAAGCGATGGCCAGTAAGGATGGGGATACGTATCCTGTTTTTGCTTTCGTGAGGAGTTCCATGTAAAGAGAGTTGGCCTTCTCAATATTCATATATTCTGATGGTTCAACAAGGAGAGACAGATAGGATGTAACTGCCCAATTATGTCTTCCTGAGATGTCAATAGCTTTTTTATATGACAGAATTGCAGAAGACAGGTTAGAGGCAAAATGATTGCTATACCCCAGGAAATACCATCCGATAAATGATTCCGGGTCATAACCGATACTTCTCTCTCCTGCAGAAATTGCTTCTTCATGAAGGCCTGAATTGGATGTGGCTGAGCATACTATGGTTTGACCATATGAAGACAGTGGATCATATTCAGCTGTCAGACGGGCATGCTTACACGCAGCCTCGTCATCAAGCTTCACAATATGCAGATAGAATATGGCATACCAGCTCCTTGCCTGCACATAACTTGGGTTAAGTTCGAGGGCTGTTAAAAATTCTGTTTCAGCCTTTGCCCAGTTGTGTTCCAGGAGAAGAGCTATTATAGCGATAGCAGAATGAACTTCGGCAAATTCCGGACCCACCTGCATTGCGTGATTTGCGGCTTCTGAGGCTTTTGGCCATGCCTCTTCGGGAGCAATATAACTATGCAGACTGAGCAATGTATAGCAATCGGCAAGGCCTGCCAGAGCAAGCGCATAATCAGGATCAATCCTGAGAGCATCTTCAAAGCATTGCAGAGCGTCGAACAGGTGCAGACCTCTTTTGTAATTAAATGACCTTCCCCTGAGGTAATGCTGATAGGCTTCTACATTTGCGCTGTGCACTCGTTCTTTTGGTACAGCGGGTCTTCCTCCTAATGTTAAATTGAGCTTCTCAACAATGGCTTTGGCGATTTCATCCTGTACAATAAACACATCATTGAGTTCGCGGTCGAACTTCTGAGACCAGAGATGATATCCGCTAAATGCTTCTACCAGTTGCGCGTTAACCCGGATCCTATTCCCTGATTTGCGTACACTGCCTTCGAGAATTGTACTTACGTTTAGTTTTTCGCCGATGGTACGCAAGTCTTCATTTTTATTCTTGAAACTAAATGCAGAAGTCCGGCCGGCTACTTTAAGATCTTCAATCCGGACCAGGGTATTGATTATCTCTTCCGAGATACCATCACTGAAGTACTCCTGCTCAGGTTCGTTGCTCATGTTGACAAACGGAAGTACTGCTATCGACTTGGAGCTGGGACCGACCATTGTAAGAAATTCATCTGAAGCAGATAAATTCTTTTTCTCGGGATTTTGGATACTGTAAAGGATTTCCTTTATTGAGTTTGCCACTTTGTTTACCTGATTTCTGTATCTGGTCTTATTCAGATTCTTATCTTCATTGTCATCGGGTCTTAGCGGCCGGTTAACCCCCGGCTCTTTATACACAAAGTCAATTGAACGGAGCTGTCCGCCAAGTTCATCCTGCAACAATTCCAGGTCATCAGGGTCCAGATCGTGTATCTTCACAGGCAGGATCCTGCCAGCTACATTTCCGTTCCTGAGTTTCACATCCCTCTCAATCTGATCTTCTTTAATAAGTCTGTTAAATTCAAGAAATTCATGTTGCCAGGCATAACAACCAGGATCACAGAATGTCTGTGACAATACAGGGATAAAAATAACAGATCTCAGTTTGGTGGAAAGGCTTTTATCTACATTGTGGGTCTCTAACAAACCATCTTGTGGGTTCTCGTCAATATAAATAGTTATTTTAGTTTTTATAGTCGACTCCAGTTCTTTAATCAGGTTAGCAACAAACTCCGTAACCCAACCATCGTTTTTGTTATCATTCTGCCGGTAGCTGATAAAGACGTCGTATTCGTAGCCTTTTATTACACTTGCCATAAGAGGATCATAATATTAAAGTTTATAGACTGAAGTAGTCTATTGCAAAAAGCGATCTGGAAAATTCCAGTCGCGATCTTCTTATTTTTTAAGGCTCGGTTTAATATTCTGATTCACTCTGAATAAATTATTAGGGTCGTATTTGGACTTTATAGTTACCAGCCTTGCATAGTTATCTCCGTAAAAAGCTTTCACACGATCTTCTCCTTCATCTCCGATAAAATTTAAATAAGCTGCTTTCGTAGTGTACGGATGTACAGCTTCCCAGTATTGTTTGGACCACGACGAGATCTTTTCCTTGTTTGCCGGGTCGGGATCAACTCCAAAAATTACCATCGACCAGGTGGTATCTCTGAAATTCCATGGGGTATCCTTCTTATTCACACGGGCGGCGGCTCCATTTATCGGATAAATATGCACTGATGATTGGAATGTTGGGATAGTCTCGGCGAAGCTAAGATGTTTGCTGATAGCTTCTTCACTGAACTCATTTACGAAGTCGGAACGCCAGTACCATTGTAAACCGGTAGGGTAAAGCCCATCGAACATTGACTGCAATACCGGATGAGGTAATGGTCCAGCCATATCGAGCGCCGGTTTTTTAAAATCCCGTATTGGTTTAAAAACAGAGTCCGATTTATCTAATGGTCCGGTGTATGTCCAGACAACCCCGCACATCTTCTTCCAGTGAAGATTCTCCGGAAAAGGAGGTCCCGGAGGGACAATAAGAAAAACAAAGAATCCATTCAGGTCATCGGGGGCATTCTTTATAAGTTTTTGATACCACTTAATTACCTCCGGAGCTTCATTTAACTCATATAGGATAGGACCGGCGTATACAGTATCAATCGGATGAAGCCTGAAAGTGAAGGCTGTGACAACCCCGAAGTTACCACCACCTCCACGGACTGCCCAAAATAAATCCTGGTTCTGTTTTGCATCTGCTGTTATAAAACTCCCGTCAGCCAGAACCATATCAACTGACAGCAGGTTATCAATGCTCAATCCGTATTTCCTTGTCAAATGACCCATTCCTCCACCAAGTGTCAACCCGCCAACCCCGGTTGTGGAAATAACCCCGCCTGGAGCGGCCAACCCGAACACATGTGTTGCATGGTCAACATCTCCCCAGGTACATCCTCCTCCCGCTACAACCGTCCTGGCAACCGGATCAACCCTGGTGTATTTCATCAGTGAGAGATCAATAACTAATCCATCATCACAAACTCCTAATCCGCCCGCATTGTGGCCTCCTCCGCGCACTGAAAGAAGTAAATTATTATTTCTCGCGAAATTAACCGACCGGATAACATCTGCAACATCTGTGCATCGGGCGATTAAGCGTGGATGTTTATCGATCATTCCGTTATATACTTTCCGGGCATCATCATAGCCTTTATCATTTGGCTCCAGCAGGCTGCCCCTTAGACCTGCACGGTATTCCGGAATATCTGTCTGGTTTAGCATGTTGTTTTATTTTAGAGGTTAAATAGAATCTAAACTAATCATTAGCAACCGATTATTTCCATTAAGAATCAACCGTTATTAATCATACGTATAATAAATACCAGGGATGGTAGAATTAGGGTATGTAATCTACAACAGGCATTTACTAAAAATTGTTCATTTGATTCTTAACAATAGCCAGAAAATTGGTTTATTAAAAAATCAATTATCAATATAATCCGACTTTATTCATCATTTCACGGAATTCAGGGATAGCAAAAAGAGGTTTTGCGTCAACTTTTGCAGGATAGATACTTGAAAAATTAGGATCATGCCGTTCAAGTCCAAACCGCGTGTACCGGAGTGCTTCTTCTTTTTTACTTATTGCGGCAGACGCTGCCGCCAGTAGAAATGGAGAAACGTATCCCATCTTTTCCTTGGTTAACATTTCCCTGTAAATGAAATCGGCTTCAGTATCTGACTGGTATTGTGAAGGTTCTTTGTAAAGTGCAACTAGTGAAGCAAGAGCCCAGTTGTGTCGTCCTGAAATTCCGAGAGCTTGCTTGTATGCTTTAATTGCTTCAGGATAATTTCCGGCACAGTAATTACTGTAACCCATAAAGTACCATGCTAAAAAAGATTCCTTATCGCACTCAACAGCTCTTCTCCCTGCAGCAATCCCTTCATCATATAATCCGGCATCCGAAGAATTATTACTTACAATGGTCTGAACATATGAGTTTAAGGGATCATATTCGGCAGCCAGGTGTGCGAATTTCAATGCTTCCTTAAATTCCGACTTCACTAATTTAAGATAAAATATGGAATACCAGCAAAGTGCCTGGATGTAACGTGGATTGAGTTCAATAGATTTCAGATATTCTTTTTCGGCTCTTGCCCAATCTCGTTCAAACAGTACAGAGATTGTTGCTATACTACTGTGAACTTCAGCAAGTTCCGGTGCGAGCCTGACTGCATTATTTGCTGCTGCGGCTGCTTTCGGCCAAGCCTCTTCAGGGGCCATATAGCTATGAAGACAAAGCATCGTGTAGCTATCTGCAAGACCCGAGAGGGCAAGAGCATAATCAGGGTCTATTTTCAATGCATCCTCAAAGCATTGCAAACCTTCAAACATATGCAAACCCCGCTTATAAAACAGTGCCATTCCTTTCAGATAAAGTTGATAGGCTTCAACATTCGGGGTATGCTGACGTTCTTTCGGTTCAGCAGGTTTCCCCTCAAAAGTTACCTGGAGTTTATCGAGGATCGCTCTGGCGATCTCATCCTGGATAATGAATACGTCATTTAGCTCACGATCAAATCTCTGCGACCATAAATGATACCCGGTAAAGGCTTCAATCATCTGCACGTTTACACGGATCCTGTTACCCGATTTTCTGACACTTCCTTCCAGTATTGTATTAACATTTAGTTTTTCACCGATAGATCTCAGATCCTCATTCTTATTCTTGAAACTAAAAGCCGAAGTCCTACCAGCTACTTTAAGATCCGGAATCTGAACGATGGTATTGATTATTTCTTCAGAGATTCCATCACTCAGATATTCCTGCTCAGGATCGTTGCTCATATTTACAAACGGGAGAACGGCCATGGATCTGAGAGATGGCTTTGCCATTATATGAGAATCGTTTGAAACGGAAATATTTATCTTACCCGGATTCCGGATACTTATAAGCATCTCCTTAACAGAGTTTGCAACTTTGTTGACCTGATTCCTGTACTTGGTTTTGTTAAGATTTCTGTCTTCATTGTCTTCAGGTCTGAGTGGCCTGTTAACTCCCGGTTCTCTATAGACAAAGTCAATTGCTCGCAGTTGACTTCCTAGTTCATCCTGAAGTAACTTCACATCATCCGGATCAAGATCATGTATTCTGATTGGCAATATCCTGCCCATTACATTCCCGTTCCTGAGCTTTACATCCCTGTCAACCTGATCTTCCTTAGCTATTTTGTTAAAGGTTAAAAATTCATGCTGCCAGGCATAACTATTAGGGTCGCAATAGGTTTGTGAGAGGACCGGAATAAAAATGAGTGATTTAAGCTTGTTTGAAAGACTTTTATCCACATTGTGAGTTTCAAGAAGGCCATCATGTGGATTTTCATCAATGTAAATGTTTATCTTCTCCTTGATTGCCGCTTCCAGTTCCTTGTTCAGATTAGCTACAAACTCGGTTACCCAGCTATCGTATTTGTTATCATTCTGCCGGTAGCTGATAAAGATGTCATATTCATAGCCTTCTACTATACTTGCCATAGGCTGGTAGTCAGATCAATATTATTCCGGATAATTGTTCAAAATTCTGCTCAATACGGGCATTCTGATTTTGCATCCCGATTTATAAACATGTTACATATAATAATGTTCGCTTAGGCATTAGCAAACCTGACGAAAATTAATGCCCTGAAAGGGGAAATGAATACTTTGAAATTATCGGGGTAACTAAAAAATAATATTAAATTTATTGACCTAAAAATTTATTATATGGATACAATGAATTTAAGAAACCTTTATAGCATGATCATTACAGGATTAGTGCTATTTCTGCCAGCTAACGGGCAAAATAAAGATAAAGCCGTTTTTATAGAGCCAAAACCCGGTTTCTATCAGAATTCAATTATGAAAGATGACAGGGAAGTAAGGGAACGGTTAAATCCTGTTAAAGAAAATAAGGTATTCACTGTTGATCTATCAGGTTATCAGCTCCCTAATAAAGTGGAGCTTTACAAGAATCAGCAGTGGCGTAATCCTCCTATTTCGCAAGGAAACACGAACACATGCTGGTGTTTTTCAACGACATCATTTCTTGAATCAGAAGTATACAGGATCAGAAAGATGAAAGTTAAGCTGTCGGAGATGTATACGGTATATTGGGAATACGTGGATAAAACACGCGGCTTTATTCAAAGCCGGGGCACTTCGGCATTTGAGGAAGGCTCCGAAGCAAATGCCGTTACACGGGTCTGGAAGAAATATGGTATTGTACCTGAGACGGATTATAATGGCTTGCTCGATGGCAGAAAATTCCCGAATCATGAGGAAATGATAACTGAAATGAAAGCCTATCTGCATTCGCTTAAGATAAATTCAGCATGGGATGAAGAAAGTGCAGTAGCGACAATAAAATCAATTATGAATCATTATATGGGAGAACCTCCTTCAGAAATCACAGTTGACGGTAATAAGATAAACCCGAAACAATATCTGCATGATATTATAAGGATCAATCCTGACGATTATGTGGATATTCTGTCATATGAGCAGGAACCGTTCTATAAACATGTGGAATATAAGGTGCCCGATAACTGGTGGCACAGTACTGATTATTGCAATGTTCCTCTCAGCGTATTTATGGAGACACTGAAAAAAGTAGTCAGGAACGGTTATACTGTCAGCATAGGAGGAGACGTATCTGAGCCTGGTTTCGATCGTAACACCCAATGTGCAATTATCCCTGATTTTGATATTCCATCTGCATACATTAATGATGACGCAAGGCAGTTCCGGTTCTCTAATGAAACGACTACTGATGATCACGGAATTCATTTAGTAGGCTACCTTGATAAGGAGGGGAAGGACTGGTATCTGATAAAGGATTCTGGCTCAGGTTCACGGAATAATGATCCCAACGCAAGCGAATTCGGATATTATTTTTTCTCTGAGGATTATGTAAAGCTGAAGATGATGGACTTTTTGGTTCACAAGGATGCAGTAAAGGATCTTTTAGAGAAATTCAAGTAATAAGAATAATGGTTTTTAATATATCGGATTTAAAGATTATATCTTTTACCTTCATGCTTTAGAATAAAATTTGACCATCTGTATTTTTAATAAATTTAAAATGACTCATATGAAATCAAAAACATCAAGGAGAAAATTTCTCAGGAATCTTGGAGGTACTGCAGTGCTTTTATCTGCAGGGCCGCTTTACGGTTTTTCTTCACGTGAAAAAATGGAAGAGCATATGATTGCTTATGACAGGGATTTCTCTTCTAATGATAAAATCCGGATTGCAGGGATTGGCATGGGTATTATGGGTAATCAGGACATAGATGCTGCTATAAGAGTTCCCGGTGTGGAGTTAGTTGCAGCATGTGATCTATATACAGGAAGACTTGAAAGAGTTAAGGAGAAATATGGCAAGGATATCTTCACAACAAGGGATTACAGGGAAATCCTGAACCGAAAAGACATTGATGCAGTGGTAATTGGCACAAGTGATAACTGGCACTCAAGAATATCTATCGATGCAATGAATGCGGGCAAATCTGTTTATTGCGAAAAACCAATGGTACATAAGCTAAGCGAAGGCCTGGAGGTTATTGCCACCCATGATAAGACAAAAAAAACCATGCAGGTTGGAAGCCAGAGGGTCAGCAGCATTGTTTATCGCAAAGCCAGGGAGCTTTATAAATCGGGCATTATCGGCAAGCTGAACTGTATTGAAGCTTCTTTTGACAGGCAGGATGCGCTTGGTGCATGGGAATACACAATGCCTACTGACGGATCGCCGCAGACTGTTGACTGGGACAGGTACATTGAAGGAATGCCTAAAATTCCCTATGATGCCAAAAAATTCTTCTGGTGGAGAAATTACCGTGATTTTGGAACCGGCGTTGCGGGTGATTTATTTGTTCATCTATTATCAGGGATACATGTACTGACCGATTCAAAAGGTCCGGAAAAGATATATGCATCGGGTCAGCTTACCTATTGGAAAGATGAACGGGATGTTCCGGATATCATGGTTGCAATAATGCAATATCCTGAAACAAAAGAACATTCTGCCTTCCAGGTAATGTTACGAGTGAATTTTGTGAGTGGCAACGGTGAAAAGTCGGTTACCCGGTTTATTGGAAGTGAGGGAGTCATTGAGATGACTGATAACGGATTTATAATCACAAACAGTATCATGTCGAAAGCTCCGGGAATAGGCGGATGGGATGCATTTGATACTTATCCGAAAGCTATGCAGGAAGAGCTCATGAAAAGATATAATCAGAAATGGTCGAAGGAAGATCAGAAAAGACCCGTAAAGCCTGGGACAAAATATTCAGCTCCTGAAGGATATGATGAACATCTTGAGCACCTCGCAAACTTCTTTGAAGGAGTCAGAACCGGAAAGCCGGTTGTTGAGGACCCGGTATTCGGATTCAGGGCCTGTGCCCCTTGTCTGGCATGCAACGACAGCTATTTCCAGAAGAAAATACTTAACTGGGATCCGGTGAATATGAAACTGGTTTAAATTGTTTAAACTCACCCCCCATTTATTATTGGGGCGTTGAAAAAGTCAAAACCCATTAACCGCAAAGGTCGCAAAGATTTTAAGCAAAGGACGCAAAGAACTGATTTATAATATCTTGACTTTGCGCACTTTGCGCCTCCTTAGCGTACTTTGCGGTTAAATTGGGACTTTTTCAACAGCTCTTCAAAGGGGGTGAGTAAAAAATTCGAGATTTACTATTTATTATATGGAGCTATAACCTTTTGTACAAGAGCAATTGAAGCTTTAACACCTTCGTCTCGCTTAATTTTGTCCCTTCATATTCAACATCAATATAACCCTTAAAGCCTGAGTCTGCAATGATCTTCATCATTTTTCATAATCAATAACTGTTTCATTGCCGTCGGCGTCAAAATCATGGGTTTTTCCGCTTACTCCTTTTGCAAAAGGCATCATCTCCTTGACTCCCTGATAGCGGTCATATTCATAAAAATTTCCCAGATCAGGTAAGGTGCCGAATTAGGTCTGTTCACTGCCTTCATAATTTCTGTCAGCCATCTTGCCGATTGAAGAATTGCCTCCGTGATTTTCTACAATTACATTGATACCAAACCTTGAAGCATACTCAGCTAATTTGCCTAAGCCGTCAATTGCTGCAGCCTGCATCTGCCCCATTGTTCCTCTTCCTGCGGCATTTACCCTGATTGAATGACAACCAAGGAACTTGGCTGCTTTTACCCATTTATAATGATTTTCAACAGCTTTCTGCCGGGCTGTTGCCGAAGTATCAGCCAGGTTTCCTTCACCATCTACCATAATCAGCAGGCTTGTTACACCATTTTTTGTACACGAGTCCTTCAGACTGGTGAGATACTGATTATCCTCTGCCTTACCCTTAAAAAAAGATGATACATACTCTACAGCATCCAGATTGTATTTTCTTTTTGCAATTCCAGGGAAATCGAGATTGGTCATAACACCCTTGCCCAGAGCAATATGAAACGACCATTCAGCAAGCGATATTTTAAATCTTGGCGTCTGGCCGA
Source organism: uncultured Bacteroidales bacterium (assembly GCA_963791065.1). GTDB lineage: Bacteria > Bacteroidota > Bacteroidia > Bacteroidales > VadinHA17 > LD21. The sequence goes on from CAWBQN010000017.1 coordinate 69,406, forward strand.
TTGAAGTGAAACCAGAAACTCCTGCAAGCAGGATAACGATTAAAAAAAGTTTGATTTTCATAAGTGATTAATAGTTTAAATTAATGAAGGACTTTTTATTCTAATTCAATTATTCTCGTATTAGCATTCCCGACTTTGAAATGAAAACAGAAATCAAAGAATTAAACACAAATATATGCATCTGGAAATTATTCTTCACTGTTCTTCAAAAACAGAACTCTTAAAAAAACTTAAATTGAAGTGATCTGGCAACCGGATTAGCTAAATATACAAAATTTAAACACTACGATTCCGTCAAATAAATTTGTTTTATTTTGATTAGTGATTTATTTTTACTTACGCAATGTGTATTTAGTAATCAATTTAATCATAATAAATGGAATTTTATTTCAATTAAGAAAAAAGGAGGCAAGACTTATGAAAAACAATCTGACCAGGACGAAAATTCATTAAGGCAGGTGCAATGGCAACCGGAGGTCTGCTGGCATCGAAAGCTATTCAGCTTAAGGCAAAACCATTCGGTACTTCAACGAAAAAAGTCGCTCCAAGCGATACGCTGAGGTTTGGAATAATTGGTATCGGAATGGAGGGGTCCGGACTTCTTACAGGTACTCTGGCTCTTCCGGGAATTGAATGCGTGGCAGCTGCCGATCTGTATGATGGAAGGCATACGCTGGCAAAAGAAATAACAGGTAACCCTAAACTGTATACAACACGGAAATATCAGGAATTGCTTGACCGCAAGGATATAGATTGCATCATAGCTGCAGTGCCTGATCACTGGCATAAACGGGTAGTTGTTGATGCCTGTAACGCCGGGAAAGATATTTATTGTGAGAAACCTATGTCGCATACCGTAGCTGATGGTTTTGATATGGTAGCAGCCGCAGCAAAAAACAAGCGGATTGTTGAGATAGGTTCCCAGAGGGTAAGCTCAATGCTCTGTGAAAAAGCACGTGAAATGTACAGCAGCGGGGCCATTGGCGATATTGAGCAGGTTGAAATAACACTTGGCCGCAATGATCCTACAGGTGCATGGGAGTATCCTCCGCCGACTGATTTATCTACAAGTACGCTTGACTGGGATACCTGGCTGAATGATGCTCCGAAAATCCCGTTTAACGCTGAACGTTTCGCCCGCTGGCGCTGCTGGAAAGAGTATGGCACAGGAGTGGGCGGTGATCTGATGGTTCATCTGGTAAGCGGAATGATGTTTACTCTGGGATGGAATGAAGCTCCCCGTTCAGCAATGCTCTCGGCGGGATCTTCCGCTGGAAAGATGGAAGAAACATGCCCGATCTGCATGTAGTGCTTTTTGATTATCATGGAATACCAGTCTATTGCCGTTTAGGACTGGGAACTGAGACTCCTGAGCTGGCACGCTTTATGGGCCCCAAAGGAATTCTCGATGCAGGCGAATTTAATCTCCGTTATGCGCCTCAGCCCGGGATAGATCTTGCACCCAGCTATTATGCCACTGGTTTTCCGCATAAGATGAGAGCTGAATATGAGGCTAAATGGTACAGTGAACATGCTCCTAAGCTGGGAAAAGAACCTCTGTATGACGAGGTAAACTATCGCGGCCACGACTGGGACGATATTAACCCGCATATGTGGAATTTCTTCGAATCAGTAAGATCGCGTAAACCGGTTGTTGAAGACGCTGTTTTCGGGAATCATGCAGCAATTGCCTGTCATATGGCAAATGAAGCTTATTTCCGTCAGAAACCAGTGTACTGGGATGAAGCTACACATTCAATTAAGAGCTGAATTGCTGAGATTATAAAATATAGACTGTAATATTAATGGAGGCTGCCTCAGACGGGCAGCTTTCTCTTTTCTATGGGGAGCAACCAACACACCTCATGTATACGTTATTTCGAGAACAGGAGATCAGTTAGTTATCAGATACGTCGGGGCTATCGATAACAATGAAGACGATCCTGCAAAGGCAGATAAGAAATATGTATTCAATGCAGTCAATGCCCTGCTAATGAATAACCAGGTTCCCATTACTGAAACCAAAACAATCGGATGCGGTATTAAATGGAGGAGGACATAAGATCATTTGTGAACCTGTCTCAACCCCCCATACCTACCAGCAGGCAGGCATATGGTGATTCTGATTTCGTTAATATTCTATCCGGAATTCGGTATAATTTTTAACCGTAGGGAAAACTTCTATGTGTCACTGATTCAACAAAACCATGGCCCGGACCCTTTTTACACCAGTTAACAAAGTCATCTAACTGCTGAACGGTTCCCTCGGCTTCAATATAAACATTTCCATCGGCAAGGTTTTTCACGAACCCTTTAATACCCCGGATCCTGGCCTCACCTGATGCCCTCCATCTGTATCCTACTCCCTGAACACGTCCGGTTATAAGTATCTTATATAACTTATCTTCTTCCATTGAAAAAGCAATATTTCCATGCACTGAAAGCTAAATCTTAATATAAACAGATAAAGCTGTCATAATTTCATTTTACTTAGCAATCTGGTTCCTGGGAAAACATTTTACATTTTCCCGGTAACCCGATAAGGAATACGGAACTGAAAAATACCTTATCTTTCGTTAAAAACAAAATCTTTCAGCATGAGGAAAATAGCAATAATTCTTCTTTTATCGGTTTTAACAGGTAACATCCTGGTCAATAGTCAGGTTAATAGTCAACTTTCAAATGAGCAGAAGTCATGGCTGTCAAAAGCAAATCGTCATGAAAAGAATGGATGGATCTATCTGCATATTGAAGGTACACCTGAAGAACGTGGGTTTCAGCATGGATTTTTACTTGCAAAAGAAATAAAAGAAGCACTCAGGGAGATGAGTGAGGTCTGGCATTATGAGACCGCCCTCGACTGGCAATGGCTGATACAGAAGGGGGGTAAGATGTTCTCTCCGAAAGTTGATGCTGAAAATCTGGATGAGATTGATGGGATAGTTGAAGGGATGAAGGCGGCAGGTGTAGTGACGACAAGGGATGAAATTGTAACATATAATGGCTACACAGAACTCGATGGGTATTGGTGGCCAACTGTGAAAGATTCAATATCACCCAATTCCCCGAATCCAAAAAAAGAATCCTGCAGCTCGTTCATTGCGACGGGAAGTATGACGGCTGATGGCGGCATCGTACTGGGTCATAATACGATGAGTGGATTCTATTATCCCTTATGCAATGTTATTCTTGATATCCTTCCTGCGAAGGGTCACCGTATACTGATGCAATCTGTTGCCGGATTGATTCACAGCGAAACGGACTTTTTTATAACAAGCGCGGGTCTGGTGGGCTCCGAAACTACAATCGGAGGTTTCTTTCCATTCGATGAAAAGGGTATTCCCGAATTTGCCCGGATGCGGCATGCAACACAATATGCATCAACAATCGATGAATGGTGCGGAATAATGAAGACAGGCAACAATGGGGGATATGCCAATGCCTGGCTGATCGGCGATACAAAAACCAATGAAATCGCCAGGCTTGAACTGGGATTGAAATATACAGGTTTTGAAAAGAAGAAAGATGGCTACTTTGTTGGCTCAAACGTTGCCGAAGATCTGAGGATCCTGCGCTTCGAAACTAAAACATCTGAGACGGATATAAGGAATTCTTCCATAGCAAGAAGAGTCAGGTGGAAGCAATTAATGAAAGAAAATGCTGGAAAGATAGACCTTGACCTGGCCGAGAAATTCGAAGCAGATCATTATGATACTTATTTAAACAGCACTGCTCCCGGCTTGCGGACTTTATGTTCACATCCTGATCTCGATCCGGATGCATATCATGCTGATATTCCTTTTGCCCCCTGGGGAACCATCGACGGGAAAGTTGTTGATTCGAAGATGGCAAAGCAAATGTCATTTGCAGCACGATGGGGTTCTGCATGCGGAACTCCATTTGATGCCAAAGCTTATTTAGAAAAGCATCAGCAGTTCGACTGGATGAATGGAATACTTTTTGACCGTCCTGCCCAGCCATGGACAACATTTAAAGCTGGTGAGGATAAGTGAATTTACAGAAGCTGGAGTTAGTGTGCAAGACCATGGTTCGCGGGTCCCGGGTATTTTTTAATTTTAATTACTAAATTTTTAAATATGTATAAATCACTGTTTATAGTTATCATGATCTTCATCGTGCAAGCATCTGTTGCACAGACAAAGAAAATCACCGGCTTCTATGATAAAAATATAGATAAGGAGCTAACCCTTGAGTCGGCATTTGACAAAAATTTAAGTAAAGTCAATATCGGAGAGACAATTAAAAAGCTGTCGGCTGTACCGCATCATATAAGTTCTCCGGGAGATAAAGCGAATGCTGAATATATTCTGAGCCTGTTCACCAATTGGGGATGGGATGCTAAAATTGAAACCTTTTATGTTTTGTTTCCAACTCCTGAAACAAGGGTACTTGAAATGACGTCCCCGACATATTACAAGGCGGTATTAAAAGAACCTGCACTCAAAGAAGATGCTACATCAGGTCAGTCAGGACAATTGCCTACCTATAATGCTTACAGTGCCGATGGAGATGTTACATCCGAACTGGTATTCGTAAATTATGGTATTCCTGAGGATTATGAAGTACTGGATAAGATGGGAATTGACGTGAAGGGGAAAATTGTAATTGCCAAATATGGCCGCAGCTGGAGAGGTATAAAGCCTAAGGTAGCACAGGAACACGGAGCCATAGGCTGCATAATTTACAGTGACCCTATGGATGATGGATATTTCGAGGGAGATGTATATCCGAAAGGTGCATTCAGAAATGAATATGGGGTACAGAGAGGATCAGTTATAGACATGTCATATTATCCCGGTGATCCTCTGACTCCGGGTGTAGGTGCAGAAAAAGATGCAAAAAGGCTTGACAGGTCAGAGGCCCAAAGTCTGTTAAAAATACCTGTTTTACCGATAAGTTATCATGATGCTGCACCATTGCTGGAAGCTCTTGACGGACCGGTAGCGCCGTCAGCTGGCATGGCGGATTACCTTTTGCTTTTCATATCGGACCAGGCAAAGCAAAGGTGCATCTGAAGCTTGCCTTTAAATGGGATATAGTGCCATGTTACGATGTAATAGCAAAAGTTAAAGGATCAGAATTTCCGGATGAGTGGGTGATACGAGGAAATCATCAGGATGCCTGGGTGAACGGGGCAGGTGATCCAATAAGCGGGCTGGCAGCCTTGCTGGAAGAAGCTAAATCAATAGGCAACTTGTTAAAATCCGGCTGGAAACCGGCCAGAACAATCGTTTACTGCGCATGGGACGGGGAGGAACCGGGTTTGCTGGGTTCTACAGAATGGGTTGAGGATCATGAAAAGGAATTAAAAGAGAAAGCGGTTGCCTATATAAATTCCGATGGTAATGGCCGTGGTTTTCTATATGCCGAAGGGTCGCATTCCCTGGAAACCCTTATGGATGAAATTTCGAAACAGGTAATTGATCCTCAGACGAATGTCAGCGTTTTTGAAAGGAAAAGAGATCACGATGCCATTTCAACTAAAAACGAGGATGAAAAGAAAAGGATATGGGAAGGGAAAGAATTAAAACTATATGCAATGGGTTCCGGTTCAGATTATTCTGCATTTATTCAGCATGCAGGAATTCCCTCGCTGAACCTGGGATACGGAGGAGAAGATGATGCAGGTGATTACCATTCAATCTATGATTCATTCAGTATGTATGAAAAGTTTAAGGACCCGGGATTTCGATATGGAGTGACCCTCGCTGAAACTGCAGGGCACGCTATTTTAAGACTTGCCGATGCTGATGGATTGCCCTTTAATTTTTCGCACCTTTATAAAACCATAGATGGATATTCAAAGGAACTGATGACATTGTTAAGAACGACCCGTGAAAGTACCGGATTAGAGAATCTGATCATAACTTCAAACGGTTATGCGATAGGAGATGATCCGACAAAAGGATATATTCTGCCACATGCAAAACCTGAGGTTCCATATCTTGATTTTTCTCCCCTGGAAAATGCTTTACACCAATTGGGAATGAGTGCCGATAGCCTGAATGCCGCTTACCAGAACAAGATTAAAGCAAACAGCATGAGTGAGGCTTTTAATCAATCGCTTTACAGGGCAGAGCAACAATTATTGAATGAATCAGGGCTGCCTCGCAGGCCATGGTATAAGCACACCCTGTATGCTCCCGGATTTTATACGGGTTATGGCGTAAAGACTATGCCCGGCATCCGTGAGGCTATTGAACAGAGAAACTGGGAAGAAGCACAACAGCAAATTGGAGTGGATGCAATGATAATAAACAGACTTGCAGGTTATTTTAAGGATCTGTCATTGACACAATGATGGATTTTCATGTGGCAGAGTATTAAACAGGTCTTAATCTTATTTTACGTTGAAAGTATGTTCCGCTTTTTCCGGAGTTAATTTAACGTCTTCTTCAAGATCATTATATTTGAAGATAAGCAGATTGGTTTGAGATTTATTGACATCAGTAAGTATCAGGTTTCTCACTTTAAAACATTTTGATCTCTTATTATAATTATATATAAGATCCAGCTTCAACTTGCCACCAGACGATTCAATGTTGGTTACCTGTCCTTTAAGCATTTTATCATTAGCGAAGATCTGTATTCTATTGTCGAGATATTTGCTGACTAATATTTCTGCAGTATCTATCTTACCAGAGAGATCAAAGCTCTGATCGTCGTTAATAGTTAACCTGTAATCAAATATAAAATCATTATAATTCATGTTTAAATTGACCTTGATTATTCCTTTTTCCGGAAAACATTCTACTCCCAGGAATGATACATTCGCAGGATGAGCAATCATCCAAAGGGATAAGATAAGAGTTTTTAGTATTACCATGAGCTTATTGAGTCTCTGGCCACCTGTCAGTTATTTATCAGAAAACTTACTTTGATGAATTAAATTGTTCTATTTTGTAAACAATTTAATGGTTTCGTCCTGAAGCAATAATTTTCTGATGATTAAAGATACTATATTTTTCAGGTTAATTTAGTACTTGTTTCCATACAGGATATAAGCTTAATGACTGTCACTTTTATCCTGGTGTATCAATTAAATATCTTTCGAACAAAATACCTGGTCTGATGTTTCTTATCTGGCTTAATATGTGTTTAAAAGTCTAAAACCTACAAAAACATAGTCATTTAGAGAACCCTTGTGAAGGAATAATTTAATTTAATCAGATCATTATGAAAACGAAAAATTTAATTGTCAGGAATTTTATTCTTGTTTTAGGTGCCGTATTGATTTTTTCCTCATGCAGTAAAAGCAAAAAAGCTACTGATAATCTTGTAGGAACATGGACAGTAGGAACAGCCAGCTTCACCACGATGGTTGGCACAATGACCCTGGCCCAGTATTTTACCGATGTATTGCATCTCTCAGCTACAGATGCCCAGACATATACAACTATATTTAATTCTGGGATCCAGCAATCCGTAACCGGAACGATTCAGATTAAATCTGATAATACCTATTCATCAACATTAGGCGGGACGAATGAAACCGGAACCTGGATTTTGAATTCTGACGGGACACAGATCACTGTTACTCCCAGTACCGGCAGTCCGGTAGTATTTGATATTGTGCAGCTTACATCAACTGTTCTGAAATTAACATTTACAGATCATCAAAGTGAAGATCTCAATAATGATGGTACTCCGGAATCAATAACTGTTAGTATTAATTTGACTTTAAACAAATAAAGTCAATGCTTAAATACGGTCTTCAGTCCATGAGTTAATGCAACCGGATAAACGGAAACATGTGTTTCTCCGTTAAATACTTGTTGTATAAATTTAAGACCTTCATATTTGCGCATTTTAAGGATTTGGATAAATTCAGTTGTTGGATCTATGACCCAGGTTTTATCATCTAAAGAGCCATAGGCCATATAGACCACTTTATTCAAATCCTTATGTTTGCTGAAGTATTCAGATTCTGTCTTTAAAATGCTGTTGCCATTCCAAAACAATGAAGGAGAGATAATTATATAGTTTCTGAACATATCGGGCTGAGTAACCAAAACATACGTGCTTAGCAATCCCCCGAAAGACAGGCCCATAATTGTATTTGAATCCGGATTTGTACGATAGTTTTTATTAACAACCGGAAACAGTTCATTTTTGATAAACCCGAGAAAGTTGTCAGCTCCACCCGCATTTGGATAATAATAGTAAACCGTATCCTTAAATTGGGTAAAATCTCTTGCCCTTTTTTCCCACCAGATACTGGTTCCTTTTCCATAACTGATTCCCACAATAATAATATCCCTGATCTCATTGCTCCAGGTCAGCCAGTCTGTGAGTTCTTTAGTCATTCCGAAGGATTTATCGCCGTCGAGTACATATAAGACAGGATAAGATCTGGAAGAGCGGAAATAGCCGGCAGGTAAGCCTACCTGAATAATATAATGTTCGCCTGGCACATATTTTGACTCGATAGTGAATTGTTCGGTGTTTTCAAGGTATACACGGTTCTGTAGTGTCGGAGATGTTTGTGCCTTTGCCCCATTAATGCAGACAAAAATGGATATGCAGATCATTAAGGGTAAAAAGGATCTTTTCATGTTTTCCGGTGTTAATTTTGACAGCAAAGTTGAAACTATTTATGGGACAAAAAAAGATTGATGGGATTAATATGAATACTGCAGTGGTTGTATAAGCATTTCTGCAAGGCTAAAAATAAAAATTACCCTTTGCTATTGCTCGATTGCATCATAATGTTATTTATCTTGCTCTCCATAAATTTAAAATGTATTAGAAATATTCCTGCCTGTGTAATCGTATTAAATCTTGTGGCAGTGTATTTAAAAGTTGTATAAGGACTTATAGATGGATAATACTACCGATAAGCTAAAGAGACAACTTGGTCTCTTTCCTGCTACAAATATTGTTGTTGCCAATATGGTTGGTGCAGGGATATTTACAACCTCAGGTCTTCTTATGGCAGGTCTGCATGATCCAATCCTGATGATGATATTATGGGTAGTGGGTGGAATAATTGCAATCTGTGGTGCTCTTTCATATGGTGAACTTGGAGCAGCAATGCCTGAAGCGGGAGGAGAGTATCTGTTTCTATCAAAGCTTTACAATCCTCTTTTTGGATTTTTAAGCGGATGGGTATCATTCATGGTTGGGTTCTCAGCGCCTATAGCGGCTTCAGCCCTAGGATTCAGCGAGTATTTCTTCAGGGCGATCCCTGTGATACCTTCCTGGCTCGATAAGTCGGGAATAATGAATCGCTGAAGTGACCGGAAAGTTGCTGGCAGTATGTATCATATTGATATTCACTTTTATACATTACCGTGGAATTAAATATGGAGCAAGAATTCAAAATGTTCTTACCGTTCTTAAGGTTGCTCTGATAATGATCCTCTTAATTGCAGGATTTACCTCAGGGAAAGGAGACATGAGTAACTTCAGCAAAGGCAGTAACATTGCACCGGGTATTGAAGGGTGGAAGACCATAGGACTTTCGCTTATGTGGATTATGTTTGCATACAGCGGCTGGAATGCTTCAACCTACCTGGGCTCCGAAATAAAGAACCCTTCCAGGATACTTCCAAGATCACTTCTCTTATGGGACAGGTATTGTGATATTACTCTACCTTGGGATCAACATATTGTATGTTTATGGCATTACTCCCGAGAAAATGAAAGGAGTTATTTCAGTCGGTGGACTTGCTATGGGCAATCTTTTCGGAAGATCAGCCGATGTACTCTTTTCACTGCTGATAGCATTTGCCCTGTTTTCCTCCCTGAGTGCTTTTATTATAATCGGACCACGTGTCTATTATTCTATGGCTAAAGATGGATTATTTTTCAAATCAGCTGCGAGAATTCACCCTAAATATCAGGTGCCGTCAAATTCAATTCTTCTCCAGTGCATAATAGCTGTGGTTATGGTCCTTTCCGGGACATTTGAACAGGTTCTTACCTATATGGGGTTTGCTCTGGGAATATTTCCGATACTAACGGTTTTTGGTGTCATAAAACTGAGAAGAGATAATCCGAATGCTATCAGAATGCCAGGTTATCCGGTTACACAGATTATATATATTCTGACTGGTCTGCTTATCCTGGGGCTCGCCTATGCTGAAAGGCCAATCGAATCTTCTATAGCAGCATTGACAGTTCTGGCAGGGATTCCGGCTTATCTATATATTTAAAAAGAGGATGCACCATCCGCAGTATTAAAAATGCAGATACGGCACAGTACACCTGATTTAATTTTTGACAGCTAATTTATTTTTTTACAGCATACAGCAGGTTGGTATGACCTGTTCCCCAATTATATCCCACACTGTAAGGCAATGGTCTGTATGCAGAAGATTTAAACGCTTTTCCAGAGATCAGGTTCATTAATATATGCGAATTCATTTTTCGGCTTTGAATACTTTCCGTATAACTTTATATTCCATTTCAATTTATCGAAGTACCTGTATGCAATGCCTGAATCATCCTGCAGAATTGTTGAACTTACATCGAATATTAAAGAACGTATCGATTTAAAGTTATCAGAATGCATCAGGTATGATGCTGCTTTTAAATATGAAAAGGATGGAGGCAATTCCGACAGGTAAGTTTTGAAGCCCTGGTTTTTGGCCAGGCCCTTATCCGAGATATCAGTTCTGAAATACAGAGCCGACTGCACTTTTTCCCCTGATATAGAAAGGAAATCAACTTTTATTCCCTGAACAATATTCTTTTTATTCTTCAAGCTGTCAATAATCTGCAATTTGCCCACCGAATCTACGCCTACCCGTTGAATAGAAACTATCTGATGACCTGTTCGTTTGATGAATAGTGCTATAAGCGGAAGTGTACCATTTATTTTAGTTTTCCTGAGGTCAGTGTTCATTTTCGAGGTAATAAAATAGCTGCGTTTGAAAATATCTTTCAATGAATTATTTATAGTATTCAGATAGCTGTACACTGAATCGGGATGCATTTTACAGACATCAGGTAAATATCCAATCGGCTCCATTCCAATCAGGATATATTGATCGACATCGGGATAAAAGATATTGGCATTCAAAAAATCAGGTCCTGAAAATGGATAAAACAGTGTGGTAATGCTTTGATTTTTTACCAACTCACTGTCAGCCCATAATCTCATTTTTTTAAATCGGAAGGAGTTGGCATGAGAAAACATATTGTCGATTTCCCTGGCATAATGATTCCATTTAGTCATCGAATCAAGCGATGGAAGACACCCGCTTTTTTTATTGGGCATTCCTGACATGAATGAGACAAGATCGTCTTTAATATTGTCAACATGAGTTACAGTTGTACTGTCGGATGTTTTTTTTGTCTCTTTAACTTTTGGGCTATGATTACATGACAGAATCAGGACAGAAATCAGAAAAAGTGCAGAGAATTTTAAATTATGCAGCATATTCTTATTTTTCATATATGGTAAAATTACTCATGGACTCCAACGATACCAGTTCAGGTTTTTAAAAACAGCAAAAAGATACCTGTTTTTACGATTGATACAATGGTATTACTTAATAAAAGTTGATTATATACAGTAAAAACAGATGTTTTTCTCCTAAAAGGAATGTTGACAATTGTCACCTGAACCTGCATTAGCTGAAAGGACAAAAGCTTAAAACCGTTTAAGATGAAATGTCGGAAAAGCTGGTAAAATTAAACATAATACAATTTCCAACTGTTTTATAAGTGTATGTGTAGTAATAATATTAGTGATAATGTCAAGGGAGACTCCGGAATATTCCAGCGTATTCTCATCTGTTTTTGAACCCGAATTATTAGCTGAACTTGAAGCTAAATCCATGCTGATGAAAGTGAGCGGGGGTGAAACAATAATTCGAATAGGTAGTCCTGTAAGGGCTGTTCCTCTGGTGATCAGCGGTATTGTCAAAGTAAGCCGTGTAAATGACGAAGGGCAGGAAATACTTCTGTATTACGTACGTAGCGGAGAAACATGTGCCATGTCATTTACATGCTGGATGACAACGCAGGTGAGTTCAATAGAAGGAGTTGCTGAAGAAGATTCTGTTTTATTGGCTGTTCCCGGAATGGTAGTTGATGAATGGCTTTTAAAATATCCTTCATGGAAGAGGTTTGTGATGACAACAATCCTTGACGGGTTTACAGTGGTTATTAAAAGTATAGATGATATTGCTTTTAAGAAAATGGACGATAGGCTTATAATTTATCTTAAGGAAAAATCAAAAGCAACCGGATCTACTCTTATCAATCTAACACACAAACAGATAGGAGATGAATTAGGAACAAACCGGGTAGTAGTCTCAAGGCTTCTCAAAAGACTTGAGAATGACAACAGGTTGCTTCTTTACCGGAACCAGATTAAGCTCCTCCGCGATTTGTAACATTTGTTACAGTGATATGTAACCTTTGTTACCAAAAATGTCCTCCCACTTGTACCATCTTTGCATTGTAATGATTAATTAAAAAGCAAAAAGAAAGTGCGGTGTCAGCACTATAATCACTGACAAATATAAAATGGAAGCACAACTAGTACAAATAAGAGAACAGCAAAAACAAATATGGAACAGGTTTTCTCCGGGCTGGAAGAAATGGGATGACCTGACAATGGACTTCTTAAAACCGTTCGGTGACGAAATCATACGACTGATAAAACCGAAAGGTGTTGACGTGGTGCTGGATATAGCATCAGGTACAGGTGAGCCTGGACTTACTATTGCAACAAAGCTGACAGGGGGAATAGCAGTTATTACAGATAATTCAGAAGGTATGCTTGAAGTAGCCAGGGAAAATGCCGCCAGGCGAGGAATTAAAAATCTGGAATTCACAGCCTGTGATGTTTCTGAGTTGCCATTTCCTGATAACAGCTTTGATTTAATCAGCTGCAGGTTTGGCTTTATGTTTTTCCCTGATATGTTACTTGCAGCGAAAGAAATGGTACGGGTATTAAAACCTGGCGGAAGAATTGCAACAGCAGTCTGGAACGTGCCTGAAAAAAACTTCTGGGCTACCGCCGTTTTGAGTGTCATAAACAAAAATATCCAAGTCGTGCCTCCACCTCCGGGAGCGCCAGGATTATTTCGTTGCTCTAAAAGCGGATTAATTGCAGATTTATTTAAACAGACCGGATTAAAGAACGTTTCAGAAAGAGAGGTGAGCGGAAAGCTGAATACTGGAAGTACAAATGCTTATTGGGATTTTATGACTGAAGTAGTAGCTCCTGTTGTTGCTGCACTCAGTAATGCAGATGCCGCTACTAAGGAAAAAGTCAGACGCGAAGTTTTCGAATCAGTCAGCCAAAGATATCCCGCTGAGGTTGCCATTGATAGTAATGCTCTGGTTATTTACGGTGAGAAATAGGACTTTAATTATTTCCTCTGACAGTTCGCGCAATCTTTTAAAATGACTCTATTAGCTTTGCCCCCGGAAATCATCTTCCAGGGGCTTGTTTTATTCATGGTACTGCAACAAAAATTAAATTTGACCGTATATCAGATGGATTCCTGGTTATCTATTATCTGTTTATTACATGTTTAGTATAAGTACAAATATGAAGACGATATGAAAAAGGCAAAAGCGATTATCGCAATATCTGGCGTTCTCATACTTTTTATTTCATATGGAAACATATCAGAAGATTCAGATCGTTCGGGCGCACAAACAATTTCGCAATCTGTTCAAAATAATACAAAGTCTGCACAGACTACTACAAAATCCACCCAGACTAAATCTAAAACAGTCCAAAAGGGTACTAAACCTGTCCAGAAGAGCACCAAACCTGTCCAGAAGAGTACTAAACCTGTCCAGAGTACTAAGCCCGCTGTTGATAAGAGCAAAGAGGTTGGAACAATAAGGATCGGTCCCCAGGCCTGGGCAATAGCAAACTTGAATGTCAGCACCTTTCGGAATGGAGACACGATTCCTGAGGCAAAAACAAACAAAGAATGGGTAGCTGCCGGGGACGCAGGAAAACCTGCCTGGTGTTACTACAATAATGATCCGGCAATCGGTTTGATTTATGGCAAACTGTACAACTGGTATGCTGTGAATGATCCGAGAGGGTTAGCTCCGGCCGGCTGGACTTTACCGGGTGATGCTGATTGGGGAAAGTTAACCAATTATTTGGGAGGACAGGGAACCGCCGGTCTTAAACTGAAAAGCAACAAAAGGTGGAGCGATGACAACAATGGTACCAATGATAGCGGTTTTACAGGTTTTCCGGGAGGCTATCGTGCTGAGAACGGAGCATTTCTCAACATTGGAAGTATTGGTATCTGGTGGAGTTCGTCAGAAAGCAATCTTCTTAACGCCATTGATCATTATCTTTCACAGAGTAACAGTATAGCGGGTAGCAGCAGCCCTAAGAAACGCGGCGAATCAGTTCGTTGCCTGAGGGATTAGGTTCAACTTCATGACAGATTATTGAGTTTATTTACCAGATTTGGTTTATGTTTGTATATTAGTTGTTGATTCTAAAACGAGTGAAATGTTTTTTAAATCATAAAGGAGTAAAATTACCATGGCACAGCTTACAGACAAGATGAAGGAGATGATTCTGACCCAGCAGTGCTTCCATGCAACGGTCAGCAAGGATGGGATTCCGAATAATGCTCCCAAGCGCTCAACAAGGATCTTCGATGATGAAACCCTTATGTACGCAGAAGTAACAGGTGGGATTACTTACAAGAATATTTTGGAGGGCTCCAAAGTATCAATTGCTGTTGTTAACCGCGAAATAGTTGACGGCTATAGATTTCTTGGGACTCCGAAAGTAATAACCGGAGGTGAGATTTTTGATAAGACCGCAGAACTATCATTAAAAGCCGGTATGCCTAAACCAAAAGCTGTTATTTTGATTCACATTGATGAAATACATACTTTGAAACCCGGCCCGTTGGCTGGCACAAAGATCGGGTGACTCTGTTAATTTACCTCAAATTGTTTATTGGTTAAAGTGAACAGGATTCGAATTCGGTTTGAATAATTGCCTTCATTTTCTTTTTCCGGAACTTCCCAGGTCGAAAGTTTCAATTGTCCAATAGTCTTTTTTATAATTTTCTTTCGGGTTCTTTATGGCGTACAGAGTTGAGCCCTCTTTATTAGCGAAAACAAATCTGGCAGACGTCTCGTATAATGTTTTGATCCCATTTTCAGTTGCGAGGACCGGAGACACGTTGAACGATCTGATTTTATTCAGGTTTGTTGTATTGAATTGCTCTATCAGAGATGAATTTCCTGATATATAAACATAACCAGGGTCAGTGTAAGTCACAAAAATGCTGCTTATTGCGGTACATTCGTCAAGCTCGGAAATATGATTCTGATCTGAATCAATCTGTCCACAAACAGAAGGTGCATAAGGATGGTAGAGTAAATCGTACACCGGCAAGAGATAAACATTCCTGAAACCCTCATAAAGTTTGGTGCCATCATCAGAGATCCAGAATTTTCCAATTGAAGCATGATAATAGCTGATTGTATCACAAGCTTTTCCTTTTGTTATATCGAAGATGAGGATCCCTCCAGGAGATAAATTGGTCCGGCTGCCAACCAGATATGGTTTATTCAGGATCTTTTTGATATTAGTCTTCTCATACATAAGGCTGAAATTCGTACCGGCAATCAGTTGTCCGGAATTCAGATTCAGATTACGGAAAGAGTTAAACTGGCCTACACTGGCAGTGATATAGCACCATCCATTATCTCCAAAGACAATATCAAACGGGATACAATCAATTTCGTAATCTCCGGAGATTTCCAGGTTGTCAATATCAATATAACTAACTGATGAAACCGAGTATCCGATTACTGCTTTATGTCCATCCTCTGACAGGCTGACGCAATTAGGTGTTTTGCCCAGTGAAATTATGTTTGACTCATTCGTAGTAGTATTGTATATAATTAAAGAGTTTGGCGACTTTGTGCATATTGCCATTAGGCCCGTACTGTGGTTATATTCCGCATCAGTGACTACCCCATTGATTTTTAACACCTCAGGGGAGATTAATGCAGCCGCTGAGACATGCACCGCAATAATAAAGCTGCCGCTGACAGAATTACTGTTTATTTGTATAGTCCCCGAAAGTTCTTGTCCTGAGGTAATCTTATCATAATTCAGAGAGGCGGAGATTGTCATGGAATTACTTAGGGTCAGTGATCCGGAAGTTGCAGAGATTGCAAGCCAATCGGGGATTCCGGTGATATTCCAGTTTAAAATACCTTCAGATACATTGGCTATTATAAAAGTCGGAGAACCAGGTGATTCAAAATTGAGCGAAGAAACAGAACATTGCAACGTAGGCGATCCGGTATTGGAATAAGCAACATTAAAGGATACTAGTCCAATATCTTTAACGTCAAGAATTATAATACCATATTGAGTTTGATATCCTGCAGGAATATCTTTTTTGACTATACTGAAAGATAATGATACATTTCCTCCTGTCAATTTGCCATGCATTGAATTAAATGACAACCACTTAGGTTGCATAATGATCGTGTAATCTGAATTTGAAGACACGGGAACTTGTATCGAAGTATCAACCTTCTCCTGATTATTATTTAAATACAATGTATCAGAAAGTGCATATGAATTTTTATTATTTTTTGACAAAAAATCATCACTGCATGATATTGATGAAACTGTAAGAAATATTAAACCTGAGATATAAATTATTTTTTTCATTTTTCCCATAAGTATAATCTGATTCCTATTGATATATCGAGTCTGGACAGGTTCTCATAGTTACTTTTATCCAGATTAAGTGTCGTGGTACTGGTTCCATCCGTAACTTTAGCTTTCCGGATTGTTGAATAAAAGTCAGATAATTCGGCCCCCATGGATAAATGTGGCGTTATATAATATTCTAATCCAAAGCTTAAATCCATGCCGGCATTCTTTCCTGTTATCAGGTAATATCCGGTAAGATATTCAGCTTCATTCCTGTAGGTTGCTAATCCGATAGAAAAGGAAGAATATAGTTTAAATGATTCTGAGGTTCCGATGAATTGCTGATAATTGAAGGCAGCACCCATGAAGTTCACATAAATATGTTCTCCGTAGGTAGAATAAACCAGGCTAATGCCATCGTGCGGATCAAAAAAGCCTTCAATATGGCCGGAAGTATCAAAAAATTTGTATTTAATACCGACACCATACCTGGGTGCAATCTGATATGTAAGATCAACATTTGCATATCTGCCTGATTTCATGCCCTTATAATAGGATTGTACCTTATCGGGCATGAATCCAAGTTTTACCAGATTCTCCTCAGCTGTTTTAGTGCTGCTGGTAATGTATCCAAGGCCCCCGCTAATTCCAAGGCGTACCCTCTCAAAAGGTTTCTCTGTAGTGGTCCTCTCCTGTGAATATCCCGTGAAGAGGAGATCAAACAACAGGATTACAATAAGCAGTTCCTTTTTCATTTTATCTTATTAGTTTCAGACAGATCAGCAGGTCGGAATAATCATTGTCAATCACAAATTTATAAAAGATTGCGAATCGGGAGATTATTATTATCTGGATTTTGTGAAATCTCCCAGGTTGCTCATGTATTTATACGGAATTAGTGACAATAAAGTTTCCCGTATGATATTCTGTTCCGGTTTCCTTCTTTGTGTTTGTCACTTTCCCGTATGCAAAGCAGGCTTGGTTTTCTATTATAGATTGTTTAGCTTTGAGATTAAACCAAGAAGTAACATATGAAAATCCTGAAAAAAATATTTAAAGGTTTACTGATACTTATAACTGTTCTGGTTCTTAGTTTTATCGGTCTTATCATTTATGCTGTTATTTCAGATTATAAACCGAAAGAAAAGGAAATGATTTCGCAGTCAGACAACCCTTCATTACTGAAAGATTCACACACTTTTTCATTATTAACCTGGAACATCGGTTATGCAGGACTGGACAAGGATATGGATTTTTTCATGGATGGAGGAACAAAAGTAATTACATCTAAAAACAGATGCCTGGAAAACATTTCAAGGATTGGCGATTTCTTAATGAAAAACGACACAATCGACTTTATCATGGTTCAGGAAATTGACCGTAACAGCAAAAGAAGTTACCGGGTTGATCAATATGAGAAAATAGCCGGTATACTCTCCGGTTATCGTCCATTCTTTGCAAAAAACTATAAGGTTTTTTTCGTCCCCGTCCCGCCTGCAAATCCTATGGGAAAGGTTTTATCGGGCATTGCCATCTATTCGAAATTCATACCTGAATCATCAACAAGATATTCTCTACCTGGACATTATGGATTCCCAACGCAGCTCTTCCAATTGGACAGATGTTTTATGGTCAACAGGTATCGGATTGAGAATGGGAAAGAACTGGTACTGATCAACACACATAACGAAGCATTTGATAAAGGTGGCTATATAAGAAAGGATCAAATGGAAAGGCTCAGGGAATTTGTATTAAATGAGTATAATTCAGGTAACTATGTAATAGCAGGAGGTGACTGGAACCAGTACCCTCCCGATTTTAAACCTGCTTTTACGGGGAATAAGGAATTCACAGGACAGATGGGCAATTTTAATCTGATGGGTATTGAATCAGATTACATGCCAGGGAAATGGGAATGGATATATGATCCTGGAACACCTTCATTCCGAACAGTTATGGCTGCATATGACCCTGCAACAACACCCACAAGTGTTTGTGATATCTTCCTCGTTTCACCTAATATAGAATCTGTTTCTGTAAAATGCCAGGATCTTGGTTTTGTCAACTCAGATCACAATCCAGTCATAATTCAGGTAAGGCTTAAATGGAATCGGATTAATTCATATAATTTTTAAACAATCGCATCATACAGAATCACAATTAATAAGACCACTTATAAAATGTACATAACCAATATAAAACACCTCCTCGAAGCATCAGTAAAAATGCCGGAAGATATGCCTGCAGAAGCTAGAGAACTTATAGGTTTCCTGACACTGATTATCGATACAACTACAAAACACCTGGCTCAATCATTAACTACAACTGATGTCAAATGCTTTGAAAAAGGATGCAGTGGATTGATTAAAACTGCATTAAGACCTGATACTGAGGAAATACATTGGTTTTGCCCGGATTGTGAAAACGAAGGTTTGATTAATGGCTGGAAGAATACGAAGTGGGATAACAGTTGATCGCTTCAAAATATCTTCATCTAATCTTCATTTATTTTTTGTATTTTTTCTTTAAACCAAAATATAATTTAACAATAAATTAATTGAAACTCTACATCAAAAATATGGTTTCTATCAGGTGTCAGATAATAGTCAAATCCGAACTTGAAAAACTTGGAATTAATCATACCAGGGTTGAATTGGGTGAAGTTGAAATATAAAAAGCGGATTTCTCTTGAAAACCTGTAATGTTGATTTAAACTTCATAATTTTTTGTCCTTAAAAATCAACAGGTAGTCAAAATTGCATAATCAGATATTATACTAAATAATATTGGATTCTGGCCGTCTAATTCGCTGGTCTGCATTGCGTTATTCTTTTTATGAATATAATCAATCTCACAAAACTCATTTTTCTGGTAAATTTTTCCCTATTTTTGACGAATCCTTACTTTTCAGTTATCAATCATTAATTACTATTATTATTTATCCGGATTTCATTGATAAAAAATATTTTTTATTGCGCATTTGATCTGCAATTGGGCATTTGACACTTGATAAAATAATTTTAGAAGCTACCTTTATGATGTATTTTAATTAAGATTTTAAGGCAGTTGAAAAAAGGATACTGACATTAGGGAAAGATTTATTAACTATTAAAACGGGGCTAAAAATAATTAAAAATGAAAAAACTATTAATCTTCTTTGCTGCATTACTTCTCGCTGGAACAGGCTGTAAAAAAATAGGGGAACAACTACCTGTTGCATCTTCAAATGATATTGTATTAAAGAATATGCTGATCTGTAACAACCGGGATGTTTTAAATAAAAGAATTTCTTTTACTGAGAATGGACCGTCATACATTTTTGGAGATACGACAGGAAAAACAAAGAAAAGCAGTAAAGGGACATCGGGTTCTTCCATAACTATTAACCTGATTGCACGTTTATCACCCCCGGAATATGAAGGTGAAGTTTTACAGGCCTCACATATACGGATAGCGGATCATTATGCTTATGTAACATACAATACCCAGGGGCCGAGATATTTGGGAGGAGTTGATATAGTTGATATAACCTCTCCGTATTATCCTGAATTGGTATCAAGTGTTATTTTTATAAATCAGGAAACTAATAAAGGCAAAGACGTAAGTTCAGTGGATGTCAAATATGCACCTTCTGCAAGTAGTAATACTTTTCTATGGATTACTGGAGCCGATGAAACAAGTGATAGTGCATTTGTAGAAAGATATGAACTAAATTCCTCCAACCAATTTAGTTCAGCCCAGTCTGTAAATTTCTCACTTAAAGGTTATGTAGGCACTGATGTAAGAAATTACAATGACAAACTTTACGTCACATCTGGCACCGGTGGAGGATTGACTATATTAGACAATCAAATGAAAGAAATGAGTTTTATGAATATAGAAAATGCCCGTTCAGTTGATGTTAATAATAATTTTGAAATAGGACTTGGTGGAAATCCTGGCCATTTATATAATCCTGGAAACTGGGATAAAGAAATTGGTGGTGCTACTGATCCTGAAGCAAAATCCATTATAAGATTATACAATAATTTTGCTCTTGTTTCCCTTGGTCAGGATGGTTTAAAATGTTATGATGTATCTTCTGAAATGCCTTCCACATTAATATCAGCTTTACCTGCACCAACAGTACCTGAAGATAAATCACCCCTGGATTATGTTACAAACGGTGTATCAGTCACGGATAATGGCTGGGTCTATGTTGCAAATGGCGCAGGAGGGTTGGATATAGCTAAAATAGATACCGATGGTAAGTTAACATGGATGGGTAATGTTGACCTTGAGGCATCAGTCAACTTTGTAGAGGCTAATGGAGAATATGTATTTGTTGCCAGAGGTGTTCTTGGATTGAAAATTTTAAAAGTAACAGAAAATTAAAACTGCCAACAACTCTTCCGGTCAAAAAATTGCCTGGCGCGCAATTTAACCGCTTTGAATTTCTATCTGGCTTTAATTAGCATGTAAATCAAAATGACAGCAGCCATGCTCATAAGAATTAATGCCAGGAACCCAAGAAAATTGGAAACTTTTCCATTTGTATTTTTGCCCATTATTTTTTTGTTGTTTGAAATATGGAGGATGATGGCGATTAATACAGGTGCTGTTAACCCATAAAGAACGGCTGAATAGATCAACGCTTTTATCGGCGAAATGCCAATGTAATTCAATGATAATCCCAGGATCAATGAAATCGCAATGATGAAATAAAATGCTTTAGCCTGATAATACTTTTTATCCAATCCTTCTTTCCATCCAAATGATTCAGTGATGATATAAGAAAGGGAACCGCTCAAAACGGGAATTGCCAGAAGTCCGGTACCGATTATACCTACTGCAAAAAGTAAATATGCTGCATTTCCTGCTAAGGGTTTCAAAGCTTTCGCTGCTTGTTCAACAGTGTCAATCTGATGAATATTGCCATTGAATAAAACCGAACCGGCAGTAAGAATTATAAAGAACATTACAAGATTTGAAAATAACATACCAAAATCAACATCCACGCGCATTTCGTGTATAATCCTTTTGTTTACCATTAATAGTTTTTTCCTGGTCTTGTTCTTTTTACCCTCCACCTCCATGGTAGCCTGCCAAAAAAAAAGATATGGTGAAATAGTAGTGCCAAGAATTGCGACAAGAATGCTTATAAAGTTTTTATCAAACTTTATTGTCGGAATAAAAGTGGATTTCAAAACTGCAGCCCAATCTTGTTTATGTAAAAACGGAACAATCATATAAACTAAAAGAACCAGGCAAAGATATTTCAAAACCTGGGCAATTTTTTGATATGGCAGATAGACGATTAATACCAATAGTATTATAGTGAAACCAATGGAGAAGTAGGTTGCTTTTACCGAAGGAAACAGCAGGTTACCAACTGCACCCATTCCGGCAATGTCGGCACCAATGTTCATCACTATAGCAGGAAAACTAAACAATAACATTAAATATAATACAGGTTTGGAATAATTTGATTTGAGCGTTCCTGCCAGGCCATGTGAAGTAACCAGCCCAATTCTGGCGCACATTTCCTGAATTGAAGCCATAAGCGGAAACGTGATAATCGCAGTCCAGAGAGTCGAAAGTCCGTATGCAGCACCTGCCTGAGAGTAGGTTGCAATACCTGAAGGATCATCATCGCTTGCACCTGTAACCAGACCAGGGCCCAGTATTTTCCAGAAGCGAATAAGTTTATTTGAAGAATTTTTCATCTGTCCGGTTTATTGAGCACTGCTTAAACTTCCTTAAATGCCTAAGCTAATAACAATCAAAATTAACAAGAATCTTCATAAGAAGATGATGGAAAATAAAGATATGAAATAGGACACTATTTAAAACCAGAAGCATTATAGAAAAAAAGATCTGCAAGCTATTGCCACAGAAATAAAAGCCAGGTTGAAAAAGGTAATTGAGAATTTGTAGTATATAGTGAGCTCAATAAATATATAATTACAGAGCCACGGTAATCCGTTTCTTAATGTCAGAGGGTATTGCGTTTTTATTGACCATAACTGAAATTGTCTTCAGTAAAAAGAACTCCTTTGACATATATAAATACCCACCGCAATCCAATATGTCACTTGAGTTTTTTACAATATAGAATTCCTTTCCCTTTTCGTTCCTGGCAATTCCGATAATATGCATATTATGCTGATCGATAGTGGTGTAATTATCAAATGCATTTTGCCTCATCAGTTGTGAAATTGAATTAACAGAATCACTCAGTACTGCAAAACCATTTTTATAACCATCCCTTATATCGCCATCCCAGGCTACTGAATAATTGTGTAACAATGCATAATCAACAACATTGATAAAATCATTTACAGGAAGGTTTAAGTAGAAGTTATTATTCCAGTTTGACTCGATCTCCAGTACAAACTTTGAATAAAACGGATGATGAGTAAAGGAGGTTATTTCGACATAATCATCGGGATTGATTCCAACCATCTCATCGGCAAATGATTTTGGGGTGTATATTTTCTGGTTATAGGTAAAGGAAGAGGGTGCTTTCGCGATGGTACCGGATAAAATATTTGCTATACTTTCTCTATACCCCTCTGCTGTCATGTTCCCCCTGCCTGAACTTACATAATATTTAACCTTTTCAAGCAGTTTAAAGTCCATCCTTCCATGGTTATATGTGGAGGTGGAATCTATTTTCCCTGAAAAAACTGACTGAGGAACTGCACCGAATTTTCTGTATGCGCTCATTGCACTGAAAGTCAAATCACCGGGGCCGAAACAACTTTTGCCATTCATTCTTATATATTTCTCGGCTTTGTCGATATATGTCGGTATCACAAAAAACATAGGCGAGAGTACTACTGGTTTTTTCCCAAGTCGTATAGCTTCTGTTTCAATAAAAGAGGTAGTTGCAAAGCACCAGCAAAGACCTGTCATTTGCTGATCTTTTACAGGTGTGCTCTCTATCAGTTTAACAATTTTGTATCCTTCAAGTTCCGGATTTAGATTGCTCTTTCTGGGTACGGGGGTGAAAACATATGTTGTTGTTCTTAACCTTAGGGGAAATGATCCTCCGCTCTGCATCCATTTTCCATCAATTACTGAATCACCTGGCAGTATTAATCCTTTAAAAAATGAACCTGGTCCTACAGTTGAAGAATGGTCCGTAATGACGCTGTCTTTCAGAACCCTGACTGAATCAATATATATATCTTTGGTCGACTGAGCAGGAACATCCAGGTTGCCTTCGATAAGGTTATCTTTTATATCAAATTTCATAACGACAAGTATCTTTGAACTATCTGGTAATACAATATTACCGACCCATGAGCCCTTTAGTCTTTCGGGTTTAATGTTCTGACCATTTATTAAGAAGCAGGAAAAGAACAGGAGTAAAATAATTGAGGTTTTTGTTTTCATCGTCAATAGTTTTTGATTTACGCTACATTTTATTATAACCGATAGACTGGAAGTTTTAGGGTATGATGCATTGAATATCAATCTAAATTGTTATTTAGAATTGATTTAATGTTTTCTACTTAACATCATATTCAGTTAAAGCTGTAATCGGTACACCGTCTGAAGTTATCCCCTCGACAGCTATCTTAACTGTTGAAGAATTGTCGGTATTATAATAGTTGAGAATGACATTTTTATTGTTCTCAATTTCAATGTTGGGCTCCCAGAACAAGGTAGTCCGCAGATCGGGTTTTTTATCAGCTTTCAGCGAGCTATGATGCTTTGGAGAATAAAAAATACGCGGTTCATTGTATCCGGTAATTGATTTATTGACAGAGTGATAAGTTGGAATGATGCTGGACCTTGAAGCGTCACTTTTTAAAAGAATTGAAACGACCCCATTACCACCTTTTATTTCACCCCATTCCAGCTCGCCGCGTATAGGACAAAGAACATCAATTCTTTCCACCCAGCTTATCGGAATGAATGATATAGCATCATATTTTACTTCCATACCATCAAGTATTGTAAGAGGATTGGTCAATTTGTTACATGAGGCCTTTCCGGGCACTTGGGTTGTCAAAATCCCTCCAATATTACTGACACCTGGATTATTATTATAGTAAATATGCAGTTTCACGGACAAAAGCTGTCCTAACGTATTGTACATTTCAAGGTCGGCAGTTACAGTAATCTCGCGATCGGGAAACAATGTTCTGAGGTTAATTTCATTCTGGCGTTTTGGTGTGTATGGTTCCAACTTGTTCCATGGTTCGACCCTGAGCTTTGGTCTTATTACCACCTCGCCAATCTCAATGGTGTCAGACAGTTTGTCTTTCATTCCTGGATTGTTATTGCTTTTATAATTACTACGGGAGTCATTAATTTCCACCGATGATTTAGAATCTGTTTTTATCGGGCTATCAATAATGATCTGTCTGATATTTACGATTTTATTATGTACCTCTTCCGGTACATAACTTAACGAATCGAGAATAAGCCAGCCTTTCAGCTTGTCTTTATCATTGGTAACACTGGCAATTAAGCTTGCTTTTCCTGTCAAATCAATTCCCTTGAGAAGAAACCTTCCCGAAGAGTCAACAGGTACCAAATAGACATTTGGTCTTTTCCCTTCAAATAATCCGAGGGTCACTGTAGAGTTCTCAAGAGGTTCATTGACCAGTTTTTTCCTCACCCTCCCGGAAATGGTGAATCCATTTTCAGTCTCAAAATAATTTTCATACTTCCATTTAAAGTCTCGCCAGCCCTGGGTCAGTAGAAGAATGTCGAGATTTTTCAGCCTGTCAGCATTCGCCCGGTCAAAGTAATAAGATGGCGTCTCAATATCTCCCCGCACATCCGATTCGAGCAGGAACCATGAAGAGATATTCTTAGTGTAAAGATCGGTTTCATCTACGGATATCTCATTGGACGCTGAGAGTGAAAGAAAAGCATCCTGATCTTGAACATGACATCCTGATAAAGATATTCTGACCGAAACTGAATCCCTGGTGGCATAAACAGGTTTATCGGTTTCTACTGTAAGCTCTTCATCATCATTGTTGTGTACGAAAGCGAGTCTTTCGCAAAAGGGTTTACCCTCCAGGTCATATATTGTAAGAGACACTATTCCGTCAGGAAATTCATCGGTTTTTAGGGTCATGTGATTGTTGAGAGATTTTACCCTGAAGAATATTGTCTTCAATATGATACTGTGAAGGGAAACTGTCAGAGAGAGATCATGATCTCTTAGCACAGGCAGGGTTTCCTTATTAGTCCGGATGACAAGATCAAGCTCTCCCGGATGTGTTTCTGAAACATTTAAAACCGTACCGGTTTTCAGGCTTTTTTGAATTTGAGTTTTTGCTGAGTCGCCATTATTATCATAAATAATGGAATAATATAGCTCACCGGGAGCAGGGTTCAGATTAAAAGTGCCCATTCCTTTAAAAGTGCTATTGAATGAAGCTACCGTATCACCATGCGAGGAGTATACCATTCCGGTTATCTCGCATCCTTTTCCTGTCGCATCAACTGCCTTGAATCCGACCAGGGATGTGACATCATCAACCATTGAGCCACCTTCAGGAAAGAATCTTATATCAGGTTTATTCTTTACATGCACTATGCTGTCGGGAATACCGGGTTTCGGATTATCAGTATTTATTACAGTGATATTCTTGTTGAAAATCATCTCTTCCCCGAAGTTTCTCATGTAATTAGTATAGGCTCTTATTTGATATTTTCCCGAAGACAGTTTCTCCGGCAGCTTGAAATCGCCATTTCCAAGACCGTTAGTTAACCTAATAATTTGGCTTTCGATAATCTTCGAATCAGGCGAAATAAGCTCTACATGCAGATTATTACTATGTGTTGTAAGTATTCTATATGTTCCTTCTACCAGGTATGCTTTAAACCATATATCCTCACCAGGAGAGTAGTTTCCCCTGTCGGTATGGAGATAGACTTTTTCGATTAAATTTAAAGAATCCTGAGGGTTTACAGGTTGAATACTACCTACAGGAGGAAAATTGAAAAGACACGAAGTAATCAGGAAAGACAGGTTCAGGAGTACCATTTCGGATACGAATTTGGGGTAACAATGAATATCAAATTCTATGCCAACCGGATCATATATAATTTAGTTCTCCAAATGTAAATAAAGTAGCTATTGAGAGATCATAATATAAATATTTTTCGGAAGGGAAAGTAATTTTCTTACATTAGAGCCCGAATTACCTGATCTTTCTGACTTGAGTTTTGAGAATGACCATATTAATTATGAGCTTCTGATCCGCTTAAAAAATGGGGATATCCTGGCATTTGATGAGCTCTATAAGCTATATAGCCACAAACTTTTCTCATTTGTTTTCAGAATTTTAAAAGATGAAGCCGACTCAGATGATATAGTGCAGGAAGTCTTTTTAAAAATCTGGACATTCAGGCAAAAGCTTGGGGATTATAAGTTATTGAATTCTTTTATTTTCACTATTGCGTATAATAATTCTATGAGCCTTATACGTAAAAGGATCAGCAGCACAAAGTATATCGAGTATCTGAGAGTTCTTTCTGTAAATCAACCTCAGGCTAATTTTATAACTGAAATTGAACTAATTGAACTAAATAATAAGATAGAACATCTGATTTCTAATTTACCTGAAAGGCAAAAACAGGTATTCCTGCTGCATAGGGAAAAAGGTTTAACTTATCCTGAAATTGCTGAAGAATTGGAGATATCAAAAAATACCGTTGAAAATCACATGGTTAAAGCTTTAAAATATCTTCGGCAGAACCTGAATAATTTTTGGGGAAGTATATTGTTCTTCTATATATACTTTTGATCAGGCATAATGCTTCATCAATCTTTCTCTGTTTCCATTAAATTTTCATAAGAAAATAAATTTATTTTCAATTAAGATAGTGGTATCGGCACATTCGTGCGTATTAATAAATAACCGAACCTTCTGTTAAGAATCGAAATTCAAATTGACCTGATCAGTTTTTTTAATTCAGCATATGAGAAAAGAAATTTTCATAAACTATTTAAATGGAAATTGTACAGATGAGGAATTTGAAAAGCTTCTTGTCTGGATAAGAGAAGAATCCATGACCATTTCCGGCAAAAGAATGGTACAGGATGTGTGGGATGAATTTAAACCCGACCCATCCATAGATAAAATAAAGTACAACAGGTTACTGGATATAATTCATCATAAAATAGACATCACTCAAAATGCCATACAGCCTGCTATCCGGCAAGGCCGATCGGGAAACAAAGTATTGCAAATTTTTACTCGTGTGGCTGCAATACTGTTATTTCCTGTATTATCATTACTGGTTTATACAATAGTTTCAGACAAAGACCACTACACCGCAAATTCAAATGAGCTGGAAGTTCAAGCTCCTGCAGGTTCCCGCATGAATATTGAGTTTGGTGATGGAACAAAGGTATGGTTAAATCATGGCAGTAAGCTGCGATACCCTTACCGCTTCGACAGTAAGTGTCGTAAAGTATTTTTAACAGGGGAAGCCTATTTTAAGGTAGCACATAATAAAAATGTGCCGTTTATTGTAGGCACTAAAAAACTGGATATTGAAGCTACCGGAACAGAATTCAATGTCAGTGCATATCCCGGTGATAAAACTATTGAGACCACTCTCGTGGAAGGTCAGGTGGGTATATATGAAAGTGGAAGCAGTGTCCGGATAAAAACCCTGGAACCGGGTGAATGTATTAAGTATAACTCACAAGAGAATAATTGTACTTTAGAATCAGGTGATATACAGAAGTATATTGGCTGGAAAGATGGATTATTGATCTTTAAAAACGATTCAATACCGGAAATTGCCAAAAAACTGGAACGTTGGTATAATGTTGACGTAAAAATTGTAAATGAGGATGTGAAAAAATTTACTTGTACAGCTACTTTTTCTGAAGAGACATTATCCCAGGTGCTCGAGCTTATGTCATTAGCCAGTCCGGTCAGCTACAGTCTGACACCCAAAGTAAGATATCCTGATGGAAGCTTTTCAAAACAAAGCGTTACAATCGGACTTAATAACAATACTAATATACAGTGAACTAACCTCTATAATATTACAACCTAAACTACATGAGTATGAAAAGAAAATTATCGAAACCTTCACTCGGAACCTTATTTCCCGGTATTCTAAAAGTTCTAATGAGTCTGAAACCATCAATCAATATAATCTTTCTGGCAGTTTTAGCGACAGTCAGCACAGTGACATATGCACAGACTGGCAAATATTCTATTGATTTGAAAAATACTACAGTTAAAGCAGCTCTGGAAACTATTGAGAAGCAGAGTGATTATTCTTTTTTGTACTCTGAAAAAATTATTGATGCAAAGAGGGTTATAAGTATCAGTTTACAGGACGCCACAATTGAAAATTTAATCAATAAAATATTTGAAGGAACAAATGTAGTATATACTATAAAAGGCAGGCAAATAGTACTGACAGCTCCCGACGTTAAAAGTATTCCCAGTCAGGCAACAAAAACCATATCGGGTAAAGTAACTGACGTCTCTGGTGTGCCAACTCAAGGTGTGACAGTTAAATTAAAAGGCACTACCAGAGGAATAATTACGGATGCTGATGGGAATTACACTCTTGTCGATATTCCAGATGATGCAACTCTGGTATTCTCCTTCATGGGCTTGTCAACCCAGGAGATTCCGGTTGTCGGGAAAACAAATATTAATGTAACGATGCAGGAAGACAGCAAGGTTATAGATGAAGTGGTGGTTATTGCATACGGTACGGTAAAAAAAAGAGATTTGACAGGATCTGTTTCATCGGTAAAGGCTTCGGACATTAACCTGTCTGTTGCTTCATCGATAGGACATGCGTTAAAAGGCAAGGCTGCAGGACTTTCGATTACCCAGAACAGCGCTCAGCCCGGTGGCGGGCTTGATATTTTAATTCGTGGTGCAGGTTCGGTTAACGCAAGCAACCAGCCTTTATATATTGTTGATGGATTTCCAATAGCCACCCTTGATCAGCCCGGCAGCGGTAATGAGCGTCTGGATGCCGGCACACAAAGTATCCTGAACTTTGTAAATCCTAACGATATTTCTTCAGTTGAAGTACTTAAAGACGCTTCTGCAACAGCAATTTACGGATCCAGGGCTGCTCACGGAGTCGTTCTTATATCAACCAAAAGAGGTATAACCGGGAAACCGCTAGTTACCTATAATACATCATATGCTATTCAGAAACATGCCAATATTTTTGACGTGTTTGGCCTTAAAGAATGGATGGCTGAGAAAAATGAGTCAAGCTGGGACATGTGGATGTTTGAAAATGATGTTAACCCGTATGGGAACCGCACTCTGGAAACAGCTATGCTTTCTCCCAAGAATGGTGTTTCATACAAATTACCATATACAGATACCCAGATAAGCAATGCAGGGGAAGGAACAAACTGGGTTAAGCTTATTACGAGGACTGGTAGTATTCAGCAACATAACCTGAGCCTCCAGGGAGGGAACGAACAGACTAAATACATGGTATCCGTGAATTATTTTGATCAGAAAGGGATCATAAAAAATTCTGAAATGAAACGGTACACAGGCAAGATCAATCTCGATCAGACGATCAATAAATATTTTAAGTTGGGTCTCAACCTGACTGCCAGCCGTATCGATAATGATAACACCCCACTTGGAGGTGAGCAATGGGAAAAATCGGGATTGCTTCGTGCAGCTGTCCAGATGGGACCGCATATTACTGCAATTACAGCGGATGGTGAATACCCCATAAATCCGCTACTGCCAACACAGCCTAACCCGTATTCTTTGCTAACTGTTCTGGACAAAGGATTTATGGACAGACTTCTTGCTAACATTAATCTCACATCCGAACCGGTAAAAGGTCTTCTTTTAAAATTG
This sequence comes from uncultured Bacteroidales bacterium, assembly GCA_963791065.1. Classification (GTDB taxonomy): domain Bacteria; phylum Bacteroidota; class Bacteroidia; order Bacteroidales; family VadinHA17; genus LD21. Next base: position 99,892 of record CAWBQN010000017.1, read on the forward strand.
AATGCAGGAACAGATATAGCATACCAGGGAAGAAAAACATACATGCCAAAAACAACTTTACACGGAGCTCTTGGAGGTGGTATTGCAACCATCAACCAGGATTTAAATGAGCAGTATCTTACTGAAGCTACTGCAAATTATACTGGAAAATTAGATGTACATCAATTTGGTGTCTTACTTGGTGTGTCAGCAGAAAAATTCAAAGCTAACGGGAACAATGCCGGCAATAATAATTTTCTCACAGACGGATTCAGCTGGAATAACCTCAACGCAGGTTCAGGAACGAAAATCGTTGGTTCATGGGGAAACGAAAATAATATGATGTCATATTTTACAAGGTTTAACTATGCTTTGCTTGATCGTTATCTCCTGACTGCAACCTTCCGGGCTGATGGAGCAAGTGTCTTCGCTAAGAATAAAAAATGGGGATTCTTTCCTTCTGTTGCAGTTGCCTGGAATCTGGCGGATGAAAATTTTATGAAATTTATGGTCCCGACTGTGACAATGCTTAAATTACGTGCAAGTTATGGACAAACAGGAAATTCCAGCATAGGGAGCAATGCTTTTGCATCCTATTACGCTTCACCTGCATGGAATAATGCTGACGGTACCCCTCAAATAGGCGTTTTTCAGGCACGTCTTGAAAATCCCGACTTAAAATGGGAAACTACAACTGAATTAAACTTTGGATTGGATTTTTCCTTGTTGGAAGGTAAAATCGGAGGTTCATTCGAATATTACCACAGGGTAATCTCTGATCTTCTAAATTTCAAACTCTTAAATACATATCAGGACCTCAGCTTTGTCATGGCTAATATCGGGAAAACACAAAGTAAAGGTTTTGAAGCTACAATTAATACAAAGAATATTACAAGCTCCGATTTTTCGTGGACCACGGATTTTACTTTTTCAATGTACAGAGACAACTGGCTGGAACGAACAGCTGACTGGAAGCCAAATGTATACGAAAAAGTCAATGACCCAATTAGAGCAGTTTATTCAAGGGTTGCGGTTGGCATTATGCAGGCAGGCGATCCTGCTCCGGTTGCTCAGCCTGATTTAAAGCCAGGGCAGATAATAATTGCAGATATTAACGGATACAAACGGGATGATAATGGCGACCCTCTAGTCGAGAACGGGAAGTTCCTGCTTACCGGGCTGCCTGATGGCATTATTGATGATGCTGATACGAGATTGTTTGGAACAACTGACCCCGGTTATATTGCTGGTTTGTCAAATCATTTCAGATATAAATCTATTGATTTTAATTTTGAATTGAATGGACTGTTTGACAGATCAATGATGGATCCAACATACATGGCATTTGGAGTCTCGGCAGATGGCATTGCGCAATACGGTTATAACGGTTTAAGAACACTGACGACCAGATGGACGCCCGATAACCCATCCACTACCCAGCCAAGTTCATTTTTTGGATGGTCAAGATACGGATACGGCGATTGGTTTTATGAAAAAGCATGGTTTATCCGCCTTCAAAACATATCACTGGGATATACAGTGCCGGCAACCATTCTTCACCAAAAGGCATTTTCCAGCTTACGCGTTTATTTTGATATGAATAACCTGTTTGTATTTACACCTTACAAAGGACTTGACCCTGAAACTGATGCTTATGCCGCTGCATATCCAAATGCAAGAACATACTCATTCGGAATCGATGTTACATTTTAATTTAACATATTAGAAATAAAGAAGATGAAAAAATTATTCTTATATACTGTACTGGTGTTACTCCTATCATTTATGCATAGTTGTACCAAGTTTGATCCGATTGATTATTCGGAAATTAATCCATCAATATTCCCAAAAACAGAAAGCGATATACAGGCATTGGTTTTATCATGCTATTATCCACTGAGAGGCAACTGGTGGGACGGAATAAACTCTGACTCAGAAAGAGGTCAGATGTTTGTCAACGAAAGTTGCACAGAGGTCCTGATGGGGAAATTCGGCGCTCAGAAGCTGTGTTCGGAACTCTCATTTAATGAAACAAATGATGAGGTCACTTATTTTTATTACACCAGGGATCAGCCTTATGGATTTTTTAGCAAGGTCAGCCGTTGCACTTTGGTGATGGATGCTATTGAAAATAGCAGCCTGAGTGACGATGTAAAGACTAAGTACCTTGCTGAAGTACGTTGCGCCAGGGGATATTTGTCATATATTTTATTCGACATGTACGGACCCCTGGTGGTAGCTCCACTTGAAGTGTTAAAAAATCCTTTGAAAGAAGAGCCTTTGCCCCGTCTTACCAATGACGAAATGGTTAAATTTATTGAAGATGACCTGATATTTGCAGGAGATAATCTTCCAATGCCAAAAGATGCTGACTATGGAAAATTCAGCAAAGGCCTTGCAAAGACGTTATTAATCCGTCTTTACCTTCATGAGACTGTAAACGACAAGACATATTATGATAAAGTTGAAACTCTTGCAAGGGAATTAATGGGATCAGAATACGGATACTCCCTTGTAGCAAATTATCCTTCACTTTTTCAGCTTGAGGGAATGAGTAAAAACAATCCTGAATACATTTTTGCGATCCCTTCTTCACAGGCCGGGCCAAACACTTCACAATGGCTGATGATGGCTATGCCTCCTGATTCTGATTCTCCTGTAAAAGGATGGGGAACCGTACAAAGCTCATGGTGGTTTTATGATACATTTGAAGCAAATGATACGAGGAAAACATACCTGATCACTGAATATGTCAGTTCAGATGATAATATGCTGGTGAACAGGGCAAATCCGAGGGCTACTATGGATTTAGGACCGATACCTCAAAAATACATGATGGATCCCAGTGTTCCGGGTAACAGCGGATTCAGCAAACTGAGTATAGTTCTATACCGGTACCCTGAAGTGTTACTCTCTTTGGCTGAAGCCATTGTCATGAAACCATCAGGCTCAGTAAATGCTGAAGCATTGGATCTGATGAATCAGGTTCGCATAAGAGCCGGATTAACCGGTAAATTATTAAGTGATTTTCCAACAAAAGAATCGTTTATTGACCAGTTGCTTACAGAGCGCAGTCATGAATTCTGGTGCGAGAGTGGTCAGTACAGAGCCGACCTCATCCGCTTCGATAAATTGTACGATCGCGTTATGATGCTCAACAGTAATGTAGCTCCTTATGCTTCCAAATACAAATACCTTTATCCTCTTCCGCTTTCTGTGATTGTTGATGGGAAAGGTCAGGTAAAACAAAATCCAGGCTATGCACAGTAATAACAGTAATAATAAAAATATGAACCAGATCTTATTGTTGATCACATTATTCTCAGGTTTGCTGGGGAGTACAGCATGTACAAAAAAACCAACTGTTGAACCTGTTGAACCTGTCGTAGCGACTGTTGTTAATTACACTTCCGACAATTCAATATTTGCCAATCCCGAACGCGGATTTTCCAAATACACCGAATGTAATTTAGGATCGGGTGGTTCTCTTGATGAATTTACCCTGATACAATACCGGATAAACGATAATATTACCTTAATCTACAGGATCGTCTATCTCAGAAATTTCAAAAATGCTCCATTGTCAGATGCCGCTCTTGCAGCCCTCGATAAAGATTTTGCAACTATGAGAAATGCAGGAATCAAATGCATATTAAGATTTGCCTATTCTTCGAATGAAACAGAACCGGATGCGCCTTTTTCAATAATTTCCCAACATCTCGACCAGCTGAAGCCTTATCTGGAAAAAAATGCAGATGTGATTGCAGTGATGCAGGCAGGGTTTATAGGTGCCTGGGGCGAAGGATATTATTCAACAAACGGATTAAATTCTTCAGGCGGACGTTACCAGGTTTATAACAAGATATTGAAAACCCTTCCTGTTAACAGGATGATAGAGGTGCGTACTCCAGCCTACAAAAGAGAGTATTTCCAACGTTCGGCCAATATTACTTCTGCTGAAGCTTTTACAACACTGGATGTTGCACGTGTGGGATTTCATAATGATTGTTTTTTAGCAAGTTCAAACGATTATGGAACCTATGAGAATGTTACAGTCGATAAAGCGTACATCAACAAGGAGTGTCTTTATGTACCAATAGGAGGCGAAACTTGTCCGCCAGAGGGTGTTGATCCTGCTGATGGAACTAAAGCCCAGACAGAAATGCGGAATTTAAGATGGAGTCACCTGAACCAGGATTACTTCCATGGTGTCAATGATCTATGGAAGACTGACGGGTCGATGGATAATATAATACGCGAATTAGGTTACCGTTTTCAGCTTCTTTCAGGTGAATATACTGGTAATATCGGGCAGGGTGGATCTTTCTCTGCAAGAATAATTCTGAAAAACCTCGGTTATGCTCCGTTATATAACCCACGTTCGGTGGAACTCGTACTAAAAAACACAGAATCTGCAGAGATTTATAAAGTGAATCTGGGTATTGAACCTCGTTTATGGAAACCAACCCTGGAAAGTGCAATAGACACTGTAGTAGGAATTCCTCAGGATATGCCGATTGGAAAATATGAGCTTTATCTGAATTTGCCCGATCCAGAAGTAACACTTTACAATATACCTGCATATTCAATCCGTCTGGCTAATCAAAATGTATGGGATGAGACAACGGGGTATAATAAGTTAAATATGAACATTCAAATCGGGACTGCGAATAAAGCCGATGTTTATTCAGGAAATCTCTTTTTTAAAAAATAAAGACAGCTGACCATTGTAATAGAACTATTTATTTATAGACAAACTTTTATTAACTAAAACCAACCACATGAGAAATTTAAAGTATTTGGCCCTGGTGCTGCTAACAATCATGCTTGCTTTTTCAGCATGTAAGAAAGATAAAGAACCTGATCCAAACGCAGGTAAAGCAACAATTTCCGATCTGGCAATAACTCCTCAGTCCAGCCTGAAATTTGGTGATGTTATAACACTTTCAGGAAGCTTTTCCGATGAAACCGGTTTAAAGTCTTATACTGTCACTATGAGTAATCCCAGCGGCGTTATTTTTGAAGATACAAAAATGCTTACCGGGAAAACTTTTAGCCTTAATCAAGCGCTGACAATCCCTCTGCCTAAAAATGCTGTTGCCGGCGATATGACATTAAGTGTGACTTTAAAGAATTCTGCAAATCTGTTGGCAACTCAGGACATTACAATTGCCGCACTCGCTCTTCCGACTTTTGAAAATTTATCTCTGATTATTAACAATACAGTTTATTCTATGACCAAAAATGGAAACGTTTTTGAACTTGAAGATTTCATTCCTGCAGGCAGCGTTGGTAAAATCTACGCCAAAGCTGATAAGACCGGCTTATCATGGGGGCTTGATGGAGCAACAATTATTGCCATGGGAACAGGAGACATTACTTTAGGCAAAGAAACTGAAGAATTTTTCAAAATTTCGTTTAACCCGGTTAGCTTTGAGTTAGTGTTAGGTGATGCCCAGACATGGGCGCCAATGGACGAAGGCCTTTACATCCTGGGTAATATTTCAGGGCATTGGGCTGATGGTAACATTAGCACGGAAAATGCCAAAATGCTGATGAGCGGATTTACTCTTGGAAATCGTAAAATGTGGACATGGACACCTCCAAATACCGGATCAGGGGATCCTGTTGATGATATGTGGGGAAATATTGTAGCCGGTGTATTCCGAATTAAAAAACCTGGTGCAGAGCAGTATATTTTATACACTGCTGGTCAGATAACAAACGGTACAACCAATGATGAAGCATCAAGTTTTGTTGTTACTGCCGGCGGTCCATTTACTATTAAAGTATTCAGCGATGGGACCAATGTTACAAAAGTAAGTCTTGAGAGCGATACAAAAAAGCTGGAATATACCACAGAGGGAATATTCATCAACGGAACTGCTGCTGGTTCAGTAACATTTGCAAACAGCGCTTTAACATTGGTATCTGGCAATTATTACCTCTACGAAGGTACAATGACTTTAACCAAAGGTCAGAGCATCACAGCTCAGGGTATTGATTTGACAAAGGCCTTTTCTGATCCTGACGTTTTCACGGGAGCTGGTAATGCAACATGGAGTATGATACAGGAGACAGGCTCATACCTGGTTAGAATCGATCCTTTCCTGGGTAATATTTTTATCAGGCAGGAGACTGGTTATCCGACTGCAATTTATCTTGATGGCTGGTGCTGGGGTAAGTACGATGCTGATGCTCATAACTGGAATCAGGAATCTATGGCTACCTTGTACAGAGTAGGTACAACCAATGTATATGAAGCAACAATATACGTACTCCCCTGGGGAGGTGATGTTGCTCTCTTTGCGGCTCCTTTTTCAAATCCTGATGCATCAAAAATGGAGATTTATTCCAAATATTTTGATGGGGTCACAATGTCCGGGAATGGATTATTATTACCTGTTCCTGCAGAGTCAGCTTTCTACAAAGTATCAGTTGACCTGAAAGATGGTTTTACATGGGATATGGTAAATATGGATGGAACTAATTACACCATAATACCCACGAATGGTCAAAAATTCACTGTGACATTCACAGCGTTGTAGAATTCTAATTGCCATCATTAATCATAGCAACAACAGAGTATATTTACTCTGTTGTTGTTTTTTCATTTTAACCAGCAGTAATTTATAAGGACAGTACAATCTGAAAAATTATATATGAATAAAGCTGTATTAATAATCTGTTTAGCTGTCAGTGAGCTTATTTCTCAGGCACAGCATTTAAAAAGAATTAATATTATACAAGATGAAAGATGGTACGGCGCGGCTGTGAATGAAGGTGATAAAATGCCTTTCAGTGTAGGTTATTCATTAAATCTGAATGGCGACACTAAAGGTAATCAGGCTGCACCGCTTATTTTATCTTCGAAAGGAAGATATGCATGGTCCAATTCACCATTTGCTTTTGCTGTAAATAAAAATGAAATAGTTTTTTCAGAATATGATGATAGTGTATTTGTAGGATCAGGTGGTGCTGATTTAAAGGGAGCTTATCTTAAAGCATCTGAAAAGTTTTTTCCGCCATCGGGTAAACTGCCTGATTTACTTCTTTTTGAAAAACCTCAATATAATACCTGGATTGAATTGATCTATAACCAGAATCAGAAGGACATCTTAAAATATGCTCATGATATCATTGATAACGGGTTCCCTCCGGGTGTTTTAATGATCGATGATAACTGGGCTCCGTCTTATGGAAAATTTCAATTCCGGATGGACCGATTCCCTGATGCCCGAGCAATGATAAACGAATTACATACAATGGGATTTAAAGTAATGCTATGGGTATGTCCATTTATCAGTCCTGATTCAGAAGTATCCAGGGACTTACTGAAAAGAAAACTTGTGTTAATGAACAATGAAGGAAATTCCCACCTGACATGGGCTGAGGCGAAAAATCCTTCAATCATTAACTGGTGGAATGGTTATAGTATGGTGTTGGATTTTACAAATCCAAAGACAGTGGAATGGTTCAGAAAGCAACTGGACAATATGGTTAATGAATACGGACTTGATGGATTTAAGTTTGATGCTGGTGATCCTGAATATTATCCGGAAAATTCGGTTTCATACAATAAAGTCACATCAAATGAACATACAGAGCTTTGGGGAACATTCGGACTTGATTATCCGCTAAATGAGTATAGAGCCATGTGGAAAAGAGGAAATGAACCAATTGTTGAAAGACTCAGGGATAAGTATCATACATGGAGTGATTTGAAAAAACTTGTACCTCATATTACAGTGGCTTCATTGCTGGGTTACACTTTTACTTGTCCTGATATGATTGGAGGGGGAGATTATTCTTCATTTATTTCGGGAGCTGTATTGGATCAGGAATTGATTGTACGTTCATCTCAATGTCATGCTTTGATGCCAATGATGCAGTTTTCCGTTGCACCCTGGCGGGTTCTTGACGAAGAACATTTGACTGCTGTGAAGAAAGCGGTAGCGATCAGACAAAGTTTTGTACCTGAAATTATCAGGTTAGCCAAACTAAGCGCAAAAACAGGTGAACCCATTGTGCGAAATCTTGAATATGAATTTCCAAACCAGGGTTTTGAGGATTGCAGGGATCAGTTCATGCTTGGTGACAGTATTCTGGTTGCTCCGATGCTGGAAAGCGGTACTTCAAGAGAGGTGATTTTCCCCGAAGGAACCTGGAAGGACAAAAACAATGCGGTCATAAAAGGACCGGTAAAAAAGAGGTTCAATGTTCCTCTGGATGACCTGCTCTGGTTTAAAAAGAATTAAGGCAAATCCTCTTTAGCCCCAGGCTTCTCGAGCTGTCGTGTCAAAATAAAAATGCCGGTTAAAGTACCGGCATCGTTGTTGCCCCTTCAGGGCCAACCGTTAAATGATATTGACTTCAGGTTAAACAAAATTCGATTTTTGATTATTGCATTGAAGTGCAATATCAGAGCTGACTATAAAATCTCTAATACCATAACTTTTAATAAAAGATATTATTTTGTTATTTTTCTTGTTAATTTTACACGACTTTTAAACCAGAATTATCATTAACCATGTCTGGATGTAAATGCAATATAAGCTTAATTATTGTCCTGTTATCACTATTTTCTATACAGGCTTTTTCGCAACAAACCAATTACAGCGATAGCCTTGCTGCGTATAATTCCCATAAAGCAGATTTAAAGCCTAAACTGTCTTATTCTGTGGGAAGTACGTTTATGATTGTTCCTCATTTGGGTACTGTCACTGGTTTTACTCTATCTCCTTTTTTATCCATTCCCTTGTCTCCAAAGTTGTCGGTAGATGGCGGAATTATTGCCGGACGCTATTATTCCGCATTATTGAATTTTAATCCTGAAATTGCAATAAATGGAACATTTAACGAATTATCTGTATACGGATCAGCCAGCTATCATATTAATTCTCAATTGACTGTGTATGGTGCCGGGATAAAACGACTAACAGCCACTTCTCCATATACTTTCCTGCCAAAAAGCAGTTATTCCATTGGATCCGCTTATAATTTCGGAAATTTTTCAATAGGTGTTACTTTGCAGATGTCAAAATGGGATGATATCCTCGGTCCCTTGCCATTCAATGGCTCTCAGGGATTTAATTCTCCATATGAGCAAAGACCAGGCACATTTGCCCCATTTGGACGATGACTAAGGGGGAAATGGATTTGCCTTAGTTAATAATCGGGCATTTCCTTATCCTGAAACTTCGGAACCCGAGATAATTGCGGTGTATAGCACGCAAGGAAAAACCTCAGAGATCTCACACAATTTTTGGATTCCATCAGATACAAAATGATAAAATAATATATCCTGGAGAGCTGTTTTTGAGAACTTAATCGGGAAGCTAAAGTTTTCCAACCATTTGATTAGCTTATGGTCAATTGGAATCTCATATTTGGTAACTCCCAAGGCTAATAGAAAACTCCTGGCTTCTTTTGAGCCAAAACCCTTAAAACTCTTGTCAACCATATCGGCTAACTTCCTTTCGTCAAACTTTGTTAATTCATGTTCTATTGATTTACATATTTCTAATTCCAAATCCCAATCAGTTTCTTCCAAAAATTCGAAATTGGTGGAAAAATATCTTGGAACTTTATTTGCAGATTTCGTAATTCCAAATGTTTTAAATACATCCTGAAACAAGATTTCAATATTACGGACTTTGAACAGATATTGGTAATTCAATAAATGGGGCTTCTTTTTAAAAATCTGTTCAATTTTACTTTCCGGATAATGATCTGTTTCTGAAGAGAGTAAACAGATTAACATAGTTCTTAATAAAGAATCCTTATCAATTAACCTGTCAATATGGTTAATGTTTCTATCTATAATCCTCTCAACCTTTTGATACTTATTTTTATTGACATAATCTCTGACTTTATTTATGTCTGAATCACTAAATTTCCATATTAATTCCATGAGTTAATTTATTAAAGGTTATGACTAGCAGCCTCTGGCTGATAAATTAATTCATCAATTCTTATCCGTGAAATTCCAGCAAGAATAATCTATTTTATAGCAACTCCAGCTTTAAACCAGTTAATACAGATGCATGCTTAAAGCATACATTGAGTAGTCAAATACTCTATAAAGTTAAAACTATTGAAGCATATTTAAAAGCAATGCTTACTTTAGGTTATATTGATCTGTTAATCAGTTTTCAGTAATTGGATTGCTTAGATGGGTAGTATTAAAAGCAATGGGTGTTGGTAAAGCAAGTATTGAGAAGTGGATGAATAATGTAAATAATGGGAAAATACCAAAAAAGTGGCATCTTGAAGATTTCAAAATAAGAGTAACAGAAAAAGTAGACCTGGATTATCGGATTAGTTTTTAATTCTTTAACAGGATATTTTCAATTTGTTCATGTGAATGGTATGTAAAGAGTCAGTATTGATAATTTAATTATATTTGAAAATGGATTTGTAGATCCAAGTAAAATGCCTGCTTATTTTCTGTCTTCTCTACTCTATGAAAGAATGAACAAATCAGCTATAACAATTTCTTCAATTATAATAATTGCATCATTCCTGATTCTGGATAATGCATGTCAGAAAGAGAAGGATAAGGATGGAAATGTTATCAGGAAGGATAAACTGAGTGGAGTTGTACAGGTGGGTCCCTTTAGCGAAGGGTCTGTTTACCTTTATGAACTTAGCCCGATACTGGACCGGACTGGTAGAAGTTTTATCACAGAAATAGACAGTAGCAATGGCTCATTTGAGTTAGACAATGTTTCACTATTATCTCAATATGTAGAGATGAAAGCGAATGGATACTATTTTAATGTAGTCAATGGCTCATTTTCCTCGTATCATCTTTCACTTTACGCTCTCTCTGATATAAAGGATATATCGGTAATCAATGTCAATCTGCTCACGCATCTTGAGAGTGAAAGAGTTAAATACCTGGTAGAAAAAGGAAGCAATTTTACAGCGGCCAAGGATTCAGCGCAAAAAGAGATTCTTTCGATATTCGGCATGAGCTGTGTTAATATGGGGAAGTCAGAAAAGTTAGATATATCCGTAAACAATGAAGGAAACGCAATTCTTCTGGCCATTTCTATAATTCTTCAGGGAGACAAGGGTGTAAGAGACCTTACGGAATTGCTTAGTTACATTTCAAAAAACATACAACAGGATGGAAAGCTCGAGGCTGACAGTATTATCAGTGAACTGAGAAGCTCCACATTAAATCTTGATCTTGCCAAAATCAGGTTGAACCTTGAAAATCAGTGTAAGAAAATGTATTTTTCAGTTTCAATTCCCGATTTTGAAAATTATATAAACGGCTTCCTTACTTATACCGGGCTTCCTCCAACACCCGAATCTCTTCCAGCCACAAACATTTCTTCGACCGGAGGAACCCTAAATGGCATCATTAAGGCAAATGATGTTAATACAACGGTCACCTTTGAATATGGCACCACTCCTGCCTTTGGAGATAGCATACAGGCTTCACCTTATGCTGTGAATGGACATACACCAACAGATGTTTCGACGATACTGACCGGATTAAATGTAGCCACAACATATTATTTCAGAATCAAGGCAGTAAATTCCCGGGGTACAGTTTACGGAAACGAAATCACTTTTACTACTCTAGGCAAAATTCCTATAGCTACTACTCTGGCAGTTACAAATATTTCTACAAAAGAGGCGACATTGAATGGAACTATAAATGCTAATGACCTGAACACAACAGTCAGCTTTGAATATGGGCTTACCCAAACATATGGCAGCACAGTCTCTGCCTCACCTGCCCAGGTCAATGGTAATACGAATATTAATGCAAGTTCTTTGATATCAGGTTTGGCTGTTGGTACACTATATCACTACAGGGTTAAAGCAGTTAATTCACTTGGATCAACTGATGGCAATGACCTTACATTTACTACCCTCGGCAAAATCCCAACAGCTGTAACTCAGCCAGCAACAAATCTTTCAATTGATGGTGCAACTCTTAATGCGACAGTAAATGCAAATGATCTGAGTACAACAGTGACTTTCGAATATGGGCTTACACAATCGTATGGAAGTACCATTTCTGCCATACCAGGACAGGTTATGGGTAGTGTTAACAATAATGTCAAAGCAATACTTTCAGGACTTAATCCAGCGACTGTCTACCATTTCAGAATAAAGGCAGAGAATTTTCTTGGCACAGCATATAGCAACGATCTTACTTTCAAAACATTAGGTGATGTCCCGTCTGTTGTGACAAACTCCGCAACTCCAATTTTGGCTACGAGTGCCAATCTAAGGGGTTCTGTAAATGCGAATAAATTCAGTGCTGTTGTAATGTTCGAGTATGGGGAATCAACAAGCTATGGAAATACAGTGACAGCTGATCAAAATCCTGTAAACGGCGACATCAATACCAATGTGAGCGCCTATATTACCGGACTTAATAGTGAGACAACTTATCATTTCAGGATAACCGCCATCAATTCTCTTGGCACAAGTTATGGTAATGACGTCGTTTTTAAAACTCCTCCCGGGATAATAAATGACATAGACGGAAACTCTTATACAGCTGTAGCATTGGGTTCCCAGGTCTGGATGATGCAAAATCTTTCAGCAACAAGATTTAATGACGGTACTCCTATCCAGCTTATAACTGATAACACTCAATGGGCAGGATTAACTACCCCGGCATATTGTTGGTATAACAATGATGAAACGTCGTGTAAGCCTGCCTATGGCGCTTTATATAACTGGTATGTAGTAGATATGACAATAAACGGGGGGAAGAATGTGTGTCCGATAGGCTGGCATCCGCCTTCAATAACTGAATGGCAGGAGCTGATCAGCTTTATAGGAGGAGTTCAATTAGCTGAAAAGTTGATGGAAACAGGAACAACCCATTGGATTCCACCAAATTCTGATGCCACAAATGAAACTTTATTTACAGTTGTCCCAGGGGGTCTCCGTAAAATCTACGGAGAATTTGCTGAGATCGGGACAAATGCATATTTTATGTCATCTTCTTTATTTGTACTAAATCATTCTTCAGTTAGATTAACTAAAATGGAAGGGGCACAAGTTTCTATTTACAATTATTCTGAAAAACCAGAAGGTGAATCAATAAGATGTATTATGGACAGATGACCTATTAATAATTTGAATAGTGTTTATGAAAAAATGTTTGCCATATTTTATATTAATACAATTGATTTTTTTGACTTTTCCTGTCTTATCGCAGAAAGTAACAGTAAGCCTTAAAAGATCAAAGGAATCATCGTTGTCTTTTTGGCGGATAGATGATTATAATGGAACTGAAGTAATTTCAGCGAACGGCCATCAGAATGAAGATTCGATTATTTTTTCGCTTGAAGCTGACAAACCATATTCACTTTGGATAATTGTTCCGGAAACAGAAATCCCTTTAATGTCTGAATATATTCTGGGCATTGATGGTGAAAACATATTACGGATCAGAGATCAATTATCTGCAGGTGAGTATGAATATAAATTTTTTACCGGAACCCGGCAACCTGCTTCCAAAATTATTGGCGGGACAGATGCCGCCATTACTGAATTCCCCTGGATGGTATTTTACAAATCACAAAACATTGGTTGCGGAGGAACCATTATAGCTCCGGGCTGGATACTGACTGCTGCGCATTGTACAGAAGATTCCAATCACGCTGCAATCCCTATCTCTGAAATGTCTGTAGTTGCCGGTTCAGCAACGCCATTCAATCAGGATTCTGGTTTAACCTATTCAGTTAGTGATGTTATAAGGCACGAGGGTTATGACCCTTCGACTGCAGCAAACGACATTGCATTGTTGAAATTAAGTACTGAAATTGCAGATGCAAAACCTATTAAACTGATTTCAATGTATGATGTGTCTGATGGTTCCATTGCTCCGGGAGTAATGGCTTGGGTGACAGGCTGGGGAGTGACAAATTCAGGCTCTCAGTTGATGTCAGCTATTCTTCAGAAAGTTCAATTACCAATAGTTTCAAATGCCCAGGCAGGAGTTGTCTGGAGTTTCATTCCGGTTACTGATATCATGGCCGGGTACCTGAATGGAACCAGGGATGCCTGTAGTGGTGATAGCGGAGGTCCTTTAATTGTTCCTGTGACAGGTGAGTACAAAATAGCTGGCATTGTTAGCTGGGGAAATAACACATGCGACACATACGGAGGATATACGAATGTATCGCGATTCCTGGAGTGGATAAGCCAGGTCACAGGAATCATCGACTACAGGCCGGCAGGACCTGCCGGCAACAATGTAATCTGCAATCTTTCCGACACAACCTGTTATAATTTAGATCCTGGTCCGGGGGAACAAGGATACGAATGGAAACTTTATCCTGAAAATACAGGGACCATAAATGCAATATCTTCAAGTGCCAGGGTAACCTGGAATAACTGGTACACTGGACAAGCTCAGGTAATGGTTAGAACAACCCTAAACCAACAGTTGTCCGATTGGTCAAAGTTAAAGGTTATGGTTGCTCCTAGGAGGGAGATACTGCATAGTTCAAATGATACCTCTATTTGTAAAAATCTTCCGGTCACACTTAGTGTGGATGCTGTAGGTTATAATCTTGCTTATAAATGGTATAAGAATAGCTCTGTCATTCAGGCAGGCAATTCAAATATTTTAAGCTTCAAATCTGCAAACTCCAGTAATTCAGGAATATATAAATGTGAAGTATCCAATGCTTGTGGCACTTCCTACTCAAATGATATCGGGCTTACTGTTTTGCCTCTTACCGCTATAACTAATTTATCTCAAAACCTAGATATTGCCGCTGGCAGTAATACTTTTTTGAATGTTGATGCTGAAGGTAATGATCTATCGTTCCATTGGCAGAAGGATGGTAAGCTGATTGATGAAGTAGATGATCCTATTCTTCCATTGTATGATATAAATGCCAAAGATCTGGGCATTTATAAGGTTACTGTACAAGGGACATGTGGTAATGTGACAAGTGATAGTATATATGTGTTTGTCAGGAATGACGATGCCATTGGCAAGACAAATATATTCGTATGGCCTACAATAACAACTGAAGAATTAAATGTGGCCCTAAATGATAACAACTCATACACTATTCTGATGTTTGATGTGAAAGGTTCACTTATAAAAGAGCTCCGTAATTGCAGATATCAGACCACGTTGTACGTCGGAGGACTACCTCGTGGTACGTATGTGCTTAATGTGTTCAATTCTACAATGAAAAAATCAATTAAAGTCATAAAAAATTAAATTGATTTATAAGTCATCCGGGTCCTTAACTCTTTTAGTGAATTAAGAATATGTTTCAAAAGATATTAAAAGGAGATACCGGGAAAGCTGCTAAAGAGTGCGGAGTGTAAGTCGAAACAATAAAGTGACAGACTTAATAAATATTAGTATGAAACGGTCTCTGAAAATCACAATTGTTGTTTTTGTTTCTGCGAGTCTTGTGGCAATAATTAATTCCTGCAAGGAAGCGAAAGAACCTATAGTTCCCGTTTTGACAACATCAGAGGTTTTATCGATTACCCTGACGGGAGCAACTTCAGGAGGCAATATAACCGATGCAGGAGGATCAGATGTAACTGCTCGGGGTGTATGCTGGTCTACTGATGAAAATCCAACAATAGCTTCAGTCAAAACGAATGATGGAAAAGGCACTGGCTCTTTTTCCAGCACTTTAAGTGGTTTGACTACCAATACCAAATACTATGTGCGTGCTTATGCAACAAATAATACAGGTACGGGTTTTGGCAATGAGATAAGTTTCATAACTCAGTCCAGGAACAACATTAGTTTTAATCCAGACTTAACCTATAGTACTCTCCTGGACATTGAAGGGAATGAATATAAAACCATTCAGATTGGGAATCAGACATGGATGGCTGAAAATCTTAGGACTACGAAATATAACGATGGATCATCCATTCCTGTGGTAAACGATAATATTTCATGGCTCAATCTTACAACTGCAGCCTACTGCTGGTATGACAATGATATTTCAAGAAAAGATATTTATGGTGCATTGTACAACTGGCACACTGTGACCAGCGGTAATCTGTGTCCTGCCGGCTGGCATGTTCCAAAGAATGAGGAATGGACAGTATTAACTGCTTATCTTGGGGGAGAAAGTGTTGCTGGCGGAAAGCTCAAGGAGACTGGAACTGCTCATTGGAATCCTAATTCAGATGCAACAAATGAAAGTGGGTTTACGGCTCTTCCGGGAGGCATGCGTGGCAATGGCGGAGCATTCAAAATGGTAACGAGATTACTGATGTTGCCGATGATAATACATGGAACAATCTTTCAACTCCGGCCAGGTGTACAAATAGCTATATCAATAACTATTCGAACATTTACGGATTGCTTTACAATTGGTATGCAGTTTCGGATAACAGGAATATCTGTCCAACTGGTTGGCATATTCCTTCATATAACGAATGGTCCACACTTGTCACATATTTAGGAGGAGAAAGTTCTGCCGGAGGCAAAATGAAAGAAACAGGAACCAGTCATTGGATTAGTCCTAATAGTAATGCAACAAACGAAAGCGGTTTTACAGCTCTGCCAGATGGGGAACGTGGGCCATTTGGTTTCAGTTCAGCTCTCGACTGGGGGTTTTGGTGGTCAGTATCCGAGTATGATGCCACTACAGCATGGAATATAATTATATTCACCTATGATGGTGAAGTAAACAGACCCTCCAACGATAAAAAAAATGGTATGAGTGTCAGATGCATTAAAGATGAATAAGTGGGATACAATCCTGACAAATGATGTGTAAGACATCCAAAATCTGGCAGGAAACTTATTTCGACTTAGGATTGCTACTGCAATAATTTGAATGATATGAATTACCTGAGAGATTTTTTCAAAAAGAGCAACACTAGATATGAAAGTCAAATTAAATTTGATTTTGATATCACGATAGACTAATTTTACTTCGAACATTAAAAATTGAGCCTGAGAATGTTAACCATTAAACACTTACAACAATGGAATCATTTAGAATATTAGCTCTCATTTGCCTTGTGTCTTGTTTTTCTTCAGGGAATACAAACGCACAGGTGTCTTCTAAAATAAAAGTTAATATTACGAGTGCAAATACCACTCAATCCATTTTTAGCCAGGACACTTCTTTCAGTCAGAAAAACAGCTTAGGTTTATACAGAGCGGCAGGCTTGACGCTACCCTGGCATGACATAACTGAAACACCAAATTCTGTTTTTCTTTCTCCAGGAAGAAATTACAATGAGTTATTGAAGATATCAACTGATAACGGTATCAGATTAACAGGTGAGCCTACATCCACAACAAGTTCTGGCACTTTCAATGGTAAATGGGAGAGATTAACCGGCAAATCAATTATCGACACATCAAGGGTTTATTACTCGCCTTTAAAAAGAACAAATAATTCTACTGTCTATGATAACCCATTTTATCGTACAGGTGCAACCATTTTTAATATGTTGATGATTATAAAGTACCCTTACGTAAACAGGCCGAACTAATCATTATACGCGGTAATGACAACATAGGTTCGAATGCTCAAATTGAGGGTTACAAAAATACTATTGATTTGGGCTTACATTTAATACCCAGATGTGGGCGGTCAAATATTCATGGAATTGCTGGGATTGAAGTAAAAAAAGCTCACTTAGGCTTCTCTGCTGGTTGGTTCGGTAGAACTTCCGATAAGGGTTATGCTTCAGTTTATCCATCTCGCACGTGTCTGGTATTTGGGCCAACTTATTATTTTTCAGATAATAAGAACACTGCCTATTTAGCAGCAGGTTATTTAATCAACGGGGGAGCAATAAAACAGGAAACTTTACATAATAGTACGCCCGAGTGGAGAAATTCTCTGTCAATATTAGGTGGATATAGATTTACTTTTTATTCTTTGATTGATGTAAGACTGGGCCTTGGTGTAGAAATTAGAGGTTCAAATTCAGGAAATGCGGCAGCTGACTTTGCATTAGGAATAATATTGTTCAATAGAAAGAAAAATGACAAGAATAATCAACGGACTTGACCCTTTTTGGGGGTATAATATTAAGCACCAAAAAAAATCCATCTATTTGTCGTTTAGAACAATAATCATTACATTTCCATTATTTAATACCTGTTATCCCAAAAACCTGGCAAGAAACCTGGCAAAATTTTGTTGAAAATCACCAATCAAGGAAGTCTACATTTTTTTCTTTTTTCTTTTGTTCTGGCAAATATTTATCCAAGTTTTTTCCCTCTTCTTCAGACTCTGAATCAGGCATATTAATAACTCAGGACCTGATCACCCGGATTTGTTTGTGCTTTTCGAAAACCATGGAACTAACAGATATACAATGTAATGCAGGCAAGGAATGAGGATTGAATTATTATAGCCTTAGTTAAACAAAAGATATTTAATATTTCTATATTTGATTGTAACAATAAAAATCAAGATGGTAAACAATTCACTGGTAAAACCAAATTCATTTCTATGATGGTGACACTCATCTTCATTAGCATTATAATGGATTTCAACCAATAATGTATTCTGGTAACATGAGATAAACGCTTCAGTAAAACTCAGTATATCGTTTGAGAATTTTTGTAGTTCGCTAAATATGAATGTTTCTATGAAAAGGCTGATAGTTATTTTATTTTCACTCGCCTGCTTCCCGTACCTGCCAATTCTGAATGCACAATTCCGTACTGAGGGCTATCTTGACATTGGGAAAACCCAGGTATCTGAAGGTCTGTCCTCTCAATTCTCAGGTATTGGTACATATGATAAATCAAAATGGGCAGTGCAGACCGGCTGCCAGCTTGGCCTGGTTCAGCCTCAGAATGTTGTTTTCAACAGCTGGTTTGCAAGATCCTATGGTAAAGTAATTATCGGAAAAATTCCGTTGGATTTGGGAGCTGAATACCTGTGGACTGCTTTTTCGCCGGATCTGAGAGAAACCAACTGGATCATGTTCGGGAGGATCAGATTAATCCACTGGAAATTTGGACTTGGTACTAATATACGAACCTATCGGCTGAGCCGAAAAGCAGCCGATGATTCAAATCTGGCGGATTCCGATAATGGGATTACTGAAAGATGGAACGTGATGTATCATGCCACCTATGTACTTAAACCCTGTGAAAACAAGTGGAACCTGTCGGCTTCTTTTACGAATTATGATCATTTCATTATTCAGCAGGAAAACAATCCGATGTTAAATCTTCGCTTCGATTACAAACTCAGCAATCCTTTTTCTCTATATTCGGAGTTGTGGTATAAGCCTGCAGGGTTGATGGTTATAAAGGTAATTTATTATGGAACCTTAATAAGATTAGGAATAATATGGAATATCTGAGAAAGACTAGCATTGTTTATTTTCTCATAGCCGTTTTAACATGCATTTCCTGCATGGACGACGCTGATCTATCTGGATTCCTGTACAGTGCGGATCCTGTAAATGAACGCGTGAAAATGTCATTGGATTGGAATAGGAATAATCCGGACAAGGATCTGATTGTTAAAGGCTCAGAATATTCACTTCTGATAGCCGGTGATCCTGAAATTGGAGGAACTGTAAATCTCGATACATTAATTTCAAGGGCAAAAAAGCCGGGTGTTGCAGGATATGTTATTGCAGGCGATATAACAAGCGGGGATCCGAAAGGCTATGATACTCTTAAGCATGAGCTGGATGAACAAATTCCTGGTCCTGCTTTTTATATCCTGGGTAACCACGATCTTTTTTTTAATGGATGGGATAACTATTATAATTATTTCGGCTCCTCTACATATGCGTTTACTATTACAACCAGTGATGCTTCCGATCTGTTCATATGTCTTGATTCAGGCAATGCCACTCTTGGCAGCAGGCAGCTTGAATGGTTGTCGGATTTGCTGGCAAAAGAGAGGAAAGACCACAGGTACTGTATTATATTCAGTCATGTAAATTTTTTCCGGGAACACCACACTTTTAGTGCTAATCCACTTGTTGAAGAATTACATGCACTGCTTGATCTGTTTTACAGCAACTCGGTTGACATGGTACTAATGGGTCACGATCACCGAAGGTCAGAGGAAGTATTCGGAAGGACCCGCTACGTAACACTTGATGCCTGCATTGATGGTTTTGAGGAGGCGAGTTATCTGAAGCTGGAAGTAAAGGAAGGGAAATTGAGATATAGCTTTGTACCACTGTGATTCACGACTATATGATCCTTGTGGGTACTGAAAACTTGATGGTAATGTTTACAAAACTGTAACCATTTAAGGACAAGTTTGGATGGCGGAAAATTCAAAAACAACGAGATATAATGATAACACACGTGGCAACTGCCACCATTCTCTATTTAATTCTAAACGAATAATCGTAAAATCCCACCAAAAACCTAGCAAGAACCTGGCAAGAATGAAAGAACACCTACATATTTGATTATGTAAGTGTTTGATTATATGGTTGTCCCGTCAGGTTTCGAACCCGGACGACCGTTAAGAAATTGCCCTGTGGGCAATTTTAGGGAGGAGCGTGACTGCAGGGGTGGCCTTCTGATCCAGAAGAATACGAAAATATAATATTCTTATCTTAACACATTGAATATCAATGGTGAGTTATAAAGGCAAAATCATTATATTTCCATTATTTAATACCTGTTATCCCAAAAACCTGGCAAGAAACCTAGCAAGTTTTTTCCGGATATTAGTGTTGTTTCGCGTGGTCTCGGAAGGGTTGATAGTATTATTGATAAGAAAAGAATCTCTATCTTTACAACATGAATCTGATTGAGAAAAATATTGATATCATCTTTGCTCTTTGTAAACAGCATGAGGTAAAAGAGCTATATATATTTGGATCAATTCTGAATCAAAAATTCAATAATGCAAGTGACATCGATTTCCTGGTGCAATTTGAAAGTATTGATATTCTTGATTACTTCGACAATTACATGGACTTCAGAGAAAAGCTGGAAGACCTCTTAGGCAGACCAGTGGATTTGCTGGAAAATCAGGCGATCCGAAATCCCATTTTCAGGAAAATCCTGGACAGAGAGAAAAGACTGGTTTATGAACGAGAAACAGCTTAAATATCTCTTTGATATCAAACTTGCCATTGAGGAAATAGATTCTTACTTCAAGACTGAACCTCGCAACTTTGATAATTACAAACGGAACTCTTTACTCAAGAGGGCAATTGAAAGAAACCTTGAGATAATAGGAGAAGCCTTAAACAGGATACTCAGAGAAGATCCTGATTTCCCTATTGAAAATGTCAAAAGGATAATAGGTCTTAGAAATCAAATCATTCATGGATATGACTCAATATCCGACGAAAACATTTGGGGGATATTGACAAAACATTTGCCAAAGCTTAAATCGGATATTGCATCATTGATAAAACGAAATTGAATTTGGAAAAGCCGGGCTCATTGACCACCTTTAGCCAGAGTGATTAACCTTTATGTACAATACTAAATAACAGGTATTTAACTTTTGGTTTTTAGTGGTTAATTACTTAGGTGAAAACTAACACCAACATCTCTTAAATTTTCTCTATAAATCGCTTAAAAACCTAGCAAGAACCTAGCAATAAACAAAAAACCACTTACAAGGTCTATCGTAAGTGGTTGATTATCAGTTGTCCCGTCAGGTCTCGAACCCGGACGACAGTTAAGAAATTGCCCTGTGAGCAATTTTAGTTTTTCTTTTCCAGGATATTCGAACCCATAGCCTGTACAATTTTGGTCCTGTCGTAATAAGTATAATATCGATCTATTTTCTTATCTTTATTGAAATGAGCAGAAAAATTCATTCTCAGCCGCACTGGGGTCCCGTTAATATCCATGTTGTTGGAATAATAACAGATTACCGATACTCCGGCCAACCCGGTAGATGGATTTGCCTCCTTTGAATTTACAGGTATTTCAACATGTTTCTCGAAAGTCATGGATTTTACCCCTGAAGTTTTTTTCCAGTTATTCCACCAATCAGCCACAGCTTTCTTTCCTGTCAATTTAGTTCTCGTACCGACATCCCCGTCAGGGAAATTAAATTCCACATCATCGGACATCATTGATACCCATTTATCAATATCCATATTTGTAAGGTAAGTCAAAGCCTGTGCCGCCAATTTTGAATATTCGGGCGAAGCAATTTCATAGCTGGGATTTACCACCTGAGCTTTATTAGATGATTGAGCATAGTTAGCGGTGGAGGTCATAATGCATAAAGAAATAATGACTCCGGCAATTAAGAACAATTTCCTGGATGCATTCATGTTACTTTTTGTAATTTTTTCTTACTCATATGGCTTTTCAGAATCGCCCCGTTTGTATGGTTTCTGGACTCCGGATGTTATAACAATATGAAACAAAATAAGTTTGATAAATGATTAAAATCTTTCAACAAATTAATCAGCAAATCTAAATCGAACACGTGTTGAATGATAACTGGAATGCCAGTATTGACCTGGAAAATAAATTGGTTTGATGAGGAACCTGGGAACAAGCAAAAAACACCTACATATTTGATTATGTAAGTGTTTTATTATCTGTTGTCCCGTCAGGTTTCCCGCCTTCGTCTTATCAGGCTTCGGTGGGTAAACTTCTCAACCTGACGGGACAAAATAAGTAAACCGGCTAAAGCAGCCGGTTTTGTGGTTGTCCCGTCAGGTTTCGAACCTGAACTCTTCTGATCCAGAATCATTAATTAATATCATAGGATTTTCTTAACACATTGATTACTAAATCTATTGTGTAAAGACAAAATCATTACATTTCCATTATTTAATACCTCTTATCCCCAAAACCTAGCAAGAAACCTAGCAAGATTTTTAATATGGACTATGCAATGAGATCATTCTCAAAATCGGCCATAAGATTGTTCGAACCATTTTTTTCATACTCAATAAGAACGTCCTATAAAAATGAATCACTATAGATACCTCCAAATGTCACAAAAAAGTTTAGAAAATACACTTTCAAAGAGTCATTTTTTGTACATTAACTACATTTTAAATGTGAATACTTTCAGTCGAAAAATGATTATGCGCAAACAGGGATGCCAGCGTTATATAATCGTGGATGTGCTTATACTATACCCAGCTTAATACTGCTGTTATGGTGCAATCATCCAGCTATTTATAAAATATTTTAATACCAAGTCGTGTGGCCAGGTCTTTTACAATTTGTAAACCCAGCCCGGAGTATTTACTGCTGATTTGAGTTTGTTGCAACATAGAATTTAAATCTGGTGCATTTTTAATCCCCGAAGGGTTTGTAATCGTCATGGCGTTGACATCTGCATTAATTATAATAGTTGCTTTATTATCGCATTGTTTTATCGAATTCTGAATTGAATTTCTTAATATGACTATTATAAAATTCTCATCAGTATAATAAGAGATCTCTGGATTAACGTTTATGTTTATATGCAGTTCTTTCTCTTTAATTTGCTCTTCAAAAAGTTCTGCTTCCTGAAATAGTAAAGGAGCTATCTTAATTTTTTTATACTGTGGAGTAAAATTATTCATCTGACTTTTGCTCCATAATAAAAGATCTTCCATTGTTTCCAAAACATTTTCAGAAGCTTTATTTAAACGCTCATTATATTGATTTTGTAATTCGGTATTAAAATGTTCCGGGTTTTCCTTTTTGTAAATGTAACAACTGTACGATGCTGCTTACAGGTGACCTCAGGTCATGACTGATAACCCCAAATAATTTTGCTTTTGTATCGTTGGCAATTGAAAGTTCGTTGTTAAGTTCATCTAATTGCTGATTGCGCTGGTTAAGTAATTTATTTAGTTTTTCTTTATTTCGGTAAATGAAATAAAGCAGCAATGAAAAAATTCCTAAACTGATTAACCCTAAAATCAATATTTTTCTCGTATTGGAAGCTTGTTTAAGTTCTAACACATCCAGTTTATTTTTCTGGTTAAGAGTGGTGATACGGTTTTCTTTTTCATTGGTTTGATAATGTGTTTCCAGGTCCGCGAAGGTTCTTGATATTTTTTCTTTTGTAAGAGTATCCTTCGTCTGAGAATACATCTCATAATATTGTAAAGCAGTTTTTAAATCCCCTTTGCCTTTATAAGCAATGGCCATCGACTGTAAGATGTTTGAATATAAACCTTTGTCAAGTTGTTGGGCAACCGGTAACGCCTGAACTTTTAAGCCAGATTTTTGTTTTATACTAAATATATCTGTATGCAACAATTAAAATTATTCTCCCCAATCATTCTTTTAGCCAGCTTACTATTTGCAAGTTCTGGCAATAGTACAGTAAACGCAGGTAAAGAAAACGCATCGCAATCTGCAAGAGAATCTTCATCATCAGGCGATATAGTTTTTTCCTACAACTTAGATGGCACAAAAATTTCCGGCGGGGATGTAAATGCAATGGTGATGAGCAATGTAGCTGCTGTAACGAAATCTGATAATGGAAACAAGGTATCGTTTTTTCTCAACGATGCCTATAAGGATAATACAGAAACAGTCTCTCATTCACTGCGCTTCACAATACCCGGTAAAACAGGTACAGTAGCGCTTACTGCTGATGAAGATAACTTCAATGTACAATTATTTTTAGCTTCAGGAGAGGAGGGAAAATATGTTATGTATGCCAATGAAGGTTTCAGTGTTACAGTTACAAACATTTCTGCAACACGTGTTTCGGGTACATTTTCAGGAAAGCTGAAATTATTTGAAGGCGCGGGCAAAGCTGAGGTTACCATAACGGATGGAAAATTTGATATTCCTATACAGGCTAATAAAGGTTAAGTTTTTACCTGAAAAATGTTATCCAATTTTATTTCATCAATTAATAAATCTGAAAAATAAAAAAAATAATTCTTCCCCTCATCTTACATTGCTGATAAATCATTCCTGTAATAATTCATCGAGCTCTGGGACAATAACAGGTGGTAATTCAGGAGTCACAACAACCACTTCAGGAGCAGGTAAGGGAACAATAACCTGCCTCATAGCCGGCACGTTAAAGAATTATTCTCAATACATTCAAATAGCCGATGGAAAATTTGACTTGAAAAGATAAACCTATAAAAACGATCATCAATTGGTATTTTATTTCAAACTTTTAAACTTATTACAATGAAGACCAAATATTTTCTCTTAACAGGACTTTTGAAGAATTCGTATCTTTATATGAATTTACAATGTAAGCCATGAAAATTTCATCTGCTCTAATCACAATACTGATTCTGCTGACGCATGTTCCAGGTATATATGGTCAGACCGATACTATTAAGTATGGCGATAATGAAAAAGCCGGGAAATATGTAAAGGTAAGGGGATTCAATATGTATTACGAGACTTATGGAACAGGACAGCCCATGTTGTTCGTTCATGGCAACGGGGGTTCCATAAACAACTTCACTAACCAGATCCCTTATTTTTCTAAAAACTATAAGGTAATCATCGCTGACAGCAGGTCTCAGGGAAAATCAGTTGATGAAGAGGATTCCTTAAGTTATGAAATGATGGCTGACGATCTCAATGGTCTGCTTGATACACTTCATGTGGATTCATGTTATGTAGTAGGTTGGAGTGACGGCGGAATAAACGGGTTGCTCCTTGCTATGCGTCATCCCGAAAAGGTAAAAAAGCTGGCCGTGACAGGCGCCAACTTATGGCCCGACACTACTGCTGTTGATCCTTTTATCGTCAATTGGGTAATGAGGGTATACAACTCGGTGAAAGAAAAGCCCTCTACTCCTTCTGTTAAGCATGATCTTAAACTATTAAATCTCTTAATATTTGAGCCACATATAACTACCGGCCAGTTAAATAAGATCAGCTGTCCTACTCTGGTCATCGGTGGAGATCATGATGTCATCCGTCCGGAACATACTATGCTGATAGCACAATCAATTCCAAAGTCATATTTGTGGATACTACCCAATTCGGGTCATTCAACTCCTATTGTTTATAAAGACCTTTTCAATGCAACGGTAAGTGAATTTTTTGCAAAACCCTACCATGAAATAGAAGGCTTCGGCCGGTTTAACTAACCAATTAAGAGTTATTCATCGCATAACGGTGGTAATTAACACCTAACATAATTTTGTTTGAAAAATGTCAAATTTAACTTATGGAATTTATAGGGACTTTTACACTGACCATATTCAATTAGAAAACATTAACCACCCAAGGCTGGAGTTAAATGTTTAATGTTGAAATATGGGAGTAAAGGTCTTTTTCATCAGCCAAATGTGGTCAATATTATCCTGCTAACTGTGGTCAAGGCCACAGCTATTCTTATGTACTGTCTCGTCCTAGAAAAACCTTACACATTTGGTTAGTAATCCTGGTTTCACTTTACAGATTAATTTCATTAACAAAGAATGGTGTCAACTACGACCGACCTTAGTTTAAATTTCACAGATAGTCAAAAATCTCTCAAAAACCTGACAAGAACCTGGCAACAAACAAAAAATCACCTACAAAAATATTTGTAAGTGATTGATTAACTGGTTGTCCCGTCAGGTTTCGAACCTGAACTCTTCTGATCCAGAATCAGACGTGTTGCCAATTACACTACGGGACAATTTCAGGGGGCAAATATAGAGTTTTTTTTGAAAATTTAATATGCATAAAGATCGTTTATGATTAAGGAGTGAGGTGTAAGGAGTAAGGAGTAAGGGATCATATTACTAATGTTTCTCAGTCTCCAGGCACCACTTTTCTGGATTGTTAATCATTGAGATAAGCATTTTGTGAACTTCCTGGTATTCCGAAGTTACATCCTGACACTCTTCTTTTGTAATGTATTTACAGTCAATAGAATAACTCAACCAGTCCTCTGTTTCAAATTCTTCCCCTAAAGAATCTGTAAGTTTATTAACAAAAGCCTTAATGTATAACCTTTTTGCCCAGGATTCTGCAATGCATGAACTCACAGATCTTGAAGATCTTCTCATTTGGTCAGTGAGGGAGTACTTTTCTTCTTTTGGGAATTTCTGAGATAATTCAAAAATTTTCATCGCAAGTTTATGGGCCTTCTTGTAAACAATCAGGTCCTTGAAGTTTGTTACCATTATTATAATTTATTAATTAATATTTAATGGATTTGACTCCTATCCCCTCACACTTTACTCCTTACTCCTTACTCCTTACTCCTTACTCCTTACTCCTCATTTATTAAGCTTGGCCCACGTATCCTTCAGCTGTACCGTTCTGTTAAAGACCAGTTTCCCGGGTGTTGAATCATAATCAACACAGAAATACCCGAGTCTCTGGAACTGGAACTTATCCAGAGGTTTTGCAGAACCCAGGGAAGGTTCGACCTTACAGCCGGTCAGGATTTTCAGTGAATCGGGATTAAGAAACTTCCGGTAGTCATCATCTTTTTGTCCTGCCGGATCTTCATGATTGAATAACCTGTCATATAATCTGACCTCGGCATCAAGTGCATGAGGAGCCGACACCCAGTGAAGGGTTCCTTTAACCTTCTTATCTGAAGTATTTTCACCACTTCTTGTTAAAGGATCATAAGTGCAATAAACCTCTTCAATGGCACCTGTGATCTTGTTTTTCTTAAATCCGTCACATTTAATTATATATGCGCCTTTAAGACGAACTTCCATACCAGGAGCAAGACGGAAATATTTATGAGGCGGGATCTCCATAAAATCATCATGTTCAATATATACCTCACGGCTAAAAGGTACCAGTCTTGTTCCCATCGATTCATCCTCAGGGTTATTGACCAGTTCAACATTTTCCACCTTGCCTTCAGGATAGTTCTTGATAATAACCTTAAGCGGATTCAGAACGCCTAATACTCTGGGTGTTCTTATATTAAGGTCTTCGCGGATAGTATGTTCGAGGAGTGAAACATCGTTTATGGCTTCGACTTTTGTATAACCTATCAGGTCAATGAACCTTTTTATCGATTCAGGCGTGTACCCTCTTCTTCTGAGGCCGCATAGTGTTGGCATTCTCGGATCGTCCCAGCCTCTTACCGTACCTTCCTGAACCAGTTCGAGCAGCTTCCTTTTGCTCATCATGGTATAATTCAGATTAAGACGGTTGAACTCGATCTGCCGGGGCCTGTAGTCACCAGTTTTCAGCTGATCGATGAACCAGTCATAAAGAGGACGGTGGACCTCAAATTCAAGAGTACAAAGCGAATGGGTGACTCCTTCAAAATAGTCGCTCTGTCCGTGAGCAAAATCGTACATAGGGTATACATTCCACCTGCTGCCTGTACGGTGATGAGGCGACTTGATTATTCTGTAAATGATCGGATCGCGCATATGCATGTTAGGGGAAGTCATATCAATTTTTGTTCTCAGAACATGGCTTCCTTCGTCAAACTCCCCTTTGTTCATCCTTTCGAAAAGGTCAAGATTCTCGGTTACAACACGATTGCGGAATGGACTTTCTATACCTGGTTGTGAGGGGGTACCCTTCTGCAAGGAGATCAGATCGGCCGGTTGATCATCAACATAAGCGAGGCCTCTTTTAATCAGGACCACAGCAAAATCGTACAATTTGACAAAGTAATCAGAAGCGTAAAATTCCCTGTCTTCCCAGTCAAAACCAAGCCAGTGAATATCTTCTTTAATTGAGGAAATATACTCAGTTTCTTCCTTTACGGGATTTGTATCGTCAAACCTGAGATTGCATTTTCCCCCATGCTTTTGAGCCATTCCAAAATCAAAACAGATCGCTTTTGCATGACCAATATGAAGATATCCATTGGGTTCCGGAGGAAAGCGGGTAATTACCTTTCCGTTATTCTTCCCGGCTTTCAGATCTTCGATTATAAATTGTTCAATAAAGCTTACTGAGGGTTTTTGTTCTTCTTTTTCCTTAATTAATTCATCACTCATCACGGAAATAATTTAGAAAGTAAAAATAGGATGAATTTGAGTGAATTACAACCCCCCTTTATTTACTCACATTGCTTAAGATAATCCAGATTCTGTTTCTCCCCCCAGTAAGGTTTTAAAATAGAAGCTTTAGATTCTTTGGCAAACAAGTCTTTTGCTTTTTCGAAATATGGTTTTGCTTTATCCTTTCCGCCTCCATACATTTCAGGCTGGTAGAATAGGGAGGAGCCTTTCAGATAATATATCCTTGGATTATCAGGATTGATTTTTTCAGCCTTTTCAATATACTGATTTAAGATCCCGCTGTATTGCATTCCCCTGTTCTGTCCATCAACAGCTATCCTCGCACTGGTAATCAAAGCTGCCAGAACATAGGTTTCATCATTCTCTTTTCCCAGAGATTTAACCTTTTCGAGGTATTTATCTGCAGCATCAAGAAACAGATCCTTTTTCTTGGTGTCCTGTTCACTAAAGGATGCAATTACTTTTGCAAAGGCTGCATAGTAATTTGCGCTCCATTCATTATTCCATTTATCTGCAATCATATCAAACTGAGCAGAAACATTCATCATGTCTGAAAGACTCTTTATTGAGTCCATCTGCATAAAAGTTTTATTCAGGCTTTCTTCCATAGTTTGTGCTTCCACACAAACAGGAAAGGATAAGAATAATAACAAACTAAGTAATTTAACTAACCGTTTCATATTAAATGATTTTATTGTTTATAATTCATCAATGTTAAATTTAGTAAGAGAAAGATTTATTCCAAAAAATATTGTTCTGTAAGTTGAAGGTATAACAGGATATCTGTATGTACCATCAGGCGAATAACGGTAACCTAAAATGTTGTGTCGGTTTGTGATATCATCAAGACTGAAATAGATAACAGTAAACATTTTCCTGATGGTTGTCAGGTAGCTTATACTTAAAGAAAGATTATGATAATCTGGCGCCCTGTCACCCAGAAATACCGGATTGCCCGGATTATAGTACGTTCTACCGCTGGCATAATTATAGCTTAAAGAGACATTTGTTTGAATTTTATTAATAAAGTACTTCGTAATGATATTTAAATTGTGTGGTGATACAAAGTCAGGTGTGGCTTTAGCCGGGTAATTCAGATAAAAGCGTTTTGTATCAATAAAGCTGTACGATATCCAATATTCAAAATATTCAATGCTTTTTTTATCACGCAGAAAAATATCAAAGCCTTTTGCGTATCCTGTGCCGGAGTTGTCAATGGGATTGAAGTAGAACCTGTACTGGTTTGGATCATAAACTGAATTCCTTTCATGAATAAGCTGAGCGTAGTTTTTAAAGTAAGCTTCTATCCTGAACGTCCTGTCGTTTTTAATTCTCTGAAAATTAAGTATGTAGTGAACAGCCTGCTGAAAACCCGGTCTGTATCCCTGAAGAAGATACTGTGGGGGCGCTGACTGATAAAAGACACCATAAGCAGCAGAAATCTGGCTTTTTTCACCTGTCTTAACTGCCATGGAAATGCGTGGAGCAATGTCTCCCTTCGACAATAAATCGCTATATTCCGTTCTTATACCGGTTTTAAGACCGAACCATCTCGTTGGTTTCCACTCGGTTTCAATGTAGCTTGCAATCTGTGAATCGGTGAATCTTCCGGAAAGGGTGTCATTAAATGTCTGGTCATAACTAATGTGCTGGATTTCCATGCCCGCAAGCAAAAAAAACCTTTGTGTAAATGCGTAATTTAATTCTGCTCTGCCCTGTACGCGGCTGTCGTGATGGTAGATAGGGTAATTGCCATAAATAGTATTATCAGTGTTGTTGCTGAAAGAAAAAGCCGTAAAGTATCTTAATTTGTCGGAAGATATATAGCTGTATGACATATTGAAGAAGGTGTTTTCATTTTTATTTCCGAAGTTGATTTTAGTACTGAAATTTTCCGGATCGGGAATAGTTATTCCCTGTTGAGCTATACTCTCAGCGAAATTCATTTTAAACATCCCCTTGTCTTCAACTTTTGAAACCCATCTGGTTGAGAAAGACCCGCCGCGGGGATACTTATAGTAATCAAAATTGGTTTTAGTTATGGCAACGTAAGGTGCCAGATTCAGATATGAACCAGTAAATTCAATTGCATTATTGTCCATTAATTTAGAACCCGATAATGAAATGCCGGTCAGATTCAATCCGACATTGATCGTGCTCTCAACAGGAAGGTCATTTGTTTGCAGATCAAGCACAGAAGAAAGGGCTTGACCGTAACGACTACTGTAGCCACCGCTGCTAAATGAGGTACCTTTAAATTGAAATGGATTAAAACGGCTTCTCTGGGATATACCGGGAACATTACTGAAAAAGGCATTCTGAGAGGTAACTCCATCAATTATAACGGAGCTTTCGGTTGCATCACCTCCCCGGACGAGCAAGCCTGTCTGATCACCACCATTCCGCTGTACCCCTGGCAATGTTTGGATCGCATTGACAATATCGGCAGCACCGCCTGCTATTGTGACAATATCAAGCGGTTTTAATATGGTGACTTTGCGTTCATTATTCGCCTCTATTGTTCCTGCCGAAATGACTATTTCATCAAGCAAATTTGCTGCCTCCTTTAATGTAAAGTCCAGTGTATATTCTTTATCCTCAATGGCAATAGGATATAATATTTGTTGATAGCCAACGAATGAGACATTAATCACCTGACTGCCTTTAAGTTTTGTCAATATCTTAAATCGGCCCAGAGAATCAGTTAATGACCCATCGGTTGAGTTCTTTATAAAGACATTGACATACTCAATTGGAGTGCCCTTTACATTTTTAACCGTTCCTTTGATTATGCTTTGTGCAATGCAGTTGAGGGGAGCAATAAACAAAAAGCAAATTAAAATTTTAATATGGAAAGATTTTCTCTGCTTCATTTTTAGATGATCAAAGTATTAAACTTCTCAGTTGTTTACTCCGGGGAAAGATATTCTTTAAGAGAATTAACATACTCACTGAATTTATGTTTACCCAGGGATGTAATACTGCAGAGGGTTTGCGGATAGTTATTACGGAATTTTTTCACTACCTCAATATACCCGGCTTCCTTCAGTTTTGTAATCTGAATGCTCAGGTTACCTGCAGTTGCACCAGTTTGTTCCCTTATATAAGTAAATTCGGCAACTTCCGTACCTATAAGAAGCGACATAATTGCAAGTCGCAGTTGTGAATGCAAAATTGGATCGAGCTCTTTAAATCTTGTCATGATTTACTTTGTTTCTTAAAATATAACCCGGAATAAGATATCCAACAAGAACTGCGATTGGGGTTCCCAGCGGGGCAAGAGCTGGCCCGGCAAAATTAACGGCGAGTGCCATTACCCAGAAACAAATTCCACCCAGAATAAGGGGTCTGAATTTGATAATGAATCCTGACATGAATGTTGGAAATCCTGCAAGTAACAGAATATATGAAGTAATTGCTTGCATATTTTTTGCCTGTACAATAAAGAGTACGATAGCCGCCAGGAGAAATCCGATCCATGTCCACATATACAGCGTATCAGCATAGGTATGAATCCTTGCTTTTCGACCGTTGACATATCCGTAGATCATTGATACAAATGCACCCGGGATCACCAGGAACCATACATAGTAAGGATGTGAAAAACCGGAAAATTTTTCCACGATCCAGGCTGAAAGACTGCAGAAAATCAGGAGCCATCCCCAGAAGAGCAAGTGAAAACTGCCCTGGTTGATGTTGACTTTAGTTTTGTTGATCATTTCGGTTATGATTCTCAGGCTTTCTTCGCCTGTCATAAATTTTTCCTCGTTTTCCATAATAATGCTTATTTTTATATTTTGCTGTTTAAATAATGTAAATATGTTACAAATGTAAACCAGTTTATATTATAAACCAAATAAATAATAGATATTTTTATTTTTTTCAGGACTAAAGTCCAAAGAAGACTTAATATTAGTAACCCCAGGCTTAAGCCTGGGGTTAACAAATACCCTGAGGAACAGGGCTTTAGCCCTAGACTTAATATCAGTAAATGCATGCTTAAACCTGGGGTTAACAGGAACCCTGAGGAACAGGGCTTTAGCCTTTGATAATTTCTTTGCAGGAATGAGGGAAATAAAATAAATCCATTGATTTCCTTCGTTTACCCCGACCCCAAGTGGAGCGAAGAAAATCAATGGATTCCCTCTTCGCCTGTGCATCCGCTTCGGCCTGGCAAGGTTGGGCTTGGGGTGAATAAAGTGATTTTTGAGCGACTTTAATAGTTGAATATATGGGTTTGATTCAGATTGAAAACATGGAGTTTTACTCTTTTCATGGACATTTCAGAGAAGAGCGTATAGTAGGGAACAAGTTCCTGGTTGATCTTACAATAGAAACAGATATGACAATACCTGCTAAAAGTGACAACCTTAAAGATGCTTTGAATTATCAGAAGGTTTATGATATAGTTAAGTCACAAATGGAGTTGAAATCTCATCTTCTTGAACATATTGCCGGACGGATCCTCGATTCTATTTATGCTGAGATGGAGGGGATACAAAAAGCTACTGTCAAGGTTTCAAAGATGAATCCTCCGATGGGAGGCAAGATCGGATCAGTAAGTGTAGTAATTACCAGGTAAGGGTACTCGCCGGTAAATTTTATGATATTACCGATTTTTGCATTGAACTGTTATCTTTATTGAATTCCTTTGCAGATTATTGCAGATTAAATGGGAAGGCCCGTCTCGAAAATAAAGGATAATAAATCTCCAGGATCAGGTTTATTCAGTCTGCTCAAGCCCTATTCGGGTATTGTAACAATACTGATTGTTATGGCACTTATCGGCAGCGCAATTAACATGCTCATACCCAAAATAATTGCAGGAGGAATTGATGCCTTCTCCGCAAACCGTTTTGATCTTCGGACCGTAATAATCGAATTTATTGCTGCAACAGCTGCAATTTTCGCTTTTACATTCGGACAGAATATACTTCAGACATATACATCTGAAAGGGTTGCAAGAGATTTACGTACAAGACTTTCCGATAAAATTTCGCGCCAGAGCTATAACTTCATCCAGAAGTCAAATCCTTCGAAGCTTTTAACCAATCTCACCTCCGATACAGACTCGATAAAGATGTTCGTTTCGATGGCATTTGTCACAATCATTTCATCAGTTTTCGTCTTGGTCGGGGTATCAGTCTTATTAATTCTCATTAACTGGAAACTGGCGCTGACTGTCATTTCAATAGTCCCGATTATAGGGGTAACATTTTTTGTAGTTTTAAGGAAAGTGAGAGTGTTATTCAGAAAAGGAAGGGAGAACATCGATGCCCTGAACAAGATAATCAATGAAAGTATTATAGGATCAGCACTGATAAGGGTGCTTAATTCCCAGCAGCCCGAAAGCATGAAGTTCCTTGAGACCAACATTGTATCGCGTAATCTGGGAATGTCAATACTAAGATTGTTTGCTACCCTTATCCCGGTAATTATGTTTGTTGCAAACCTGGCAGTGGTGACTATTCTGGCTCTGGGTGGTCATTTTGTTGTGGCAGGCACCATGACCCTTGGGAATTTTGCTGCATTTAACAGTTACCTTCTCATGCTGATATTCCCGATCCTTATGATCGGCTTTATGAGCAATATCATTGCATCGGCTCAGGCATCATACGGAAGGATACAGGCAGTCCTGGAAGCACAGGAGATCGCTGAGCCGGGTATTATCAGCAAAACGATTAAAGGAGACATCAGGCTTGAAAATGTTTCGCTCTTCTACGGTGATAAACCAGTTTTGAAAAATATTTCATTCTCGGTCAGAGCCGGGAGCAAAACAGCAATTATCGGACCGACAGCTGCGGGGAAGAGCCAGTTGTTATATCTTCTGACAAACCTGATTTTGCCCGATTCAGGTAAAATAGAGTTCGACGGCATAGATATGCAAAACTATACAAAAGAGATCTTCCATAGCCAGATAGGATTTGTCTTCCAGGACAGTGTCATTTTTAATATGAGTCTTCGGGAAAACATTGCTTTTAACGATAGGGTAACTGAAGAATCTCTTGAGAAAGCAATTGCTACTGCTGAATTAACCGATTTTATTGAGTTACTGCCAGATAAGCTCAACACTATTGTATCGGAGCGTGGAACCAGTCTCTCGGGCGGACAAAAGCAACGTATTATGCTGGCCCGTGCCCTGGCAATCAATCCAAGGATACTATTACTCGATGACTTCACATCACGGGTTGACAGGACAACCGAAAATAAAATACTGTGTAATCTCGAAAATAATTATCCCGGGATGACACTAATATCAGTTACACAGAAAATAGCACCAGTTCGTCATTTTGAACAGATAATACTTCTCATGGAGGGTGAGGTGATTGCGACCGGCCGGCATAAGGAATTGAAGGAGAGCTCACCTGAATATATACAGATTTACAGCTCGCAACGAAGTACCCAGCATTATGAACTATAATTTAAATCAGCAGGCGGATAAAGCGGCGCAAAAAATCTCTAATCTTGCTTCTCTCCGCAAACTGATAATAATTATCGGTCAGGAACGCCGTAATCTGGCAGTTGCCTTTTCAGCGATCTTCCTGAATGCCGGACTAAGCCTTCTGGGTCCGTATCTTATAGGTTATACCATCGATACTTATATTCAGACAAAAGAATATCATGGTGTGCTGGTATTTGCCGGTATACTTCTGGTGCTTTACATAATAGCTTTTATTGTGAATTATGGCCAGATGCGCATGATGGGAGGTATCGGTCAGAGGATGCTGTTCAGTCTGCGCAATTCTGTCTTCAATAAACTACAGGAACTTCCGGTCGATTTTTTCAATCAGAACAAAGCTGGCGATCTCATATCGAGGATAAACAATGATACCGATAAAGTGAATCAGTTCTTCTCCCAGTCTTTAATGCAGTTCATCGGTAGCCTTATTACCATGACCGGTGCCGGGATAATCCTTCTGATTATTAACCTTCCTCTCGGACTTGCTGCACTTACTCCTGCTGCTATTGTATGGATATTTACCAGGTTTGTCTCGCCATGGATAAAGCGCCGCAATGCTGCCAGCCTGAAGAGCACCGGCGGCCTTAGCGCCGAGATACAGGAAAGTCTTGCTAATTTCAAAGTGATAATTGCATTCAACAGGCGTGATTACTTCCGCAGAAGGTTTGGTGAGGCGAACAACGACAATTATACCAAGTCAGTAAAGGCAGGTATAGCTAACAACATACTGTCGCCTTTTTACACTATGGCAGCAAATTTTGGTCAGCTGATCGTTCTGGGATTAGGTATCTATCTGATTGTCAAAGGGTTCTTTTCAATAGGTCTCCTGATCAGTTTTATCGCTTATGTCTCCAACTTCTATAATCCTTTGCGTCAGCTAGCGTCTTTGTGGGCCAACTTCCAGGTAGCGCTGGCGGCATGGGACCGAATTTCGCTGATGCTGTCATTCGAGACCAATCTGGAAAAAACGCAGGATGCAGATTGTGAAAAAAGCACATCGTATCTTCATTTCGGGAACGTATCGTTCAGATATCCTGACGGGAAAGAAGTTCTGAAAAAAGTGAGCTTTGATCTGCAGCGCGGCAAGACGTATGCGTTCGTAGGTCCTACAGGGGGTGGAAAGACGACAACAGCGTCGCTTATGTCAAGATTATATGACGCTACAAAGGGAACAATAATCCTTGACGGGAAGGATATACGTTCATATGATCCTGAGGAGCGCACCAGGAAAATCGGATTTATTCTGCAGGAACCTTTCCTGTTTTCAGGAACTGTACGGGACAATATTCTTTATGGAAATACCAGTTATAAGAATTACTCAAACGATCAGTTGGCAGCGGCGATTTCCGAAGCCGGTCTCGAGACCCTTCTTGCACGCTTTGATAACGGTCTAGAGACTATAATACAGACAACAGGCGATGGGATCAGTCTGGGCCAGAAACAGCTCATTGCTTTCATGCGTGCCGTTCTGCGTAAGCCTGAGCTGCTTATTCTCGATGAAGCAACTGCAAACATTGACACGGTTACGGAGCAGTTGCTTGACAGCATTCTGAAGAAGCTTCCTGCCTCAACCACAAGGGTTATCATAGCCCATCGTCTGAATACAATTGAGAATGCTGATGAGATCTTCTTTGTCAATACTGGCAAAGTCATCCCTGCTGGTTCATTCAGTGATGCTATTGATCTGCTTCTGCATGGGAAGAATGAAAATTAGGGTTTACTCTTAGCCCTTCCCTGAGGGGTTGTCGAAAAAGTCCTTTTTAACCGCAAAGCACGCAAAGTAGAAGCAAATTCCGATAGCTATCGGAACGCAAAGTCAAAACACTATAAATCTATTCTTTGCATTCTTTGCAAGAAAGCTTTCGCGGCAGACTGGCCTCTTCACTAGAGGCCGTCTCATAACAATAATCGAGACAGCTTTTATATTTGATTTCCCTTTGGAGGGAGGCAGCCCCTGATTTTTCACTAGTTATCAACAATTTACAACTTTAGAACGTGCGCAGGCAAACCGGAAAAGGTGCGAACCTCACCCTTTTTGGTGGCGCCATTATGGCCTTGTGTAGCGGGCGGACAAAAAGGGGGAGGTTGTCTTTTCCGGACTCCTTTTCTTTGTTTCGTTTCTTTTGGAGGAGCAAAAGAACCGAGGAGCAATTTATTGCGACGAGCTCGGCGAAGCCAAATGAAAATATAAAAAAGAAGGTGCCCTTTTGAGACACCCTCCTTTACGCTCGAGCCCCTTTGCGGTTAATGGATTTGGATTTTTTAAGTGCGGTATGTAGAGGTAGGGTTGATAAAATTTAAATTGATGAAATTGGCTAAAGTCGACAAATAACCCAAAATTTGTTATTTTTGCACCCAAACTTTTGGTCAGCTTATATTGTTTGGAGGCATTTTGGGAGTTCTTTTAATTTAATATATGGTCCACCTTCGCCAAGGCTACGGTGTACACGGTCGGTTAACCGAGTGGCTAGGTAGCGGTCTGCAAAACCGTTTACGGCGGTTCGAATCCGCCACCGACCTCAACCAATCCCTTGCACGCAGTGCCAGGGATTTTTTGTTTTCAGCCAGAAACCTGCTTGCAGTATTTACGATTATAACAGTGAGTACTTGTGGGATTAAATTGACTTAAGTCAACGATATGTGCCTTCTAAATCATACAGCCTCTTCCAGGGTCCTGACAAACCTCATGAAAAAGATAGAATAATCAGTCCGGTCGAAATAACCCGAAGTTTCATCAGGAGTCGAAGGAAGATCTTCGAATTTTTTAATATTCATTGATTCCTTGGTATTTGTCCCGCTCAAATCGACGCGTTCACCATTGATCCTGTTATAGAAATGCCAGCCTCTTCTCTCATGTGTCTTCAGTATTTCGCCACCAAAAATATCATGAATCAATGTTGAGATGACACTGTCTTGTCCGGTATGGAGTTTCTTACTTCTCCTGTTCTTTGTAAAATCCAGAGCTAAAGTTCTGTTCAGAACATCAATTACAATCTTTCTGTTAAACATTTTTTCTGCGATTAAAAATTTAAATCCTATGGAGATAATAAAACCTCATGTAGATTATTTTCAATAAAAATTGAAATTACATATCGTAAAATTAGTCCAACCCTGATTAACATGTATTACACAAATAATAAGAAAAGTTATATGATTTACATATTTTGATCTGCATGTTCATCAATGAATTGTCATTGTTTAATCGGGCTTTATTAAGAAGAATGTTTGCGGCAAACTTTTAAAGAGCATTCGATTTCTGTTGCAGGATGAAAATACGGTGCTTTTATTTCGTTTCATGTATTTACGAATTCACTGCTTAAAATAATAAAAAAATGTATCTTTGTCAGACAAGTGAATAAAACCCAATAAAATATAATTGAAGCTGTATATCAAAAATATGGTTAGCATCCGTTGCAAGATGGTGGTCAAATCGGAACTTGAAAAACTCGGAGTTCATTACACAAGGTTAGATCTGGGCGAAGTTGAAATAACCGGTGCGATCTCAGAAGATCAATTGACCAGACTAGGTGATGCACTTATGCTGACAGGCCTTGAACTGATGGATGATAATAAAAAAATTCTGGTTGAGAAAATTAAGACAATAATTATCGAACTGATCCATTACAGTGACGAACAAATCAAGATCAACCTGTCAGATTACCTAAGCGAAAAACTCAATCACAATTACACATATCTTTCAAATCTTTTTACCGCAATCAAAGGGACGACAATTGAGCAGTTTTACCTGGCTAATAAAATAGAACG
Source organism: uncultured Bacteroidales bacterium (assembly GCA_963791065.1). Taxonomy (GTDB): domain Bacteria; phylum Bacteroidota; class Bacteroidia; order Bacteroidales; family VadinHA17; genus LD21. Next base: position 138,932 of record CAWBQN010000017.1, read on the forward strand.
AGTAAAAGAATTGCTAGTCTATGATGAACTCAATCTGACCGAAATTGCATGGAAGCTTCATTACAGCAGTGTGTCTCATCTTTCAAACCAGTTTAAAAAAATGACCGGACTTACTCCGTCTCATTTTAAAAATCTTAAGATCAAAAGGAGAGTCGCACTGGGAAGCCTGTAACCCATCATACCTTTCTACTCAATTTTTACAAAATCATCCAATACGCAGGCTGACAGATTTCTCTTTTGTGATAAAGCCCCATAGTGTGAATAATGTAACTTATTCACAGAAAAGTGTAACTGACGGGCTGCAGGAAGACCATATCTTTGTTGATGAAATATTAGTCCGCTTATTCAAAATAATTCTCCGGACCAATTTTTCAGTCATTAAACTATAGAATTATGAAAAGCCTGTTTTATTACGTTGCATTAGTTCTGATCTTTATCTGGTCCGTCGGATTTATAGGGTACGGTATCGGGGGAGGGTTTCATGTATTACTCGTTCTTGCACTTTTATCAGTTGTGACAAGGGTGCTGCTGGAGAGGAAATTTTCACACAAATATTCCACTCAGGAATACGTGCGGAAGGATGTCATTACAGACATGGAAACGGTGTAGTCAATATATCAGCTGGTTCCGTTCTTCTGGTTATGTCATTAGTTATCATTTTATTATAAACATTAAATTCATAAATCATGGGAAATCTACTTTATGTAATAGCTGTAGTTCTGATTATTGCATGGGCAATAGGATTTATCGGATATAGTGCAGGAGGACTTATTCACATTCTGCTGGTAATTGCAGTAATTGCCATACTGGTCAGGATTATACAAGGAAGAAAAGTTCTATAACATCATTTATTTATTAAGTATTCATTTAAAAAAACTTGATTATGAGCTCAGGAAAAGTATTATTGGGAGTTTTGGCCGGCGTTGCAGCAGGTGCATTGCTGGGGATCTTGTTTGCCCCTGACAAGGGAGAAAAAACACGCAAAAAAATCGTAAAGAAGAGCGAAGATTATGCGGATGCTTTAAAAGAAAAATTCGATGAAATTATCGAAAATCTTTCAGCTAAGACAGATGAAGTAAAGGAGGACATTTCTGAATTTACTGAACAAGTAAAATCGAAAGTGTCGGAAGCCAAAAAAGAGGCTAAGAATGCAGGTGCATGAAATGATCAAAAACTGATTTTACTTTTAAAACCGGGTAAAAATTTGAATCAATGGAAATTGAAACACTGAATATAAACCGTACTTGCATGAAGAATTTTAAATCATCTGATTCCCGGTTATCAGAATTTGATTTGCCCTCCTTGATTGAAACGATGAAACATAGCTGTGCATGGACGAATGGGGAGCTTAATGCTTTGGTTCTTTTAAATTCTCCTGAAAAAAAGGTAATCCTCACGGCGATGCATAAGGGAACGGAAATATTGTCTTTCCAGTCAAATGACTCTATATCTGTTCAGATAATTGAGGGCAGACTGAAATTTCATGTCCGGAGAGATTCGGTTACCTTAAATGAGGGTCAGCTTATGACTCTTGATGAACATCTTAAATATCGTCTCTCAACAGAGGAAGAAACTGTTTTTCTCCTGACAATTTCAAATACCAGTTCAAACCCTGGAAGCAATTAGTGATGCTTGTTTAAACTGAAAGTATGGAAGACAATGGTAAATTGCTTGACTCGCTGCTGGAAACGGCTTCTGATTACGGGAAAACAAGCTTAGAGCTTGTAAAGCTTAAAACAATTGACAAAACATCCGATGTTGTATCATCATTGGTACCACATTCAGTTGTTTTCATACTCATTGCTTCATTCCTGTTTTTTTTAAATATGGGAATTGCATTATGGCTGGGTGATATACTTGGGAAAGCATTTTATGGATTCTTTGTTGTAGCTGCGTTTTATATTCTTACAGGAATTGTTATTCATTTCTTCATGCATAAGCGGATCAAAAACCTTGTTGGCAATTATTTCGTCAAAAATGTTCTAAAATAAAGATCTATGCAAAAAATCACTTCTACTGCCGGACTAAAGGATGCGATTGAATTATTAGAAGCTGAACATAAAGTAAAAGGCCAGTTACTAAAGGAACAATTCTTTATTACATACGAAAGTCTTAAGCCTTTAAATGTACTCAGGAGAACTTTGAGGGGAATCGCTTCACCATCATTTCTGATTGAGGATCTTCCGGGTGCCCTTATGGCGATGGCTTCGGGTTATCTCTCCAGAAAAGTAGTTTCCGGCAGATCAGCAAATATATTCAGGAAGCTGCTTGGTTCTATCCTTCAGTTTGGCGTTACTAATCTTGTTGCTAAGAATTCTGATACTATAAAATCAACCGGCATTTCAATATTTCAACATTTTCTAAAGAAAAAAATAATGAAATCAAAAAGCCGTGCCAGCTGAAGTCCCAAAGATACCATTTTATGCTAAGGTAACGATATTTCTTGTGGGCTTAATTGCCTTACTGGCAATAATGTATATTGCAAAGAGCATTATTATTCCGATTGTTTTCGCAGTAATTATTGCGATAGTGCTCCACCCTGTGGTAAACTTTTTCGTCCGGAAAAAAATAAACAGGATTCTGGCAATCTTGATGACCATGTTCCTTACCTTTTTAGTTATTGCTGCATTTAGTGCAGTCCTTATTTCACAAGCCGGAAAGTTTGGCGAGTCATGGCCCGTGCTCGTCGATAAATTTACATCTATTGTCAATCAGAACATCGCAGATGCCGCCGAATATTTTGACAAGGATCCTCAGAAAATACACGACTGGGTCACCAAAACCAAGAGTGAAATAATCAATGTAAGTACTGCTGCAATAGGTCAAACAATAGTTATACTTGGCAATGGATTGGTAATCTTGCTATTGATACCATTTTACATATTCATGATACTATTTTATCAGCCATTATTAATTGAGTTTATCCGTATGCTCTCAGGATCAAATTACCAGAGTCATGTAAGGCAGATAGTTTCCCAGATCAAAACTGTTATTCAGCGCTATCTTGTAGGGCTGGTAATTGAAGCTGTTCTTATGGCGGCAATGAATACGACAGCTCTTTTGATACTTGGAATTGAATATGCCTTTATTCTTGGCATTCTTGCAGCATTGCTAAACGTTATACCATATATTGGAGGTATAATTGCAGTCGCATTGCCAATGATGGTGGCGCTCGTGAGCAAACCCTCTCCCTGGTACGCTCTTTATGTTCTGATTGCTTACTATTTTATTCAACTTATTGACAACCACTACATCGTTCCTTATATTGTTGCCTCCAAAATAAAGATCAATGCACTATTCTCAGTAATAGTAGTTCTGGCAGGAAATGCGTTATGGGGCATTCCGGGTATGTTTCTTTCCATGCCGTTACTCGCTATTATAAAACTCATTTGTGACCATATAGAACCACTAAAGCCATGGGGCTTTTTATTAGGCGACACAATGCCGCCAATCTTAAAAATCAAGACAATTTTCAAGAAAAAATAAAACAGCGGGCAGTCCATCTAACTGGAAGTAAATTGGGACATTAGCTTCAAAAGAGGAAGTGTGAATAATATAACTTTTAGAAAAAGTTCTGTAACACTTACGCATCATTATTTATTCACCTTTGCGTGGCAAAATGAACAAAAGAAAGCCAAATCAGTTGAATCATGTAGAGATATCAGGTCTGCAAGCAGTAGAAATGTGAGAGTATAACTTAAAATTAGTAAAAGGTTAAAGAATTTCATATGATAGAGGTAAGGAAAGAAGGCATAGTATTGGAGAAAACTCATCTGGAATTTGAAAATGAAGGTGTCCTTAATCCTGCAGTTATGCGTGTTGGTGACTCTGTTCACATGTTTTACAGGGCGGTACAGCAAGGAAATCATTCAACAATAGGATATTGTAAGCTTGATGGCCCCCTGACTGTCACTGAAAGATGGCAGAAACCAATAATTGTACCTGAAAGCGACTTTGAATCACACGGTGTGGAAGATGCCCGGATAGTCAGGATTGAAAACCTTTATTATCTTACCTATACCGGGTACGATGGAACTAATGCCAGGGGAGCTCTGGCAACTACAAAGGACCTCAGGAATTTCAAAAAACATGGGATGATTGTACCTCCGATTACATATGCACAATTTGTGGTCCTTGCTGAATCGGTAGCCAATTTAAATGAAAACTATTACCTTAATCACGTTTCAGATCCCGGTAAAAAGATGATGCTTTGGGATAAAAATATAGTATTCTTCCCCAGGAGAATAAACGGGAAACTGGTTTTCCTTCACCGTATAAGGCCCGGAATTCAGATTGCTTATATAAACAGACTTAAGGATCTCACAAAAGAATTCTGGGACAACTATTTTCTTAACCTTCAGGATCATATAGTACTCGATCCTCATCCTGGACATGAGTCAAGCTATATCGGCAGTGGCTGTCCGCCTATCGAAACAGAACATGGCTGGCTATTGATCTATCACGGCGTGGAACATTGCGGAAAAGATCATGTTTATTCTGCCTGTGCTGCATTGCTTGACTTAAAGGATCCGGGTAAGGTTTTAGCCAGATTGCCTTACGCTTTGTTCTCACCCCAATATGACTGGGAATTAAAAGGAGAAGTAAATAATGTTGTTTTTCCTACCGGAACCGCCCTGTTTGGCGATACTTTATTTATTTATTATGGCGCTGCAGATACGGTTATCGCATGTGCTTCTGTGAAATTAAATGATCTGGTAAACGAATTGTTAACTTATAGTTCCAAAAATGAAAAGTAAATCAAATTCGAAGCAAAACGGTGAGAGTGTATATTATCGTGAAGGATTGTTTGGCTTTGAAAACTCTATACCTCCTCAGAATTCACCGTTCACTTATGGCCAGGAAGGTACGTTGAATAAACCCAATGAACTACCTGAAATACTTTTTATTACATCATACCCGCCAAGGGAATGCGGTATAGCAACCTATTCTCAGGATCTGATCAAGGTCCTTAATAATAAATTCAGTAATTCATTCTCCATAAGAGTCTGTGCGCTTGAATCAAATGATGAGGATTTTCAATATTCCGACGATGTAAAATATACTCTGAAAACATCATTGTCTGACAGCTATGGAAAACTTGCATTAACCATAAATAAGGACGATCGGATCAGAATTATCCTTATCCAGCATGAGTTTGGATTCTTCAAAAAACAGGAACGGTCATTTATGGAGTTCCTGGCTCTGCTTAAGAAACCGATTGTTGTTGATTTTCATACGGTACTGCCCTTTCCTGATAAACAGCTGAAATTGACTGTAAAAAACATAGTTGCGAAGTGCAGTTCAGTTATCGTAATGACTCATAATTCGGCAGATATCTTAATTAATGACTATGGTTTGCCAAAAGAAAAAATATCCGTGATAGCCCACGGCACTCATCTGGTTCCACACCTGAATAAGGATTATTTAAAAAAGAAATATGGATTCGAGGGTCGAAAGGTTCTTACAACATTTGGATTGTTGAGTTCGGGAAAGGGAATTGAAACAACTATTAAAGCCTTGCCTTATATTGTGAAAAGCTGCCCTGAAACATTATTTCTCATAATTGGTAAAACCCATCCCGAAGTTTTAAAGGAAGAAGGAGAAAAATACAGGAATCGTCTTGAAGCAATGATAATCAGCTATAAATTGACACAGCATGTAAAATTTGTCAATAGATATCTTCCATTACCCGATCTACTTGAATATTTGCAGCTTACAGATATTTATCTGTTCACTACCAATGATCCCAACCAGGCTGTAAGCGGTACTTTTGCCTATGCGATGAGTTGTGGCTGCCCTATTATTTCTACCCCTATTCCTCATGCAAAGGAAGTACTTACTGAGGATACAGGAATTATTTTCGACTTTCGTAACTCCAAGCAGCTGGCGGATGGTGTAATGCGGTTATTGAACGATACCCCATTGCGAAGGAATATCAGAATAAATACCTTGCAGAAAATCGTTTCCACCGCCTGGGAAAACTCTGCGGTTGAACATACAATGCTCTTCGAAAAAATCGCCGGCAATAAGATTATACTGCAATATAATCTCCCGGCTCTCAATCTCGACCATGTAAAAAGGATGACGACCGATACCGGAATAATCCAGTTTTCAAAAGTCAACCATCCTGATCTCTGCTCAGGCTATACCCTTGATGATAACGCCAGGGCGATGATTGCCCTTTGTCAGCATTTTGTTTTAACAGGCGACAAAAAGAGTATATGGTACATAAACAGATATTTGAGTTTTATTAAGCTTTGTCTCCAGCTTGATGGTAGCTTTTTAAACTATATGGATATTGAAAATAAATTCACCGATCAGAACAAAGCTGTAAACCTCGATGATGCCAATGGAAGAGCACTATGGGCTCTTGGTTATCTGATTTCTGAGAAAGAATCTCTTCCTGAAAGAATTAATTCCCTGGCTATTTCAATTATACAAAAAACGATTCCCCGTATTCATGAAATTCATTCCACAAGGGCCATGGCTTTTGCTATTAAGGGATTATTTTTTTATAACAGGACAATAAGATCTTCAGAAAACCTGAACCTTGTAAGAATACTCGCAAACAGACTGGTTCAGATGTACAAGCATGAATCGAACGAAAAATGGCGATGGTTTGAAGGGTATCTTACATATGCAAACAGCATACTGCCTGAGGCTATGCTATATGCCTGGTCGTTGACCGGTGAAACGATTTACAGGGAAATAGCGTTATCGTCTTTCCGCTTTCTCTTATCAAAGATTTTTAATCAAAATGGAATAGAAGTTATTTCCAATAAAAACTGGCTTCAAAAGGGAGAGGAATCAGGACATTTTGGTGAACAACCCATTGATGTCGGGTATACCATTATGACACTAAGCAAGTTTTATGATGCATTTGCTGATGGAGACTACCTGGTTAAAATGGAGACTGCATTTAACTGGTTTTTAGGAAATAACCGTTTGCATCAGATCATCTATAACCCCTGTACCGGTGGTTGTTACGATGGTCTGGAAGAAACGCATGTAAACCTCAACCAGGGTGCCGAATCCACTATAAGTTACCTTATGGCACGATTGACTGTTGACAAGTACAATAAAGCGGACAGATTAGCAATCAGTAAATCCATGGTTGTTCCTGAAAATAAATTAGTGAGAGAAGAAGCAACTGTATTTCCGGCAATGAGAAATCAGAGCTCAATGACCTCCTATAACTTTTCATCTGATACCTCAGATTCTATCAGAAAAAAGCGGAGAGATTAAACATAATATAAGACATGCAAATTACTGTTACCAGGAAGAATATCAAATTTTCTCCTGATCCCGCCAGGGTGATCGCACGGTTCTGTAATTTTTCTAAGGAGCAAAGTAAAAAGATTATACTGAGTGTATTAGATATGTCTGATAGTGAAGTATATACTGTACTAAGTCAGGTATTGAGAGGCTATTCCCGGCGTCACAGAAATATTTCACAGATATTGGAATCTCATTTTGCCAAACTGAACGGGATATTTAATGAGCTGGGTATAAAGCCACTCAAAATTAATCAATCGCGAAGAACGCTTATAGGTTCATATTTCACAATGGAATATTCAATTGAATCTGCAGCGTTTTTTAACCCGTCAGTCGTGGAGGACCCTGATCAGTCGAAAACAGGAACTGATGAAAAAAGATTGATTTTTAGTTTCAGAGCCACCGGAGAAGGTCATATTTCATCGATCGTTTTCCGTTCAGCTGTTATAGACAGAAATAACAACCTGATAATTGAACCGGTTGGCAAAATGCTGGCAGAAGCTGCACGTATTAAAAGGCATATTTATAATAAAAAATCCTTCATTAAGAAGCTGGATGAAATGCACGATTTCGATAACAGCCTTTCGCCTCTTTTTGTATTGGAAAAACTGGCCGAACGATTTACTTATGGTGAATTGAAGAAAGCGGTTGCAGAAATTAGGAAATCCCATCAGCTTACACCAAATAAGGAATTAATCATTAATCAGATGATGTGGCTGGCGCTATCCCATTATGAAATTGAATTCTCGCTTGACTCTGCAATTTCCGAGAGAGTGATCTTTCCAATCTCCGATTCAGAAAAAAATGGCATTGAGGATGCACGCTTCGTTAAATTCACGGAGGATAATGGTAAAGTAATTTATTACGCCACCTATACTGCTTACGATGGTAACTTCATTTTGCCAAAGTTGCTTTCGACCAGAGATTTCTATCACTTCAAAGGGTTACCAATACATGGTGAGCTCGCACAGAATAAAGGAATGGCGTTGTTTCCCAGAAAAATAAACGGGAAGTATGCAATATTGTGCAGGACTGATGGAGTAAATAATTATCTGGCTTATTCTGATAATATCTCCATCTGGAGGGAAGCTAAACTTATTCAGAAGCCGAAGTATTCCTGGGAGCTTGTACAGGTTGGGAATAGCGGTTCACCCATAGAAACGGATGCCGGATGGTTAGTTATAACTCATGGAGTAGGACCCATGCGGGAATACGTGTTAGGAGCATCATTATATGAACTTAATAATCCTGAAAATGAAATTGGCAGGCTGAAGACCCCTCTTATCTCTCCCAATAGTGAAGAAAGGGAAGGTTACGTACCAAATGTAGTTTACTCATGCGGTTCTATTGTTCACAATGGAAATTTAATTGTTCCATATGCCATGTCAGATTATGCATCTACCTATGCTACAATTGATTTAAATGAACTCCTGAGTGAACTTAAGAACTCTGAAAAAATCAGTAGCTGACTTATCTTATATGTAAATAATGTAAAACAAACATAAAGTTGTGTAACTCTTTTCTTCAAAAGGTGACACATCTTTGTAATCTGATATACATTCTGTTTCGACATAAATTTCCCTACAATGGCCAGGATTTTCACAAAAAAAGTTGCAGTTATAGTGGCTCATCCCGATGATGAAACATTATGGGCCGGGGGAACAATACTTAGCCACCCGCAATGGCAATGGTTTATCGCCTGTCTTTGCAGGGGAAACGACAAGGACCGTTCCGCAAAGTTTCACGACACCATGAGAATACTTAAATCAGCAGGGGTCATGGGCGATATGGAGGATGGTCCCGCACAAAGGCCTCTGGATGAAAAAGAGGTAGAAGCCGCCATAGTTGAATTAATGCCTGCAACCCGTTTCGACCTGATAATCACACATAATCCGGCAGGCGAATATACCAGGCACCTGAGGCATGAAGAAACAGGCAGGGCAGTCATTAAACTTTGGAGTGCCGGCATACTGTCAGCTGGTGAATTATGGACTTTCGCTTATTCTGACGACAACAAAAAACACTATCCTGAGGCGCTGGAAAATACTTCAGTTTACCGGAAGCTCACAAAAAGGATATGGCTTCGAAAATATAGAATAATAACTGAAACGTATGGCTTTGAAAAGGGTGGTTTTGAGGCAGAAACTACACCGGCTGCAGAATCATTCTGGAAATTTACCAATCCGGCCGAAGCTGAACTCTGGCTTAATAAAACTGTTGAATTATGAAAGTACTGTTATTGTATGATTACCCGCCATCACCGGGAGGACTGGCGACCCAGGGAGATCTTTTATACAGGGGACTCCTTGAAATGGGGGTTGATGCACAGGCTGTTCATTTCGAATCGGCACAGGAAAAAGAGTGGTACTATCGGTGGTTTGAGCCAAATGTTGTTGTCGGCGTAGGTTACTGGGGACATACACCCCAGCTCGTGCTTCATCCGCAGCGTTATGGTGTTCAACCTGTACCCTGGCTGGTTGCCGATGGCTACATTGCAAATTACCAGGAGGTACTGAATGCTCTGCCCCTCATCCTTGTGACATCAAACTGGGTAAAAGAGATGTATGTCCGCGACGGTATTAGCGGAGACAAAATTGAGGTGTTACCCGTCGGATGTGACACCGATTCTTTCATTCCACACAGCAAGGATGACCCGAAGATTAAGGCAGTCCGCGAATCCCTGGGCATTTCCCCCGATCAGATAATGATCCTGACAATTGGTGGGGATGCTGCGTCAAAAGGAGCCCAGGAAGTTATGCAGGCGCTCGCCATCATCGATACAACAGCACCTGATTGGAAATATGTGTGCAAAGTATGGCCCCAGCCACGAACGCAGATTCAAAACTTTGCTGACCTCGATATGGCGGCAAATCTCGGAATTGAAAAGAATGTCACCTATGAAACTAATAAAATATCAAGGAATTTCATGCCTTATCTTATCGGAGCATGCGATATATACGCAGCTCCTTCAAGGCTTGAAGGATTTGGAATGCCCCAGGTGGAAGCCGGAGCCTGCGAAAAGCCCGTGATAGGGATTAAAGCAATGGGAATGCTTGATACACTGGTACATAACGAAACAGCCTATCTTGCAAAAGTGGCACAAAAAATAGTTGTCGACCAGGTTACCCTGGGAGATGAATCAGGATTTGAAGGAACACACAAAGTACTGTTCAAAGAGCCACGCACGGTGGATTATCGTGCAGATGTACATGATATTGGAAAATACCTGATGCTTCTTATGACTGATGCGGTGTTACGTGAAAAAATGGGTAAGGCAGCCAGGGAAAGGGTTGTAAAAAACTTTGACTACCGTGTTGTCGCAAAACGGTTTGTAGAAATAATAGGTAATAAATTGGGAATTAAATAATGAAAACTGCAGAACATCAAGAGATTGAAGAGGCAAGGAAAGCTGCTATTGAAGTGCTGCTTAATAATGCTCACGGGCCTTATCATGGTCTTCCACGCACTGCAGGCTGGGGATATCCTGAACCGTATACAAGAGATCTGATGTTTTCCATTTTTGGAATAGCAGTATCGGAAAACAGGAAGCTTCTGGCAAGCATCAGGAAGGTATTGGAAACGCTGGCAAAAAACCAGACAGAACATGGTCATATACCTTCACTTGTACATGATAAAGAGGACCGCGGATCGAGCGATACTACACCATTATTTTTGCTTGGTGCCGGAATTTTCAGAAAAATTACGGGGGAGAAAGATTTTCTCAGTCAGGCCGTGGAAAAAGCCCTGACCTGGATGGATTATCAAAGCCCGTCGGACAGGAATATGGTTGCCCAGCAGCCGACAAGTGATTGGCGCGATGAACAATGGGTCACCGGATATGGATTGTATGTCAATACTCTTGTATACAGCTATCTCAGGATCCTTGGAAGGAATGACAAAGCCGACAGAATGCACAGTGAGATGAGCCGTTTCATAATTAAAGGCGGAACAATACATCGTCATGTTCATGAAGGGTTGATGGTGAAGCATAAACCATACTATGCTTTATGGTCTTATAAAATTCATAGCAGCGAACGGTTCGACCTTCTCGGCAACAGCCTTGCCATACTATCAGGTATCGCTTCACCTAACCGGGCTGATCAGATGATTTCATGGATCGAGGAGGAATGCACCGCCATGAAAAAAAGTGGTGACCTGGCAGTTGATCTGCCACCTAATTTCTTTCCTTTTATTAAACCTGAAGATCCCGACTGGCTTCCCCGGTATGCTTTGTATAATAATCCGGGAGAATACCATAATGGAGGGATCTGGCCATTTGTATGCGGGTTCTATGTTGCTGCCTTAATTGCAGCTAAAAAGTATACACTTGCGCATGAAAAGCTAGTAGCTCTCACCCACCTTATCAGGCTCTCAGGAACTGGAAAGCTTAGTTTTGGATTTAATGAGTGGATAAAATCCCAGAATGGCAGACCTATGGGGCAGGACTGGCAGACTTGGAGTGCCTCAATTTATTTGTACGCAGTAAAATGTGTTGAGGAAAAACGCACACCCTTTTTTGATGAGATTCGTCTTAACAGAGCTTAAGCCGAACAAACCAAGTAATAAACCTGATTAAAACCAAATAAATGACAGCAATTGAATTCAACAATCAACTAACAGATCTCGAGCAAAGCCTACTGAGCTATGCAAATCGTCTCAGGTTAAATCGTGCAGATGCAAAAGACCTGGTACAGGATACATTCCTGAAAGTACTTCTAAATAAGGATAGGTTCACAGATACAGGATATATGAAAGCCTGGACTTTCACAATTATGAGAAATACCTTTATTAATAATTACAGGCATTGTGTTCTGCAGAGATCTTATGGGGAACATACAGATGCTTCACTTATCACTGACCTTTCAAAGGCTCCGGGTTCTGATAACCCTGATTCAATCTATGCAGTGAAAGAAATTAATCACAGTATAGAACGGATGAATAATAAATTCCGGATCCCGTTTAAAATGTACATAGAAGGATACAAGTATAAAGAAATTGCTGATACTATTAAGCTCAGGATAGGAACTGTAAAAAGCAGAATTTTTCTTGCAAGGAAAGTAATGAGGAGCCAAATTGGAAAGTAATAGATATCAGAATATTGCATATCACCTGATACGTGAATTATGTAATTAAATATTGAAAATGTGTAACACGTGTGATTATTGGAACTTTCATCTTTGTATGAAATTATTTTATTATAATGAAGACACTTCTTTTCATTTTTACTGTTTCTTATCTTAGCATAGGTACAGCATGTGGACAGAATTATCTCATTGATTTTGCGGTATCATCAAGCATACCTTTGAACATTGTCAAGGTTGATAATCTGTCAACAGGAGAGTCTGTTACCATCAATGGAACAGATGTTTTGAATCTCAAAGGCAATTCAGTGATAACGGGTATTATTGATAATAGCGCCTCCTCTCCGGGGATGAAGATCTATCCTAATCCAATGACAGATAAAGCAATGCTGGAGATTCAGCCTCCGTTTTCCGGCAATGCCGTGATAACTATTCTGGATCTATCCGGGAAAATAATAATCAGCATTAAAGACTATCTGGATAACTCTTTACAGGTGTATAAATTTTCGGGCGAAACATCAAGAGGTATTTATATCGTCAATGTAAGAGGCAATCAATACCAGTTATCAGGTAAATTAATAAGTAATGGCAGCTCATCGGGTTTGGCAGGTATCGAGAAGATATCTGGCAGCAGAGGTGCACAGGCTACCGATATCAAAGCATCAGCCGGTGAAAAGAGCGGCAGGATAACCGAAATGTTGTATACGCAGGGTGACAAGTTGAAATTTACAGCTATGTCAGGAGATTATCAGACTGTTCTGACAGATATACCTGATAAGAATAAAACCATAATATTTGATATTAATCCAAACAGGGACGGGGATGGCAATAACTATAATATGGTTGAAATTGATGGCAGATACTGGGCAGAAGAAAATCTGAAAACAACAAAACACACTGATGGTACATCACTTCCACTGGTTGCTGATAGTGTATCATGGAGAAACCTTACCAAACCAGGGTTTTGCTGGTACGGTAACAACGAAGCAGCATATAAAAATCCATTTGGAGCACTATATAATTCTTACGTAATAAGAGAAGGAAATGTATGTCCTGCAGGATGGCACATATCTACTGATGCCGAATGGACATCATTAAAAGATTTTCTCTCAGTGAATGGCTATGCTTTTGGTACAAATAATAATGCAACAGCGAAATCTATTGCTTCAACATCGAAGTGGAATGTTTATACATATGTTTATGAGTCACGTGGTCCAATGGAAACTATCGGAGCCGTCGGCAAGGACCAGGAAACAACTAATAATAGCACCGGCTTTAATGGTTACCCGGGAGGAATGAGAAGTTCTGACGGATCTTTTAGTCAGCTTGGAGCAATGGGTGTATGGTATTCGGATGATGCCATAGCTTTGCAGCCTGACGGCGGACTATGGGATTGGTCCCTTAGTTATCAGAATCCGGATATACAACAGGGCGGTGACGATAAAAATTCTGGTTTTTCTGTCCGCTGCACTAAGGATTAATCAGCATCAGCAAATCATACTATGCGTGAATTATATAACTCTTTTCAGAAGTTATGTAACACTTCCGCCGGGCCAAATCTCTAATTTTGTTACGATTAAGGAATGATTCCGTTTCAATCAGGGACTGTTGCCAAATAATCACAATTTGAAAATTTCAGCTATATCACTATGAGATCAATTGTTAAAGTTTTAGTATTACTCTTTATTGTGAATATTACATCTGTAATACTTCCAAAACAGGCATCAGCTCAGCAGCCTTATGTTAGTTTCCAGGTTTTCTATGATCAATTAAGTCCCTATGGTGAATGGGTCGACTATCGTGATTACGGATATGTATGGATTCCTGACGCCGGACCGGATTTTGTACCATATTCGACTCAGGGACATTGGATTCTGACTGATTATGGATGGACGTGGATGTCGGATTACAGCTGGGGATGGGCACCGTTCCATTATGGTCGTTGGGATTATGATCAGTATTATGGCTGGTTATGGGTACCTGGTAATGAGTGGGGACCAGCATGGGTCTCATGGAGAAGAGCAGACGGTTATTATGGCTGGGCTCCTATGGAACCTGGTATCAGTCTCACTGTTAGTTTCGGCAGAGGATATGACAGCCGTAACGATCACTGGATCTTCGTAAGGGACCGGGATATTGACAGAAATGACATTGACCATTATTATATCAGCCGGTCCGATGAGGACCAGATCGCCAGACGTTCATCCGTGATTAATAATACTTATATTGATAATAGCAGGCATGCTACGTACATCGCAGGACCAGCGCGTACTGATATACAAAGAGCTACAGGGAGACAAGTCAATCCTGTTGCCATTCAGGAATACAATAAACCAGGACAAGACATGAATAACGGTAAGTTCCGGATTTACAGGCCTGAAGTTGCAACGAGCAATGGCGGGGGAGTGAAACCTGCACCCTCAAGAATTACTAACCTGAAGGATGTGAAACAACCATCACAGCGAAATGCGACCAACCAGGCAGGAAATTTGCCTGAAAAATCTACAAAGCCATTAAATACCAGTCCTTCTCAGAATGTTAGAAAAGAAGCCCAGCCTAATAATGTTAAGCCACAGAGTTCAAATGCTCCTCAAAATATGAGAAGAGAAGTTCAGCCAAATAATATTAAGCCGCAGAATTCAAATGCTCCTCAAAATATGAGAAAAGAAGCTCAGCCGGCTAATATAAAGCCACAGAATTCAAATCCTCCTCAAAATATCAGACGAGAAGCTCAGCCAAATAATGTAAAGCCACAGTATTCAAATCCTCCTCAAAATATCAGAAGAGAGACTCAGCCGGATAATGTAAAGACGCAGACTACAAATCCTCCAAAGAATTTAAACAGACAAGTTCAGCCGGATAATGTAAAGAAGATGAATACGAATCAATCAAAAAAGACAGGTAAGGCAAAGCAATCCAATACCTTGAAATCTTCAGAAAATGGCAAAAAGGATCAAAATAAGAAATCTGATAATGCAGACGATATAAAGAAGAATGAATAATACCGATACTCTTGAATTTTACCACCCCTTAAATTAAACGACATGAACGCAAATGTAGCAGGATACTGGAACCAGAAAAAGGAGAAGCTTAAGCAAAGATTTCCTGTCATTACCGACGAAGATTTACGTTATCGCGAAGGCAAGGAAAAAGAGATGATCGAAATGCTTGGCTATAAACTCGGGAAATCAAAACAGGAGCTGCTCTACATTATTGTAGATATATAGAATCTCCACTCAGCGGTGTAATCTGAACCTGTCCGGTTCAGATGAAATAAGAAATCTTTCATGAAAAATATTCATCCTGTAATTAAGGTAAAAAATATTGCAAAGGAGCAAACCATCAGACTCAGTGAAAAAGCAATAGCAAAAACAGCTGAGGCACACAACTTCCTGACAGATGTTGCCGATTTTTTTTTATTCTTTTCGCGTACGGTCAAAGAAACTTTTTCACGGAATTTTGAATTTAAAGAGTTCCTGCGTCAATCATTTTTAATAGGGTATAAATCGGTACCGTTAATAACAGTCACGGGTTTCATCATGGGTCTGGTGCTTACAATTCAGGCGCGCCCGTCGCTGGTTCATTTTGGAGCTGTTTCCTTACTTCCCGGAATGGTAGCAGTTTCACTGATCAGAGAAATGGGACCGGTTATCACAGCGTTGATCTGTGCCGGGAAAATTGGCTCTGGAATGGGTGCTGAACTGGGTTCAATGAAGGTGACAGAACAGATTGATGCTATGGAAGTATCATCCACCAATCCCATGAAGTTTTTGGTAGTTACCAGGGTTCTGGCAGCCACACTGATGATCCCCATTTTAGTCTTGTATGCCGATACTCTCGGTATGTTTGGAAGCTGGGCGGGTGTGAATATTAAGGGAGATGTAACATTTGTTCTCTTTTGCTCACAGGCATTCAGTCATCTTGAGTTTATAGATCTTCTGCCTGCTGTAATTAAAACGTTCTTTTTCGGTGCCGTGATCGGATTGATCGGATGTTATAAAGGATATAATGCCGGACGTGGTACTGAGAGTGTTGGTATTGCTGCAAATTCAGCAGTAGTAATATCTTCTCTGCTGGTAATAATTGTCGATCTGGTTGCAGTACAAATTACCGATTTATTATAATATAATTTGAAGACAGATGGATCCTTTCCTCAAAACAGATATCAGTCCGGCTAAGCCTCAAAGAAGCGATCAGGTAATAGAAATCAAGAACCTCAGGAAAGGATTTGGCGAACAGGAAGTCCTGAAAAATGTGTCATTACAGCTCTTTAACGGAGAGAACCTGGCAGTGCTTGGTAAATCCGGCTCCGGAAAATCTGTCCTGATAAAATGTATAGTCCGGTTGTTCAATCCTGACGACGGAACGATCAATGTTCTGGGTGAGGATGTGAACACATTGAACAATGAAAGGTTAGGAGAGATGCGCAAGAAAATTGGTTTTCTTTTTCAGAGCGGTGCATTATATGATTCAATGACGGTTAAGCAAAACCTTGAATTTCCTCTGAAGAGAATAAAAAAGGGACTCACACAAAAAGCAATAAATGAAAAGATAAATGAAGCACTTGAAAATGTCGGTCTGGCTGATGCTCTGAATAAAATGCCATCTCAGTTATCGGGTGGAATGCGCAAGCGGATCAGCCTTGCCCGGACAATTGTGGTTGACCCGATGATCATTTTATACGATGAACCGACAACCGGGCTCGATCCGGCAACCTCAGATGAAATAAGCTCACTGATTAATGATGTTCAGAAAAAATATAAGACATCTTCACTGATTATCACACATGATATTGAATGTGCCCGTAATACGGCAAACCGTGTAATCATGTTGCACAATGGCGAAGTCTATAAGGAAGGTAATCTGACAGAATTCGAAAAGTCTTCTGACATATTAATCAGATCATTCTTTAAATAATTTATAACAGGTATCAGATTTAATACAATAATATATGGAAAAGCACACAACTAAATTCAAAGTACGGCTGGGCTTGTTTATTGCAGGAGGGCTGATGATTTTTATTGTTGCCGTGTTTATAATTGGAAGGCAGAAAAATCTTTTTGTCCCTGTCTATAAGCTTACGACAACTTTTTATAATGTGAGCGGATTGGAGGTTGGAAATAATATACGTTTTTCCGGAATAAATGTCGGCACAGTTGACAACATTAAAATAATTAATGATTCAACTGTTCAGGTAGATATGCTGATCCAAAAAAATGTTCAGAAGTTTATTAAAGAAGACTGTGAAGCGGCTATCGGCTCTGCCGGTCTTATCGGGGACCGTATATTAATTATTACTCAGGGAAGTTCTGATGCATCTTTAGCAAAAGACGGCCAGCAGATCCTGTCAAAAGAACCTGTTGAACCCGATGCTATTATGGCAAGCCTTCAGGTGACCGTCAATAATGCTGTAATTATATCTGATCAGCTGGCAGGCATTATGACTCAGGTCAATAGCGGACACGGAACACTTGGCAGATTTTTAAAGGATTCGACAATCGCAGCAAATATTAATCAGACCATCGTGAATCTTAAAAAGAGCAGTAAAGGTCTTGATGAAAATATGAATGCCGCTAAAGAAAATTTTCTTTTCAGAGGTTATTATAAAAGAAAAGAAAGAGCAGCAGAAAAAATCAAGGTTGATTCTGCAGAAAAAAAAGCAGAGGTTTTGAAGGCAATTGAGAAAAAGAAAAAGTAATTATCTGATAAAGCATTCAATAATGGTAAACCCCCGATGTGGTTCAAAAGAATATTCATACTTCTGTCTTGTTTCAGTATTTATTAATGCTTTAGCATCAGCACAGGAAACAACAGTCAAAAAAGATTCAACACATATTTATAAAGATATTGAGACCTATTCCAAACGAAATAAGTTCAATACTTTCCTGTACAAGTTGATCTTCAAACCAATCACAATCATATCAAAAAAGGGGGTCAAAAAGAAAGCTTATAAAAAACTGATCCAGAAACCATACATCACCTTTCAGGGGAAAATTATCCGGAAGATCGACATTGTTACGCTGGACCCTTTTGGTTACCTTGCTGATGACACGACCGTGACCGAACAAAACATTTTAACTAAAGCCGGAAATTCCTTACATGTTAAAACTCAGGCCATGGCGATCCGAAATCTCCTGGTTATCCGTGAAAATGAGCCGTTTAATTCGTTTTATGTGAAAGAATCGGAGCGTTTGATCCGAGTTCAGAAATTTGTGCATGATGTCTATTTTTATGTTGCTTCTGCCGGACCAAAATCTGATTCAGTAGATATTTTCATCAGGGAACTGGATAACTGGAGTATCACCGGTGAAGCTGCCATTTCACCATCATCTATCAAGATTGGTTTAGCAGACAAAAACTTTTTAGGATTCGGACACGAGTTTCAAAATGTTTTTTCAAGGAATATCAGTACCGGCATCAGTAAGTTTCGTACTAATTATTTCATTCCGAATATTTTGACCACTTACATCAACTCAAATTTGCATTTTGAAGTTGACGGATATGGAAATATCAGAAGGAGCCTGGCGATAGACCGGCCGTTCTATTCTCCTTATGCAACATGGGCAGGAGGCATATCTCTTGCTACTCAGGTCAAACGAGATTCTCTGGTGGGGAAAGCTCCGCTATATATTCCATTGGATTTAAAATATAAGACGCAGGATTTCTGGGCAGCCAAGGCAATACGGATTTTCAGGGGCTCTACAGAAGATGAACTTGCAACTAATCTGATACTCTCTGCCCGGTATTTACGTATACGTTACAAAGACAAACCAACTGATATCAACGACCCGCTGCAGATCTATTCCAACGAGAATTTTTACTTTGCCGGAATTGGAATAACTACCCGTAAATATGTTCAGGATAAATATATTTTTAAATACGGTACTGTTGAAGATGTGCCTGTCGGAAGAGCTTTTGGATTGACAGCAGGTTACCAGTTGAGAAATAGTTCGTGGCGGCCGTACCTGGGAATGCTGTATTCCTTTGGAAACTACCATGAATGGGGATACCTGAGCACAAACATTGAATATGGAACCTTTTTTCGCAACTCCCATACAGAACAGGGTGTTGCAACTGTCGGCGTAAATTATTTTACCGGATTGTTTGAAATAGGCAACTGGAAATTCAGGCAATTTGTAAAGCCCCAGGTCACTATAGGGATCAACAGGTTCTCGTACGACAGTTTAACTCTCAATGATCGACAGGGTATCAAAGGATTTAACAGTATTGGTTTGTCGGGAACTAATCGCCTTTTGTTCATGCTGCAGACACAATCATATGCTCCATGGAACTTGGTAGGATTCCATTTTGGACCTTTTCTGACATTTCCTCTGGAATGGTTGGTGATGCTGTAAAAGGATTTAAGAACAGTAAATTGTATTCCCAGATAGGTTTTGGAGTCTTAATAAAAAATGAGAATCTTATATTTAATACATTTCAGATATCCATTTCATTTTTCCCGTTGATCCCCGGGATCGGACAGGACATTTTCAAAATGAACTCATTCAGCACAACTGATTTCGGTTTCCGCGATTTTGAGATCGGTAAACCCGCAATAGTTATGTACAGATAAAATAAGCCATTACAATGCCCTCTCTTGCTTTTAAATGCCATTACGCCTTTATGCCTTTTTACGCCTTTGCGTTTTACGCCTTTAACCAATTACACCTTAATACGTGAATGATGCAACCTATTGCCTTAATTGTGTAACGTTTATCACTGTAAAGAGGCGGACCTTTGCCAAACAAATTATTCTCATTAAAAATGAAACAAATGAAGAAACTATTTTTAACACTGGTTGTAACTGTTTTTATCTATTAAAATGAAAAAAAAACTTCTGACAGGCATTCTGGTAACTTTTCTGACTTCCCAATTTATATCGGGACAGTTTGAAACCTATTCTGTAGAAATCGCTTCATTTTGTTCAAAGAAAAATGATGAGTTCTCACCTGTTTATTACAAAGAAGGTATCGTATTTTGTACTAACAGGAGCCAGAATTTAGCTTTAAATTCCTCCGGTTCTCAAAACACAGGACAATTTAATATCTACTATACAAGCAGAACCCATAACGCAAAATCGTGGAATACTAAATTATTTTCAAATATTCTGAAGACCAAAGTCAATGATGGACCGGTTACTTTTAACAGCAGTGGTGATACCATTTACTTTTCAAGAAATCTTGAATTAACTAATAAAAGGAGTAATAATTCAAAATCAGGAAATAAACTTGGAATTTTCAGCGCCATTCTGGTTAATGGACAATGGACAAAAATAAGGGAATTCCGTTATAATGATGAAAGATACAATGTCACAACACCTTATCTTTCACCTGATGGTAAAAAGCTATTCTTTGCATCAGATAAACCAGGAGGTTCAGGAGGTTATGACCTGTATTTTTGTGCGTGGAAAGGTGATTATTGGGACAAACCTGAAAATCTTGGTCCGGTAATAAATACAGAGGGAAACGAATCATATCCGTTTATTAATCCATCTGGTGAACTGTTCTTTTCATCCGATGGAAAGTCGGGCTTTGGCGGGATGGATATTTTCTATTCTCAATTTTCGAATCAGGAATGGCTAACCCCTATCCAGCTCGATCCTCCTATAAACTCAAGGTTCAATGATTTTGGAATAACCACAGACTCGGTTATGAACGAAGGATATTTCTCAACTGACAGAAATAAAACAACGGAGATCTATCATTTTAAGACTGATTTTCCACAGGTCTTCTATAATACCCTTCAAAAAGACAACAAGTACTCTTTCATCTTCAGGGATACCGGATCAATTGTCGTGGATACTACTAATCTCAGGTATATGTGGAATTTTGGAGACGGAACTTCGTCTGCAAAAATGGTTACATACCATTGCTATCAAAAGCCCGGGTGATTATAATGTCAGGCTTGATCTTATTGACAGAAGTACCGGCAGGTTGTTCTTCTCAAAATTGTCGTATAATTTGAAAATTACAAATTATGAACAACCATTTATAAGTTCTGCCAGTGTGACGACTAAAGGTGATATTACAGAATTTGACGGACTCAAATCTTATATGCCCGGATATAAAATAATAACTTATTCCTGGGATTTTGGAGACCGTGTCAGGTCGTCAGGGGAAAGAGTTAATCATTCATACCTGAAGAAAGGAAATTATATTGTAAATCTCTGCCTGACATTAAAATCAGAATCAACCGGAAATATAAGAAAAACAGGCATTTCAAAGAAGATAACTGTTTTAAATGATTATCAGGAAAAAGCTTCTTATCTGGCTAAAGAGTCATCAGAGAAACCAAATTACCTCGAACTGAAGGATGCTGAAAATGTTAAGATGACAAATCTTTACTCAGCTGAAAATGAATTTCAGCAAGATGCAGTGTTTGTTGTTGAATTAGTAACATCCAAAAACCGCATGGATTTAAATAAGCCTTTCTTCAGAAATGTGCCAAAAAAATTCGGTATTACTGAAAAACCTGATCCGGACACAATTAAGTACTGTTATAATGTTGATCAGCAAATGACCCTGATGGCTACCTATCCTGCTTACAGGGAAATGATGGCTCTTGGATATAAAGAAGCGAGGGTAAAAATGTTCCTGCTTAAAGATCAATCTGAAAAGGAACTGCTAAATCTAATAAAGATCAATGGAGCTTATGCTGATTCTTACTTTGATTCCAAAGAAAAGTTAACATCAAGTGCTTATATTATGCTTGATCAGGTATTTAAGTTAATGAAAAAGTATCCGCCATTGAAACTTGAATTAGCTGTTCACACAGATAACAGGGGTCCTGCTGATAAGAATCTGGCATTATCACAACGACATTCTCAAGATATGGTAAACTACCTGATTAAAAGAGGAATAAATACAAAAAGAATGATCTCTATGGGATTTGGCGGTTCAAAACCAATAGCACCAAATTTCCTGGAGAAAGACAGAAAACTGAACCGTCGGATCGATTTTCGAATTATTGATTAAGATTCTCCGGACAGTTCAATTCTGATAATCGAAAAATACAACCGCCGGTGTTCAATTCAATGGAAATCTGTGAATAATGTAATTTTTGTTCTCAAAATTATATCGATTATGCCACGATTTTTTGGTAAATTACTTCCAACATTATCCAGATAGAAAAAATGACCAGAATATCTCTTTTGGTTTGCATTTTTTTATTGATTTCAATTGAAGGTATCGGGACAATGTGTGAATAGCCCGACAGTAACACTTAGCAGCACCTCTGGCGGAATTTGCAGTTTGACACCCGTAACTTTATCTGGCAATACTTTTGGCGGCAGTGCAAAAAAAGTAACAATAACGGAAAATGGAGCCGGTTCTGTCAGCCCTGCCAGTACATCAAAATCACCCTTTGCATTTACCTATACTCCAAAAAAGGGAGACAATGGGAAAACGGTTATAATAACTGTTACAACAGATAATCCTTTAGGCTTGCCATGTGCTGCAGCAAAAGCGACCTATACATTGACAGTAGATGCCAATCCTTCAGCCCCTGTAGTTGGTACAATCATCAAACCTACATGTGAGGTTTCAACCGGAAGCGTGGTGTTGAACAGCCTGCCTTCAACCGGAACATGGACACTTACACGCAACCCGGGAGCAATCACAACCACAGGCACAGGAACGAGCGTAACTATTTCAAGCCTTGCAACAGGAACATATTCTTTCACTGTCAGTAGTTCGGGAGGATGTACATCAAAGACATCCGAAAATGTTGTTATTCCGGCTCAACCAGTATCTCCGGGCAGCCCCGTACAGACAGTAGATTGTGCACTGGGCTCCGGGAAAGCAGTTGTAAAAGTCACAAGTCCCACCGGAACAGGACTTAATTACAGTCTTGATGGGGGATTGTTCCAGAGTGGTACTTCTTTTTCCGGTGTAGGTGATGGAAGTCACATTATAACTGTAAAGAATTCATCAGGATGTACTGCAACAGGAGCCAGTTTTAATGTATCATGCGGATGTGTTAATCCTCCGACTTTGACATTAAGCAGCAATAGCGGAAATACATGCGGCACAAAACCGGTAACGGTAACTGGAAATACTTTTGGGGGAAGTGCAACCAGTGTAACAATAACAGAAAATGGTACCGGTACGGTAAATCCTGTTTCATCAGGAACCAGTCCATTTGCATTTACTTATACTCCTGCAGCCGCCGATGCAGGTAAAACTGTTATCATTACAGTAACAACCAATAATCCCTTGAGTCCGGCATGTACACCAGCATCAGCTGTATTTTCATTGACAGTTGTAAATCCTTCAGCACCTTTAGTTGGAATAATTACACAGCCTACATGTATTGTATCAACAGGAAGTGTTGTACTATCCGGATTGCCAGCCCAGGGCAACATGGACACTTAACCGTTCTCCCGATGGTGTAATTTCAACCGGCTCTGGTACGAATACTACAATTCCGTATTTATCCGGAGGAATATATACATTTACTGTGACCAATTCTGCCGGGTGCACCTCTTCATCAACAGGCAATATTGTAATAGCACCACAACCTGATATACCCGGAGCACCAGTCGTCGGGTCAATAACAACACCTTCATGTTCAGTTCCGACAGGAAGCGTGACTCTAACTGATTTACCAGGCACAGGTAACTGGATATTAACCCGTTATCCCGGGACGGTGACCTCTAATGGCACAGGGACAAGAATAACACTAAATGATCTGCCAGCCGGCGTCTATAACTATACTTTGACCAGTGCAGCGGGATGTGTTTCAATAATGTCAGAGGCAGTGATAATACCACCTTCCCCGGATACACCATCACCTCCTGTGATTGGTACGGTCACTCAACCCGGCTCAGGAGTACAAACCGGAAGCGTGGTTTTGAATGGATTGCCGGAGAACGATTCCTGGACCCTGACACTTACTCCTGGAAATTCTGCTACTTCCGGAAACGGAACATCAACAACGATTTCAGATCTGGTTCCGGGAACTTATAGGTTTTTTGTCACCAACTCAAAGGAGTGTACTTCAGGCCTATCAGACAGTTTTGCAATTATTGAGCCCTCAGGTGCTCCTTTACTTGTCATCAGTAATCCACCGCCTGTATGTTTCCCTTCTACAGTCAACCTCACTGATCCTAAAATTACATCGGGTTCAGCTTTAAATTTATCGTACACCTATTGGACCGATTCGGCAGCTACAATCCGGTATCAAAAACCTGGTGCTGCAACGACAGGTATCTACTTTATCAAGGGTACTTCAAATGATAGTCTTTTTTCTGTCAAACCGGTAACTGTGCTGGTATTTCAAATACCGGTGGCGAATGCCGGACCAGATCAGATCCTTTCCAGCTATGAAACAACGATGGATGCTGCTCTGGCTGATAATTATGAAACCGGTGTCTGGTCCGTAATTTCAGGTACAGGTGAGTTTTCAGATCCTGCCTATAGAAACACAACGGTTACCGGACTTTCAAAGGACAACAATATATTTTTGTGGACAGTTACAAATGAAGTCTGTCCTGAATCTTCAGATACCGTATTTATAATTGTTAATGATCTGGCAATTCCCACTTTAATAACACCTAATATGGATGGGAAGAATGATTATTTAATTATAAAAGGATCTGATGCAACAGGACGGATAGAACTGGAAATTTTTGACAGGAGAGGTATCGAGGTATATAAAAATGCAAATTATGATAATTCATGGAACGGAATAAACTATAACGGATATCCATTACCTGAGGATACTTATTTTTACATACTTAAGACAAATAGTAAAAAAGCTGCAAGCGGTTACATTGTAGTGAGACGATAAAAAGATTTTGTTTGTGTATTCCCTTAGCGGAACTTTGTCAATTGTAAAACCCGCCAGCCTTTTGAGAATGGAAATAAGTGCGACCGTTAATTTCTGTCATGTCCAGTACTGTAAAACCAAACTCTTTCAAAAGTATCGTCACACCACTTTCAGACATATATCTATTTGTTTTCCAATCCATAAGTTCGTATATCATGTTTATAACAGGAAACCGTGAGACAATACCATTCTCGATATCTTCAGATTTTTTCATATTAAGCAAGAGGGATGAACTGAATCTTAAAGCATACCTGTCAACCTTTGCATTATTAGAAAAAAATCCGATAAAATTGCATTTGGAGGGCATGGTATAAAGATGTGACTGGAGGAAATTTCTGATTTGTTTAATCTTATTAAGCTCTTTAAGATTGACAATTGTTTTTACATTTTTCATTTCATCGGCATCATAATAATAATGATGAACGGAAGACAGCACAATCAGATTCGGATCATTTACCAGGCCAATCCGGTCGACATAATTATAAAAATCGTTACCCCCTTCAGTAATTAAATTGTCAATCACCTCATTAGCCGAAGCAAGATCCATGGAACCAGCCCCCAGACTTAAACTTGTCATCGAACTCAGAGGCTGTGAGATGCGGGCTTCATTATTCATAATATTGAATTTTAATAATTAATTTATTCAAAATACATTAGTAGGTATACAACTCATTTGATGAATAATAAATTGCTGCTATAAAGGTACATGCATGTCAATTATAAAGTCTTATATGATTTAAAGATTAAGTTATATAATTCACACTACAGATACGGGTATGTGCACGGTTATCTGAGTCAGGTTATGGATTGATGAATTCTTTCTGAGGATATTATTAATCACAATTTGGATTGAACCAATAGATTTATTGAATTTCTTTCCTGCTTAAATTTTTTTCTCGGCGCTTCGTTATTCAATTCATTCATATTGTGATACGCTTTAATCAAAGATTCCGGAAATTCTCCTTTATACTCTATTTTATAGAATGAAAAACCGTTGTAAGGAACAACCTGCTCACCTTTTAGAATTTTTACGCGGTTATCCACTCCCTTTATCTTGAAATAATGAATAAAAGCATTCTCCCGTTCTTTATTTAACTGATCAAATTTGGTATTTACAAAAGCTGAATCAATAATACCTGTGCATTTTTCCTGAACCGTAAAGACAAGCGAGTCTTTTTCATGTTTGTTCAGATATAAAGTAAACAGTGAGTCCTTTACTGACATTTTATCAACTTTATCCGAATCCTGAGTACTGAAAGATGCTGAGCTTTTATTGTTTAGTGCCAGGAAATACTTTTTCTTAGCTTCAAAAAACAGAATATATTCTTTTTCCTTCCTGGCAAATTGATTTGGATAAACCTCTATTGTTGCATCAGTATTTTTCAGCAGAAAGTCTCCCATTTTCTCAATAAACTTTTCCTGATCAGGTAAAAGGGCGGCTTGCCGGGTTTCCCACTTTAAGGAAATCGATTTTTCAATATCAGCTTCTACATTTTTTACCTGTAGTCTGTAAGGAGTCGAAGGGGCTTTCAGAAACACATTTCTTAATAAATCAAAGACAACATAATGCAGGTGAAATTTCGGATCTTTTAAATTTCCTGTTATCGGAATTTCGTAATCAATAACATTGCCACGCTCACGGACAAAAGTCATTATCAGAGGTACCGGAATCCATTTTGTGTCTTTGTTCCTTATCCGTTTGCTGGTACGGGAGTCTATTATAACCAGATGATTAGTGCTATGTATTAGTCCGTTTCTCACATTCCATGAACCGTTAAATTCGAGGGTCCCTCTGTCTAGCGGGAAAGATGTAAATGAAATTATATATGGATTGAACATAGCGACCGGCAATTTTCTAAAATGGTATTGTAAATCAAAATCAGAACTGTCCTTTGGGTTAAATCTTACCCCAACGGATACGTTGCCATATGGTTTTACAGGTGATTCAAGTGTAACATTTACCTTTCTGCGATTTTTATCAATGGAATCGGCATTTACGGCCAAAGGATTTAATTCAAGGGCAAATTTTTCACTGGTAGAATAATCATTGAATTTAATGTCTCCGTCGTGGATCCTTAGCCGGTTAATCTTATAATCACTTCTGAAAAAGCTATTTGCCAGTACTTTAGTATAACGTGCAAGTGAAATTATCAGATTAAACGTTCCTGTATTTGCATTAGCCTCAGTAATGTTTGCTCCATTTATACCAAACATTCGTTGAACATTGTCCAAATGATCATAAATCTCATATTTTAAATATGGATGGTTTACTGTTATTGAATCCAGAAGAAATTTATGGTTCTTTGGATCAAGTTCAGTGATTGATAATGCCAGTTTGTCAAACGAGAGAAAGTCATCTTTCGGATTTTTCCCTAAATGAAAATCATTTATAGCTATCTGTCCCATAGCAGAAAGATCTTCCTGATCATTTATGTTTCCTTTAGCTTTTATATTGGCATCAATATTAGCGGAGAAGCTTCCATAGTTCATTAAATCCTTGAGATATTGCTGAATAATAGCTAAATCAAACTTATGTGCCAGAATAGCGATCCTGTAATCATAGCTTTTCAGATTGACTGTGAGATCACCTTTTATATCCCCGTTTCCTATTCCCGGTAAAAAAGAAAATTTGAAATTAACAGTATCAGTGTCCCAGCGTTTTCCGCTACTCATCAGGGTTACTTTTTTAATAAAATAGTTTATAGGAATCTGTTGTTCACGATAAGATAATTCACCGTCAAATATTCTTACATTGAGGATACTTATATGTTTTGCAGGGAGGATTGAATCTGTGATTTCCTTTGAAGAAAACTTCTCAATCAGATCATCAATATTGAAGCTTTTCTCATTTTGAATAATTGCCAGCCGTGGTTGATTTATTGTTAATTTTTTTATTTCAATATTTTTTGAAAGCAATTTAAGCATGGATATATTTGCGCTGATTCCTTTAGCCGAAAAGAAGACACTGTCGGATTTTAATTCATAAATCTTAAGGTTGCTTATATTAACAACACCGGTTAACGGATTTATATAAAGCCAGTCCACTGTAATTTGTCGTCCTGTTAAGTTCCTGGAATACTTTGAAATCAGGTATGTTGTAACGGGCGATAAAAACAAAATTACGATCACTACTGTTATTGTGATGAAACTGACAATAAATAAAGTAGCTCTTTTTAACTTATGCATATCAACTTCTTTTATTAAAACAACTTCACTGCATATTATAAATGTGAGTTCGGTCTTTATTCGGACCCAAAACAAACTTTGCAAAGATTGATAAGTATTACTTTGAAAGCATTACACTATTTAGAAAACAAGTTGTATGATTCACAGATTAAAGTTTTCTGCCAGGTTATTCTCTGCCTCTGTTCCCCGGTTTGAAGAATATGTAAACTATATAACTATTTTCAGGAGTTGTGTAATATCTATACCACAAAAGTTCCTCAACTTCGTATTCTTATATAAGCATTTAAATTAAAAACGTAAAACTATGAAAGGGAGTAAAAAACTATTATTAGTCCTGAATTCGCTTCTGGCGGATGAACTTACTGCAATAAACCAGTACATGGTTCATTCAGAAATGTGTGAAAACTGGGGTTATAACAAACTTCATGCGGCAATAAGAAAACAGGCAATGGATGAAATGCATCATGCCGAGTGGCTCATTGAACGTATCATCTTTCTCGATGGCGCTCCGACTGTATCCAAACTTAATGCAATAAAGATTGGAAAGACAGTTCCGGAAATGATCAATAACGACGATAAGGATGAACTTGAAGCTGTTAAAGCTTATAATGAAGCAATCAATCTCGCTCGTGAAGTAAATGATGAAGGCTCTGTTGATCTTCTGAGAAAAATCCTTAAAATGGAAGAGGGACATGTCGACTGGGCAGAAATACAAAATGCTCAAATTGAGCAAATGGGTATACAGAATTACCTGGTTAATCAGGATGAAAATCCCGCAACCTGATTTATCAGCATTGTGAATAAGGCAGATAATATCAGATTATAGAAGTATCATTATGAGCTATTCAGGAAACAGTTTAAGCCTGACTGTAAATAACCATGTGGTAAGTTACATCCTTGAAGGTAAGAAGGGAGCCCCTTCTGTCATTTTTGTTCATGGTTTTCCTTTTAACAAGACATTATGGAATCTTCAGGTAGCATGTCTCAGGGACCGTTACCAGGTTATTGCTTACGATATACGTGGTTTTGGAGATTCTGATACGGGTAACGAAGATTTCACAATTGAGCTTTTTGTAAAAGACCTTATATCACTGATGGATGCTTTGAAGATTGATACAACGATACTGTGCGGGTTATCCATGGGAGGATACATAGCTCTGAATGCCATAGAACACTATGCCGGACGTTTCAATGCACTCATATTGAGCGATACCAATTGTATTGCAGATTCGCCGGAAGGCAAAGAGAAAAGGATGAAAGCAATTGAGAGCATAAAACAAAGCGGAGTTGAAAAATATGCCGATGAGAGCATTAAAAATTATTTCGCTCCTGAATCTTTTATTAATCGAAGGGAAGAAATTGCAGCGGTCAGAGAGATGATTGTGAGAACATCTGAAAAATCTCTCTGCAACACGCTGCTTGCATTATCATTGCGAAAAGAAACTTGCAGCATTCTGCAGGAGATAGGAGTACCGGTTCTTATTTTAGTCGGGAAAGAAGATAAAATAACGCCACCTGCCGCAGCACAACTGATGCATGAAAAAATTAAAGATTCTGTTCTGAAAGTAATAGATCATGCCGCCCATTTAAGCAACATTGAGAATCCTGATGAATTCAATAACCAGATGAAGAAGTTTGTTGCAACTGTATACCATTGATCAGCTTCAACTATTAAAGAATGTTTTACCAATAAATGCAAATAACCGTTTATCACAACTTGAATTAAAAATCATTTATATGAAAGAATCAACCTCTAACCAGGGAAATGACACTCTTAAAAAAGCGAACTCCAGAGAAGTAATATATACCAGCGAACATCTTCAGGCTGCATTAATGAGTTTAAAACCTCTTGAAGAAACAGGTGAAGAATTCCATTGCGGCATCGTTCAGTTGTTCCGGTTTGAAGGAGGGAAAGGGATTTGTACTATTGATGGAAATGAATTTAGCGTTGATAATGGTGATAAAATTGTTATACCTGCTGGTGCAAAGTACAATGTTAAAAACACAGATTCCAGAAATGAGTTAAGATTGCACATCTTCAACACTCCACCTCTTAATAAGCAAAAACTTCTAAAATGTGTCTGATTTATGCACGTGAATAATGTAACACTTTGTAATAGTTATGTAAGTATTGTGGCTTAAAGGCATACTACCTTTGTAATGTACTAATAAATCAATATATGCCATTATTAACTATTTTAGTCGTATTGATTGTTGCTGGCCTTTTGCTATGGCTTGTCAATAATTATATCCCAATGGACCATAAGATAAAAAACATCCTCAACGTCGTTGTTGTGGTTGTACTTATAGTATGGCTTCTAAAAGTTTTTGGGGTTTTCGTTTATCTCAAGGATATACATCTGTAAATTGTATGCCGCAGTTAAAAAAAGCGTTTATTCCCTTCCGGACTGCTTTTCAATATGCTTAAACGCTTTTTAATTTTATTTAACAATCAGAAAAAGATGGGGAAAAATTTAGCTCGTACACAAACAAGATGGTCAATTGACCAGGCTCATAGTGAAATTGCCTTTAAGGTAAAACACTTAATGATCGCGCATGTGAAAGGAACGTTCAAAACCTTCGATGCAAGCATTTATACAAATTCCAATGACTTTACAACTGCTGATGTCGATCTATGGATAGATGCGTCATCAATTATTACAGGTGATGCAAAACGTGATGAACATTTGAAAAGTGCCGAGTTCTTTGATGTAACCAAACATAAACAGATAACTTTTATCTCAAGCACAATGGGAAAGCCAGACGCTGATGGTAATCAGGAATTATGGGGCGAATTGACAATCATTGGGATCACAAAAAATGTAAAATTAAACGTTCAGTTCGGAGGATATAGCGAAAGACCCGTGGGGTAATGAAAAAGCAGGATTTACTTTATCCGGCAAAATTAACAGAAGTGACTGGGGCCTTGTCTGGAATGCAACGCTGGAAACTGGAGGAGTAATGGTGAGTGATGAGGTGAATATTTCATGTGAACTCGAACTCATAAATAAAGGGCTGGAAGACATGACAATGAGACTGGAACAATCCGGTCGTTATAAAGGTGTCTGATCCTTCTAACAACTATATAATAATGGATTCAAATAGTAATCCAGCGGAAAATAATCCAGTGTAATATCCGCATATTGACGGTTATGAAGCAACAAGAGAGATCCGTAAATTTAACAGAGGAGTGATCATCATTGCTCAGACTGCTTATGGACTGATTGGTGACAGGGAGCTCGCTTTTGAGGCAGGATGCAATGAATACATTTCAAAACCGGTCAATCTGGCAACATTGAACAATTTGATAAAAAAACTATTTAAATAATTAAGAATAATTTGAATTCGCAGATATCGGTAAAAATGGAACAAACCTCGAATCCGTTCTGGAGCATAAGTGGCACAGAATTACTAGGCAAATTTCAGACATCTGTGAATGGTCTTACAACAGACGAAGCCAAAAAGAGACTACTTGATTATGGTGCAAATCGTCTGAAACCTCAGAAGCGATCCGATGCTTTTACATTGCTTATTGCACAGTTCAAAAGTCCGATAATTCTCATCCTTCTTTTTGCAACAGTTCTTTCCTTGTTTTTGCACAACCTTGTTGATGCATCGATCATACTTACTATTGTTATTATAAGCGGACTATTGGGATTCTGGCAGGAGCACAGTGCTTCAAATGCCATTGCAAAATTACTTGAGATAGTTCAGATCACAGCTTCAGTGCTCCGTGACGGGAACGAAAAAGAAATACATGTCGAAGAGATTGTACCTGGTGATATTGTGATGCTGAATGCAGGCGACATCGTACCTGGAGATTGCATTCTTCTTGAATCTAAGGACCTGTTTGTCGATGAAGCCATGCTTACAGGCGAAACTTTTCCGGTTGAAAAAAATGTTTCCGTACTGACAGCAGATACTCCGCTTTCGAAAAGATCCAACGCAATCTGGATGGGTACTCATATTGTCAGCGGGACAGCAAAAGTATTGGTTACGCTTACCGGCAGGAACACCGAATTCGGTAAAGTATCGGAACGACTTAAGCTCAAGCCCCTGGAAACCGAGTTTGAACATGGAATACGAAGATTCGGCTATTTTCTGGGGGAAGTCACCCTGATACTTGTAGTCATTATATTTGCAATAAATGTCTATCTGCACAGACCGGTGCTGGAATCTTTTCTATTCTCTCTGGCCCTGGCAGTAGGTTTGACACCACAGCTATTACCGGCAATTATAAGTATTAACCTCGCACATGGAGCCAAGAAGATGGCACTGAAAAAGGTGATTGTAAAGAGGCTTGCATCAATCGAAAATTTTGGAAGCATGAATGTCATTTGCTCCGATAAAACCGGTACTCTGACAGAAGGATCAGTAAAGGTGGAATCAGCCCTCGATATTAATAGGGAGGCAAACGAAAAAGTTTTCCTGTTAGCCTATCTTAATGCATTTTACCAGACAGGTTTTACGAATCCTATAGATGAAGCAATTCTAAAGTACAAAAAGATTGATCTCACGGGATACCGGAAGCAGGATGAGATTCCCTATGATTTTCTTCGAAAACGTCTGAGTATAGCTGTAATTCATGATAATACCCACTTGATGATATCAAAAGGTGCACTGAAAAACATCCTCGAGGTGTGTTCATCTGTGGAAACCAGAGAGGGAAAAACAGCTGACATTTCTTCGATGAAAGACACTATTCAAAAGCACTTCGAAGAATTCAGTAACCTTGGTTTTCGCACTTTGGGGATCGCTTATAAAGCTTTGCCATCGGAATCACTCATTGGCAAGAACGATGAGAAGGATATGATTTTTTCAGGCTTTCTGACTCTTTTTGACCCTCCGAAATCAAATATTATTGATACAATTGCAAAACTGAAAAAACTGGGCGTATCTCTTAAAGTAATTACCGGTGATAATCAGCTGGTCGCTGGCAGCCTGAGCAAGAAGATGGGATTATCTGACACTAAGATCATTACTGGTCCTGAGCTTCACCGGATGAGCGATAGTGCATTACTCGGGAGTGTCGGAACTGTGGATGTCTTTGCAGAAATAGAACCCAATCAGAAAGAGCGGATTATTGTCGCTCTGCGAAAAGCCGGGAATGTTGTGGGTTATATGGGAGATGGAATAAATGATGCTTCTGCGCTCCATGCTGCAGATGTTGGTATCTCAGTGGATACTGCTGCAGATGTGGCAAAAGAAGCAGCCGATATTGTATTGCTTGAAAAAGATCTTGGTGTACTGATAGATGGTGTACGGGAAGGCCGGACTACTTTTGCCAATACCCTTAAGTACGTATTTATGGCTACCAGTGCAAATTTCGGGAATATGTTCAGCATGGCCGGCGTATCGCTCTTTATACCGTTTCTCCCGTTGCTGCCAAAACAGATCCTGCTCACTAATCTGATGACCGATTTTCCCGAAATGGCCATAGCCACTGACAATGTGGATGAGCAAATGATTGATTATCCACGGCGCTGGGATATCAAAGCTATTCGCAAGTTTATGATAACATTCGGCCTTGTCAGCTCGGTATTTGATTACCTTACATTTGGACTGCTATTATTGATACTTCACTCAAATGAAGCTCAGTTCAGGACCGGATGGTTCCTTGAATCAGTTATTTCAGCATCAATAATTGTTCTTGTTATCCGTAGCAGAAAACCTTTTTTCAGAAGCAGACCGGGGAAATATCTGCTGATTGCAACATTATCTATTGCAGCAATTACCTTAATATTGCCATTCACTCCGCTTGGAACTGTCTTTGGCTTTAGTCAGCCCGGCTTTTCAACTTGTTTGCTATTGCTTGCAATTGTAGTTGTGTATATTCTTGCAGCTGAAATCACAAAAAGAATTTTTTATAAAAAGGTCAAGTTTTAAAAAGTTTAACTGTTTACTTACTGTCAGTAATGACGATTAGTTTTGATTATAAATGCGAATAATTTGAAATCAGATCATTATCCGGATTGTAATATGTACTTTACCGGAAATTAAAATTATAAGTATGAGTACAGGAACAGTAAAATTTTTTAATAGCTCCAAAGGATTTGGATTTATTAAGGACGGTGCATCGGAGAAAGAATATTTTGTACATGTATCGGGCCTGAATGATGAGATCAGGGAAAATGATGAAGTAACTTTTGATCTTCAGGAAGGAAAGAAAGGATTAAATGCCATAAATGTTAAACTGGTGTAATTTGAATATTATATAAGACATTTATTAAGAGGCTGACCCAAATGGGCAGCCTTCTTTATATTAACAAACAGGTGAAGATTACTTCCCGGAAGTTCGTCCCGCAAGTCCGGTTTTCACCGCTATGGGGCTTGATGTAATTAGAATAGCAGGACCATCGGGTGCTTGACCTGGTTCCAATTTAACCGCAAAGCACGCTAAGAATGCACAAAGTGCGCGAAGTTAAGATATTGTAATTCAATTCTTTGCGTCCTTTGCGTTAAATCTTTGCGACCTTTGCGGTTAATGGATTTTGACTTTTTCAATACTCCCTATGCATATATGGCTCTTTCAGAGCCTCTATGAGAAATATTTTTGAAATTCTTGTCACTCGAGATTACTTAATTAAAGCATCTGTTTATAAATGACAAGACTGAAAAATCTCCTCTTCTTCACATCTGTAAATAATGTAACATTTTTTCAGTATTGTGTAACATTTTTGCTGTGGTCTTCTTTTACCTTTCAGCATTATTTTTAACAAAAATGATATGAGAAAAGCTGGAATATTGATAGTGATCCTGGGTTTAATTTTGACCATTTTTACAGCCATTACCTTTTTTACCAGGGAAAAAGTAGTTGATATCGGAAGCCTTAAAATTACAGCAAGCAAACCACATCACGTCAGCTGGTCGCCTCTTATCGGCATTGCTGTAATGGTAGTTGGCGGAGTCGTAATATTGGTGTCACCTAAGAAATAGTCACCTCTCTCAAGGCGGGCATATATCTCTTTTTAATCAACTTTTTGCAATTGAAATAATAGTCAATGAATGTCTTATTAGTATTTCCAAAGTACCCCGATTCCTTCTGGGGATTCAAACATGCCTTACGCTTCATCTCCAAGAAAGCAGCTGTGCCGCCTCTGGGTTTAATAACGGTCTCTGCAATGCTCCCGGGATCATGGCAAAAGAAACTGGTTGACATGAATGTTTCAACTCTCCAGGCAAGCGATATCCTCTGGGCAGACTATGTTTTTATAAGTGCCATGTATATACAAAAAGAATCTGTAAGCTATGTTATTAAAGAGTGTCAGAAGCATAAGGTTAAAATGGTTGCAGGCGGCCCCCTCTTTACCCAGGAATATGAGAACTATCCCGAAATTGATCATTTTATCCTGAATGAAGCAGAAATTACCCTGCCTCCATTTCTGAAAGATCTGGAAAACGGGAAAGTACCAGAAAAAGTATATAAGACAGGTGAGTATGCCGATATGAAATTAACACCTGTGCCGGATTATAGTCTCTTATCAAGGAAGGATTATGCTTTTATGAATATCCAGGTTTCACGCGGCTGTCCTTTTTCATGTGATTTTTGTGAAATTACCACTTTATTGGGCCACAAAGTAAGGATAAAGTCTCCCGGTCAGATCTTAAAGGAACTTCAGATACTTTATGACCTTAACTGGCATGGACCGGTGGTCATAGTTGATGACAATTTTATCGGCGATAAAAATGAAATCAAATATAACCTGCTGCCTGCCATGAAAGAATGGATGCAATCACATGGCTATCCGTTTGTTTTTAACGCCGAAACATCTGTCAATCTTGCAGATGATGAAGAACTGATGTCGTTAATGGTTGAATCAGGATTTACGTCTACATTCGTTGGGATCGAAACACCTGAAGAAAAATCGCTCCAGGCCTGCAATAAGAAGCAGAACAGTAACAGAGACCTGCTCCAGAGTGTAAGAAAAATGCAAAATGCCGGACTTCAGGTTTCCGGCGGATTCATCGTGGGATTTGACAGCGATACCCCGGCTGTATTTCAACGGCAAATAGATTTCATACAGCAGAGCGGAATCGTATCTGCAATGGTGGGATTGTTAAATGCTCCTAAAAACACGAAGCTTTACAGGAGGCTTGAATCAGAAGACAGGCTGACAACTGAAGCTACAGGAAATAATACCGACTCCTCAATGAATTTTATACCCAAAATGAACCTCAATGAACTGATGGAGGGCTATAAAAAGATCATTCAGAATATCTATGCCACAAAACCTTATTATACGAGGATACGTCAGTTCCTGTTGAATTACAAACGGGCCCGGGGGCAACAAATGAAACTTGAATTTTTCCAGGTCAGCGCGTTTTTCAAATCCATTATTATAATTGGAATCTTGAATAAAGGCAGAGGTGAATACTGGAAACTTCTGATATGGACACTTTTCAGAAGACCCGGTTTGATAATCGACGCAATCACCTTTACCGTTTATGGTTATCACTTCCAGACAATTTACGGATTAAGGACCAACCGTCGGGCTTAAACGAGATCTGCCTACCCGCCCCCTCTTAGCCATTGCGCCTTTACGCCTTTGCGCCATTAAACCGTTGAGCCCTTGTACCATTGTGCCTTTGCGCCCCAAATGCGTGAATGATGTAACTTATTTCCCAAGTTGTGTAAGAGTTACCTTAATTAATAGCATCACCTTTGTGAA
Organism: uncultured Bacteroidales bacterium; assembly: GCA_963791065.1. GTDB lineage: Bacteria > Bacteroidota > Bacteroidia > Bacteroidales > VadinHA17 > LD21. Next base: position 175,971 of record CAWBQN010000017.1, read on the forward strand.
GTGAAATCAGTTCACGACTAAATGTTAAACCATGGAAAATATGGAAGTGTCAATTAAAGAATTACCAAATAAAACAAATAGCAATCAAATTATGAAAAAAAATGAAGAGTTAAAACAGGTTCTGGAATATTCAATTATGGTGTCTGACCTTGTGGAAAATGAGGCTCGTGTCGGCATTTTTCACAAATTTGGAAAGTACATGCGGATATTCGGTTATTTAGTCTCACTTACCCTGGTAGCAATGGTCTTTACCTCCTGTATGGGTGGTTATATGGCCACGGATCCATCATATAATTATCAATATCAGGAATATGCCAGATCTCCTCAACCTGCTTACGCGAGCATATGGATTGAAGGTAACTGGAATTATAACAACCAGACCCATGTATATATGCAGAAGGCCGGGTATTGGGAAAGACCAAGACAAGGACAGTCATATGTAGCTGGAAGCTGGCAGACAACTCAACACGGAAAATCATGGTCAAAGGGCCATTGGCAGAAAGATAACTCCCGGAATGGCAACAATCAGAGAAATAATCGCCAGAGGGATAACCGTGACAGGGATAACCGCTAGAATGATTACAGCAACCGGTAATTCAGATGAATATCCAAAATTCATACGAATCCAGACAATGAGTTTAAGTCGTTCATCTTAAATTGTTGTCACCGTACTGAAACATTAAATATATTGATAGGAGCCAGAGTCCATTAAGGTCTCTGGCTTCTTGTTTTAGATAATTATTCTTACTTATGGCTCGAAAATCAATTTATTTACCCCATCCCCAAGGGGAGTAAATTGATTTTCTTCGCTCCCATTGGGGGCGGGGTAAACGAAGAAAATCAATTTGCAAAGCTTGGAGAAGTAAGTTATATGGTAGCACGCTAAGGAGGCGAGCTGTAAAGGGATAGTTGCCAACAGCTGGCCCCAGGGGTTGTAATCTGTGAATCATGCAAACTTGTTATGATTTTATGTAACGATTCCGAATGAATAACCCGATACCTTTGTCGCGAGTAGTATTAATAACTTAATTAATATGTCGGATCTACTGATAGAGGGTTTAGTTTTGATCAAAATAAGGAAAGTAGGATTTATTGTTACCGGACTAAAGAAAATGTGTCAGGGAAATTCAAGAAAATGAAGCTCTATATTAAAAATATGGTTTGTAGTCGTTGCAGAACGACAGTAAAAACTGAACTCGACAATTTAGGTTTACAATATGATTCGTTGGAATTGGGTGAAGTGACAATAGGGAAAAAATTAACAAAATCACAACGTGGAAGACTTTATACAGCATTAAAACGGCATGGTTTTGAACTGATTGATGATCAGAAGAATTATCTTATTGAAAAATTAAAAAGCACCATTACTGATCTTGAGTCATGCTCCGATGAGGACTTGCATACCAGCTATTCAGATTTCATAAGTATCAGGGTACATAAAAGCTTCATTTCGCTTAATTGTCTCTTCTCGGAGGTAAAAGGCATTACAATTGAAAAATATATAATCAAACAAAAGATCGAACTGGTAAAAGAAATGCTCGGACTCGGCAGGCTCAACCTGGCAGAAATTGCAGTTAAAATGCATTATAGCAGTGTGGCACAATTGTCCAGTCAGTTTAAAAGTATCACTGGCCTGACGCCATCACATTTTACACAACTCCGGAATATAAGTTTCAATAACCCGTCGATAAATTAGATAATAAGAATATAATTCAATTCTATGAATAATAAGCAGATTGATCATACGAACATACTGAAATTATCAAAAAAGAGGGTTTACATTAAAGATAAGACTTTAAAATCGTTGAAAAAGTCACCTCCTGATCCGGGTAGTGATTCATTTTCTGAAAAGCAGCTTTTATCCCGGTTATGTGATATGGAGGAGCGTAATACCTCCCTGGAACTATTGGCCGGTCAACGAACAAGCAAACTATTGGAAATTATCTCTACAAACGGAAAATTTCTTTCAATTATAGCACACGATCTGAGAAGCCCGTTCAGCTCCATCCTGGGTATCCTCGATCTGCTGAAACTAAGCCTGAAAGAGTTTAATAAAGCTGAAATCAAGGAATATATTGACATTATCTATAATTCCGCTAATAATACATTGACCCTGCTTGATAATCTCCTGATCTGGGCTGTTTCTCAAAATATAGAAAAGACCTTTAAACCGGTCAAAATTAATTTATTCGAATTGTTGCACGAAGAAATTGAAAGTCTCAAAACTTCAGCTCTGCAAAAACAGATCACCATGAGCCATACAGTTGAACCAGAACTGAATATAACTGCGGATCTTCAGATGGTCAAGACCATTTTCAGAAATCTGATCAACAATGCAATAAAATATACTCATGCTTACGGTAAAATTGTTATAACTGCTGTAGAAAACAAACAATTTATTGAAGTGACCGTAGAAGACAATGGCATTGGGATTTCTGAAGAGAACAGAAAAAAGTTGTTTAAAATAGACTCATTTCATTCCACTCCCGGTACCCGTGATGAAAAAGGAACAGGATTGGGTCTATTGCTTTGTAAAGAATTTGTTGAGCTCCACGGGGGCAACATAAAAATAGAGAGCGAGGCAGGTAAAGGAAGCAGATTTGCATTCACCTTACCGCATTATGTACAAGTAACGGCCTGATAGTCAATATAATAAATCACCTGTAAATTATGCAACATTTTATCAAAATTTTGTAACTTTATTTTTGACAAAACTGTGATTTTTATATCGTCATTACAATAGCAATAGCAGAAGAGGGGAGAAAAGGACTAATTAATTCTTAATAGATATATAAGTGAAACCTGGTAAGATCAAATCAGTATTGTCATCAACAAAAGCAGTCCCTGAATCAGAAACAGAATTGTTTCCGATTGTCGGAATCGGAGCATCAGCCGGTGGTTTAGAGGCATTAGAACAATTCTTTGGAAGCGTGCCTGAAAACACCGGTATGGCATATGTTGTTGTACAGCATCTCGATCCGACGCACAAAGGAATGCTTCCTGAACTGCTTCAGAGAGTTTCCAAAATGACTGTTTGCCAGGTAAAGGACCGGATGGTTGTGAGGCCAAACTGCGTTTATGTCATTCCCCCGAATAAAACCATGTCAATTTTAAAAGGAGTTCTTCATCTTCATAAACCAATACTGGAAAGGGGACAACGCCTGCCGATTGATTTTTTCCTGAACTCACTGGCCAATGACCGGAAAGACATGGGTGTCGGCCTTATTCTTTCGGGAATGGGCTCAGACGGCAGCCTGGGGGTACGTGCTCTGAAAGAAAAAAACGGGATAGTTATGGTGCAGGAACCCGGAAGCGCAAAATTTGACAGCATGCCGCGGAATGCCATAGAATCTGTTACTATCGATATCGTGGCTGCTCCAAACGAGCTTCCATCCAGGCTCAAAGAATTTTTTAAACACATTCCTGTCCTGAGGAAAGAACTGAATGTTGAAATTAAAGATAAGAGTTCACTTGAAAAGATAAATAATCTGCTCCGGACTTATACCGGCAATGATTTTTCATTATATAAAAAGAATACTGTTTATCGTCGTATTGAACGACGTATGGTTATACACAAATTAGATGGGATCGCATCTTATGTACTTTTTTTGAATGAAAATCCTAAAGAAATTGAAATACTTTTCAAGGAATTGCTTATCGGGGTAACTGATTTCTTTCGTGATTCGGCAGTATGGGAAAAATTAAAAGAAACTATTTTGCCTGATATAATAACAAAGCTTGAACCCGGCTCAATTCTCAGGGCATGGATTCCCGGATGTTCAACTGGTGAAGAGGCATACTCACTTGCCATAGTTTTTAAGGAAGCTCTTGAAAAAATAAATCCGCATGGAGGATTTTCTTTACAGATTTTTGCAACAGATCTTGATAATGAAGCAATTGAGATAGCGAGAAAGGGTGTCTTTTCTACAAATATTGCTGAACATGTTTCACCGGAACGACTGAAACGGTTCTTTCTGAAGACAGAAGACGGCTATTTCATCAATACGGAAATTAGGGAAAAGGTTGTGTTTGCGCAGCATAATATTGTAATGCATCCGCCTTTTACAAAGATCGATATCCTTTCTTGCCGGAACTTACTTATTTATATGGAGCCTGAACTGCAAAAAAAGATGGTAGGCCTGTTTTATTATAGTCTTAACCCTGAAGGGATAATGATTCTGGGAACTTCTGAGAGTCTTGGAACTCAAAGCCATCTTTTTACGCCGCTGGATTTGAAATGTAAAATCTTTAAACGCGCTAATACACTTCTGGCTCCCGATTTACTTGATTTTCCTGCTTCATTTTCCAGAACAAAATCAGTACACATTGAAAAAGAAATAGTCCCCACATCGGCTCAGAGTATTCAAACCCTTGCCGACCAGCTTTTATTACAGAAATTTTCACCAGCCGGTGTTCTTTTAAATGAAACCGGAGATATTATTTATATCAGCGGACATACCGGGAAATATTTAGAGCCTGCTGTCGGCAAGGCAAATATGAACATTTTCGCTATGCTGCGTGAAGGATTGCGCAGTGAATTTCCCATTGCATTTCGAAAAGCTCTTTTGAAAAAGGAACCTGTGATATTACGAAATGTTAAAGTGGGTACCAACGGAAGCGCTCACACTCTAAATATCAGCATCCAATGGATTGAAAAACCGGAAGCTCTGAAGGGTAAGGTGCTGGTGATCTTCAAGGATGTTCAGGATATTGTTGATTCAAAACAGGCTGCCCGCAAGGAGAAAAAGTCCCAGGATAATATGAGACAGATTGAGCTTGAGAAGGAGTTAAAATATGCGCGTGAAAAGATCCAGGACACACTTGAAGCAATGCAGTCATCTCAGGAAGAATTGAAATTCACAAATGAGGAATTGCAATCAACCAATGAAGAACTGCAATCGACAAATGAGGAGTTGATGAGTTCAAAAGAAGAGATGCAAAGCCTGAATGAGGAACTTCAAACACTGAATGCCGAGTTGCAGTCGAAAGTCGATGATTTTACGAGGGTGAACAATGATATGAAAAACCTTCTGAACAGCACAGATATTGCGACTCTGTTCCTCGACAAAGATCTTAATATCCGCAGGTTTACCAATCAGGCTGTCAAAATATTTAAACTGATAAAGACCGATGTAGGCCGGCCTTTTACAGACCTTGTTTCAGACCTTATATACCCCGAATTGACCGCTGATATACGCAAAGTGCTGAAGTCTTATGAATATATTAAAAAGCAAATTCCCACAAAAGACGGCCGCTGGTTTTCTATCCGTACAATGCCTTACTATACACTGGACGAAAAGGTAGATGGAGTTGTCATAACTTTTTTCAACATTTCTGATCTTAAAGACGTGGAAGTAAAGCTTCATGAAACTGAACAGATAAATAAGCTTCTCCTGAATTCAGCATCAGATATTTTTATTAAATTGTCTACCGATTGGAAAATTCTTGAGATTAACCCGGCAGCCGAAAAATTTTTCGGGAAAAAGCTGGAGGATATATTAAACAGGAATTATTTTCACACGTTTATTCCGGAATCGTTAAGGAAAAAAACAGAAAAGGAACTAAATAAAATGTTGAGAGAATCTCAGGGCACCAGATTCAAAATGTCAGTTATTACGGCAGCAGATAAACCTGTTGAAATTGATTTATCCTCTCATAATACTTGTGAATAATTTTAAGGTCCCGACTGGAATAATATTATCAATAAAAAAATAAGAACACCATGAATAGAGAAAAGCGAAATTTTACTGATGAACAGATGCTGCGGAGAAATGCAGAAGAATTATTGAAGAAGAAGCAGGTTAAATTGGATAATCTAGCCATCGAAACTGACTCTATTAAGCTGCTTCACGAACTTCAGGTTCATCAGATAGAATTAGAAATGCAGAATGAAGAACTGATCCAGGCAAACGCAACGGCTGAAACAGCTCTTAAAGAAATATACAATGCTTTATGATTTTGCACCGATGGGCTATTTTACTCTCGATCCGGATGGAAATATATATGAGCTGAACTTTACCGGAGCAGAGATACTTGGCGATAAACGATTTAGTCTGGTCAACAGCAACTTTAGGCTTTTCATCTCCGAAGATTCAAGAAAAGTATTCGATGCGTTCTTCAATAAGATCTATTCCAAAAAAGGCAAAGAATCGTGCGAAGTGAAGCTTGGGTACGATGGCAATCACTTAGGTACAGTTTATATGGAAGGTGTAGTTACCGGCGATGACAAGAATTGCCTCTTGTCAGTTGTTGATATTTCAGGTTTTAGAAAGTAGATCGTAGTCAAGCTGGAATCAAAAAGTCATCTTCTGTTTACAGTCCGGAATATCTATGTTAATGACATAAGGACCAAATGGAACCTGTGTGAGCCAAAACTATTAAAAACGAATGCCCATTACAGTGATATCATCAGTCTGATCATTATCTCCCATCCAATCTATAAGTTTCTTTCCCAGAATATATTTTTGATCCTGCAATGGCATTTTATGAATTTCAAGCAGTGTCAGATGGAATTTAGGAGTTAAAAATTTCTTATCAAAATTGCCGCCAAATTGATCCTGATAACCATCAGTAAAAAGATAAAATATGTCACCTTTCTTATATTCAATTTCTTTCATTGTAAATGCGTCATATTTGTTGAATAATATACAGACCGAAGTCCGGTCAGCTTTTACTACGTTGAGTTTTCCATCTCTTATGAATACAAGGTCATTCATAGCGCCGGTGTACTGAATTTTTTTCTGTCGTGTGTCCAGTACACATAATACCAGGTCCATTCCGTCTGAGTTTGATCCGTCAGTTCTGGTTTGCTTCAGGGAGTGAATTACTTTTTCACGCAATTCGGTGACAATACTGTCAGATTTTAAGATTCCCTGTGTATTTATAATTTCATTCAGGAATGTAACTCCCAGGAGGCTCATAAATGCTCCGGGTACTCCATGTCCGGTACAATCTGCAACCGTAACAACAATTTTTTCATTCTTTTCTGCTAACCAGTAGAAATCACCGCTTACAATATCTTTTGGTCTGCTCAGCATAAAATTATCGGGGAACAGTTTATCTAAAAGAGCACCGGGAGGCAATACTGCATTTTGTATATGACTGGCATATTTTATACTTGAAGTAATATTTGCATTTTTTTCATTAATCAGGTCCCGCTGCAACTCTATTTCATTTTTCTGCTCCTGGATCTCTAACGTTCTCTCTTTTACTTTCTCTTCAAGTATCCTTTTCTCCATCAGGAGTTTATGTTCGCGTCTTTTTATATAGACTGATGTCAGAGAAACCAGTAATATTACAACTGCCGAATAAAACCACAATTGCTTCCAGACGGGTTTTTTAATAATAATGTTTAAGGTCAGAGGCAGTTCCGTAATGACACCATCTCCGCTTGAGGCATTCAGGATAAAAGTATAATCGCCTTCTGTTAAATGATTATAAGAGATACTGGCATTTTTTGTGATTTCAGACCATTGGTCATAACCGGCTAGTCTATACTGATATGTAACAAGAGCCGGCTCTTTCAGGCTGATGCCTATAAATTCAATTCTGATCTTATATTTTCCAGGAGGTAAAATTATTTTTTTGGTATAGTCTTTTTCTTCGTCATTTATTCTGAGTGAGGTAATGCTCAGAACAGGAGGTGGCTGCAGGACACACTCCTGTGAGGGATCGTATATAACAGATCCTTTCAATGAGCCAAACCAGATTTTGCCATTCTGTTCTTTAAAAGCTGCATTGGGATTGAACTGGTAATTATCAGTCAATCCATCAAAACGATGGATCGGTTTTATTGAAAAATCAGTTGTTCTGATCCTGCTTAATCCGGCTTTATGTCCGACCCAAAGGTTATTATCATTATCGTTGATGAGTGAATAGCAATAATTTGAAACAAGCCCATCTTTTGACGTAAGATTAACAACGGAGTCAGACTGTATCATAAACACGCCGTTGCCGTTTGATCCAACCCAGATCCTGGAGCTGGAATCTTCAGTTATCGGTCCAAGTGTGGAGCTTCCATTTGGTGAATTCAAAGCTATTTTATTAACCTTCCCATCCTTAATATATGCAAGGGTATTACTGCGTGTTGTCACCCAAATCCTGCCTGATTTATCTATATATACCCCGTTAATAAGATTATGTGGTAATCCGCCCTGATTAATTGTATACCAGGTTATATTATTAGAACCTGCGATAATTTTGCATAATCCTTTTTTTGTGCCGACCCAAATCACTCTGCCTAGTCCATTGATACAGGTTATGGAGTTTTCAAGTGTCCCATCGCCCAGAGGATATCTGGCAATTTCCCCGGTCGCGGGTTTCAAACTGAATAGCCCATGTCGTGCTGTTCCAATCCAAAGTTCTTCTCCAGTGACAGAATAGATTGCTGTTATTGTATCTTTTGGTAACCCATATTTATTACTGAAAAACTTTATCATTTTCCCTGTAAGTTCATCTTGCTCTACCAGACCATTTTCAGTTCCGATCCATCTGATCTTCCGGCCGAACCAGAATGAAAAGATATTATTCCCAACATGTTGATCATCAAATTTATAAACAGAAAATGTTTTCGTTGTAATCTGAGTTAGCCCTTTACCATAATTTCCGCTCCAGATATCTCCATCCCTGTCTTCGATTATTTTTGTTACATTATCAGCTATAAATCCGTCAGAAGTATTAAAATATTTAAGCGAAAATCCCCCGGAATCCGAATGAATCATTTTGATCAATCCCTTGCCATAAGAACAAAGCCAGATATTCGACATTGAGTCTTCATAAATGTCCCTTATTCCAATTAAGTCCGGATCCTTTTCCACAATTATTCCTGAAGCAGTCAGCAGGTTGTTATAACTTGCAAGCTTATAAATGCCATCATTCTCAGTGGCGATATAAAATCCTGATTTGTCCTTTGTCCTCACTATCCCTGATATTCTTGACTCCGGAATAGTTGTAACTGTTTTGATTAATTCAATTTCATGAGGCATTTTTAATCTGCCGTACAGCACCCCATTAGTTGTTCCAATCAGTAAATCATTTTCATTAATAAATCCGAAAGTCAGTATCGAAGGCGGATTCTTCGGGAAATTATACTGTATAACAGCTGAGTCTTTCGACAATTTCAGCAGACTGCCTGAGTAACTACTACCCCATATCTGGCCACCCGGACTTTTTGCAATATGCGTAATCCGGCTTACTTCCGGCTTAGGCATTCTGACTTTATGAAACTTCTTCCCGTCGAAAAAGGATAAGCCTGCATTCATATGACCAAACCACAAATTGTCGCCATCGGTAATGCCACAGGTAATGAAATTGTCAGCCAGTGAGTCAGCGGTAGTAAAGTTTTCAAACCTGAACCCGTTAAATCTCAATAACCCATTATCAGTGCCAATCCACAAATATCCATGTACATCCTGCATCAGAGAATAAACATATGACTGCGAAAATCCATCATCGGAGCTGAAATTACGGAAATTATAGTCCTGGGAGGAAGCATTAAAAGTAAAAACGAAAAAGAACAGAATCATGAATCCCGGGCAGAAGAATGAAATTTTTTTATGGTCTTTCAGAGTCTGATGCATTGCATTTAATTCAGGAATTTTTAGTGATCATCTCATACGGATCTTAGGTGAGTATACAGGAATACCTCCAATGGGAACCACATAAAAAGGTAACGATATACCGTATTGGTTCTTTACAGTCACAACTACATTGTTGTTCTTTACCTGTAATGACTGATTCTTTATGAATTGTATCTCAATCGATGAATTCTTTTCATCGGATACTATAGGAAATTCCCGTTTAATCCAGTTATCTTCTCCGGACACTTCACACAAGATGCCATTTTTGGCAACGGAAAATATTCTGATCAATCCATCATTATCCCAGTCAAAATTTGATATTTCAACAGAAATGGTCCTGTCATCAATGAATGGATATATCTGCGATATATGCTTCTGATCGTCTGATAATCTCAGGTGATATTTGTAAGTTAATAAATTTCCTCCCTCTACAGGAATATTATCAACCGGACTAGTACTTAAAAAATATTTATAGAGATTTCCGTCATCTCCTGATATACCCAGTGCGATTATTTTAAATACGTGGCCACCCAGTTTTTGGGAATATTCTCCTTCGGAAGGATTGAAGGGACCAAAAGTGAACCATTTTTTATCATATTTAGGATCGGCCCCAAATGATTTTGATGAAAGGAGAAATCCGCTTTTAAAATTTCCTGACTTATTTATGTTCTGTGCAGCTGTATCTGACCAGCAGCCTTCGCCTCCATAAACTGAAAACTCTACGACCGTATTAAATTCTCCCTTTATTTCATCAAGATCACCCCCTGTATCGGGATCATATACCCTGATATATACAGGATCAATTTGTGAAGCAGGGATCACGCAAAAGAATATCTGGCAAAAATCATCATCACCCCAGGACGTAAGAGAATTCCCTCCAAAGGTCACGAGATAAGGGATATTCTCATCAACAGCAGGTGCGGACTGTGAGCAAAGGGGATATGCCGTCTTAAGGAGAAACAATATAATACATATATATTTTTTCACCTTAACGGATTTTTATTTTTTTCATATAGCATCTTTTATTAACCACCCCCAGGCTGTCTTTTTCCTGAAGCAGGCCTAACCTTACTAAATATTCTCCCTTCTTCTTGAAAACCTCGGTCATTTCGGGTCCTCCGGGTTTAAAACCATCTCCGAAATCCCAAAAATAATCGGTAATGCTTATGCCCTTAAGGTCAGTCAAGACTCCATCGAAAGTTATTGAATTATCCACAATTCCGTCTTCAGGAGAATTAATTATTGCCTGAAAGATATTTTCAAGTTCAACCTTATAATCAACTTGTTTTGCAATTGTATCGCCAGTGAGATCATCTGTTATATTAAGTCTCACTGAATATTTCCCGGCCCCGGGGAAGCAGTGCCTTACTTCAGTACCTCTGTATATTTTCCCGTCACCGAAATCCCAGTTATATGTTACGGGTATTGTATCAATGAGCTGATGCCTCTCATCATAAAAGGTAAAGCAATAATTGTTCTTTTTTATGCTGTCGCAGCTCTCAAACTCAACCGGAGCCAGGCTGAAACTGAATATATCATCAGTATTCCTTCTGTTAGTCGAAAAATAGCCTGAACTGAATGTTGAATCTATAACGAGTCCAAAATCATCATAAGGAGAGTTTATGGCCGAATCAAGATGAACAGGCATTATCCATTCCCCGTTCACTTCCTGAGTATAAAACAGGTCTTTCTTACCAAAACCCTTAAGTCCGTCCGAAGCAAAGTAGAGCTTGCTGTATTTACATGCATAAGGGAAGCTTTCATTTTTTGATGTGTTTATGACCGGACCTATGTTAACGGGCGGATCCCATGAGCCGTTTCTCAGGTTACAATAATAAAGATCCATTCCTCCGGAACCTCCTGGCATATTGGACGAAAAATAGATCCTTCCGCCGTCGGGAGACAAAGACGGAGTGCAAAATGAGTATTCAGGATTATTATAAGTGAATGGTTTGATGTTGGTCCATATCCCGTCAATAAGTTCTGCGGAATAGATTCCAAGCTTGTTGGAGGTATCAGAAATGTTTCTGAGTGAATTATTTATTGAATTATTCCTGGAAAAATAAATAATATTCCCTTTTTCATTGAACGTAGCCGGGCCATCATTAAAAAAAGAGGTGATCTCTTTTGACAATAACTTTGGAGTATTCCAGCCGGCATTACCTTTTCTCTTTACAAAGAAAATTTTGAAAAGTCTGTTGTTACCATCATTGTAGCTTACCAGCGAATTATCGTAGTGATTTGAACAGAAAACTATTCCCCCGTCATAAAAAACGGGAGAGAATTCATCAGATATCCTGGAGCTAAAGGGGACAGGATTGGCTACATAAGTTTGCGACTGGGCATATGATTCAGTTTTGATTAAAATTGAAAATAGTATCAAAATGTAAATAGATCTGCTCATAGGCCAAATTGTTTAAAAATATCGTGGTCCCATCACAGTGCGGGCATACCGAAATTTATAATTAAGAACTATCTCATGAGAACCACTCATGTATTTTCCTACAACTCCTAAACAATAGTCGTACGAATAGGCCATCCTGATCTGATAATTCAGCTGGCATTGAAGCATTCCTACCAGTGTTTTGCTATTCCGGTAACCAATTCCCAGCCATAACTTATCTTTCAAATTAACCTGTGCATTGTAATCTATTTGAACTGCATTGCCAGGATGATACTTTATTAACATGGAAGGGAGGAATTTAACCAGACGACTTATCTCTGCTTCATAACCTCCTGTAATAAAATAGCTGCTTCCCGAAAAATTGTTGCTCAGCTTATATTTGCCTGAGTTAGCAGACGTTTCATAACCTAAGAGCAACGGGATAGAAAAACCTACATAAAATTTTCTGGTATAATAGTAAGTTCCCAGACTGACAGCCGGTAAGACTGTTCTTTCTGAAGTATTTGATAATTGTGCATCACCTGCATCAGCTGCAACAAGCTCATTCCAGGCAGTATTGTAAATAGTAACTCCCAGTCCCAAACCCAGGGCAAGCTTCCCGTTTTCAAGTTCCATCCGGTATGCATAATTACCAATAAATCTGGTTTCATTATATATGCCTATACTGTTTTTCTCAACAACTAGTCCGAGTCCAATCTTGTCATTGCCGACCGGTGCATGAACCGAGAGTAAATAGCTTTTTGGGGAATTCCTGAAACCGACCCATTGGTCACGGAATATTAAGGATGTGCTTAAAGCATCGTGACACCCTGCAAAAGCCGGATTAATATCAAGTGCTTCAATAAGATAATGATCTGAAAGCGGGAACATCTGTGCCTTAAGAAGGAACGGAGAAAGTAAAACCGAAATGCAGAGTATGATCCTTTTCATTTACCTTTTTACTAATACGGCTCCCTTTAATACTTTATCATTATCAAATTTCAAAATATAGAAATACGTGTCTGCCGGAAGTTCAATTCCTTTATTATTCCTGCCATCCCAGTCGTTTGAATAGTCGGAATTTGAATATTCTTCATTTCCCCATCGGTTAATTATGATCAGCTGTACTTTGCCGGCATACTCACTTATTTTGAAAAAATCATTTTTCCCGTCACCGTTTGGTGTAATAACTGAAGGTACAAACTGGTCCGACACGGCAATTTTGACTTCTCCGTTGGTTTCGCAATTGCTGTTATGGACTTTCCACAGGAATATGTTTTCTCCGATATCCAATCCGGTAATCCTGCTTATAGGTGAATGGATGTCAATTATATGTGCTGATCCGGAAATCAAAGACCATTCACCTGTTTCAGAAGCTGACAATTCTGCATTCATCTGGGTTTCAAAAGTGAATTTAAGCTCCTGATCCGGTCCCGGAACAGCAACAGGAGACGTATTTATAATAACTTCAGCCGGTGCAGATGAGGCACTCAGACAGCCGTTGGCATCTGTTATCTTAACTGTATACGACCCTGTAGTGTTTACATTTATACTTTCAGTAGTAGCACCATTTGACCATAAATAACTTGATCCGCTTCCGGCGGTTAGAGTTACATTTCCCCCGGTACAGAATGTTGTGGGACCCTGAGCTGTAATAGCTGACACGGGAGGTTCATTCACTGTAACGACAACCGGTACTGATGCTGCACTCGTGCAACTGTTGTTATCGGTCACCCGGACCGCATAACTGCCGGATTTATTGACAGTAATGTTTGAGCCTGTGGCTCCATTTGACCATATGTAACCTGCTGCCGGACTTGAGCTTAACGTTACATCGCCTCCATCGCAAAAAGTTGTGGGTCTGTCGGCTGTAATTGCAGGTGTCACAGGCAATGGATTGACAGTTATTGTTATTCCATCAGACGGTGCACTTAAACAACCGGCTGCATTTTTAACTTTAACACTGTAGATCCCGGAGGTTGTTACATTTATATTAGAGGTAGCAGCTCCTGTGGACCAAAAGTACGATGAGCCGGGAGTTGATGTTAATGTTACGCTTCCCCCGTCACAAAATGAAGTTTCGCCGGTTAATGAAATATCGGGTTGATGGACCAGGCAGGTAGTCTGAAAGAATGAATAAACCGGGTCATTTAAAAGATCAGTCATGTTCCCGTAACTGCAATTTGAAGCAGGATAACGCATTGTGACGGGAGAAATACAATCGATAGCGGAGTATAATGCATTATTCCCGGTTAATTCTGCCGGAATTGTACCTGCCACGAATATCTTTACCGGGTCGATATTGCTGGTAAATGATCCCTGAATTACAGAACTGTTTTTGATAATGTCGGATGTTATTATCAGATATCCGTTTGCAGTAATAATAGTCTGATTGCCCAAAGAAAGTGAACCCCTGATAATCAGAATTCCGTTATCATTAATTGTCAGGTCATTATTATCCCCAAGTGTCAGATTACCCTTTATTACAAGGGTATCATATATAATTAATTTGCTTGCTGAACCAGAAAATGAAAGCGGTCCATTAACAGTGATATATCCGTTGATGGATATAATTCCGCCCGGAGAAGAAGTTTGGGGCGCATTCCATACAGGATCCCAGCTGGAAGATTGTTCCCAGTCGCCTGTATAATTGTTTCTGCTTGAATGAGTCTGTGAAAAAACGATCTGGCTTGAGAAGCAGATTGCCAATAACCCAAATATCAGATTTTTAAATTGTACAATTATTCTGTACATGGATATCGCCTAAACAAGTAATTTAGATTCTACCTAACAGACGCTTAAAGTTACACTTAATTCCCGGAATTCAGTTTGTAGACCTTAAAAACACATCAGGGTCCTGATAAAATAATCCTGTTTTTTAATTACAAAATCATCGTAGCTATTAGTATAATAGACCCTTATTGAGCTAATTGTGTGTGCTTTTAGAAATTCAATGTTTCCCCTGGTCATTACAGCATAATCAGATAATTTCTCGCCTTCGCTTTTGCATTTGGTTTCTCCTGAGAAGGGAATAGTAATGATATCATTGCCCGACTTTATTGAAATTCTGCTTTCTTTCCCGAAACAACACTTGTAAGAGGGTGTCAGGAGAATGAATAGCGCAGTAGAGGTATCTCTGTAAGTGATATTCTGTTCGATCCTCAGTTTTAAGACCCCTGGTTTGCTGGATACATTCTCATAATAAGCTGAGCGCGTGACGATATCATCACAAGGGTCCTTAATTGTTTTCAGGCCGCACTGTGCCTTAACCGAAACAGAAAGAACAAAGATCAAAAAGAAGGCGATTATTGATTTCATTATTTCAGACACATTTTTATTTTATTGATAATGAGCATGGGAATATGTCTCTGAATTTGTTTCGGACGAACATCTATACATTCCATATTTAATTAGAAGGTAAAATTAAGATGCCTTAACTACTTTGTCAAGCCCCCAAATATCAGATGAGGAGGAATTATACCGGTTTTGCAAACTTCTTGTCTAATGAAAATGACAGGTTATTTATGTGAATCAATTCCTGGTGTACAAAAGAAGCATAGTTTGTCAAAATTGAGTCAAATTTTATCAGAAATCCTTACTGGAAGAGGAGCAAAGCGCTAACTTATTATATATGATATTGATTATCTGTATAATAAGAATAAATATTGTTTTAAAGCAATGAAACTTCGATTTTGACAAACAAATTAATTAAAAGGATCAAAATTTGGTATTATGCAAAAAATTCAGGTTTTTGACTGATAAACCGGATCCCTGATGCATTAAGTTCCCTGGTTTTTCCGGGGGCCATTGATATATTTTTTCATCAAATATCTTGGTAGCTAAGGCTAAATTAACTACTTTTTGCGCCGAATTAAAAAACAATAGATTATGGTACATTATAAAGAGCTAGGGTTAGTGAATTCGAAAGATTTGTTTAAGAATGCTGTAAAAGGAGGATATGCTATTCCTGCTTTCAATTTCAACAATCTTGAGCAGATGCAGGCAATTATAAGTGCCTGTGTTGAGACTAAATCGCCGGTAATTCTCCAGGTATCCAAAGGTGCACGTAAATATGCCAACCAGACATTACTCCAATATCTTGCCAAGGGAGCAGTTGAATATGCGAAAGAACTGGGTTATGCAATTCCAATTGTTCTGCATCTCGATCATGGTGATTCATTTGAAACATGCAAATCGTGTATAGAGAGCGGTTTCTCATCGGTAATGATAGACGGGTCACATTTCCCTTATGAAGAAAATGTCAGATTGACCAAACAGGTTGTTGATTATGCCCATCAGTTCGACGTTACCGTTGAGGGTGAATTGGGTGTACTGGCAGGAATTGAAGATGAAGTATCTTCAGAACATACATCTTATACCAGGCCTCAGGAAGTTGAAGACTTTGTGAAAAAGACCGGGGTTGACTCCCTGGCTATTTCCATCGGAACATCTCACGGTGCATTTAAATTCAAAGTAAAACCAGGCGAATTGCCTCCGCCGCTGCGGTTTGACATACTCGAGGAATGTGAAAAGCGTATTCCGGGTTTTCCGATCGTTCTTCATGGGGCATCTTCTGTGCCTCAGGATATCGTAGCCGAGATTAATAAGTTTGGCGGTAAAATGGAAAACACTGCAGGTGTATCAGAAGACCAGTTACGCAGAGCTGCAAAATCAGCAGTTTGTAAGATCAATATCGACAGCGATGGCCGTCTTGCTATGACAGCTGCTATCCGGAAGGTATTTGTTGAAAAACCCGGTGAGTTTGACCCTCGTAACTACCTTGGTCCCGCACGTGATAAGCTGAAAGAGCTTTACAAGCACAAAGTAGTAAATGTTCTTGGCAGTGCCAACAAAGCATAATTATACAGATTAATATTATCTGGTACCAACCACCCTTCTGTGATCATGGAGGGTGGTTTGTTTTTTAGAGCAGATCTGGCGAAAAGATATACACCACTCAAGGGTTCCGCCGAAATCCCTGATGTGGCTCAATACTGCTTTCAAGAGCCACATTCCATGCAATTCAAAGATGTGAATAATGTAACTTATTCCTGAGATTATGTAACTGTATGTGCATAAGGCGGCCATATCTTTGTAAGGCATTAGTTCTTTGATTTTTTTCCGATTCGGACCAAATAATATCATTTGTATTTATAGTAACATAAATTAAAAAAATTACAATCATGGGAAATCTACTTACTGCTATAATCGTGATCCTTGTTGTTGCATGGGCAATAGGATTTTTTGCCTTTAGTGCCGGAGGCATTATCCATGTTCTCCTTGTCGTTGCAGTTATTGCTTTATTAATCAGAATTATATCGGGAAGAAGGATCCTGGATTGACTTTCGGTTCATTAGAATATCATCTGTTATTATATTAATCTTAAAATTCAAGTACATGAAAAAATTTATTTTTTGTTTAATGGCAACAGTATTGACATTAACATTTCTTCCGCTTCAATCATTTGGCGCAACTAAAGAAGATCCTTCTTCGCTGGTTGCTACAAAACCTCCCGAAACTAAAGAATCAGCAGAGGCTAAGACCTTAATACTGAGGTTAGACGAAATAAAAGCGATGGATATGTCAAAATTGAAATCCACAGAAAAGAAGGAACTGCGGAAAGAGGCACGCTCAATAAAACGTGAACTTAAAGATATTAGCGGCGGTATTTATGTTTCTGCCGGTGTATTAATTGTAGTTTTAATAATACTTCTTCTTGTTTTGTAAACCAAAAAAATAATTAATAAAAGAAAATCTGATTGCTGCAAAGTGATCGGATTTTTCGTTCTGTTTTAAAAATGAAGATGCCAGGTTATTTATTTTATGAGTCATTTTATTAAACGCATTTTAAAAATTATTCATATGAAAAAAATAATTATTTGTTTAATGGCAGCAATTCTGTCATTGACAATTCTCCCGGTCCAATCATTTGCTTCAACTAAGGAAGTTCATACTTCTATGGTCGCAAAAAAACCTGCGGAGACTAAAGAATCGGCAGAAGCTAAAGCTTTGGAGCTAAGACTTAACGAGCTAAAGGCGATGGATATGTCAAAATTGAAATCGTCAGAAAAGAAAGATTTGAGGAAAGAGGCCCGCGCTATCAAACGTGAACTTAAAGATATAAGCGGCGGAGTCTATATTTCAGCAGGTGCGTTGATTGTCATTTTAATACTGCTTATTATTTTGACATAGAAAAGTGAAAATTCTAACAGGAGAATCTGATTGTCATTCAGACAATTGGATTCTTTATTTCTTTGACTTAGTTCAGTACCTGTGATTTTGATTTGAAAGGATTTAATTTATCGAGCCGGAAAACAAAGCGGATTCTCTCTTTGAGTGATCCGCTTATGGAGGTTATATTGTCAGAAACAATGAAGGGGAAATAGACTTCGAAGAAGCCCCAAATGCCAGTTTTTACTCCGGCTTCAAAGAATACCGGCGATTTATTAACTGTTTTAAAACCATGATCATTAAGTAGTAAATTAACAAATGGTTTTACAGGGATCTTTGATGCAAATCCCGGAAGCGAGCTGGTTAAAGATAATGAACAAATCCAGCGGCTGTACCCCAGACTGTCATTAACAGCAGATACCAGACCTCCTTCAGAAAGGGTCATTTCCCTCGAAAAGAAGGTTTTCGGAAACGCGGTAAAACGTTCGGGATATACTCCCTCATATAAATATTGTTCAGGACCGCTTCTTCCGCTGACGGAAAAATCATATATCGGGTCAGAGGCATTATTTTTAAGCATTGTCCCTGCGAACAGCCTGAATTCCAGTCCGTTTTTCTTTCCTCCATAGCTGTATTTATAGTTCAGCTCGACAGATGACTTTTGATACGACTTCCCCGATTCAAGAGAAACCAGCATGTTAAAAGGATTGATTACACTCTTTTCTTCAAGAAAATATCCGAATCCGAGGTATGAACGCATTTTAGCTTCCGTCATAGACTCAATCTGCCTTAGGTCAGAAGCTGTTATATAATATCCGAACACCTTCTGATTCAATGGATTGATAGCGCTGTTCGATCTAAAATAAAAGTCTAATCCAATCCTGGCTTTATGATAATACAGATTTCCGGGTGCCCCGAATTGTTCTCCTTCAAGTGTTAATGTTGCAAGTCTGATAAAGCTGTCATAAGGAATTTTGTTAAAGGAAATTTTACCATAACCTGTAAGTCCCTGTTTACGGAAGGTATAGAAGGGTAATAAAAAGTACTCGACAGGTTTAGGAATTGTTGTTCCATTGAATAAAGCCACCCCGGCCATAAAACCATCTGTATTTGTCCAGTTGACTGATGGCACGTATATTAAGTATCGTTTATCCGGATCTTCAATGGTATATAATAGCTGGATCTGTATAGGATCAGCTTTACGGAAAATTCCGGTTGTCCTGATGTTGTTATTTAACCTGTAGAGTTCAGTCATCTTATGGTTTGGATCTATCTTGATCTCTGAAAAGTCCCCGGGCGGCAAGCTGATCCATTTGCGACCCCCAAATCCTTCGCCCCATTCTTGTGATATGGATGAATCTCTTTTTAAATCGGCTATAAGTAAGGGTCCATTTAGTTCACCCCGGTTCTTTATAAGTACCTTTCCGTTCCTGTAGCGTTCAATCTTATAATCAAGCCTTTTAGTTGTACCGAGAAAATCATCAAAAAACCACGAGAGATCTTTATCTGTATGAGATTGAAAGACCGCCTTCAGATCATCAGGATGAGGATGTTTGTTTCTCCAGGAGCGGTAGTAATCATGCATTATGTAATCGTAGAGCGAATCCCCGAGATATGCCCTGAGATAATTAAATCCCTGGGCAGCTTTGCTGTATATCATGGTCCCATAATTATCTTCGCTGTATTCTGCAGCTGGAAGATTGATGCTTTGTTCCAGGTTACTTCGTGCAGGAATAAGCCATTCAATCTCCTGGATCCTTTGTACCGGCATTTTATCTGCATGGAAAAAAACTGCCAGTTTCCTGTTTTTTATTGTCAGTTCCCAAAGCTTTTTCCCGGGATAACGTATTGCCATATATCTCGATTCATTAGCTGATGTGATACTTTCGTCCATAAAAGGAAATCTTCGTTCGTCGGAGCCTAATGCACTGTAAAACCAGTTATGGCATATTTCATGAGCTATTACCTCATCAAGCAGGTAAGAATCGCCTGAAAGACCAATTACCGTAAGCTCCGGATATTCCATTCCGGCACCTGCATTGAGAGCACTCTGAATTGCTGTAAATGTTTTGTACGGATAGTCACCGTTCCATTTTGAAAGATACATTATTGCACTATTAATGTAGGAAATGGCGTTCTTCCACAGCCAGGCCTCCTGGTTAGTGAACATCGCCCATGTTGTGACTTCCTTTCCTGATTCCGGGAGCAGGACTTTTCCCTTCAGTACATGAAATCTCTTATCGGCAAACCATGCAAAATCATGTATATTATTCTCAGTAAACCTGATTGTTTTCAATTTTTGGGAGGAGGGAGGGAAATTGTCAGTTATATAGTCAGGGATTTTCATCCAGGCAGTATCATTTGCAATCCTGGTGAGCCATTTCTTTTCTTCTTCATTCTGAAGATTTCCTGATGCGCCAACCACATAATTAGCCGGTAATGTGATGCTTACATCAAAGTTGCCATATTCCGAATAAAATTCACCCTGATCCAGATATGGCATTTGGTGCCACCCTGTATTGTCGTAGACAGCCGGTTTGGGATACCATTGTGAGATCTGATATGACTCACCTATATGACCCATACGGGAAGTTACGCCTTCAGGAATCTTGACATGAAAGGGGGTAGTTATATATATTGTGTCTCCGGGTTTTAGAGGACTATCCAGAATAAGCTGGCAGATATCGGGATACCCTTCAAGAAGACTCCATTTAATACTTTTACCTCCAACCGCGAAGTTCAGGGAATCTATATACCCTCTTAACCTTGGATCATTGAACAGTTTGGACTTTCCGTCCCTGTTCATTAATTCCCGGGCCAGCGAAGTATTATTTCCCGAATAACCATTGGGCCAGAGGTGAAAGTATAAGAATCCCAGAGTCACGCGAGAATTATTAATGTATTCTATCGATTCAGAACCTTTCAGTTCATGTTTCCTGTCATTTAGAGTCACAAAAATTTTATAATTGACCTGCTGCTGAAAATATTCCTGGGATAAAACTTTTATACAGGGCAATGAAAATGCAAGGCTCAGAATGAGATATTTCAAAAAGCAAACATTATAAATGGTTGTGCACCAATTTTTTAAGATTGATTTTTTCATTTCATTAACTAAGAAGCAGATTCTTAAGCGTACACTTAAATATAATTGATTTTTTTGTTTGAACTATAACTAAAACAATCTTAGATGGGGCTGGTTAAGACTAAAAATGTAATAACTTTATCATATAGTTTTTTTTACTTATAAATTTCAAATCATTCCGGTCATGAAACATGTTCTTGCAATAGTTCTTTTTACAATAAGCGGGATCTCATTATCGCAGACATCTGAAAAATCAAATTCTGAGAATCCAGGTCTATTGCCTGTTCGGGGTTTTTGTATTGCGGCTCCTCAATCAGGTGACCTTGAGGCATTTATAAAATTTATCGATGAGGAGCTTGCTCCCAGGTCGGTAAATACACTCATACTCAGGGTCGACTATAATTATCAGTATGAGAGCCATCCGGAATTGCGCGATTCAGATGCCCTCTCTAAGAGAGAAGTGAAGGAACTTGTTGAAGTATGCAGAAAGAATAAGATCCGTATTATACCACAGGTAAATATGCTTGGTCACCAGTCGTGGGCGGGTAAAACCGGGAATTTATTAAGAGTATATCCCCAGTTTGATGAAACACCAATGGTTAAAATGCCTGAGAAATATGTATGGCCCAATGCAGACGGATTATATTGTAAGAGTTATTGTCCTCTGAATCCGGATGTCCATAGAATTGTGTTTGATGTTATTGATGAGATCTGTGATGTTTTTGAAGCAGATGCATTTCATGCCGGCATGGATGAAGTATTTTATATTGGAGAAGCACAGTGCCCGCTATGTGCCGGAAGGGATAAAGCTGAGTTGTTCGCCGGGGAGGTTCGTACTTTACGCGATCACCTGGCCAGTAAAGGCAGGCATCTGTGGATCTGGGGCGATCGGTTGCTCGACGGGAAGACGACAGGATTGGGAGAGTGGGAAGCAAGCTATAACAATACTTACAGGGCTATCGATATGATACCTAAGGATGTCATAATCTGTGACTGGCATTATGAACGTCCTGATCAGACTCCTGTTTACTTTGCTATGAAGGGGTTGAGTGTAATAACATGCCCCTGGAGGAATGCCGCGAATGCTGTTAATCAGGTACAGGATATGGTGAAGTTCAGGAAGAGCTCAACACCTGAGATGACAGACCGTTATTTGGGAATGTGCCAGACGATATGGTCAGGTGCTGGTCAGTTTCTTGATATTTATTATGGCAGGAAACCTGAGAATCCGGAGAATCCGGGGGATTCGCAGATAGGTTGCTTTAAAGCGCTATTTACAGAAATTCAGAAAACCTCGGGGACAAAATAATCAAATCCATTAACAGCAAAGGTCGCAAAGATCCAAAGCAAAGGTCGCAAAGAACAGATTTATAATATCTTGACTTTGCGCACTTTGCTTATCCTTAGCGTGCTTTGCGGTTAAATTGGGACTTTTTCAACAGCCCCAACATAATACATTGTATGTTAGTCAATTCCCCTCTATACGAAGTAGAGAGGAGGAAAAGAAGGGGGTGAGTAAATTTGATGCCTTAGTTATTTTCCATTTTAAACACAATTGGCAGCATGAACCAGACCGGGACCGGAATACCATTCTGCTTCCCTGGTTTAAACTTCGGCAGAATGCTGACGACCCTTACAGCTTCAGTATCAAGTAATGGGTCGACACCTCTTAGTATCTCAATCCTGTTAACTGATCCATCTCTGTTCACAACGAACTTTAAAATAACCTTACCCTGGATATTATTCTTCTGTGCATCCTCAGGATACTTCAGATTATCACCAACATATTTCAGCAGTGCAGGAAGTCCGCCCGGGAATTCAGGCATTTCCTTTACAATTACATAGGGGGGTGTTTCATCATCAGGAATTACCGGATCGGTAGGCTGGATAGCAGGAGTAGTGTCATTAACATCAGGATTCTGTAGAGAATTTATTATTGCATCCGTCGAGGGCATAAATGATTTGATATTCGAAGTATCATCAGTAACCACAGGCTTAAGGTTCCTGGGGATACTTGTCAAATCGGCTCGCGGTTTTACCGGAGCTGGCGGAACATAATCCTTTATAATAGGATCGGACATTAATAGAACCATTGATGGCGGTTCTGCTGATGCAACCACAGGCTTAGTTGTAAGTGAAAGCACAATAATTAATATTGTACTGATGGCAATCCCGCCAAGTAATGACAGACTGGCTGCGGATTTGTATCGTTTCCGGATATCATAGGCTCCGTAAGTTCTGTTCCGGTTCTCGAAAATGATCTCATCAAATTCAGGTACCTTTTCATTTTTCCTCTTCATTTCTGATAGTTTTAAGTTGTTAAAAATTCACAGACAACCGTGGAACTATTTGGAATCAGAGGTATCTCTACATGTATTATGGAGCAAATAGAGTGCCAGATTTATATGTATTATAGGCGATGTATTATAGGCGATGTGTTATTTATGATGAATTTGTTTAATCATGTTTATTTCTCGAATTAATGGTCTTTCTGGTCGCAATCAAGTTGAAGTAAGTTCTGATCCTTCTTCCAGTAGTCTTTTAGATTCATCAAAGAATTTGGATGGAATTAAATTCTTATCCCTTATCATTTCAATCCACATTACGCTTTCATCAGCATAATACATTTTTTATTTATAGGTTCTCGTCATTGATGTTGGTATAACTATCACAAAATCGGCGAGCCCCTTATTTTCGTCACTCATTCTTTGAATATCGTCCTGAAGAACAGTAGTAACAGTAATTACTTTTATTGATGGATCATATTTATTGAGATACCAGATAATTCCGGTATGCTTATCAGAATGATAGCTTCCATTATAATGGATAAGCGTCCGTCCTTTCTGCCAGCTGCTTGATATAGATTTCGCCATAGTAGCATCTTTTATAGCCTGAGCTTTAGGGAGGTTTTCACTTACCTTGCCACCCATCTGTCCGCCAATGGAACCTCCCATTGAGAGCATATCTTTATAGCAGGCAAGTTCGGGGTCATAGTCTATTGGCAGGGGAGCAATATATTTAAGCTCTTCCGCCGGAACTCCCTGAAGCGCTTCAAATCCTCCTGATGAAACGACTGCAGCATATCTTCGGGGAATATTTGAAGCGACAAACTTTAGTCCGTTCTCCTTTGCAAAATTCAGCAGCGGCTTGTAATCAGTACCATAATTCTTCCATGAACGTACCTCAGATTCAAAGGAACTTTCTTTAATTAACCCTGATAAATATTCATCAATAAGAATTTGATTATCAGTTTCGAACATTTCGGCTGCCAGGATAAGGTCCTTACCCCGGGCAGCAAACAGACTTTTCGTTAATTCCAGCTCCAGCCAGTGGGCAATCGGGTTATCGTGTTGTTCACCAAAAAAGACAACATCCGATTTGGATGCTGCCCTAAGAATATCACTAAAGTCAGCTTTCTTACCTTCTCCCGAAAATACTTTGTAAGCTGGTAAGTCCTGAGAATATAACGGCAGCGATAGGATCAGTAAAGACAGAATTGCAGATAATTTCATAATGATTGAATTAATTTTATTCTTTCAGACAGGGGTTAAAGAAAGAAACAATAATCGTAACATCAAAATTCTCCGTCGATCCACAGATAATATAAGTAGAGGCTGTCTCAAAAGTCCAAAAGTACTGTAAATCTTTCTCTGTGGCTCTCTGTGTCTTCTCTGTGTCCCGATAGCTATCGGGACTCTGTGTAACAAATAATTAAGAACTTACACAGAGATCACAGAGTTTCCACAGAGTTTCACAGAGTACTTTTGAGACATCCTCTACTACCGAAAAATGAAGTCAAAAAACCTATTTTAAACCAAAGCGATAGCTGAACTTAATCAGGAACACGTTATGAGGCATATTTTTCCCATTATTGAAAAGATCACCAAGGTTGTTAAAGAAGTCCATCTGACCTGAACCAGTGTCAGAACTTCTGGTCTGACTCCATACAAGGAAAAGTGTTGACCCCGGACTATATTCCCATCTGATTACCAGGTTTGAAAGGAATTGTTTAAAATTAAAATCATCTTTTCCGAATGTATAATCTGTTTTTCCGTCAACGTTTTCATCCACATTAAAATGATCCGTATCAAATGTCAGCTGACTGTCATTATAGGTCCAGAACCTGTCATGGTAGCTGTTTGCCATGGGTTCTGTAATGAACTTATAATTATAGTACTTGCCGGTTGCTACAAATGGCTGTCCCCAGTACTGGAAGGTTAAGTTCGGACTGATGTTCAGATTTACTCTGAAAGAAGTGCTTATAGTTTTCTGGTCAATGCTGCCAAAAATATACCTGGGACTGCTTTTATATCCTGTCTCTGTAACATACTGAAGATCAGAATATGCCTTATCGTAGGACGGGCTGATTGTCAATGCAAGATAATTGGTGGGTTTATACGTCAGGTCTATCTCGGCATATAAATTCCGGGAACTGTTTTCATATCCTTTCGTGATGTTCCCTATGACGCTTAACATTAATTTCTTACGATTATCTGTTGTAATGCCAATCCTTGAATTGACACTGCCCGGCAGTTTCATCGTTGGTCCTCCACGAAGAATATCTGTTGAAAGCTGGGATGTGTTTAAATTACCATAGGTCCATACATTCCAGAAATTTTTAAGATTAAAGTTTAAGTTCCACTCATAACCTCCCCCGAGCCATACACCGCCAAAATTACTGGTTTCATAGATATCTGAATTGATATTGAAGTTTTTATAGAACCCTTTAGGTTCAAACTGATTATATGCACCCCAGAGAACATAAAGGATCTGATCAGATGTGCGCATATAGCCCAGGTCGTTGGTTTCAAAGCCAGGTGTTTTCCATAGCGCAGCTCCCATAAAATTCCAGTGTCCGTTTTGTTTCAATATCTGTACCCTGCCTCCTGCCCCCGGGAGGGATGTTCTGTTTGTGTCGAGAATTGCATAGTTTTTATCGGGACGCTGAAAATAGTGTGCTGAAGATTCCTGGGTATTGGTGATAGCTTTTTTTGAACCCTCCACAATGCTAAAAGCTGTATTTACATTGAACATCCAGTTTTTATTCTTAAAGTACTGTGTAAAATCAATTCCTCCGGTGTAGGCTGCCTTATGCAAAAGGTTGTCTACATCCGCATCGGGTTCCCTGTTAGTACTGGTAAAGATCCCGCCTATCAAGGTGTTACCATTGTTGATATCTTTCTGGATCCGTCCTACGAAATAGTTTGTCAGAGGCTCAACTGTAGTTGTCTTTCTTCCGCCAATAGTATCAATTGAGGCAGTTTCCTGTGATGTCATTGCCTCAACGATTCCAACAGAAAGCCCGTTTTTTGTTTTTCCGGTAAGTTTTGCCGCCCCGAGAATATTGGTCCTTGAAGGTACATCAGCATACCATCCGTCTTTCAGATCAGGAGATACCTGTGGCTGGCGGCCTATTCTCCTCGAATAGAATAGATTATCATTTCCGACACCTCCGTCACCAATGCCCAGGCCAAAATTTGTAATATTATTCCCCTCAATAAAGAATGGACGTTTTTCGGTAAAAAATGTTTCATAAGCCGAAAGATTTACTACAGAGGGGTCAGCTTCAACCTGGCCAAAGTCGGGATTTATTGTAAGGTCCATTGTCATATTATTTGTGACTCCTATCTTGGCATCGATGCCGCCATTCAGTTTTGACAGTTTTCCTGATGCCTGGAAAGGATTTTCCGGGACTGCCTGAAAAGTTTCTGTCCTGGCAACTCCATATGGTGTCACATCAAATATTTTCCGTGGTTTGATCTGGTCAAGCCCTTTAAGTTCACCAAACAGATGAACCATTCCGGGAGCCTCCTTGGAATATGCTGCCAGAAGGTAGTTTCATTCTTCCTGTATAAGATTCGTGCTATATCAAGTCCCCACACCTCACCTGAATTTTTATCAAATCTGACCTGGCTGAAAGGAATTTTCATTTCAGCAACCCAGCCTTCTTTATTTATTGAGGTTTTAACCCACCAGTTTGGATCCCACGATGAGTCTCCATTTCCTGAGTCATTAGTGAACATCTGATCGTACTTTACGCCTGAGGAACTTACCCCAAACAAAAATCCTGTACGGAGATCATGAAAACTGTCGATTATGATGCCAGCCAGATCACCATCAGCTTCATCCCTTCGGGTCAGACGGTTCACAATACTGTCAGGGGCTGTATCATACGCCTTGATTGCCACATAAAGATTATTATCATCAAACAGAATCTTGAATTCAGTTTTCTGAGTCTCCGGTCTTCCGCTAAATGGTTGATTTTGAGTAAAATCACCTGCCCAGATACCGGACTGCCATGCTTCATCATCGAGAATACCATTGATGACGGGAGGGTTAGATATCTTTGTTGCAATATATTGCTTCTTTTCCGGATCCTGTCCAAAGACGCCGAATAAGTAAAGTTATCAACCAATACAGAGATAAAAAATCTTTTCATGCAGAGTTTTGGTTTTGTAGGTTTCTGAATAATGACGTAAAAGAATGGATTTTGATGCAAAAAAACCTGAATTTAAACTTCTTCTTACTAAAGAATTTTAGGGATTACACATTAAAGACCTGTTAATAATACTGATACCCTACTCGTAAAGTCTGATAAATTCAAAGAATTGCCGGTGAATTCAGAAACTTCAGAAAATCTGATTTTGAAATTACAAGTGAGGCTGTATTTATATTGGGATGAAATGCAAGCCGGTCATATTCATTGAGTTTTTCATCAATAAACAGATGAACATGTTTACCGGTATCATTAATCAGTCCGAATGGTGAAACAGAACCAGGTTCTACGCCAAGATATTTTTTTAGCCGCTGATCGGAGGCAAAAGTAAGTTTCCCCTGTTTTAAACGTTTTTCAAGATCTCTTATATTCAGTTGTCTCAGATGTTCAAGGATAACTAAATAATGCCTGTCACCTTTATGATTCCGGAAAAAAATATTCTTGCATCTTCCCGAATTATAGTTTTTCCAGTGCAATTTTAGCATCTTCAATAGTTGCAACAGCAGGGTGCTCATGATATTCAAATTTAATCGCCAGTTCTTCCAGTAACCTGTATAGTTCTGCTTGTCCTCTCATCCTGTGCTACATTTACTTTGCGATATATAAAAATTCCATACCGGCAAGCATTGCAATATCAGATCCGGCTTCTTTCAGATCAATATCTTCTTTGTCATAAACCCATTCGACAACAAAAGGTATTCCCGATGGAACGAGTCTGTTCAGTTCCTGAAAAATGTCATAAAGGAATTTAGCTGATGATGAATTGAAGTACTTTAATTCGATCTGGAATCTTAGAGGTGAATCTGATGTAAAGTTACTATTACCGGCCACCAGAATCTCATCAATATATTGTTTAATCCATTCAATAACAGGATAATACATTGCACGAACATCCTCAGGGGAGGATATTCCGCGGATCAGAAAAATATTTTCCAGTGGTGAAAAGTGAATTTCAGGTGTATTGCTTGTGCGACTAATATAAAGTTTTTCCATCTGCGTATCTTTTTAATAATTGACCTATAAATTATTTAACTGCGTACGGATTCATCCAATCAGTAAATTAAAATATGTTATTATCGTTATTATCAGGGCAATAGCCAGTATCTTCCAGGAGCGGGCCTTTTGAAGCTTCCACTGCCAGCCGGTCGCAGGTCTCATTTTCAGTGTTATTGGCATGGCCTTTTATCCAGACAAACCTTACATTGTGCTTCCGGTATACCTTAAGAAACCTCATCCAGAGATCAGGATTTTTTTTCTTTTTAAATGATTTGGATTCCCATTGGAACACCCATCCTTTTTCGATTGAATCTGCCACATATTTCGAATCGGTGTAAACAACTACTTTACTGCCAGGTATTTTCAGGGCTTCCAATCCTTCTATGACCGCCATTAGTTCCATCCTGTTATTTGTTGTAAGCCTGAATCCTGCCGATTTTTCAAGCCGGTGTTTCCCCGAGATCAGTACTACTCCATATCCTCCGGGACCCGGGTTTCCGCTGGAGGCGCCATCAGTATATATTGTAATTTCACCTGGCATGCGGGAAGGACGATACCCGAGTTGGTAATAAAAAGCTTAATTGCAATCGATAACAGGATGACCCCAAAAACTTTTTTGAGAATCTGAAGTCCGCCGGCACCAAGTATTCGTTCAAACAGTGAAGTCAATCGTAATACAAGATAGATCACGATCATATTCAGAACAAGGGCGATAAATATATTAATTGTTTGATATTCAGCTTTCAGTGAAAGTATAGTTGTTATTGATCCTGCGCCGGCGATCAGCGGAAAGGCTATCGGAAATATTGATCCTCCGCCCTGAGAATCCTGTTTAAAGAGTTCTATGCCGAGAATCATCTCCATTGCAATCAAAAAAATGATAAAAGAACCTGCGATTGCAAAAGATGACACATCTATACCGAATATCCCAAGCAACGGGCTTCCAATAAATAAAAACGCCAGAAGTATCAGAAATGAGACAAGTGTTACTTTTGTTGATTTAATATTGCCTGATTTCGATTTAATATCAATTATTATTGGAATCGACCCCGGAATGTCAATAATGGCAAAGAGTACCATAAAGGCAGCAAGGATCTCTATCAGGTTCAAATGCATTATTCAGAATTTGGTGCAAAGATAATCAAATTTCATTTTTTCTCTGTGCAACTCAGTGCCCGCATCGAAAGAAATGCCCCCGTCTCAAAGCAGAGAGGGGGGCAAAAGTCATTGGATTCTTAATTTATGTTACTGAACTATAGTCATCTCATCGACAAGACGTTTTGCACCTGAATAAACATCCATTAGCCAGAGTACATAGCGGATATCGACTACAATTGTTCTTTGAAGCTCAGGTTCATAAGCAATGTCACCGCTCATTGATTCCCAGTTTCCGTCGAATGCCAATCCGATCAGCTCGCCGTTGCCATTCATGACGGGACTTCCGGAGTTCCCACCGGTTATATCATTTGTGGTTAAAAAGCAAACAGGCATATAACCTTTTGGTGATGCATATCTTCCAAATTCTTTCTTATTATACAGATCAATAAGCCTTTTCGGAACATCAAATTCATAATCACCCGGTTTATACTTTTCCATTACCCCCGTAAGTGTGGAATAATACTTATAAGTGACAGCATCGCGCGGATCATAGCTCTGAACTGTCCCATATGAAAGGCGCATGGTTGAGTTTGCATCGGGATACTGGGTTTTCTCGGGAACCATTTCCATTAATGCTGCTATCCAGAGCCTTTTACCAGTGGTAAGTGATGCATCGAACTGGCTGTTGGACTTTGATATTTCGCCTCCAGTCTTGTAAATTGAAGTTGTTGTAAGGTAAACAGGATCAGATTCAAGGGTTTTCAGTACAGGTTTGGCAAGGAAAGCGTTTAGTTTTTCCTGGCTGGCAAAAATAGATTTTGAAAACATGTTATCGACGAAATTGTCGATATTCCCTCTGAATTTCTTGTCTACAATATTTGCATAAAAATCAGGATGAAATTTTGCAGGAACGTCAGCCCGGTAGAGCTTCAGCATTGCTTTCATCGATTTAATATCAGTAGAAGGGTTATAGTCCTTATAAAAATCGGTACTTGTTTTCTTAATCTGAGCGGCTGCGTCCGATATTTTCTGATTATCTTTTGACTGGAGTGCAGTGATCAGATTGGCAACACCACGATTAAGACTGAAAAGTTCGCAGCCCTGTATACACTCATTCAGGTATTGAAGGGCATTGTAATATTCTGCCCTGCCTTCAATGGCAGTTTTTATCATATTCAGAGCTTCACCGTATTTTGCTTTTCGTTCCGGAGTTTCAGCAACCCATTTGTTGAACTGATTTTCAAGTTCCTCTTTTTTTGCTACAACTTTAAGTTTTTCAAGACTGGCTTTCTGGCCGATTGAGTACTTCCAGTAGTTTGATGAGCCGGAATATTTTGCCGAATACTGAATATTTACCTTCTGGTCAGCCAGCATATCTTTCATCCATATATCCTGTTTGATACCGCGTATTTTGATCCTGTCGGGATGTACAATCTTCAGCTGTTCATTTACTTCATATGAGGTCATATATCTGTTGGTCCTTCCGGGATATCCAAGGATCATTGCAAAATCACCGGGATTACGGTCCTTTATTGAAACCGGGAGAAAATATTTTGGTTTCAGAGGAATGTTTTCTTTTGCATATGTAGCAGGTTTGCCATCTGGTCCGGAGTAAACACGGAAGACGCTGAAATCACCGGTCTGACGCGGCCATTCCCAGTTGTCGGTATCGAAGCCGAATTTACCTATTGATGATGGGGGTGCACCAACAAGGCGAACGTCTGTATATCTCTCATAGACAAGAAGATAAAAATAATTTCCGCCATAGAAGCTTCCAACCTGTGCCCTGTAGTTATTTCCTTCGGTGGCTTTTTTCTCAATCGACTGTCTTGCTTCATTTACAGCAGCAGTGCGATCTGTTTCGCTCATATCTGGTTTTACATTTGCCAGAATCTGTGAAGTCACGTCTTCAATACGGATCAGGAATGTCACAGAAAGATTGGGGTTCGGCAGCTCTTCTTCTTTCGACATAGCCCAGAATCCGTCCTGGAGGTAGTCGTGGTCAACGCTGCTATGTGCCTGTATAGATCCGTATCCGCAATGGTGATTTGTAAGTACAAGGCCTTCCGGGGAGACTATTTCCGCAGTACATCCGCCGCCAAAAATAACAACAGCGTCCTTAAGACAGACCTTGTTGAGACTGTAGATGTCTTCTGCAGAGAGTTTTAACCCAAGTTCAGTCATTTTGCCCATGTTCAGTTTTTCGATTAGCGGCAACAGCCACATACCTTCATCGGCTTTAACTTTGAATCCAAAACCGAAGAAAATGATTAACAGTATTGCAAACAATTTTTTCATATGAAATAACTTATGTTGATTGATTTTTGATTGTCGGGTAAAGATAACTTTAAAAACCAAAAACGGAATATTCAAAATTCGAATTTCAGCTGGGTATCGAAAAGATTAAAAGTTTTCCTGTGATAGGGAGTGATGCCATATTTCATAATAGCCGCCCTGTGAAATGAAGTAGGATATCCTTTATTTTTATTCCATCCGAATTCAGGAAACTCATTATGAATCTTTTCCATGAATTCATCGCGAAATGTCTTGGCAAGGACTGAAGCAGCTGCAATTGATAAAAACAGGCCGTCACCTTTAACAATCGTTTTATACTTTAAGTCTTTATAAGCATAAAATCTGTTCCCGTCGATCAGCAGAAATTGCGGAACCTTATCCAGTCCCTCAATTGCAATATGCATTGCTCTAATAGATGCTCTCAGAATATTCATTTCATCAATTTCAGTATTATCGACAAATGCCACTTTCCAGGAAATTGCTGAGTGGATAATCTCATCTTTCAGAAGAGCCCTTTGTTTTGGAGATAGTTTCTTGGAATCATTCAGAACAGGATGCTTATAATTCTTTGGAAGGATGACTGCAGCAGCTACCACCGGTCCTGCCAGACATCCCCTTCCGGCCTCATCGCAGCCTGCTTCGGTCAGATTATGATACAGGTATGATTTCAGCATTTTGAATTCCAAAGATCTGTAATAAAATCAGTAAAGGATTGTAAATTATTAACATGCCTGGTGAGTTTATAACCAAGTTATTAACATAATTATTAACAAAAGCTATTGCTTTTTCAAAAATACATCTATATTTGGTCTTACGGAACAAATATAATATGATTAAGGTAATTAAGATTTTAGTATTGCTAATGCTATTTTCCACTGCAAATGGTTTTTCCCAGCAGTTGTCGCACCAGGTTCTTGTTCCGGCTGCCGGTCTGGCAACAACATCAAATCTGAATTATTCTCAAACGATAGGAGAAACGGCAGTTGAGATATTAAGCTCCGGATTTATACTAACACAAGGTTTCCAGCAGCCCGGTATGCTTAATATATCCAATACTCAGCCACCGGGTACCGGTGTTGAGGTATATCCGAATCCTGCAACTGATAATATTACCATTAAACTATTTGGAGAGATTGCACGGAATTTCAGGATTGAGGTCATAAATATGACAGGCACTATAATCAGGTCAATGACCGTGGAATTTATAACACAGTACAATATTGAACAAAATATTGATATTTCCGCACTGACCCTTGGTATTTATTTAGTACGCGTGACGAGCAGTGATTTAAAAATTAGCCGGACATTTAAAATTGAAAAAATGTAATCCTGAAAATTATGATTCAAAAAGGTATTAAGAGGTACTTTGTGCTGTTATCATTATTATTTGCAGGTTCAGCCTCTTTTGGACAGACTGTTCCTCCTGGTATTTTTTACCAGGCTGTTGCAAGGGATAATTATGGCAAGGAACTTATGAATAAGGAGATTGAGGTCAAGTTTTCAATTCTCTCAGGAAGTCCTCTCGGTACACTTGTTTACCAGGAGCTGCATGAGCATATCATCACTTCTAAATTTGGTGTTTTTTCATTAATAATTGGTAATGGGACACCGACTGGAGGTCTTTATGGAGAACTATCTCAGGTCCAATGGGGGCAGGCTTATCACTGGGTCAAGATAGAAGTGAAATTCGATAATGATTTTATCGACATGGGGACGTTACAGTTCCTCGCTGTTCCGTATGCACTCTATGCACAGAAATCCCTTGAGCCGGGACCTCCCGGACCAAAAGGTGACCCGGGTCCCAAAGGTGATGCCGGTGATCCGTCTTCAGATAACCAGAATCTGTCATTTAATGGTGATAACCTGTCAATTTCGGGTGGAAATACTGTAAATCTTTCAACACTGAATGTGCCTCATCAGCTTACGCTTTTGGGAGATACTCTTTCTATATTAGGCGGAAACAAAGTCGGTTTGACCAATCAGATCCAGGATTTGCAGCTGGATATAAACAATAAACTGAAAATAACGAAGAACAGTGCTGCGACCCAGATTGATCTAGGTCCGTTCAAACAGAATCTTTCTTATGATAACACTACAGGATCATTGAGTATTTCAAATGGTACCGGAACAGATCTTTCTGTTCTTAAAACTGCGGGTATTCAGGATATTCATCTCGCAGGCAATAACCTTACAATTGATAAAAATCCGGCTTCGACAGGTGTCGATTTAAGTAAGTATATTGATAATACGGATAATCAGACTCTAACGTTTAACTCGTCTAATAACTCGCTAACTATTGCCAATGGAAACACAGTTTCGCTTGGCAATATTGTCGCTTTCAGGGCAGAAAAAATTAATCCAGCAGGTTCAACAGGAACTGAAGTTCCTCTGGTTTTTGAAGTTGTTAGATATAATGACGGGCTTGCATATAACAATGCAACTGGCGAATTTGTGGCTCCTTCAGACGGAATATATACATTCAATGTAAGATATGATGCCGCAATTGGAGCAAAAATAACATTATATCTTAATGGACAGCCTTATGAAATTATTGCTGACGTTCTATCGAATAGTGGTGCTGTATACAGAAGTATTACCTTGAAATTGATAATGAATAACAAAATAAAAGTTATAGTCAGTACAGGAATAGCCACTCAATCTGGTACTGGCTCTTTTTCAGGTTTCAAGGTTTATTGATGTAACCGCTTCGGGCCTAGTACAATCGTTTGATCTGGCTGAACCCATTATTTTTGATTTTTATCTTTTCTTTGATAAAGTTCATTTGCTGACCCATTGGGCATGTATTACTGTCGTTCTTCTCATCATACGGTAAATTCTCTGTTCTGTTAGGAGGTATCCCCCTTTTTTCATTAGTTATCAACAATTTAACTCCTTATACACGCGTAGGCAAACCGGAAAAGGTGCGAACCTCGCCCTTTTTGGTGGCGCCAATATGGCCTTGTGTAGAGGGCGGATAAAAAGGTAAAAGGAGGAGCAAAAGAACCGACCGAAGGGAGCTCGCCGAAGGCAAATGAAAATAGAAAAAGAAGGTGTCCTTTTGAGACACCCTCACGGATTCACATCAGCTTATTGAGCCCTGTAGTGGGAGTAATAAAATGTCTCTATTTCGCCCACTACGGGGCTTCTTATTACTGTGGTGATTCAAACGTCGGGCGTTGCCCAACGTTAATATATGTAAGGCCTACGGCCTTATTAATTTAGATGGCTCAAACTTTCAAGCATTTACCGACTTCGTTATATGATCAGGAGATCCCTCGCTGGGCAGTATGCTACGAAGAGTTGATTGGCAAATACAACTAGAATTTATATGTCATATATAATGAGTGAGTTATAAAATGTTGTCATTAGCAGTGGTAGTACAGTCAGCAAAGAATCTCCTGCGATGTTTTGATTTTAAGTCCTATTTTTAAACACCGCTCCCAATTTTCTGAATACCACCACTGTAAATACAACCGCTGTCATAATCCCCGTAACATTACTCGCAATATCTCTTGTACTAAATGTCCTCCCGGGTATAAGCTTCTGATGTAATTCATCGAAAACAGCGAACAGCACCAGACTGACTGTTACCAGGATAAACCTTTTATAATTGATCTTAAACTCTTTTCCTGCAAAAGAAAGGAAGCTCATAAAACTCAGAATGCCATATTCACAAAAATGAAGCAGGTAATCAAGCCTGTACTCTGACCTGGCTGTGTGGATCTTTAATGTCGGGATATTTGGAATAGACGATATAATTATAATAGTTATAGCCCAGGTAATAAGTAAATATCTGGCAAGTGGACGCAGGTACAGAATCAGTTTCAGCATACTCGGTTTTGAGAATGCCAAAATTAAATTATTATGTATTATAATCATCCCTCATATGGACATTTTGCAAGAGAATGTTGATTTTTTTCCGCTTTAATGCCACAAAAGACTAATTTTGTCGAAAATTTCAGGAATGATAACTAACGACCAGATAAAAGCCCTTTCGGGACGCCTTGATGCGTTAAGGAGGTATCTTTGACATCCAGGGCAAACTTGAACTTATAGCTGAAAAAGAGAGCCTGTCACAACAACCCGGATTATGGAACGATCCGAAAAAAGCCGAGGACCTTTTAAAAAGCATCGCCGAACTGAAAAGCTGGACAACAGCTTTTGACAGAATCAATTCCGCCATAGATGATGTCAACGTAATAAATGATTTTTTCAGGGAAGGTGAAGCAACGGAAGAAGAAGTTGAGAACCAGTACAAAAACTGTCTCTCGATGATCGAAGACCTCGAGGTCAGGAACATGCTTCAGAAAGAGGAAGATCAATTGGGTGCAATACTGAAAATAAACTCAGGTGCGGGAGGTACAGAGAGCAACGATTGGGCAGCTATGCTTATGAGGATGTATCTTCGTTGGGCCGAGAGGAACAATTATAAAGTCAGAGAGCTTGACTTCCAGCAAGGAGATGAAGTTGGAATCAAATCCGTTACATTAGAGATCGATGGTGAGAGAGCCTATGGATATCTCAAGAGCGAAAATGGCGTTCACCGGCTCGTCAGGATCTCCCCCTTCAATGCACAGGGCAAACGGCAGACAACTTTCGCTTCAGTTTTTATATCACCCCTTGTTGATAACAATATTAATATTGAAATTAATCCGGCCGACATAACCTGGGATACCTTCCGTTCAAGCGGTGCAGGTGGCCAGAATGTCAATAAAGTCGAGACGGCTGTCAGGTTACGGCATAAACCATCAGGACTGGTAATCGAAAACCAGGAGACCCGATCACAGCTTAATAACAAGGAAAATGCGATGAGAATCCTTAAATCACAGCTTTATGAACTCGAACTGAGAAAACAACAGGAAGAGCAGGCAAAGATTGAAGGGGAGAAGAAAAAGATTGAATGGGGCTCACAGATAAGATCATATGTCCTGCATCCTTATAAAATGGTTAAGGATCTTCGCACAAACCATGAGACCGGGAATGTACAGGCAGTGCTCGATGGCGACCTGAATCCCTTTATTAAATCCTTCCTTATGGAATTTGCAGGTAAATAGCCCTGTATCCGGCCTCAATATGATAAAATTCATAAAACAATGTTAACCAATTCATTTTATTTGTGCCGGAAATTACAATTCTGACAAGAATGGTGAAAAAGGGAAAACTATTTGATCAGTTTCCTCCTGTGACAACTGAGGAGTGGATGGATAAGATCAGGACCGACCTTAAAGGAGCGGATTTTAATAAAAGGCTTGTCTGGAGGACATGCGAAGGTTTTGAAGTTAAACCCTTCTACCGGATGGAAGATGTTGAAGATCTTAAGTATATCAACACCCTGCCTGGCGAATTCCCTTATCTGCGTGGTACAAAGATCAAAAATAATAACTGGCTGACAAGACAGGACATTGAAGTAACCAATTACTCGGAGGCGAACAGGAAAGCGTTAGCCATCCTTATGAAAGGGATTGATTCGCTTGGCTTTATTATTACGGACACAGAATCAATTGATAAAAAGAACTTTGATCTTCTCCTCGAGAGAATCTTCCTTGGAGGGGTAGAAATAAATATTTCCTCCAGTGGTAAAGCAAAGGAAATTCTTGATCTGATAATAAATTATGTAAGAAAATCCCGTTCTGACCCCGATGAATTCAGGGGAGCCATTGAAACGGATCCCCTAAGCAGACTAATGGTTAATGGCTCATTATGTATTCCTCCGGTGGAAGGACTTGATTATCTGGCTTCTCTCATAAAAGCTTCAGCATCACTTCCTCATTTCAGGATGATCAGTATTAATGCCTCAAATTTCAATAACGCTGGTGCCGATATTGTTCAGGAACTGGCATTCGGTATCTCAATGGGAAGCGAATACCTGGCTCAGATGACCCAGCGGAGAATAAGTGCAGATATGGCTGCTTCAAAGATTGGGTTCTGCTTTGGAACAGGATCAAACTATTTTCCTGAAATAGCCAAGCTCAGAGCTGCCCGGCTTCTATGGTCCGTTGTAATTAATGGCTTTCATCCTGAGAATATTGAAAAAATAAGGATGAATGTGCATTGTGTTACCAGCAAATGGAATAAGACAGTATACGATCCTTACGTTAATCTTCTGAGAACCCAGACTGAAGCAATGTCGGCTATTCTGGGAGGAGCAGATTCACTTACAGTGGAGCCTTTTGATATTGTATTCAGGGATCCGGATGAATTCTCTGAAAGAATCGCGCGTAACCAGCAGCACCTTCTTAAGGAAGAAGCTTATTTTGATAAAGTGGCAGATCCTGCAGCTGGTTCCTATTATATTGAGAATCTTACTAATCTGATTTCGGAAAATGCGTGGAAATTATTCCTGGAAATTGAGGAGAAGGGCGGATTCCTTTCATGTCTGAAATCAGGATTTATCCAGGATGCCATATCAGAATCGGCCACAAAACGGCGAACCGATTCAGCTATCAGGAAAAATATTATTCTGGGAACAAATCATTACCCTGATCTCCATGAAAAAATCTCAGATACAGTTGATCTTAATAAAATATTCAGTAAAAAACCAGTCGACCCCGATGGTATAGTTGACCCTATCTCACTTTCCAGGGGATCTCAGCAGTTTGAAAAGCTTAGAATTGCAGTCGACCGGGCAGACAGGCGACCGGTTGTTTTCCTGTTACCAATCGGTAACCCTGCAATGCGAAATGCACGTTCGCAGTTTTCAGCTAATTTCTTCGGTTGTGCAGGTTATCAGATAATTGATAATAAGGGTTTTAAATCTGTTGGAGAAGCAGTAAAGCAGGCAATTAAGTCAAAAGCTGACATTGTGGTAATTTGCAGTTCTGACGAAGAATACCCTCAATTTGCTCCGGATATTTTTAATCGATTAAATGGCAAGGCGATAACAGTAGTTGCCGGTCATCCGGCAATGATTGAGGAACTCAGATCGAAGGGACTTGAGAATTTCATCCATCTGAAATCAAACGTAATTGAAATACTGACCGGTTTCAATGAACAGCTTGGAATAACCCGGGGTGGTGTTGAAAAAGGATTAATTAACAGTAATGCACACAAAAATAGCGTGCCCCAGATATAATGCGACCAAAATTCAAATATAGCGACCTTAAAAATTTAGCCTTTACTGAAAAAGATCCGCTCGAATGGGAGAAAGAGAAGGGTCTGAAAAAAGACTGGATTACACCTGAGAGGATCCCGATAAAGAGCGTTTATACTAAAAAGGATCTGGAGGGTATGGAGCATCTTAATTATGCGGCCGGACTTCCTCCATTTTTGCATGGACCCTACTCGGGTATGTACGCAATGTTGCCATGGACAATAAGGCAATATGCCGGATTCTCTACTGCCGAGGAATCAAATGCATTTTACAGGCGAAATCTCGCTGCCGGGCAGAAAGGATTATCAGTTGCTTTTGACCTGGCAACACACAGAGGATATGATTCCGATCATGAAAGAGTTGCCGGGGATGTTGGTAAAGCCGGAGTTGCAGTCGACTCGATCCTTGATATGAAGTTGCTTTTTGATCAGATACCACTCAATAAAATGTCGGTGTCGATGACAATGAATGGAGCCGTACTGCCCATTATGGCTTTTTATATTGTTGCTGCACTTGAACAGGGAGCTAGTCTGGATGAATTAAACGGGACAATCCAGAATGACATACTGAAAGAATTCATGGTCAGGAACACATATATTTATCCTCCTGAATTCTCAATGAGGATAATTGCTGATATTTTTCGTTACACCTCTGAAAAAATGCCGAGGTTCAATTCGATAAGCATTTCAGGTTATCACATGCAGGAAGCAGGAGCGACATGCGATATAGAACTTGCCTATACACTGGCTGACGGACTTGAATATCTGAGGACGGGAATAAATGCAGGTCTCGATATAGATGCTTTTGCTCCAAGGCTCTCATTCTTCTGGGCAATTGGAATGAATCATTTCATGGAGATTGCCAAGATGAGGGCGGCACGGATGTTATGGGCAAAAATTGTCAGTGAATTTAATCCGAAAAATCCCAAATCGCTTGCTCTAAGAACTCATTGTCAGACATCAGGCTGGAGCCTCACTGAACAGGATCCTTTTAATAATGTCGGACGTACCTGTATCGAAGCCATGGCTGCAGTACTGGGTCATACACAGAGCCTTCACACAAATGCACTCGATGAAGCCATAGCGTTGCCTACGGACTTTTCAGCGCGGATAGCCAGGAACACTCAGATATATATTCAGGGTGAGACCCAGGTCTGTAAGGCAATTGATCCGTGGGCAGGTTCATATTATGTAGAGACACTTACAAATGAAATTGTACAGAGGGCCTGGGAGCATATCAGGGAAATAGAAAATCTGGGCGGTATGGCCAAGGCAGTTGAATCGGGTGTTCCAAAGATGAGGATCGAGGAAGCAGCTGCCAGAGCTCAGGCGAAGATAGATTCAGGAGTGCAGGCGATAGTTGGTACGAACAGGTACAGGCTTGAGAAAGAAGATCCGCTCGAAACACTCGAGGTTGATAACTCGGCTGTACGTGAATCGCAGATACTGCGGCTTGCCAAATTAAGGGCAGAAAGAAACGAGACGGAATGTAAGGCTGCACTTGATGCGATAACCAGATGTGCTCAATCAGGAGAAGGGAACCTTCTTGAATTAGCTGTGACAGCAGCTGAAAAACGTGCTAGCCTGGGCGAAATATCTTTTGCATGTGAAAAAATTGTAGGGAGGTACAAAGCTGTGATACGTACAATTTCAGGTGTTTATTCATCTGAATACAATTCAGATGATGATTTTAAAGAAGCAAGGGCGCTGGTAGCACGATTTGCTGAAAAAGAGGGGCGGCAGCCCAGGATAATGATAGCCAAGATGGGCCAGGATGGTCATGATCGCGGTGCAAAAGTTGTATCAACTGGATATGCCGATATCGGCTTTGATGTCGATATCGGACCGCTCTTCCAGACTCCTGCAGAAGCAGCAAAGCAGGCTGTGGAAAACGACGTTCATGTTTTGGGTGTCTCAAGCCTTGCAGGCGGACATAAGACGCTGATCCCCCAGGTAATAAGGGAGTTGAAAAGTATGGGCAGGGAAGATATACTTGTTATTGCTGGTGGCGTAATACCTCATCATGATTACCAGTTTCTGTACGATGCAGGTGTGGCAGCAATTTTCGGACCGGGTACCTCTGTTTCAAAAGCCGCCAAACAGATCCTGGAGATATTGCTTGAGATCAATTGATGATAGGAATAGCCACGCCATGGCGTGGCCCTACACCTGTCATAAAACATAGTAGAGTCATGCCATGGCATGACAATTCAAATCCTGAATCTATCTTTCTGTTAATTAAATAACGGATACTGCTGATTTTCAACGGTTGTTGTGAATTAGTTAACACTGTAGTCTGATTCGTTCATTACCCGATGACTTCCATCAGATCAGGCCTGAGATTCTATTTCAGAATAATTTAGAATCGTTCTAAATGTCATTAAATCAGGCTCATAAATATCATTTTTTAGAATATTCATCTGCTGGTATTTTAATTTTGTGCTCCCAGAAATTGATTCTTGCATTAAATATTCAAATCCGGATGAAGTTATATATCCCACCGCAAATTCCGAGGCTTGCACTTGCTTTTGCAACATTTATCTTTCTGTTTCTTCTGCTGCGACATTTTCTGGTACCGCAAACATTTGGACAATACGGCCATTACAGGGGAGCTTCACTTATTGATAATGCAAAACCTGAAATTCATTATGCAGGACAGCAGGCTTGCTTTAAATGTCATCAGGATATTCAGGACAAGAAATCTCAGGATGTTCACAGCGATATACACTGCGAGACCTGTCATGGCCCGGGTGAAGGGCATGTTTTAAGCAGCAAGGCAGGAGATATTTTAAGGCCCTCAGGCAGGGAATTTTGCGGATCATGTCACGCAATTAACGCAGGGAAACAAAAAAATACTATAAATCAGGTTGATCTTAATAAACACAATGTCGGAAAGAATTGCATAGATTGTCACAATCCACATCAGCCATGGGAAATGAAAAAATAAATACTTCAAGAAGGAAATTCCTGAAAAACGCAGGAATTATGGCAGGAGCTACCATTGGATACGCCTGGCTGAAATCATCGCAGTATCTGCTTTTTGCCGCGGAGCCTAAAGATAAAACATTGCCATGGTATGGGATAGTTATAGACATTCAAAAATGTATCGGATGCGGCAATTGTGCGAAAGCCTGTAAGAAGGAAAATGATGTACCGCCTGAACCTTTTTTCTTCCGTACCTGGGTGGAACAGTATACAGTGAAGAACGACGGCAGTGTGGATATCACTTCTCCGAATGGAGGGATCGATGGTTTTAAACAGACAATCCCTGATGAGGATATTTTTAAATCATTTTTTGTCCCGAAAATGTGCAACCACTGTTCAAAGTCGCCATGCACCCAGGTATGTCCTGTAGGTGCGACGTTTGAAAGTCCTGAGGGAGTGGTGCTCATTGATGAAAAGTATTGTATAGGATGCAGATATTGCGTACAGGCATGCCCCTACGGTTGCAGGTTTATCCATCCGGTCAAGAAAGTGGCAAATAAATGTACGCTTTGCTATCACCGTCTGAAAAAAGGACTGGCTCCTGCCTGCATGGAAACCTGTCCGACCGGTGCAAGGATGTATGGCGATCTCAGAGACAAAAACAGTGATCTGGTAAAATATTTAAAAGAGCATACAACAATGGTACTCAGGCCCCATCTGAATACCGGCTCGAAGCTTTATTATAACGGACTAAGCTCGGAGGTAAGATAATATGGATCCACATTTCCAACATCTGTATGAGATTCTGGCCCATTCACAGGGTTATATTTTCCCTAATGAAATTGATTTGCAATGGGGAATTCTGATTGTTGTTTACCCGTTTATCACAGGCCTAGTTGCTGGAGCATTTATACTGGCATCACTCGAAAGGGTCTTTAAGGTAAAAATACTTAAACCTACCTAT
Organism: uncultured Bacteroidales bacterium; assembly: GCA_963791065.1. Lineage (GTDB taxonomy): Bacteria > Bacteroidota > Bacteroidia > Bacteroidales > VadinHA17 > LD21. The sequence goes on from CAWBQN010000017.1 coordinate 219,048, forward strand.
CAGATAGCTCTTCTTACAGCACTTTCATTTTTGCTTGTTGCTACAATGCCGCTAATAAGTCATCTTTCCCAGCCGCAGAGAGCATATGAGATCATGATAACACCTCATTCGTCGTCAGCAATGGCCATCTTTGGATTTGTATACCTCTGGTATCTTGCTGTTGTTCTTTTACTTGAAATATGGTTTGACTACAGGCATAGCATGGTCGTATGGTCAACTGAGAAAAAGGGGGTGATGAAATGGGTCTATAAGATACTTACCCTCGGAGTAAATGATGTTACACCGCGTACTGTTAAATGGGACAGGAAGCTGGGTCATATCATTACCATTGTCGGGATCCCTTCTGCATTTATCTTACATGGATATGTAGGTTTTATTTTCGGATCACTTAAGGCTAATCCTTGGTGGTCGTCACCTCTTATACCGATAATTTTCCTTTTTTCTGCAATGGTGTCCGGGATTGCACTGGTTATGCTGGTTTATATGATAGTTTCATATATCCGGAAAAAGGAGATCGATTTGAATGTACTTAATACGATAGGAAGGTATCTCTTCTTCATCCTGATGCTGGACTTTACTCTTGAAAGTCTCGATCAGATTCACAGGATCTATGAAGCTGAAGAATCATTTGAGATAATAAAATTACTTGTTTCGGGTAAACTGTATCTTACCCTTTTTGTAGCACAGGGCTTGATCGGAACACTAATACCCCTTGTTACTCTTGCCTTTCTGCAGTTCTATAAGCATAAGATAAGACTTCAAAAGTCTATGTATCTTATTGTGAGCATTCTCGTTCTTATAGGAGTTTATTCTATGAGATGGAATGTTGTAATAGGCGGACAATTGTTTTCCAAGAGTTTTTCAGGCTTTACAAGTTTTAAAGTTGGATTGATTGGTCTCGATGGGACCTTGATGGCAGCATTCTGGCTTATCCTGCCTGTCGGGATACTTGCATTCCTCCTTTGGTTGTTACCTCCCTGGAAGATGGTGAAAGAAGAAGATTAATAACTTTAGGCCTTGTGGCCGAAGCAAATAATCTTTATCATTATTGATTAAAATTATTTGCCATGGAAGATCAGGATGAAAAAATGGAAAAAATTCTGAAGAGTCTCGATTCTTTAGAACAGCGGCTTAGTAAGCTGGAATCTGCTTTTAGTACAAACGGCAATAAATCCAATATTGAAACAACCGGACAAATTTACCAGGATCAGCAAAATCCTGGTACCGAAAATTTAAACAATGAAGAAAAAGGACTGGAATCACAGATCGGGCGGTTTGGACTGGCCTGGCTCGGCAATATTGTCTTGCTTTTTGGGATAATATTTTTGACACAGTACATGATGAACATGGGATTGGGAATTATCCCTGTACTGTTTGGGTACCTTGCATCAGGGGCGATCTTTTATCTGGCATACTACATAAAGAGATCAAATGTTCACATGGCATTTATTTTCAGGATTAACGCCCAGATGCTGTTGTTTTACATGACTGTAAGGTTACATTTCTTTTCAGTATCCCCGCTTATTCCTCAAAGATCAGTTTCAGTAATCATCCTGTTATTACTTGTGGTTGTACTGGCATATATGTCGTTTCGCAACCGGTCGCAGGCATTTGCCATTCTGGCTGTTCTATTTACGATTGTTACTTCTGTCCTTGCTGATTCTGTTAATTTGACACTGCCAATTGTGATTCTCACATCAGTATGGACAATATATCTATACTCGAGGTTTGACTGGGAGCCAATGCTAATCGTTACCATCTTGCTATGCTATGTCACATTTACCATGTGACTGTTTGGAAATCCGCTCGCGGGACATCCGGTGCAAATGATAACAGAACATCATAATATGGTGATATATCTGATGGGTCTTGGAGCATGCTTTTCCGGCATGTCGTTATTCAGAAAAAAAGATTCCGGGTCAGATGATTTTTTAACGAGTGTAATATTTATAAACGGAATACTATTCACTCTTCTGCTTCTTCTGATAGTATTACGATTTTTCAATACTGATTACGTTGCACTGTTTACTGGCATTTCCCTGTGCTGCCTTGTGTATTCAACAATCCTCCATTCAAGATCTGACTGGAATTTTGCATCTGCATTTTATGCTCTTTATGGTTTTATGGCAATGAGCATAGCACTTTACGGGACCTTTGGACTTCCCGGGGTTTATCTGCTGCTGCCGGTACAGAGTCTGCTTGTTGTATCGATGGCTCTATGGTTTCGAAACAGGTTAATAATCGTAATGAACAGTGTCCTATTCCTGATTATACTGCTCGTTTATCTGTTATCGACAAGGAATATAACCGGTGCTAATTTCTGCTTTGTACTTATTTCGCTCATTTCAGCAAGAATAATTAACTGGAAAAAGTCACGGTTACAGATTAAGACTGATCTGATCAGGAACCTTTATATGATTGAAGGTTTCTTTATGATGCTCTTCGCATTATTACATGCCGTTCCCAGGCAATTTGTGACATTTTCATGGACAATGGCGGCTCTTCTATATTTTTTAATCAGTCTTTTTCTTAAAAATATAAAATACAGGTACATGGCGCTTGGAACCATGATCTGCTCCGCATTTTACCTTTTCCTGGTCGATCTGGCCAGGATCGAGATAATTTACAGTGTACTGGCTTTGCTTTTTCTGGCTGCAATCTCTATCGGTATTTCTATTTATTATACTAACCGTCTGAAGAACCGGGCTAACTAAATTCTGATCCGGTTCAGAACATATTCCCCCCAATAAATTTTATGCAATTAGAAAAAATACTCTTAATTTGCATTCTTTTAATTTTAAGAATATGAAAAATAATTATATTTCTATTGTTGATAGTTCTTGTTTTATTCAGCAGCTGTAAAACAACAAAGCCTGTTGCAGAGAACAAACCTGCAGGTTGCAGTCAAATCCGGCTTCGGCCACTACAGCCTGCGATTGATTTCCTGATCAGACAACCTGGATTCTGGGATATTTCAATCCTGATCAGTTGACCCATTATCCTTATTCAACATGGTATCTGAAGGGATTTGATGATTACCAGCTCAAAACAGATGCAATAAATAAATTACTGGAAATCGATAAAGAAGGATCTGACAATAAAAATTGTTATGGGAACCTGGTGTCCCGACAGCAGGAGAGAGGTTCCCCGTTTTATGAGGGTTCTGGATGTCTGGCAGTTTCCTGTACGAAAGTGACTTTCATCGGTGTTGATGATGCCAAAAAGTCACCGGTTGGAGAATATGTTAAGCTTGATATCCAGGGGTTCCTACTTTTATTATTTATAAAAATAATATTGAGGCCGGACGCATCATTGAAAATCCTGTGACGTCTTTAGAGCAGGATATGGTTAACATCCTTACAGGAATGAATAATAACAAATAAATTTAATATCATGGAAGAGGTAAAAAATAATTCGGGACAAAATCTTGGGATCGCTGCACTGATAACAGCTATAATAACTTTTGTACTTGCAGTTATTCCCTGTGTGGGGCTGATAGCAATTATCCCCGGAATAATAGCAATTATACTTGCAACAGTGGGACTTTCCCAGGCTTCAAGAAACAACTCACCGCGAGGAATTCTGATTGCCGGATTAATAATTGCGATAATTGCCATCAATGATCTCATTTTCCCAGATATTTGTTGCCGGGAAAATCGCTCAGAAGGCTGATAAATGGCCAAACAACATTCAGAATATTATAAATGATGTTCAGGACAATGTTACAAGGAGCTTGAAGATGCAAAAGTCTCGATAAAGGTAGAAAGCAATGGTGATAAGGTTGAAATAAACACCAAGCGCCAATAAAAAAGATCAGGAGCAGAAACTTGAAGATCTTGAAGGAGGGAATGCTCAGAAAAATGACAGCATTCAGAAACGCGACAGTATTCAGAAACGCGATAGCATTCAGAAACATGGGAATGTTCGCAAGAAAAAATAATAATGAGCAGAATTTTGAAGATAAAGCTCAGGAATGAGCCTTATCTCATAATCAATATATTTTTTGCCGGGGTAATAATGCTGATTTTCGCATACTCCGGCATTTTTTCTCCTGTGAAGGATAACTATCCTGTGGCCTGCATTCATGAAAAGCTCACAGGCGAACAATGCATCTCATGCGGATTATCTCATAGTTTTTCTTTAATTGTCAGGGGAAACTAGCTGAAGCATACCAGTGGAATCCTTATGGCATGAGGATCTTCCTGTTTTTTGCTGCGCAGCTGGTTCTCAGAATTGCATTTTCAATATTCTATCTGAAGTACCCTGATACACGGAAACAGTTAATACTTATAGATTGTGCAGGATCGGGCATAATCTTTTTTGTCTCATTTCTGGCCGTTTATCGTCAGCATAATTTCAGGAATTTAATCTTCCTCCCACCAAAAGTCACAGAGGTGACCTAATCAAGCTCATTCAGAATGTCATAAACCAGGCTGCTTTCGAACCCTTTGATAACCCGAACCTCAAGAGTTTTGCTTTCAGATCATACTGATTTTTAGCCTTAACTGTTCTTCTATGACCTTCAATAAGGCTCACGCAATAATTTAACATACTGCTCATTATCAATTGAATTGAGAGCAGAACTTATAATATCCGGAGGAAGCTTCTTCACTCTGAGATGGGATTCAATCTTAATTTTGCCCCATTTATTGTATTTGAATTTATCCCTTACAAATGCAGCTGCATACCGCGATTCATTTATGAAATTTTCTTTGATAAGTATTCCTATAATTTTCTCGCCGTCATCATCATCAACACCCCATAATGAAAGTTTATTGCGGATATCATCACAGCAGAACTCTCTGCGGGAACACTGAGCCATTGATTTATCAAGGGCAATTTTAATAGTGCTTTATCAGCCATTTTTTCTTCCTTTTATTATTCTCTCCTTATCATTAATGTCTGAAAAGACTTTAATGTCAGAATAATCAAATGATTCGAACAATTGCTGTCAATGATCTGCCCATCGCTTCATTTATTTCGAAATACAAAAGCCCCCCGGGCAGCAAAATTTTTTCAGCCAGTTTAAGGATGGCATTATAATATACCAGGGGATCAGAATCAGTGACAAACAAGGCCTGGTGAGGTTCAAAATCAAGGACATTTTTAGCCCATATGTAGTTTCTCGGAATTTCTGACATAGGGCGGATTGCTGACAATAATACCAGCTTTACTTACTGCTTCAGTGATCAAGGTTGAAAATATCGCCTTTTAATGAGTGAAACTTTTACATTATTCAAAACAGCATTTTCGCTGGCAATTTTGATGGCTTCCTCCGAAATTTCAATTCCGTAAGTGACAGCTGACCTGAAGATTTGCAGCCAGTGCAATAGCTATGCAACCCGATCCTGTTCCAAAATCAATGATATTACCTTTATAGCCCTTGTTTTCCCTAATAATAAGATCTACAAGTTCCTCTGTTTCAGGACGTGGAATAAGTGTTGAACGGTTCACTTTAATTATGCAGTCATAAAATACCGTTTCACCAATAACATATTGAATTGGTTTGCCTGTTTTAAGTTCGTCAACAAATTCTATAACCTTTTGTGCCGTTCCTCCGTTTAAAATATAATTGTTATTATAAAGCTGATGCAACTTTGTTATACCGGTAACATTTTTAATAATAATATCGGCAAGGATTCTTATTTCCGGTTCCTTATATATGACTTTAAGTTCCTTTGCCAGATAAAACCTGATATCTTTTATTGTTTGTATCTTAACACCCATAAGTCAAATTTAGTGTTTTCACTGAAATGATTGAGCCGGACGAAATTAAATTCATGCGAAGATGCCTTGAGCTTGCTTTTAAGGCTGAAGGTCTGACATATCCGAATCCTATGGTGGGCTCGGTAATCGTTCATGAAGGAAAGATCCTTGGTGAAGGTTTTCATCTCAGATCCGGTGAACCTCATGCAGAAGTTAATGCAATAAATGCTGTTCATGATAAATCAAAGTTAAAGCTATCAACCCTTTATGTCAATCTTGAACCATGTTCTCACTTCGGTAAGACTCCTCCATGCGCTGATTTCATCATTTCAAATAATATTCGCAGGGTTGTGATCGGCACTCTTGATACAAGTCTGAATGTTTCCGGGAAAGGGGTGAAACGACTCCTCGAAGGCGGATGTGAGGTTGCAACAGGTGTACTGGAGTCAGAATGCAGAAGACTTAATAAACGGTTTTTTACATTTCATGAAAAGAGGAGGCCTTATGTAACTCTCAAGTGGGCTCAGAGTGCTGATGGATATCTTGACATCATAAGATCAGCTGATCATAAGTCAGGACCGAACTGGATCACAGGCAAGCCTGAGAGAGCACTTGTTCATAAGTGGCGGGCTTCTGAAGAGGCAATTCTTGTGGGAGCGGGAACAATCAGGGCAGATGATCCGAAACTTAATGTAAGGGACTGGCATGGTCCTGATCCATTAAAACTGATTCTAAGCAGTTCAGGATCAATCAAAAGGGAATCCTCAATATTTAATTCAGGTAATAGGGTTATTGTATTTACCAATAATTCTAAAGCAGATCTCCCGGAAGCAGAAAAGGTAATCTTAAAGGATGATGCACCATCTTCAGTCCAGATATCTGAATACCTCTATTCTTCAGGCATTCAGTCCTTATTCATCGAAGGTGGGGCAGAAGTACTTAACCACTTTATTTCAACCGGTATCTGGGATGAAGCGAAGGTCTTTACCGGGGGCGATTATTTTAAAGACGGACAGGAAGCACCTCATATTGGCGGAAAATTATTTTCAAAGACGAATTTCTGCGGGAGCTCCCTCGGAATATATTTAAACGATGGGAGTTAGAGAGATTGGTAATTGAAGAAATATTTCTATTTTTGATCAGTTGAAGAGAAACTAAATTTAGTTCAGATATGAAGAAGCGGGTATTGTTAATGGCAACCATTATGACCCTGGTGGTGGTATGTGCTTTTGGGCAAAGTGCCAGGAAGTCTTACAAAGCAGGGATGGAGTTTGTTGATAATCTAAAGTATGATGATGCCATCGTTCAGTTTACAAACGCCATCGGCTTCGAACCTTCAAATCCTGATTACTATTATGTCAGGGGACAGGCTTACGAAAAGCTTTCTAAGTTTGCCGAGGCAAAAGCAGATTATGAGAAGACATTGGTTTTTGCTCCCAAGGATGTTGATGCAATGATAAGTCTTGGAACAGTTGCCAATAAACTCGGAAATTATGAAGAAGCTCTGAGGCTATTTAATCATGTCGCTGCTCTGGATAAAAGAAATTCAAAAGTTTATCCGGAAAAAGTAATGTCACTTTACTGGCTTAAGAAATATGACCAGGCGTTGCAGTCCTCCGATACTGCAATAATAATTAAAGATACCCCTATGGATTACTATTGGAGGGGACTTATTTACAGAAGACTAAAAAATGATGCTCTTGCTGAAAAAGAATTGAGGAAATCAATATCGAAAGACAAAAAACTTGCTGAACCACGAATTGAACTTGCCGACCTGCTTATATCCTCAAATCTTAAAGAGGCGATGGAACAATGTAATGAGGTTATAAAAAATAACGACAGGAATACAGCTGGTTATATTGAGAGGAGCAAAGTCTATAAGAAAAATCTTGATTACCCCAGCTCCATAAATGATATTTCAAGAACTATTCTCATTGAACCCGAGAATCCTGCATTCTTTTTCGAAAGAGGCCTGTGCTACCAGGAATTCAACCAGCATTCCAATGCTATAAATGATTTTTCAAAAACAATAGCACTTAATACTGCTCTCAGGAAGGAAGACCCTGATGTCTATTATGCCCGTGCCAAGTCATATGAGGAGATACAGGATTATGATAAAGCCAGAACAGATTATAATAAGATTACTTATCTCTCAAAGTATGATGAGAAGGCACGCGAGATGCTTGAACTTTCCCAGAAGAGGCTGTATGAAATAAACAAGGAATCGGATCCTCCGGAAATAGCTGTCGTTAGTCCGCTGCCGGCAAAAGATACTGTAGAGATCAAGGGAGACAAAACTTCTCTTCTCATTTCGGGTACTCTTAAAGATAAAAGCAAGATTAAATCATTTACCATTAATACTGAGCCTGTTATGCTGGTGGAAAAAAACGGGGAATATGATTTTCTTGCTAATATCAGTGTTAACGGTATAGATAAAATTACTTTGTCTGCTATTGATGATTATAATAATGAGAAGCTTCTCAATTATGCTCTCAAACGCACTGAAATTAACCCGCCCAAGGTAATTATTATAGCACCTTATACCACTGAAGAAGGACAGGTGCTTCTTGATTCTCAGACCCCTAATATTGCAATTCAGGGTAAAATATCAGATGAGAGTCCTATAAAATCCATCACTGTAGGCAGTTTTACCGCAAGCTATAATCCCAATGAGCTCAATCCTGCATTCACTGCGACTCTGGATATTTCGAACATGAATAAGTTTAATGTGGTGGCTGAAGATATTTACGGGAATAAACAGGAGACAGAATTTATCCTTAACCGGGAAGGTGCAGGAATTGCAGCAAAAAATCCTATGGGCAGGACCTGGGTGGTATTCATTGAAAACTCAAGCTATGAAACGTTTGCAAGCCTTGATGGTCCGATAAAGGACGTTAGTACAATCCGAAGGGCCCTGGCCAATTATGATATACATAATTATATTCATAAAAAAGACATGACTAAGGCAGAGATGGAGAGATTTTTTAATATTGAACTGCGCGACCAGGTAAAGAAGAACCAGGTAAAATCATTATTGATATGGTATGCGGGTCATGGCAAATATATTAATGATGTCGGATACTGGATCCCGGTTGATGCAAAACGCGACGATGAGTTTACCTATTTTAACATCAATTCGTTAAAGGCCGGATTGCAGGGTTATAGCGACGTCGTTGTCCATACCCTTGTTGTTTCTGATGCATGTGAATCGGGCCCTGGCTTCTACTCTGCATCACGTTTCACGGGGAGGCTCCAACATGTGACAATGCCAACGTGGCAGGTGCCAAGTCAGCCCAGGTTTTTTCCTCGACAGGGTATGCATATGAACTGGCGGTCGATAATTCAAAATTCACGGCTACATTTGCTAATACTCTGATGAATAACAAGAATGCGTGTATTCCTATTGAATCGATTGTTAAATCTGTGACAGATGCTGTGAAATCCGACAAAAGACAGACACCCAAGTTCGGCAGGATACAGGGGCTCGAAGACATGCTGGGGACATTCTTCTTTATCGCAAAATAGGATTTTATATGTTGCTTAAAATCATTATTAAGAGCCAGACAAAACTTTTGGTCTGGCTTATGTTTTTTATACCTGCTTCAGTTTTACCTGTTGGGGCACAGAACTATTTTTTTGATAGTTACAGCAATAAGCAGGGTCTGAGCGAACAGAAAGTTTATGTTCTTCTTCAGGATTCAAAAGATTTTATATGGCTGGGAACGGCAAATGGCCTTTCACGTTTTGACGGGATGAAGTTTGAGAATTTCTCCCTGCATGACAATCTGGCTCCGGGCGGAGTCCAGGCCATTTTTGAAGACACGCTGGGGTATATCTGGTTTGGTCATTTAAAGCCTGGTGGAATTTCACGGTACGATGGCCAAATCTTTGAACAGGCAGCATTCGATTCAATAAAAATAACCGGTGAGATTACAAGCATTACTCAGATAAATAATAAAATCTGGTTCACATCTACAAATGATGGTGCCATTCAGGCCGATTTTCCAATAAGAGATATTAAACATATAAAAGCCAGGCAGTTCAGAGGCAAGGCAGGACTAAGCGACCGGGTGTACGGTGCGGATCTGAAGAAGGACCGGTCATATATTTGCATAACTGATGCAGGTTTAAGAAAGTACAATGCAGGGGAGCAGAAGTTTGAAAACTACCGGATGCCTCACATGACTACTTATTTTAACACTACTTGTCTGCTCGAGGACAAAAAAGGGAATCTTTGGTTCGGAACCGACAAAGGGGGTCTTTATAAATATATTATGTCAGAAAGCAGAATGGAAGTAATTGACCTCCCTAAAGCCGGAGTGTCAAGTAACACCGTATCCTGTCTGACCGAGGATAGTAAAGGCCGGATCTGGGTTGGTACATTCGGGGGCGGCATCGTTGTATTTGACGGTGAAAAGATGTTGAAGTTTAACTCCGGGAATGGACTGAAGGCCTCAAAAATTTATGATATTATTGAAGATGTTGAAGGTAATATTCTCATTGCGGATTATGATAATGGACTCACAATATTTAAGGGAGAGGCATTCGAAACAATCAACGAAAAGGAGATACTTCCTGATCCTAATGTAAATGCAATTTTTAAGGATACAACCGGATCAATATGGTTCGGGACAAATGGAGGCATTACTCGCTATTATCCTGATTCCGGCAAAAAACCTGATTTTTATAATTATAAGAATAGCTCTGTTTACGAAGATGTCAGGTTTTTCAGGAAGGACAGGGATGGAAATCTATGGATCGGATCGACTAACCAGGGAGTGATCCTTTATAATATGAAGAGTTCCAGATTTGAGGATCAACCTTATATCAACTCAATACTTATCAAGGGTGTTCAGGTGACATCAATGGAAATAGATAAAAAAAACAATCTCTGGATAGGAACATTGGACGGACTGGTCATAGGCAAAATTGGCGAGGAGAATTTCAGGCATTCTAATTTCATAGACAGTCTGATAATAGGCAAAATTTCAGCTCTTTACTGCGATCATAACGGGAACGTGTGGATTGGAACTGAAAGTATGAGGGGGAAGCCGGGTCTTATTAAATATGATTCATCCAAAGATGATTTTAAAAGAGTGCCGGCTTTATCAGGTTTAATCCCCAGGGCACTTGTTATGGATCGAAAAGGTGTCTTGTGGATTGGAACAAGCGAGGGACTGAAAGCATTCAGAAATGATTCCATTATTTTGAGTATAACACAGAATGACGGACTTCTCTCAAATAACATAAATCTGATTACTATCGGGGATGATGGCAGTATTTATATCGGCACAAATAATGGACTAAACAGGTATTTCCCGGATAGCAAAAGGATTTTTTCATATACGGAACGGAACGGCTTTCCTGGCATTGAAACTAAGCCGAATGCCGTATTTAAAAGCACCACCGGCGACTTATGGTTTGGTACAGCAAACGGAGCCACCCGCCTTAATCCTTCCGAAGCTTCAACCAGGAGTCTGGAACCTCTCACGCATCTGATGAATATGCAGGTAAACTATGAAACTCCGGAAAATGGCACCGGGACTGAAGCTAAATTATAATGAGAAACCGGTTCTGTTCGACTATTACAGCATTTGCCTTACAAATCCGGATGTGGTGAGATATAAGGTCAAACTTGACGGAGCAGATGTTGACTGGCAGCCGGTTACAACTCAGACCAGGGCAATCTATTCAGCACTGCCCCCGGGGAAATATACATTTAACGTAATAGCCAGCAACAGCCAGGGAATCTGGAACAGTAAACCTGTAACTTTTCATTTTACTATAATGCCGCCTTTTTATCTTACCTGGTGGTTTATCCTGGCATCAATTTTAATTCTCGTTGTCTTTGTTGTAATATATATTAAAATCAGGGAAAGGAACCTGAGAAAAGAGAAAATGATCCTGGAAGTAAAGGTTAAAGAGAGGACCGCAGAAGTAGTACAGAAGAGCATGGAAATCGAAGAGAAAAACAGGGATATTACCGCCAGCATACGATATGCCGAGCGTATTCAGCGTGCAATGCTTCCAAAGGAGGATACCTTTGAGGAAACTTTTGTTCTTTTTATGCCGAAGGATATTGTAAGCGGTGATTTTTACTGGATGTATGATAATGGTGACTGGCAGTTCATTGCAGTAGTTGACTGCACAGGACACGGTGTGCCGGGAGCATTTATGTCAATTATTGGTCATAATTCCCTTAACAAAGTTGTAAGGGAATACGGTCTGACACGTCCGTCAGCAATTGTCGACCAGCTCAATATCGAAGTGATGAAGGCTCTTTTGCAGCGTCATGAAAAAGCAATAACCGATGGTATGGATCTTGCGCTCATAGCTTTTAATAAGAGAAACTTTACACTTGAATTCGCAGGAGCGTTTAATCCTATGTACCTGGTAAGAAAAGGTGAAGTTTTTGTTTACAGGGGTGACAGATTCCCTATCGGAATGACAACCACGGATGAGAAAAAGAGTTTTACCAATCAACCTGTTGATATCCAACCGGGTGACATGGTGTATATGTGTTCCGACGGTTACGCTGATCAATTTGGATCAGCAGAAGTTAAGAAATATAAATCGGCAAATGTTAAAAAATTGTTGTCAGCAATATGCGATCTTCCCGTTAATGAGCAGAGAGACAGACTTGAAAAAGAAATATTGACATGGAAAGGCGACCTTGATCAGGTTGATGATATCCTGGTCATAGGTACGAAAATTCCGGAAAACTAAATCTTTGCAATACTGCGCGGATCGCGGTACCAGCTGTCTTTTTTCCCAAGAAGGGACATGACTTCTTCAACAGTATCAGCAATCTCCCACATTCCTTTATGTTCGGATCTTAGAAAACTGCCCGATACCATATGTTCAAGAAATTCTATAAATGATCTATAGAAATTAAGGGTATTCACGATTATGATCGGTCCTTTGTACAGGCCAAGCTGCTTAAGTGTCATCGCTTCTGTTAATTCTTCAAGGGTACCGAGTCCTCCCGGCAGTGCCACAACAGCATCGGCCATGGCAAACATCCGCTTTTTCCTTTCCCCCATATCGGTTGTGACGATCATATCATTAACAGCGGAATGATCCCATCCTTCATCTATCATAAATGAAGGAATTACCCCTGTTATCCTGCCTCCATTTTCAATAACGGCATCAGCGAGCTTGCCCATGAGCCCGATTCCACCTCCACCATACACGACATCAATTTTAGCGTGTGCAAGTAAATAATCCAAGTCTTGAAGCGGCTGCTAGCAAACTTATTATCAATCCGGCTGCTCGATGAGGCAAAAACACAAACTGTCATCTGGGATTATTAAAAAGGCCGTTTGAGATTTCCCGAACGGCCAGGTTGAGAATCATCTTCCTTTTAAATAAGAGCGTTCAGTTTTACTACAAAGTTCTTCTTTGGAACTGCTCCTACCTGCTTGTCAGCTATTTGTCCGTTCTTGAAAAAAAGTACTGTAGGGATGTTTCTGATACTATACTTTGCAGAAACGTTAGGACTGCTGTCCACATCACATTTTACCACAAGGGCTCTCCCCTCATATTCATGTGAAATCTCTTCCATGATCGGGGCAACCATCCTGCATGGTCCGCACCATTCTGCCCAGAAATCTACCACAACCGGCTTATCAGATTTAATGACCAGATCATCAAAATTCACATCATTTACCTCTAGTTCCATATAGTCTGTATTTTAAAAATAATATTTTACTGGTGCAAAGATAGCTAATTAACTTTAAATTCTATTCCCGGGTGGTCTTCCAGATATGTCGAGCAGCTCGTTGTTTAGCCGTATCCTGAATGTCCGCGAGAACATGGGCAGCGAGACTTTATCATCGGGATCAATGAAATAGAAATTTAAGCTCCGTATCGCCTTTGTTTTCATTTATAAGGCTTTTCAGATCCTTGATCATCTCGTTGTCGATATTTTCAGGGTCAATTTTCAGAGTGACCGACTTGATGAGCTCATCCTTAACACTTGATAAGAGATTGATCGTTTTAATCCTGAACTCAATTTCGTCTTCTTTGTATTTTCTCTTTTGCACTCTTCCTTTAATCAGAAGATAATAGCCAACAATAAAGAACTTACTGTTATCAATATAATCTTTGTCGAATAACATGAACCTGAAGGAATCGGAATAGTCCTGTAATGTAAAAGAGCCATAGGGTTTGCCATTTTTCCCGATACCTGTTTTTATATCTGTAACCATTCCGGCTACAACGACATCACGGTCGAGAAATTCACGCAGGTTCTGGAGATCTGCAAGAGTTGCCGTTGTAAATGTACTTATCTCAAGTTTGAAATCATCAAGCGGATGGGAGGAAAGATAGATCCCTATTACTTCTTTCTCCCTGTTAAGCTTTTCCAGTTTTGGCCAGTCAGGGCAGGGAGCAGGTTCTGGTTTTATCATGTCAAATCCTCCGGTCTCCCCAAAAAGCGATTGCTGACTTGAATTCTTTACTGACTTTGAATTATTGCCGTATCTGATAAGACTTTCAATAAAGCTCGATCCTTTTGTATCGAGAGAAAAATACTGTGCCCTGGAAATTTTCGGGAAACAATCAAATGCTCCTGCTACAGCCATTGCTTCAAGGTTTTTCTTATTAAGGGCGTTTAGATTTACCCTTTCAACAACGTCATAGATATCCTTATAAAGGCCGTTCTTTTCCCTTTCTTCAATTAGCTGCAAAACGGCACTTTCGCCTACACCTTTGATTGCTCCCAGTCCGAACCTTATGTTTCCGTCTTTGTTTACAGTGAATTTTACATTGCTTTCATTCACATCCGGGCCGAGAACTTCCATCCCCATCCTCCGTGTTTCATCCATAAAAGTTGTGATCTTTTTTATATCACTTATGTTACGGCTGAGTACGGCAGCCATATATTCTGCAGGGTAATTTGCTTTAAGGTACCCTGTCTGGAAAGCCACCAGGGCATAACAGGTTGAGTGAGATTTATTAAATGCATACTGGGCGAAAGCTTCCCAGTCGGACCAGATCTTATTTACAATTTCTTCATTATAGCCATTTTTTGAACATCCTTCCTGGAACTTCAGCTTCTTTTCGTCCATTAGCGAACGTTTCTTTTTCCCCATTGCTTTCCTGAGGGAATCTGCTTCACCTTTGGTAAATCCAGCCAATTCCTGCGATAATAACATCACCTGTTCCTGGTAAACGGTTATTCCATAGGTATCGTTAAGATATTTTTCCATTACAGGAATCGGATAATCAATCTTTTCAGTCCCATGCTTTCTGCGGATGAACTTTGGGATGTATTCCATAGGCCCCGGGCGATAGAGGGCATTCATGGCAATAAGATCTTCGAGCCGATTGGGTTCCAGATCACGAAGGTACCTTTTCATACCGGTCGATTCAAACTGGAAGATCCCGGTTGTTTCGCCGTTGCTGAAGAGTTCAAAAGTTTTTTTGTCATCAAGAGGCAAGGCATCGATATCTATTTCAATGCCTTTTGATTTTTTTATATTGTCGATGGCGTCCTTTATAATTGAAAGAGTTTTCAGACCCAGAAAATCCATTTTAAGCAAACCTACCGACTCAACATGGCTTCCATCGTACTGAGTTGCATAAAGATCAGTATCTTTTGCCGTACAGAGAGGGATATAATTATCGAGGGAGTCTTTTCCGATTATTATGCCACATGCATGAACTCCTGTTTGCCGCACAGAGCCTTCAAGAACCTCAGCATATTTCAGCGTCTGTGCTATCAGCTTATTTGAGGATTCTCTTTCACGTGCAAGTTCCGGTACCTCCAGATAGGCAGCTTTAAGAGTTATCCCTGGTCTCTCAGGAATAAGCTTGGCCAGCCTGTCAGCATCCTGAAGCGGCAACTTCTGGACTCTTGCGACATCACGTATAGCCATTTTTGCAGCCATCGACCCGAAGGTGATTATATGTGCGACCTTATCGTGTCCATATTTATCAACAACATATTTCAACACTGCGTCCCGTCCGTCCTCATCAAAGTCAATGTCGATATCAGGCATAGAAATTCGGTCGAGATTAAGAAATCGTTCGAACAGAAGTCCATACTTAATAGGATCTATATCTGTGATCCTCAGACAGTACGCGACAGCTGATCCGGCGGCAGAGCCCCTTCCCGGTCCTACTGATACTCCCATTTCCCTCGCTGCCCGAAGAAAATCCTGGACAATAAGAAAGTACCCCGGAAATCCCATTTCGGCAATCATGGCCAGCTCAAAATCAAGCCTTTCAGTTTGTTCTTTTGTCAGTGTTCCCCAACGTTCCTCAGCTCCTTTATAAGTAAGAAATCTCAGATACTGGTCCTTATCTGTATACCCTTCGGGGATGTCAAATTCAGGCATTATAGGTTCGTGATCGAGCTTGAATTTTTCAACCTTGGCAACCAGACCGGCAACATTATCTATAGCTTCAGGAACATCGCTGAAGATCTTGCGCATATCTTCTTCACTCTTAAGATATTCCTGCTTTGAATATCTCAGCCTGTTGGGATCATCGATATCCTTTGCCGTATTGATGCATATCAGTCTGTCATGTGCATCTGCATCCTCAGCATTTATAAAATGAATATCATTTGTCGCAATCAGCCGTACATTAAATTTGACAGCAAGTTTTTTAAATGCTTCGATGACTTTTTGCTGAAGCGGAAACGCCGATCTGTCAGCCTCAGGATCGTAAGTCTCATGTCGCTGTATCTCAAGATAAAAATCTTCTCCAAAGATGTCAAGATAACTCTTCAATGAAGCCTCTGCACCCGACATGGTGCCATTGAGGATTTCATCCTGAATCTCACCTGCCAGACAGGCTGAAGATGCAATGAGTCCATCCTTGTACTTGATTAATAGATCCTTATCGATGCGCGGTTTATAGTAGAAGCCCTTGATCCAGGCAATTGAGACCAGTTTAATAAGGTTTTTGTATCCTGTCAGGTTTTTAGCGAGAAGAATAAGATGATCTCCTGAACGGTCTTCTTTTCCGCTGACATCCTCTATGGATCTTTTTGCGACGTATATCTCGCATCCTATTATGGGTTTTATCCCTTTTTTCGTTGCAGCATTGTGAAATTCTTTAACTCCGAACATATTTCCATGGTCGGTAATGGCAATTGCATCCATTCCAAGAGACTTCACTTTGTCGATAAGCAAACCGATATTGGAAGCCCCATCAAGGATAGAGTATTGAGTATGAACGTGTAAATGTGCAAATCCTGCCATATTGGGGAGTTAAATATCTGATTTCTGAAGGTAACAAAAATAGGCAAAATTGGTTTAAGATCGATGAGGAGATATTTACAATTCAAATATTAAAATGATTGTATAAACTACTGCTATATGGCCTGTTTTTCCTTTGTGTTCCTCAGGGGCTGTTTTTCAACACACCCGTTCCGTTGTTGTGAAGGTAAGCAGATCCATGATTGATTTCAGAACTATTCCGAAAGTATAAACCGGAATTTTATAGATTAGCTTCACTCATATTAATTAAAATTATATCTTTGCAGCCACAATTTTTAAAACAGGTTAAATAAAAAGCGTAAGAATTAATGGCAGTTAAAATCAGATTAGCTAGGAAAGGCCGCAAGAAGCTGGCCTTCTACCACATTGTGGTTGCAGATAGCAGATCGCCACGGGATGGCAGATATATTGAAAAGATTGGATCGTATAATCCTCTCACTAACCCCGCTACAATCGAACTTGATTTCGATAAAGCCTTAGGTTGGCTGCAAAATGGCGCATTACCTACAGATACCTGTAGAGCTATCCTGTCTTATAAAGGTGTACTCATGAAAAAACATCTTTTTGAAGGTGTCGCAAAAGGTGCTTTTGACGAAGCTGAAGCAACCAGGAGATTCGAAGATTGGATCAGGCAGAATGAAGCAAAGATCGAAGCTAAAAAAGCAAATCTTGAAAAATCCCAGGATGATGAATTAGGAAAGAGGCTAACGGTTGAGAAGAAGGTTAACGAAGCCAGAGCGGCAAAACTTGCAAAGAAAAATGCAGAGCTTGCAGCTAAAGCAGAAGCAGGGGAGAAAGCTGAAGCCGTTACCGAAGAAACAGCACCGGAGCAAGAAACAGCACCGGAGCAAGAAACAACACAGCCACCGGTTTCAGATGAGACAGCATCGGAACAGGTTGCAGAAGACAAACCTCAGGAGTAGTCAGAGGGGTCAAAAGGATCAACGATCCAATGGCTTACAAATGTGACATATTACTGGGCACGATCACAAGAGTTAGCGGCTATGAGGGAGCCGTTGCAGTTAAGATAGAAAAGCTCTTCACTGAAAATATCCCACAAATGGAATCGGTCTTTCTGGAAATTGAAGGAAGACCGGTTCCATTTTTTATATCCGGTATGGAATATAATGGTGCCGGCATTCTAAAGCTCCGGTTCGAAGGCTATTATTCGAATGAATCAATGAATGAATTCATCGGATGCAGGATTTTTTTAACCTCCGGCAAAGATGCCGGAAGTCAGAAAAAGCATAGCCAAAACTTCATTGGTTATAAGGTAATCGCAGACGATGGCAAATTGCTTGGGTCAATATCCGACGTAATATCAAACAGCGGACAATGGCTAATAAATGTGACCTCTGCAGACAGGAAAAGTATCCTGATCCCTTTTCATGAACATTTTATTGTCAGTATTGACAATCGAAAGAAAATAATTATTATGAATATCCCGGAAGGGCTTACGGAAATTAACTTAAAATAATTTCAATCGGTGCAGCTATTAACGAAAAAACATGTCTTTTCTTAGTGTTATATATTTTTTATTAAACCAATACACTATGAAAAGGGTAATTTTCTTATCAGCATTTATTTTAGCAATAACTGCTTCAGCAAGTATTGCCAGTGGCCAGTCAGATACAAAAGAGACCAGGGACGTTAAAAACTTTACTAAAGTAAGCTTTGGCGTTGCAGGCAATCTTTACATCAATATCGGGCCTGAATTTAAAGTAGTTCTTGAAGGAGAAAAGAAGTATCTTGATGATATTATAACCGAAGTCTCCGGAGGCAAACTTGTCATCAAGAAAGAAAACTGGAGATTTAATATGAATGAAAAAGTTACCGCATATGTTACAATGCCTGAATTAAACGGATTGGGTGTATCAGGTTCAGGGAAAGCTGAAATAAAAGATGCCGTCAAAACAAAGGATCTTGATCTTAGTGTGAGCGGAAGCGGCAAAATATATACCGGTGATATTACTGTTTCAGAGCTTGGTTGCAGCATTTCAGGGTCGGGGGATATAATCCTCGGAAGCAGCGGAAATGCAGACAAAGCAAACATTTCAATCAGCGGATCAGGTAATTATGACGGTGGATCCTATAAGCTCGGGACAGCCGAAATACACATATCGGGCAGCGGGAATTGCAGCTGTAATGTCTCAGGATCTCTTATGGCAAGCGTTTCAGGCAGCGGAAATGTGACCTATGATGGTAATCCAAGGGTTGATGCGCATGTATCAGGATCCGGGAAAGTAAGATCAAAATAAGCTTACGATCTGATAATTTTAAATGTACCGTCACGATTTATTTTAATGACCGGGGATGCGGAGTAATTACTCCTGTCATCCTGTCGGTACTTTACGACATAGTCGGCATTATCGATCAGAGTTTGTTCAATATCACTAAAATTCCCGGGCGAGGGACTTCCGCTCACATTAGCTGATGTAGAAACAACAGGTTTGCGAAACCGGCCAATCAGATCGCTGCAGAATCTATCGCGGCAGAGTCTGATTGCTATTGAACCATCATCTCCGCACACCCCTTTGGCAAGATTTTTCCCTTCCGGATAGATAATTGTAAGAGGATTATCGGTAACACCTGCGAGTTCAAAGGCTATTGGGGGGCAATCTCCTGTATATCTCTCGATCATCGTTAAGCTGTCAGCCAGGAGAATGAGACTTTTACTCTCATCTCTTGATTTTATTTTAAAGATCCTGTTAACTGCAGCTTCATTTGAAGGATCGCAGCCAAGGCCCCATATAGTGTCAGTCGGATAAAGTATAATACCACCCTGCCTCAGGGTCTTCAAAGACTCTTTTAAATCTTCTTCGAAACTCATTTAAAGGAAGTTATCGCCCGGTACCATTATTGTTCAGATGCCTCAGCTTCTTGTATTTATTGAAGGAAGATTTTGCATACATCGAGCAGATCAGGTAACCGTTACGGCCGTCAAGGAAACCCCTGTTAATAATGTATGATCTGAAAAATCCCCAGAGGAAATGAATATACGGTGTAAACAGATTAGCCTTTCTTCCTGCTTTATGAAACTCTTCAGCACCGATAAGCGAATAATTATTCATTTTATCGATATGATCCTGACGTGATGAAAAAGGCCAGTGGAGCAGATCACCTTCCAGCCTGCCTATCTTAGCGCCATTTGACAGTAAGAATTTCTCATGTATGTTCAGTTCTCCCCATTTTCCATGGTCGGCGAAAAACAGTCTTAGTTGTCTGTCAGGATACCATTCAGAATGATTAATCCACTCTCCACAATAATTGCCTCTTCTGTTGAAGAGATAACCATCAAATTCCCAGTTATCTTTAATAGCTATAATGGATTCCCGAAGTTTATCACTCAGGGCTTCGTCTGCGTCAAGAGAGAGTATATTTTTATAGGTGGCAAGCTGAAGTGCAAAGTTTTTCTGATCGCGGAAGCCTTCAAAGGCATGCTTAATGAACCTGACATTATATTTTTTACAGATCGCTTCAGTCGCATCGGTTGAATATGAATCAACCACAACTATCTCATCAGCAATCCCTTTTAATGATGCCAGACATTTATCAATGAACAACTCTTCATTATACGTTATTATTACAGCAGATATTTTAGGCATACATTGACATTAATTAGGATTGCGCTCAAAAATAACACAAATTAAATAATTAGTCATTTTAAGACAAGGTATTTATTTGTGAAACATTTAAAACAGGTCAATCTCCGGTACTCAGGTACAAATATACACCTTAAATTACAAATATCATGCCGTTATTCTTAACTTCCTGATTGACTCAATTGGGAGATGTACTGAATTACCATTTCAGGTTTCCAAGCCTTTCAATAGCTTTGAGCACACTTTCATGCGTTGCAAATGAAGAAAACCTGAAATAACCTTCACCTGAGGGGCCAAAACCTGATCCTGGCGTACCTACAACATTTGCTTCATGAAGCAGTTTATCAAAAAGTTCCCAGGATTTGATTTGCCGGCCTGAATTTACCCAAACATAGGGTGCATTAATTCCGCCAAAGACCTTAAAGCCAAGTTTGGCAAGGTTTTCACGCAGGATTTTAGCATTGTTCATATAGTAATTGATTGTAGCTTTCACCTCTTTTTTCCCTTCAGGTGTAAAGATAGCTGCGGCTGCCCTTTGCACAGGGTATGAAACACCATTGAATTTTGTGGCATGCCTCCTGGACCAAAGGGGGTGAAGGGGTTTTTCCAATCCGTTTAAAGTTGAAGCAACAAGATCCTTAGGTATAACAGTGTAGGCACAACGGGTTCCGGTAAAACCTGCCGTTTTTGAGAAACTGCGGAATTCGATTGCTACTTCTCTGGCTCCCTCAATTTCATATATGGAATGCGGAATTTCGGTATCAGAAATATAAGCTTCATATGCAGAATCGAAAAGTATAATTGATTTATTCTTAATTGCATAATCCACCCATTTCTTTAACTCCTGTCTGGTAGCAGTTGTACCTGTCGGATTGTTGGGGTAGCAGAGGAACACTATATCTAATTTCTTATCCGGAATTTCCGGGATAAAGCTGTTTTCAGCATTACAGGGCAGGTATACAAGCCCGTCATAGTACCCGTTTGCCAGATATTGACCGGTACGGCCAGCCATAACGCTTGTGTCGACATAAACGGGATAAACGGGATCCTGCATGGCAATGACATTATTCGGGCCAAAGATCTCCAGAATATTGCCGGTATCGCACTTTGCCCCATCAGAGACGAAAATCTCATCAGCATGTATATCAGCTCCGCGATCGGTGTAGTCGTTTTTTGCAATAGCTTCACGCAGGAAATCATAGCCTTGCTCGGGCCCGTATCCTTTGAACGTTTCGGATTTCGACATTTCATCAACACCTTCATGAAATGCACGGATGACAGATGGTGCCAGAGGTTGTGTGACATCGCCAATTCCCATTTTTATTATATTGGCCCGGGGATGTTCCTTCTGAAATTCACGAACACGCCGGCTAATTTCCGGGAACAGGTAACCAGCCTGAAGTTTAAAATAATTATCGTTTATCTGCGCCATTTTGTATATTTTAGCGTCAAATATATTAAAGTTACTTTTCATCCAAAAACAATGAATTATATTTATTCCAGAGTAAGCAACGAAAAGAAGTTTTTTGGAAATACCGATCCTGTTCAGCTATCCGAAAAATACAAAACTCCGCTATTTGTATATAACGAGAATATTTTACGCAAAAGCTGCCGTGAGCTTAAGGCACTTATATCCTATTCAAATTTCACAGTCAATTATTCCCTGAAAGCAAACAGTAACCTGGAACTTATAAAGATTGTAAGGAGTGAAGGCTTGCGCGTCGATGCCATGTCGCCCGGCGAAATATATATAAATATGATGGCAGGGTATAAACCCGAAGAGATATTATACATCAGCAATAACGTGGATGAAGATGAATTCAGATATGCAATTGATGCCGGAGTAAATATTTCAGTTGATTCCGTATCACAGCTTGAGATGTTCGGTAAGATTAATCCCGGAGGGAGGGTGGCATTCAGGCTGAATCCGGGTGTCGGAGCCGGACATCATGAAAAGGTGACGACTGCCGGCCGAAAGACCAAGTTCGGTATCGAAATGAACAGTATACCGGAGGTAAAAAGAATCATCAAAAAATATGACCTTAAACTGATCGGGATAAACCAGCATATAGGCTCACTATTTATGGACAGTGAAGCTTATCTGAAGAGTACAGGGAGTATACTGTCAATAGCCAGGCAGTTCGACGACCTGGAGTTTATTGACTTAGGGGGCGGATTTGGGATCCCTTACAATAAACAGTCCGGGCAACTAAGGCTCGACCTGAGAGAGCTGGGAGGGAAACTTTCGGATGTTATTCATTCATGGGTAACAGAGTATGGTAAGGAGATAGAATTCAAGATAGAACCCGGGCGGTATATTGTGGCTGAATCATGCATCCTGCTGGGAGAAGTAAATGCGATTAAAACAAATTATAATATTAAATATATAGGTACCGACCTTGGTTTTAATGTGCTCATACGTCCTGTCATGTATGATCACATCACGATATTGAAATATACAGGGAAAATAGCACTCCTTCATTAAAAGAGGAAACTGTGAATATCGTTGGCAATATCTGTGAAACTGGCGATATTATTGCAAAAGACAGAAAACTCCCTGAGATCATTGAGAAAGATATTCTTGGAGTGCTTGACAGCGGAGCATACGGTTATTCTATGAGTTCAAATTACAATAGCAGGCTGAGGCCGGCGGAGGTACTTATAGAGTCTGACGGAAATCCCCGGATTATCCGCAGAAGAGACACCCTGGACGATCTCGTCAGAAATTTTATTCTTTAGGAACCCTATTATTTCAACTGGAGATGGAGAAAAACAGTTTTGTAAAGATGCACGGGCTAGGCAATGAGTACATTGTCCTTGACAGTACAAATATAGATTTCCCGCTTACGGAACAGGCCATAATACGTTTGTGCAATATTCATTTCGGAATAGGATCTGATGGCATTGTTATGAAAGTTCCGTCCGCAAAAGCTGATTTTGGATTCAGGGTTTATAATCCGGATGGTTCAGAGGCGGAAAAAAGCGGCAACGGGCTCCGGATATTTTGCAAATATCTCTATGATTATGGTTATGCGAAGGCACGGAAATTTTCCGTGGAAACACTTACCGATATTGTTTATGCTGAAATCGTTGAGGAAGTAAAAGGAAAAGCAACGCTTATCAGGGTGGATATGGGCAAGGCAATCTTCGCTTCGAGAGATATACCTGTTAATTCGGATCTCCCGGAATTTATAGGACAAAAAATTATTGCAGGTGATAAAGAATATGAAGTGAATTGCGTGTCGGTAGGCAATCCGCATTGTGTTGTTATCAAACAGGACCTGGATGAGGAAGAGATACGAACCTATGGTCCTTTACTTGAAAATCATCCATTGTTTCCCAACCGTATCAATGTGCAGTTTGCCAAAGTCCTTTCTGATCATGATGCACGAATTCTGATATGGGAACGGGGGGCCGGCTATACTCTGGCCTCCGGAAGCTCATCATGTGCTGCCTCAAGTATTCTTGTAAAAAGAGGCCTGATCAAAGGCGATCTTACCATGCATATGAAGGGAGGAACACTGAAAATTGAAATCGATAAGAACTGGAATATACGCATGACAGGCGAGGTACGTGAAATTGCCAGAGGAGTATTGTGCAGGGAACTGCTGGAAGATCTGAACAAGCCGTTTGCAGGTTGAAACAATAGAAGCTTTGATACTTCTTAATTGACAATAAATGCATGAAATTTTTGAATTCTTAAAGCAGCTTGTAAACCCGGAAAGCATCATACATTACGGAGGGATCTATCTGTTGCTTTTTGTTGTGTTTGCCGAGACAGGATTGTTCGTTGGTTTTTTTCTACCTGGGGACTCCCTTCTGTTTACTGCAGGTTTATTATGCTCAACGCATATACTTGATATGCATCCATCTTTGCTCATAATCTTGATTATTGCGGCTGCGGTTGCTGGCAATATGGTTGGGTACGGCTTTGGGAAAAAAGTAGGGCCCTTGTTATTCAGGCGAAAATCCGGGTTTTTCTTCCGTCAGGAACATCTTGTTACCGCACACGAGTTTTATAAAAAGCATGGGAAGAAGACAATAATATTAAGCAGGTTTCTGCCTATCGTCAGAACATTTGCACCTATTGTTGCCGGTATCGTTAAGCTTGATTTATATAATTTCTTTATATATAGTTTTGTGGGGGCATTCTTCTGGGTGATTGCTCTGGTTCTGACGGGTTTTTTCCTTGGTGAATATATACCGGGAATAAAAAATTACCTGGGATATATAGTTATTTTCCTGATTGTTATAACATCCATTCCTTTTATAATAAATTCAATAAAAAAAAGACATGCTAAGCGAGTCAACAGAATAGAATAATTCTCTGACTCATTGAAGGTTTTTCCTGCTTCCCGCTTCATTTTCCGTGTAATTTTAATTTAAAATTTCAATGTCACAGTTGTAAAAACTAGTGTAAATTTGTTATTGGCACGACATTTATCTTAGGTTGAATTATCTGTAATGAAATCATCGTTTTTATAATTTAATAATAAAGCTATGAGCAAATACATTTATTTAACTTCCAATCCCGAAGCGCTTGTCGGATCAATGCTTCCTCCCGAAGAATTTGGTCATTATCTTTCAACTGGTACCAAGAAGCGAAACCATGGCCAGGCAATTTTCTTCGAAGTCGATCTGTTAATGATTAAACATCTGATAGATGTGGAGAGTCTTAATAAAAGGTGTGTGGCAAAGCCTGATGGCAGCCCGAAGAGTTCTGTATATCTTTCAGTATACAAGGTACTTGAAACAGTACCTTTAACAGCATTAAAAAGTTTATATCTGTCTACGGAACATGGTTGGGTCCTTGAATTAAAAAAAGCAATCTATGACAAAGCGAAGGAACCGAAGAATGCATCTTCATCTGTATCAGGAATTATGTCCTGTGACGCCTATGGTTGCCAGTGATTTAGCTCCCTCGGCATTTCTTAAAAGACTTACCGACGGATCAACGCCGATTGTTCTTCCAAAGCTTTTCTTTGTTGAATTGAAACTTGGTGAACTGGCAGCCAATCCTCTGGCAGGGTCTGCCGATAACCTTCCGTATCCTAATTTGGCACATATGAGAGATTGTCTTGAGATCCTTAAAGGGGAATATGAAAAACATATGAAAACGGTTAACCGGATATACTCCGGAGAACTTCTTTACAGAACGATTGATACCGGTTTTTATGTAGGCTCCAAAGATGATATAACCTATTTTCCCTATCCCCGGATGGAAGAACTTGAAAAATTAAATTATGATTTTTTCAGGACCCTTTAGCCGAATTGAATTTTAAAATATCCGCAGATAGAATATAGAATCCCCCAATTGCCTGCCTGCAGTTAGACAGGAGGGATTTTTTCCTTAGCTCTTTATTTATGGCCTCTTCTTTAGACTCTTTTTAAATTACAAACTATTTCAAGAACAGATATATTTCGTTTGAATTATTGAAAAACTCATATAGTTTTGTACCGGTGAATTTTTTTTATTTTTTAACCTTTTAATTTTAATTTAATAACAGATATCATGATTAGTAGCATTTTTTGGATTGTCCCAATTTCAGCTCTTTGTGCATTGCTGTTCGCCTGGATCTTTTATAAAGGTATGAAAATGCAGGAGGAAGGAACAGATAAGATGAAAGAGATTGCTGAATATGTCAGAGAAGGTGCAATGGCCTACCTGAAAAGCCAGTACACGGTTGTCGGCAAGATATTTATAATTCTTGTTGTACTCTTATCGATTCTGGCATATATGGGGGTGCAGAACCCTTTTGTTCCGGTAGCATTCCTAACCGGCGGTTTCTTTTCAGGCCTTTGCGGTTATCTTGGAATGAAAACTGCAACTTTTGCATCGAACAGAACCGCCTGGGCCGCCTCAAAATCGCTTAACAAAGGACTACAGGTTGCTCTGCGCAGCGGAGCCGTTATGGGTCTGGTTGTTGTTGGATTTGCCCTTATCGATATTGCTGCCTGGTTTATTTTCCTGACCAAGGTCGTATTTACTCCGGAACATATGGTCGCAGGATTTAAGTTTTTGGGTCTTACATTTGTACAGGCTGGAATTGATGAGCACCAGAAATTTGTTGAAATCACTGCGACAATGATAACATTTGGTATGGGAGCTTCTACACAGGCTCTTTTTGCGCGTGTTGGTGGAGGGATCTTTACAAAAGCTGCTGATGTGGGTGCTGACCTTGTAGGAAAAGTTGAAGCAGGTATACCTGAAGATGATCCGCGTAACCCGGCTACCATTGCTGATAATGTTGGTGACAATGTAGGTGACGTGGCAGGTATGGGTGCTGACCTCTATGAATCATATGCAGGTTCAATACTTGCAACGGCTGCTCTTGGTGCTGCACTCCCTTCTATAGCGGGCCATGCTGATTCCCAGATTAAATTTATCGTTGCGCCTATGCTGGTTTCAGCAATCGGGATTTTATTGTCAATCGCAGGAATATATATGGTTAGAACAAAAGAATCGGCCTCTCCGAAAACCCTTCTCAGAGCGCTTCTTCTTGGAACCGGAGGAAGTTCCTCCCTTATTCTAGTTGTACTGGCAGTAATGGCTGCCGCAAACTGGATCACCTGGGGTGTTTTCGGAGCTGCTGTATCAGGCCTTGTTGCCGGCGTAATTATCGGGCAGGCTACTGAATACTATACCTCTGATGGGTATAGTCCTACCCAGGGAATAGCCAAACAATCTCAAACCGGACCCGCTACAGTTATTATAGAAGGTATGGCTGTTGGTATGTTCTCGACCTGGCTGCCGGTGTTGACTATTGTCGGTGGTATCATTGCCGCATATGCTTTTGCAGGGGGTTTCCACAACTTTGCAATGGGTGTTTATGGTATTGGTTTCGCATCAGTTGGTATGTTATCTACTCTTGGAGTAACTCTTGCAACAGACGCTTTCGGACCTATTGCCGATAACGCAGGTGGAAATGCTGAAATGTCTGGACTTCCTGAAGAAGTAAGGGAAAGAACCGATGCTCTTGACGGCCTCGGAAATACAACGGCTGCAACTGGTAAAGGCTTTGCTATCGGATCAGCTGCTCTTACGGCACTTGCACTTGTTGCAGCATATATGGAAGAAGTAAAACTCTGGCTTGGCCGACTGGCTGATAAAAGTGTTGATGGTTATAAACAGATCGGTGACGTGTTATTTTATCACAGTCATGCACCTGCAACTTTACAGGCAGGACAGACAGCAGTGGAGGTTTCGCATGCAGGTGTCAAAGATTTTGTTTTCGCTTATAACCTTTCACTTTTTAATCCAATCTTACTTGCAGGGCTCTTCATAGGTGCAATGATGTGCTTCGTTTTTGTCGCCATGACTATGAAAGCTGTTGGAAGAAATGCAGGAAGAATGGTCGATGAAGTAAGACGTCAGTTCCGTGAAATTCCAGGGATCATGGAAGGTACAGGAAGACCAGAGTATGCAAAATGCGTTGCAATTGCGACTAAAGGTGCACAAAAAGAAATGGTTGTTCCTGCTCTTATGGCAATTATAGTACCTGTTGTTACCGGCATCGTTTTTGGGGTGCCGGGAGTTGTCGGCCTATTAATGGGTGGAATGACCACCGGATTCACACTTGCCAGTATGCTCAACAACGCAGGTGGCGCATGGGATAACGCTAAAAAATACATTGAAAGAGGAAATTATGGTGGTAAGAAAAGTGAGAACCATAAAGCAAGTATAGTAGGTGATACAGTCGGTGATCCATTCAAAGATACCTGTGGCCCATCAATGAATATCCTCATAAAGCTTATGTCGATGGTAGCCGTTGTTATGGCCGGTGTTACAGTTGCATGGAGTCTGTTCGGATAATAGTAAATTCAGATAGATCTAGAAAGGCTGTTCCGGAAGGGACAGCCTTTTTCGTAATACCCCTCTGTTGCTTCGCGACATCTCCTCCAAAGAGGGCGAAAATTCATACCCCTTAAGTTGAATTACACTATGGTGCAGGGCATTTCTCCCCCACCTGGGGGAGTGCCCGGAGGGCGAGGGGGTATTTCGAATGGAAGTAAGTAATATTGTCTATTTTATCAGCTTCAGGTAACCAATTGTCCCCGGAATATTTTCTGTTAAAGGTACTTTACCCATGGGGCAACCCGGGACAGGACAGTTGATTATTTTATGTTCCTTATTGTCTGCAGGTTCCCATCCCATAATAAGGTAAAGTGTAAAGAAGCCGATTACAAAGGCAGCTGCAACATGCCAGCCTCCCTTAACCCATTTTAAGACATCACGGTCATCAGGAAATTTATTTGTAATAGCTACTCCTGCAGATGAACCGAACCATATCATTGAACCACCAAAGCCAACGCTGTATGCGAGCATTCCCCAGTCAAAATGTCCTTGTTCAAGACAAAGCTTTGTAAGAGGTATATTATCAAATACGGATGATAGGAATCCCAGGCCAAGAGCTGTTATCCAGGACGCTTTTGGAAGGTCATCCACTGGCATAAGGGAGGCACAGGAAACGAGGCTGAGCAGAAAAATTGTTCCCTTAATTGCTCCGGAAACTTCTTTCCAGGGTACCTTTCTGAGAAACGATCCAATAATGATTGCGATCCATACTCCAAGAGCAGGCATGTCGTACAGAATATTTGATATAATTGCACCGGCCAGCATTAATCCGACGTTAAATATTTTCACCCAGTCAATCTTTGCATTTGGATTAGCATCTTTTTGAATTCTTTGATACTTATCCTGCTGGTGAGATGCGAACCATGAGAAAAACAACAGGGCAATACCTGCGGCGATATAGGCATGCAGAACATTAAAAGCGCTGACTCCGTCAATCCACATCATAGTGGTTGTTGTATCGCCAACAACACTGCCGCTTCCACCCGCGTTACTTGCCGCTACAATAGCAGCTATATAGCCGATATGAACTCTCTTTTTAAATACAACAATTGCAATAGCTCCACCGATGAGAGCGGCAGCAATATTATCGAGGAATGATGATAAGATAAAAACAAAAATCAGAAGTATAAAGGGACCTTTCCAGTCATCAGGAAGAAACCTTGGTAAAATATCGGGAACACCCGATTCTTCAAATATTTTTGATAATATGGCGAAACCGAGTAATAGGCCGAGAAGATTTACAAGAATTCCCCATTCTCCCTGCCGTAATCCTTTATCCATTATTTGTTCACCGAATGAGGTGGTTCCGAAAAGATGTTCCATCAGATGAAATCCGGGATCAAACACCAGCTTGAAGATCAATAATACCGTCAGGCCGATCACTGCCACCCAGAAAGTTTGTTTATGAAAGAGGGCGACCCCAAGGAGTATCAATCCAAAAATGATAAATTCCAATCTGACAGGTCCGATTGAAGGAACTGAACTGCCTGCGGCGAAAAGACATAACGGTGAAAACAATAACGCGAGTAACATTAAGATTTTCTTGCGGTTACTATGGACTAATGAATGAAAAGGGATTTTCATCTTAAGAAGATTTGAAGTAATGAATACAAGAAAAAGAAGGCGGCAAGATAAAAACTTTTTTGTATTCAATATCAATCATTTCTCATTTTTAGGGTTATTCCAAAAAAGCATTCATTTCTCTATATTCAAGAAGATTGATGTAAGAATGCCGAAAGTGAAAATGATGTCCTGATTCACTAAATATTGTTTTTCCGCTTTTTAATCCATTCACCGAAAAGCATAATTATCATTACTAATACTATTGCTAAATATGCGAAAATACCTGCAAATGCCCTCATCTATAAATTTTTGATTGAATGATTTTGACTCGGTATTTTTTTCATAGTACTTAAACCACGGAAACATAAAGGCAGGTATTTTGCCGTTCAATTTCCTTTGAACATTAATATTTAACTATTGTTGAACCATTAACCGTGTAATAACATGAACTATTCCATAATTGCATAGTTGGGAATGGAACTTAAGTATCTTACAGCAAGTCTGAAAAAAACTCTGGCACAAATTTGGGATAAGACAACCCGGGCGATGTTTCATAGCAAAAAATATCCACGGTTTATTCTTGGTTACTTTCAGACGTCCGAAACTATTTTTCTTCTGTTTTTTGCGACGATGATAGGTGTAGGAGCAGGTTTTGGTGCGATCCTTTTTAGATGGATGATTGCTTTCTTCCAGAAACTATTTTTTACTCAGGGGCAACATATTCTTTCATTCCTCGGACCATATTATGTGATTCTCATTCCAGCAATTGGCGGAACTGTGGTTGGATTGCTGGTTTACTTCTTTGCCAATGAAGCAAAAGGTCATGGAGTCCCGGAAGTAATGTTAGCCGTTGCAGTTTCTGGGAGTAAAATAAGACCCAGGGTAGCTGCAATAAAAGCACTTGTTTCTTCTATTTGCATTGGATCCGGTGGTTCAGTTGGAAGGGAAGGCCCCATTGTCCAGATTAGTTCTGCCTTAGGTTCAACGATTGGACAGGTATTCCGCTTATCAGAAGATAAAAGAAGAATTCTTATTGCTTGTGGCGCAGCAGGAGGTATCGCAGCAACATTTAACGCTCCTCTTGCCGGGATATTTTTTGGATTGGAAGTAATTCTAAGAGAATATGGCACACGATATTTCTCATCAGTAGTTCTTTCTGCTGTTACGGCAACAGTCATATCAAGGACATTCCTTGGATCCAGCCCGGCGTTTGTTACCCCTCCATATGAGTTGTTAAGCAGTTATGACATTATATTCTATTTTGTTCTTGGTCTGCTTGCTGCCGTAGTCGGATGGTTCTTTATTAAAGTACTATACAAATGTGAAGACATTTTTGACGCAATTAATATGCCTTCATACTTAAAACCTGCTCTTGGAGGATTATTATTGGGTCTCATTGGGTTATATTTTCCACAAATATTTGGAGTTGGGTACCCTTCCATCGAAAGGACACTGAATGGACAATTAGCTCCATTTTTGGTTTTTGGACTGATAGGATTAAAAATCATAGCAACGTCTCTTACTTTGGGATCCGGAGGATCAGGAGGTGTTTTTGCTCCATCATTGTTTATAGGAGCAATGCTGGGGAGTTCTTTCGGCTCGTTAATTCATTTGATTTTCCCCGGAATCTCAGTTTCCCCTGGGGCTTATGCTCTTGTTGGGATGGCAGCTGTTTTTGCTGGAGCCGCTCAGGCTCCGATATCTGCAATATTAATCCTGTTTGAGATGACCGGGGATTATAAAATCATGCTGCCATTAATGATTGCATGCGTGATCTCAACCCTGGTGGTTAAATGGATTTCCAGCGACTCTATCTATACTATGAAACTGACCAGAAGAGGCATCAACATACAAAAGTTAAAGAATGATGACCTCCTGGAGAAGATTAAAGTTTCTGAAGCCATGTTCAGAAAGGTAATTACTGTCAATGAAACAAAAACTGTATCAGATGCAGAATCCTTGTTAAAATCCACTGCTCACAGGGGATTCCCTGTAGTTGATAGCAATGGGCGACTTACAGGAATGATCACACATAGAGATATTTACGATGCATTAAAAGATGGAAAAGGGGATGTAACTGTTGCAGAGATAATGTCTCACAATCTTGTTACATGTTATCCGGAAGAGACTCTGAAAAATGCACTTGAGAAGCTGGGGGAGCATGATATAGGACGTATTCCTGTTATCGACAATGATACCGGAAACCTCATAGGTCTGATTACAAGGAAAAATATTATTTTCAACTATAACAAGGCTCTCAAAGATTTACCGGTAACTCATAATTTCGGTTAACAAATCGAACTTTAACTTTGTAAGTTTACAAAGCCATTTGAAGTAATTATTATGCAATTATTGAGCATCTTCAGATTCTTTTACCTGCTAGGAGCAGTTAATGCTCTATTCTTTAGTGTGCTGATATTTTCAAAAAAGAATAAAATTCTTGCTGATAAAATTCTTGTAGCATGGTTAATGATTCTTGCAGCTCAGCTGATAATACCTTTTTTATATCTGACCGATCTTAATCTGTATTACAAATATGCAGGTTACGAGATTGTCTTTTTCGCTTTCCATCCTGTTTTATTGTATTTCTATATTCTTTCGATGATAGGACGTCTCCCTGGTGTCAGAAATATATTATTATCATCGATCCCATTTGCAGTATGTGAAATCGCTGGTTTATCCTTCTTTCTTTTTCCTGCAGAAGAAAGATTCAATCTACTTAAAGGTAAAATTGAATT
This sequence comes from uncultured Bacteroidales bacterium, assembly GCA_963791065.1. Taxonomy (GTDB): domain Bacteria; phylum Bacteroidota; class Bacteroidia; order Bacteroidales; family VadinHA17; genus LD21. Next base: position 251,743 of record CAWBQN010000017.1, read on the forward strand.
TCCGGCTGCTTACTATCCATTCCTCGTTTTTATGATTGCTTACTTTTCGTACTATGTTTACAATAGTTATAAATCGCTGCAGAATTATAAAATCTCTCATCTTCAAATATATTCTTATAGGGAAAACGTCGATTTAGTTTGGCTGCGCAGATTGGTAATTCTTTTTTCCTCGATTACAATTATTGTGTTTCCGACTGGTCTGGTATCCTATTTTTATTTTCATTCAATAGTTTTTGCTGACTATCTGTTTTATCTGACGCTGGTTATTTTTATTTTCTTATTAGGTTATTGGGGTTATCAGCAAGGAGTGGTATTCAGCTTTCATAGTGTTCTTGAAATGAACAACGGCAAAGAAAACAATAAGACCGTAACAATATCGGATGAAACCATAAGACTCCTTAAACAAAAGGCACAGGAAATCAAACAGATTATGATTGTTTCAAAACCCTACCTGAATCCTAAACTTACCATACATGATCTGGCCCATGAGATTGAGGTGCAACCGCACCAACTTTCCAAAATCATAAACAAGGAATTTCATAGCAATTTCTTTGAGTTTGTAAACTCTTATAGGGTCGAAGAATTCAAGAAAAAGGTCGGCTCAGGAGAATTTAAAAATCTTACTATCCTTGGAATCGCTCTGGAGTGTGGATTTAACTCAAAGTCATCATTTAACCGTATTTTCAAAGAATCTACAGGAATTACTCCGGGTGATTACCTGAGGCATCGCCACACTTAATATGAAGGTGCCAGAAAAATGGGACTTTTAACTTCCATTTTATTAAAATAGAATATGTCCTAATTTCCTAAAATGGGACGATGGTCTTCTATTATGGTATTATCTTGCATGAAAATTTGTAGTCTATGAAACACAGAATATCAACAATAGTAAGTTTAATAGGATTCATCTTAGCTGTATCATTTCATACTGCATACTCTCAGGAACTATCGGCCAGAGAGATCATAAAAAAAGCCGACGACAAAGGCCGCGGACAAACAAGCCAGGGCATTATGACTCTTACAATTGTACGTCCTGACTGGAGCAGAAGCATCACGCTGAAATCGTGGTCAAAAGGGACAGATTACTCATTGATATATGTTACCGCCCCGGCTAAAGAAAAAGGTCAGGTGTTTCTCAAGCGGAAGACCGATATGTGGAACTGGGTTCCATCAATTGAACGTGTTATCAAAGTCCCTCCATCAATGATGATGCAATCATGGATGGGTTCAGATTTTACCAATGATGATCTGGTAAAAGAATCCTCCCTTGTTGTTGACTATACGCAGAAGCTGATTGGTAAAGAAAAGGTCAGGGATCAGGAGTGTTATAAGATTGAACTGGTTCCCTTGCCTGATGCTGCAGTGACCTGGGGGAAAATAATTCTATGGATTACAATTAAAGGATTTGATCAATGGGAAGCTGAGTATTATGATGAAGAATCCAAACTTGTTAATGTTATGAATGCTTATAATATCAAAAGGATGGGTGATCGGGATATCCCGTCAAAGTTGGAGATAGTTCCGGTAAGCAAAAAGGGCGATAAAACAATCCTGGAAATTAATAGCATGGTCTTTAATAAACCAATATCAGAAAACTTTTTTTCACAACAGAATATGAAGTCAGTCAAATAATTAATTCACGAATTTTCATGAATGACTATCTCAAATTCGCCTGGCGCAACTTATGGCGAAATAAGCGGAGAACCCTGATTACCACGGCATCCATCTTTTTTGGTGTGATATTATCAACAGTAATGAGTTCGATGCAGGAAGGCTCCTACGCAATGTACATCAAGACTATAGTAAATTTTTATTCGGGGTATATTCAGATTCATAGCAAGGGATACTGGAAGGATAAAGTAATTAATAACTCACTGGAATACTCTTCGGTTAAGTCAGAATTATCAAATGTAAAAGGAATTACAGCGATTGCACCACGATTGGAAAATTATGCGCTGGCATCTTCAGAAGAAATTACCAAAGGGGTAATGGTGATAGGGATCTCTCCCAAAGAAGAAGATGGTATAACAAATCTGTCGAAAAGAATGGCAAAGGGAAGTTTCCTTTTTAATGGGGATAACGGTGTTGTATTGGGCAGCACACTAGCAAAATATCTGCAACTTGACGTAAATGATACTCTTGTTTTGTTAAGTCAGGGATATCATGGAATCGGAGCGGCAGGAAAATACCCGGTTAAAGGTATCATTAAGCAACCTTCACCGGAACTTGACAGAACTGTAGTTTATATGAACTTATCGAACTGTCAGGATCTGTTTTCTGCACCAGGCCGGCTTACATCCATTGTTATCATGGTCAGAAACAATAATGAGATGCCCGGAGTTAAAAATGAGATTATCTCAAAGCTTGGAAGCGATTATGAGGTTATGGACTGGAAAGAGATAAACAGTATATTAATGAAACAGATTGACAGCGATCGTGCATCGGGGATAATCATTAAGGGAGTGCTCTATATGATCATAGCTTTCGGAATATTTGGAACTATTCTTATGATGATGATGGAAAGAAGAAAAGAATTTGGAGTAATTGTAGCAATTGGTATGCAAAAGTACAAACTCAGCTATGTCCTGATACTTGAAACTGTTTTATTAGGATTAGTTGGAGTTATTGCCGGGATTGCAGTTAGTATCCCAATCACCTGGTATTTTACCTTCCATCCCATTCCTTTCACAGGACAGGCAGCTGAGACAATGCTTCAGATGGGATTTGAGCCTGTAATGTCATTCTCTATGACCCCGTCAGTGTTTTATAACCAGGCCATCACTATATTAATTTTCACGATTATCATAGGCATCTATCCTGTTTTTAATATATACAGGCTTAAAATAAACAAAGCTCTTCATATTTAACTTAATCTTCAGCAAAGATGATTCCTTCATTTGCTTGGCGAAATTTGTGGCGGAATAAACTCAGAAGTTTCATAATTATTGCAGCTGTAACTCTGGGAATATTTGCAGGGATTTTCCTCACAGCCTTCACAAATGGAATGATAAATTCCCGTATTCAGTCTATTATAAGTACTGAGATGTCTCATATCCAGATTCATCAGCCCCGATTTTTGGATAACGATCAGTTTTCACTTCTGATAGAAAATGCTGACAGTGTTGTCAGACTTGTTCTGAGAACACCAGGTGTAGTTGCAGCAAGCAAAAGAATAATCATTAATTCGATGGTTGCATCAGCGGAGACAGGTACAGGTGTCAAAATTATTGGGATTGACCCGGAAAATGAAATTAAGGTTACCGACCTGAGTTCAAAAATAATTTCAGGAAAATATATCGACTCAACTGGTCACAATCCTGTTGTTATTAGTGAACGACTTGCCGGAAAATTAAAAGTCAGCTTAAAAAACAAAATTATAATTACAGTACAGGACATCAATAAAAACATCACAGGAGGTGCATTTCGTATTGTAGGGATCTTCAGAACAGATAATTCAATGTTTGATGAAACAGATATATTTGTAAGAGGCACTGATTTAAGTCGTTTAACGGGGCTAAAAGGACAAGAGGCGCATGAAATTGCAGTTTCGCTTAACAGGAATGAAACAGATGATGTCGCAAAAACTTTAACCGGAATGTTCCCAAACCTGGAAGTAAAATCATGGAAGCAACTGAGTCCTGAGGCAGGTTATCTTGTAAGCGCAATGAATCAATATATGTTTATTTTTATTATCGTTATACTGATTGCTTTGTGTTTTGGAATTATAAACACAATGTTGATGGTTATTATGGAACGTATACATGAACTTGGCATGCTTATGGCAATCGGGATGAACAGAGTTAGAGTATTTGCCATGATAATGATGGAGACCGTGTTTCTTTCTCTTACGGGAGGTATTGCAGGGTTAATTATTGGATATGCTGCTATTAAATATTTTGCTAAATCTGGAATTAACCTTTATTTCTGGAAGGAAGCATTTTCTGAATTAGGCTATTCAGCTTACATATATCCGGTTATAGATTCAAAGACAATGGGTATTACGGCCATTTTGGTTATGATTGCCGGCATATTTTCTGCGTTGTACCCAGCCTATAAGGCCTTAAAGCTTAATCCATCGGAAGCTATCAGAACTCAATGAAAGTAACAAAGTTTTTAAAGATAAAATTATGAGTATCATTGAAATAAAAGACCTGACCAAGGTGTACGATGCAAAATCGTTGCCGGTACATGCTGTGAACGGAGTAACCCTTACGATAGATTCGGGAGAGTTTACTGCTATTGTAGGACCATCAGGTTCTGGTAAAACTACATTGCTTAATATTGTAGGTGGGCTGGACGATCCAACCAGTGGAGATGTGATTATCGATGGTGTAAAAATCAATGAACTTTCGAGCCGTCAAAAGACCGATTTCCGGATGAGAAACATAGGTTTTGTGTTTCAATCGTATAATCTGATACCCGTATTCACTTCCCGGGAAAATGTGGAGTTTATAATGCATTTGCAGGGAAAGCAGAAAGAAGAAAGGGAAAACAGGACAAAAGAGCTGCTGGAAGCAGTTGGTTTAGGAGACAGAATGAATAGCCGACCCAATAAACTTTCAGGAGGACAGCAACAAAGAGTGGCGGTAGCACGTGCATTAGCATCAAAACCAAAGTTTATTCTTGCAGATGAACCAACTGCAAACCTCGATTCCAAATCGACTGAAAATCTCCTGGAAATAATGGAAAAACTGAATAAGGAGGAGAACATTACTTTTATTTTCTCAACACATGATCAACGGGTCGTGAATAAAGCAAAACGTGTAATTACACTTCAGGATGGGGCAGTTATCTCCGATATCAGGAATTAAATACCTTCGATTGATTTCAATATTCCTGATAATGCTTCCGGTTGCGTCGGCAGGTCAGGACACGATACCCAGGAGGTTGTCACTAAACGGGTATGTTACAAATATGCAATCTTTTATGTTTCAAAGCATAAGCGGGGACTGGACTATTGATAATCTGATACATAACCGTCTGAATTTCAAATGGAACAACAAGGCTGGTAATTTAAAAACCGTTTTGGAAATTCGAAACAGATTAATCGTTGGCGAATCTGTTACAAACATTCCTGAGTATGCAAAAATGATAGATACTGATAATGGTTTTGTCAAATTATCAGATAACCTCTCTGAAAGGCAATTCTTATGTACTTAATTCGAAGATTGACAGGGTCTATATCGATTACACTAAAGATAAATTTCAAGTTACAATAGGACGGCAACGTATAAACTGGGGTCAGTGCTTTACCTGGAATCCCAATGACCTCTTCAATGCTTATTCTTTTTTCGATTTTGATTATGTTGAAAAGCCTGGAAGCGACGCTATCCGGTTACAATATTACACTTCCAATACCTCAACTCTTGAATTTGCAATTAAAGAGAATAATAACCATAATGTTACTTCAGCTTTCTTATACCGTTTTAACAAATGGAATTATGACATTCAGTTTTTAGGCGGAATACTGAATGAGCAGGATTATGTTATAGGAACAGGTTGGTCGGGTAGTATTAAAGGCGCATCATTCAGGGGAGAACTTTCTTATTTTCAGCCTAAGCATAATTTCTCTGATACAACAGGTATTCTTGTGGCGTCCTTAGGCACTGATTATACCTTTAAAAATTCTTTTATGCTTCAGTTCGAAGTATTATACAATCAGAATAAAGGTTCCGGAGTCACTAATTTTGTTGACTTTTATAATGAGAGCTTATCTGCTAAAAATCTGTCTTTTACCAAGTTAACTTTTATGCTTCAGGGCAGTTATCCAATTACAGCACTTTTTAATGTATCTCTCGCCGCAATGTACTTTCCAAAGCTTAATGGAATTTTTCTAGGACCATCATTTACCTGGTCAGTAACAAACAATCTTGATTTTTCTCTTATTGTACAATCGTTTGCAGGACAATTGGTGAAAGGACAGACCGAACATTTTAATTTTGGGTTTCTGCGGCTTAAATGGAACTTCTGAGTATATCAATATTATGTTCAGGATCAATTAAAGAAGTGTATTGTCATTTATTAATCACTTCAGTACCCTGGCCTGTAGAAATGTACCATCTACCCTTTCTTTGAATACAAGTTTCAATTCGCTGTACATCATAACTTCTCAATGAACCGTCTGGCGCTTTTTTGGATACATGGACACGACGGTTGACAACCGCACTGTTACCATATAATCGAACGGAAGTTCTGTCTTTATCTATCCCATTTATTGATATGAGACCGACGTTGGGTCTGCAGTGAAAACGGATATAAAGATTTCTCGAAAATGATTCTCCTGTCGGTATCGTTCCGATAAAATCCTCGGTGAGAAGCGATTTAAGCTTTACACTATCCTTTTTAATAATTGAACTGTCCAGCGAGATTACCAGATTCAAAACTTCATCTTTAGTTGACTGGGCGTCACCAACATACGAAGTTATAAGCAAAACTGAAATGGCGAAGAGTGCTTTTTTCATGTATCTATAGTATAAATCACTAACCAAAAACATGAAGTTTTGTTCAGTCAGAATGTTTAACAATGTGTTTGATTACCAGCGAATTCAGTTAGAATCTATGAATCTGGGGTTTTATTTGTCGCCATAACCATTTTTACCTTCAGCCGGTTACCAATTTCAAGAAGATCAGCAAGATCCTGAACAGTAAGTGTATATTCAAGCCTGAGTATAACAGTCGGTTCCTGAAGCGTTCCTATTCTTGCTTTTAAAAGTGGTTCAATTTCGTTAAAGCTTATCTCGTGGCTATCGATATAATATTTTTTGTCCTTTGTAACTGAGATTGTGATCTGTTGTTTATTAAGATTCTGGGCTGATTTTGAGTTCGGCAGCAGGAGCTTTATCACATTAGGATTAGCCAGTGATGATACTATCAGAAAGAACAACAGCAGGAAAAACATAATATCATTCAGAGATGATGTGCTCACCTCCGGCTTAAAATGTTTTTTTCTCTTGATAATCATGATTATAATTCTTTTATAACCTCATTTACCTGCCTTTGCATATCAATTGAATAACGGTCTATCATCATCTGCAGATAATGATAACAGCTGTAGGCTATTACACCCACAATTAAACCCGTTCCGCTGCAGATCATCTTCTGATACAATCCTCCCGCAATGATACCTATACTGATATTATCAGCCAGGGAAATGTTGTAGAATATTTTGATTACTCCTGCAATGGTGCCTATAAAACCGAGCATAGGAGCTATGCCTGCAATAATGCCGAGATAACCTGTATTCTTTTCCATCTCGGATATCTCGAGGTTGGCAGTAGCTTCCATATAATTCTCAAGGTCCCTGGGGGTTTTTCCCGGCTGGTTGAGTCCGCTCTCAAGGATCCTTGCCAGAGAGGTATCACTATTCCTTGTATGCAACAGTGCTTCCTGTGGCTTTTTATTCCTGATCTCCTTTTTAATATTAAAGATGAGGTTTTCATCAACAACAGAACATCTCCTGATATAGAGAAACCTCTCGATAAAAAGATAAATACTGAATAACGACAGCAGAATGATAGGGATCATTATAAAACCGCCCTTCATTAAAAGTTCAGCTACGTTATTAACTGAATTGGTGTCTTTTAAATGCGGCTGATCAATAAGCAATGAGATGTAATTGTAAAGCATTTTTATCATTTTATAGGAAGACAATGTTCATTAGAGTCAATAGCTCCTGCAGAACAATAATTTATTGGAAACAAATGTACAAACTCTTTAGGAAAAACCTGTGTTAACTATTAAATTTGGAATTTTTACGGTATTGCCGTAAATTGGGCGTGATAAAACAGGTAAATTTAGGGTAAGTGATAATTTTTCTATTAAGATTTCGTTTTCAATCATATATACATAAATACGAATCAGTATGACTGCAGTCCTTTTGCATATAGCACAGGCGTTTGATACAATGAACCAAACTGTTGGATCCCCTTCGCTTCCTGTTCAACAAGCACCTGATGTAACCAGGTTGATAGATATCATTCTGAAAGGCGGGATTATAATGATCCCGATTGGGCTGCTCTCTATAATAGCTGTTTATGTTTTTATCGAGAGGTATTTAACAATACGGCGCCACATAAGTTCTGACGTGGATTTCATGAACAGCATACATGAATATATCCTGAACGGAAGGACCGAATCAGCTCTCACATTATGCCGGAGTACTGCAAAACCCATCGCCAGAATGATAGAGAAAGGAATTTCCCGTCTGGGTAAGCCAATCAAAGAAATTGAAGAGGCAATTGAGATTGCCGGCAAATTTGAAGTATACGACCTTGAAAAAAATATTCAGATCCTTGCTGTAATAGCAGGTATCGCCCCTATGTTTGGTTTTCTCGGTACTATAATCGGAGTAATAAAAATATTTTTCAATATTTCAATGACAAGCGATGTAAGCATAGGAAGCGTTTCTGCCGGACTTTATGTCAAAATGGTTTCCAGTGCATCGGGACTCATTGTCGGCATAGTCGCGTATATAGGATACCACTGGCTCAATATAATGGTAAACAAAGCTATTCACCAGCTTGAATGGAATGCAATGAATTTCATTGACCTGTTAAAAAGCCCGTCAAAATGATAAGCCTCCGCAAGAAAAAGGATTTTACAGCTGAAGTATTCACCTCATCGATGAACGACATAATGTTCTTTCTTATGCTGTTCTTCATCATAATATCCACACTGCTCAATCCCAGTATGATCAGAGTTTCTTTACCAAATTCGCGAAGCAGCCAGACGATCCAGAAAAAAGAGATCAACCTTACAATGACTAAAGAAAAGATCTATTACGTAAATAATACGCAGGTACCTTTTGATGCGCTTGAGACGGAACTGAAAAAAGAGCTTACACGTTCTCCGGATGCCTTTATAATGCTGCGTTTTGATAATACACTTCCTATCCAGGATCTGGTAAATGTTCTTTCTGTAGGCAACAGGCTAAATTCCAAAATGATTATTGCCACGGCAAAGTCAAAATAATCTCAATACCTTGATTTTGTCAGAATTGCTTTATTCTCCTGGTAAAGTTTCATGCTCTCCAGAATTATATTGTATGCTTTTTCCTTATTCATGAATTGCTCCACCACTACATTTTTATGCTCAAGCTTTTTATAGTCTTCAAAAAATCTCTTAAGCTCAACCAGGGTATGAGGAGGCAGCTCTGAAAGCTCGTTTATATAATTAACTGACATATCGTTACTCGCGACTGAAATTATTTTATCATCACGTTCCTTTCCATCGACCATTTCCATTGCACCTATTACTTTTGCCTCTACAATGCACATCGGATAAACGTCAATTGAACAAATTACCAGTATATCAAGGGGGTCACGATCGTCGCAGTATGTCTGAGGTATGAAGCCATAGTTGGCCGGATAATGCACGGATGAGAAGAGTACCCTGTCGAGGCGCAACAGTCCGGTATTTTTATCCAGTTCATATTTACCTTTCGAACCTTTGGGAATTTCTATTACGCTTTTAACACATGCCGGAGCCTCTTTCCCCGTTTCAATGCAATGCCATGGATGAGTGCAGGGTTCCATATTCCAGGTTTTAAAATTGTCTTTCAAATTTAAGAATAAACAGCACTCCATGTACTAAAGTTCTGCATTTAAGTAAAAATGCCTATCAGGTAATAAATTTGTTACTTTTGAGAAAACGACTCCAATGAGACTACCCGAACTTGCCGATATCCAGGCTGCACATACGAGAATCAAGACATTCATTCACCGGACACCTGTTATGAAGTCTCAAAAATTAAATGAACTATTTAACTGCGAACTTTATTTTAAGTGCGAAAACTTTCAAAAAGTAGGGGCATTTAAGTTCCGGGGTGCCACAAATGCCGTATTGTTGTTGTCATCTGAAGAAAAGCTCAAGGGTGTGGTAACTCATTCATCAGGAAATCATGCTGCAGCTCTTGCACTTGCCGCCGGAATGAACGGAATAAAAGCAAATATTGTGATGCCTGAAACGGCCCCTGTCGTTAAAAAGAATGCTGTGGCAGGTTATGGAGCTACAATCACGTACTGCAAACCCACTCTGCAGGCCAGGGAAGAAACTACACGAAAAATAATGAACGAAACCGGAGCAACTCTGATTCATCCGTATGATAATTTTAATGTTATCTGCGGACAGGGAACGGCTGTACTGGAATTGCTTCAGGATAAGAATGACCTCGAAATAATAATTGCACCTGTTGGGGGAGGAGGCCTTATGTCGGGCACTTCAACCTGTACTAAAGGGATCAATAAGAAGATTCAGGTTATAGGAGCAGAACCGGTGAATGCAAATGACGCATATACCTCCTTCGCCACAGGAGTATTGACTCCGTCGGCCAATCCTGTGACTTGTGCCGATGGACTTCTGACGTCCCTTAGCGAACTTACCTTTTCCATAATACGGAAGAATGTCGATGAAATCCTTACTGTGAAAGAAGAATCAATAATTGAATGCATGCTTCTGGTATGGGAAAGAATGAAAATAATCATAGAGCCATCATCAGCAACAGTACTGGCGGTCGTGAAAGAAAACCCGGGTATGTTCTATGGGAAAAAGATTGGCCTGATTATCTCGGGTGGCAATGTGGATTTCAGGAAGCTTCCTTTTTAGGTGTTCAGCCTGAAATAGGCAATGATTGGATAATGATCGGAATATCTTACTTTTATTATATCAAAATAGCTATTGATCAGGCTGTTGTCATACAAGATGTAGTCTATCCGGTTAGGAGGGTAGTTCCCTTTATATGTGAATCCTGCACCATATCCTGAATTGACAAAAGAATCATGGAGTCCTTTACGTATTTTCCTGTATGCGTAAGATACAGGTGTATCATTAAAATCACCTACCACAATAACCGGGTAAGGTGATCTGTTAATATGATCTTTTACAACCTGGGCCTGGATAGCCCTTCTGACAAATCCTTTTTTCAGACTGACAGACAGGCTTTTCACCTCATTCATAGCCTCTTTATCATCAGATGCCGTCAGCTCCTCAATAAATGACCGTTCCATCCTTCTCAATCTGAAGGACTGCAGATGGTTATTATAAATCCTGAAGGTATCTTTCTGTATAAGAACATCGGTATAAATTGACAGGCTCGAAGAGCCCGGATGAACTATTTCACCTTTTTTTATAATTGGGAACCTGCTGAAAGTGATTATGCCATAGAACCTGTTTCGGCCGCTTCCGAGAATTTTCATGTGTGAATAATATTTCCCGCCGAGAGCTTCACTCATAGAGGCCTCTTTCTGAGCGGGATCGCCTGATATAAAGAACTCCTGCAGGCAGATTATATCCGGTTTTTGAGATTTTATAAAGTCTATCACTTTTTTTTCAGATGTGACACCATGATTATTTTCAAAATAATTAAAAAGGCGCACATTGTAGCTCAATACCTTAAATGTGTTGGTTTTATCTCCTGATGGTCTTGAGAGTTTTATATAATTCGAGAAATGAGTAAACCCGACAGCAATTACTACTAAAGATAAAAGAAGCTCAAGTCTCAGAAGCGCAATCCATATAACTACAAATATGATATTGATTAACAGCAGATACGGATAAGCGAGCCCAAAAAATGCAGGAAGAGCAAAGTCTTCAGGGCTGATAACCACAGCCAGGTATGACACCAGAAGTGTAACAGCAAAGACTATATTTATGCCTAGAAGAATTTTATAGATGATCTTTCTCAATTACCTGTTTTGTGATTACGAATTTACTGTATTCAGCAGAACTGTGACAGGAAATTCCTGATTTTTGATAAGAGGGCAATAAGGTTATATTAATGTACAATATTTTAAGATTAATTTTTTTTCTGGCTTTCGTTAAAGAGAATTTGCTTTTCCTCTTTGGTCAGACTATCATAACCTCCTTTTGATATCTTCTCTAAGATGCTATTGATTACCTTCTGGTGCTCTGCCTTTATTTTATTGTATTCGTATTCTGTTGCAACTTTTTTATGTGTGACTTTTAGTTTTTTCCTTGGTTTAAAAGCCGTTACAAAAAAATCTATTATCCTGTTGAATCCTTTTCCCATGTCGCGTCCATGTTTTAGGTTAATAGTATATATATAACCGAATAATGCTCCTCCTATATGCGCAAGCTTGCCTCCTGAATTTACAGAGAAGTCCATTATTGACGTAAGCACAAATATACCCAGAGCCATGTATTTTATTTTTATCCTTCCGAACAGAAAAAGCTGGATCACATAATCCGGTACATAAGCTGCTATTGCTATTACAATAGCCATTACAGAGGCGGAAGCTCCAATAGCTACCGATTCATTTACAACGCCGGCAAATGCCGGAAAAATATTAAATGAAAGGACATAAACCAATGCTCCGCTGATCCCGCCCAGCAGGTATACAGCTACAAGCTTCCTCTCGTCGAGATATTCAAGGAAGATCCTGCCAAACCAGTATAACCACAACATATTGAATAGGATATGCAAGACCTCCTTATGTGTGAACATGTATGTAATTAATGTCCATGGCCTGGCAAGCAAAGCACTAAATGATGCCGGTACAGAAATAAGATCAAGAGCTTTCCCCGAAATTTCCGGATTGTTAAGCAGAAAACCTATTCCTGATACAATTGCAAGAATAAGAAAGACGCTAATATTAATATAAATCAGCCTGTAAAGGTTATTGCCTTTTCTGAAGGTCAATTTTATTTCGTCCCAGATTCCCATCAGTATAGAGTATTGGTTGTCTTTCTCCAGTACCTTATAAGAATATAGCCGAATAGCATCCCTCCGAGGTGAGCAGCGTGTGCAATATTACTTCCGGGCTGTGTTACTGCGAGGACTAATTCCAGTGCGCCATATCCCAGAACCAGGTATTTGGCCCTTATGGGCATCGGTGGAAAAAGAAGGAATAACTGAGTATTTGGGAAAAGAACCCCGAAGGCAAGCAGAACACCAAAAATTGCACCCGATGCACCTACTGTCGGTGTATTAAGCAACATCTGAAGCTTTAGCATATCAGGATCTGTAAATCCCTGGCTCTGTCTGAATAGCTCACTTCCTTTTTTAAGTACAAGCTCAAGGTTCTCCGGACTAAGGCTCTGTGCCAGATGATTGTATTCGAAAGCAATTACTGTTTCATGGGTAAGAGCTGCACCAAGACCGCATACCAGATAGAATATCAGAAAACGTTTTGGTCCCCACACATTCTCAAGAATCGGACCAAATATGAACAGAGCGTACATGTTAAAGAATATATGCATGAAGCCTGCATGCATAAACATATGAGTAACAATCTGCAGAGGTTTGAACTGTTCAGATTTAGGGAAATAAAGTCCCAGTATACTATCGAGATCAATGCCAAAGACACTTTTGGCTGCATAATAGGCCAGTATCATTAATACATTGATCATTATGATATTTTTCACAACGGGGGGTAACCCCAGGAAGCCTCTGCCGTATCCGTTCATCTAACAGTTTTTATAATTTATTTTTGTCTTCAATTGTCGGGCCAAAAAGTCTTTTTTTAATTCAAACAGTCAAATTGTCATTTTAATTATTCACTTTTCTTATACTTAAATAAGTTATAAGTTGTCCTTAATTCCTTAATTATTTCTTTATATGTTTTCCTTAGCGTTCCTTTAGTGTTCCTTTGTGGTTAATTGAATTAATATTTTTTTACCACAAAGGGACACTAAGGTTACACGAAGGTTCACAAAGGTTTTTAATTCCTCAAAACTCTATCCCTATTTAAATCTTTTATCAATTTCCTCAAGGGTCATTATACTTACGACAGGCTTGCCTTTGGGAGAATAATTAGGCGCCTGGCACGCAAAAAGGGAGTCAAAAAGATCTTCCATTTCTCCCTGGCTCAGCACTTTCCCATATCGAATGGCTGATGCACAAGCCATACCTGCAGCAATTTTTTCCTTCGCCCCTGATGTCGGATCAGCCTGTGTGCTTTTATAATCTTCAAGTAATATCTCCAGCATCTCCAGTGGATCTGACGAATCACTGTCAGCCGGTCTGCCATTGACAGTTATCTTATTTTTACCCGAATGCTGGATCCTGAAGCCCAGCAATTTCAGTTCTCCTTCGATCTCTTTTATAATAAAATAGTCGGAGGGATTTAACTCCGCTGTAACAGGAAACATATCCACCTGACTTGTTGCCCTGTTATTACTCAGACATTCCAGAAATTTTTCATACAGGACCCTTTCATGTGCCCTTTTCTGGTCAATAAGCATGAGACCGGATTTTACCGGGCAGACAAAATATTTATTTTTTATCTGGAAAAACTTTCTTTGAGTTTCCCTTATCTTATCATATTGTTCCGGATTATCGTTCTCTTTTTCAAGTGCAGAGTAGAGTTTTTCCCAGTTCGCTGTGTTTTCTTTTTCGAATCTTTCTACGAATCCCGACCTTGCATTGGTTCTTTCCTCTCCGTCAAAAGGATTGAATTGTGTATTGATCTCGATCCTCGGCTGTTCAGGCAGAATATTTGATGATCTCAAAACCGGGATATCCACGAGAGCTTCATTTTCAAAATCAAGCGAAGGCACAATATTGAATCTTCCAAGCGCTTCTCTGACTGATGCCATCAGTATCTGCCATATTGATCGCTCGTCCTCAAATTTTATCTCAGTTTTTGTAGGATGTATATTAATGTCGATGGATGCGGGATCAGCTTCCATGAAAATAAAATATGAAGGAATAGCTTCAACGGGCAGGATATTCTGGTAGGCCTCGACAACAGCTTTATGGAAATACGGATGTTTCATGAAACGGTTATTCACAAAGAAGAATTGTTCACCATAGGTCCTTCTTGCATTCTCGGGCTTGCCGATAAAACCTTTAATATTGATAAGACTTGTTTCTGTTTCAAGGGTTATCAGGTCCTGATTTATTTGCTTTCCGAAAACACCGATAATCCGTTGTCTTAAATTACCGCTGATGAGATTATATATTTCGCTTTCGTTATGATGAAGAGAGAATCTTATATCAGGGTGGGCCAATACGATTTTCTGAAATTCATTGACAATATGTCTGATTTCAGTATTGTCTGATTTCAGGAATTTTCTTCGGGCCGGAATGTTGAAAAACAGATTTTTAACTGAGAAGCTTGAACCCACCGGGCAGCTGCAGGGTTCCTGAGTTACTACCTTTGAGCCGTTTATTATTATCAGTATTCCGGTTTCACTATCTTCACGACGCGTTTTAAGTTCCACCATTGCAACAGCAGCGATGGACGCAAGAGCCTCACCCCTGAATCCTTTTGTTTTGATGGCAAAAAGATCCTGAGCGGTTGTTATTTTTGAAGTAGCGTGTCTTTCAAAAGATAACCTGGCATCAGTCTCAGACATACCTGTGCCGTCGTCAATTACCTGAATTAATGTTTTCCCTGAGTCTTTTATTATTACCCTGATATTTCTTCCACCTGCATCGACCGAGTTTTCGATGAGCTCCTTCACGACAGAGGCCGGTCTTTGTATCACTTCTCCTGCAGCGATCTGGTTGGCTACCGAGTCGGGTAAAAGCTTTATAATATCAGGCATTAATTAAAATATTATGGTAGATATAGCTAACGTTTGAACGGGATACAAGTTCATAAAATCGATTGTGCATCCCTTATTAATCATTCTTACAAATATATAAATAAGATACATACTGTTAGAAAATAAAGAGGATAGCTTGGTAACTTAATATCTACCATTATCCGCAAAGGTAGCGACCCCTTCCACCCTAAAGGGGGGGTAATTCTTAATCTTTCTATAAATTCATCATTTAACCGAATTAGTCACCATTTAGGGGGACAGCCGCGAAGCGGCAGGAGCTGTGTGCTTTGCGGAAATCAGGCAGTTTTCCTGTACCTGCGGACCGCAAGTGTTGTGAAGATAACTGCTATAAGAAGAAGTGAATAGAGTTCCCTGCTAATGTCAAGCATAGTTGATCCTTTAAGCATGACCATTCTGTTTATCCGCATAAGATAAGCCACGGGATTGATCAGATTAAAATCCTGGGCCCACATCGGCATGCTTTCATAAGGTGTGAAGATTCCGCTCATGAGGATGAAAATGATCATACAAAAAAATGCCACAAACATATATTGCTGCTGTGTTGCAGAGAAAGTAGAAATAAACAAGGCCAGGCCAAGTACTGCGATCAGGAAGATTGTACTGCCAAGGAACATTAGCAGAATACTGCCTTCAAAGGGGATGTTAAATGCGATCTTCCCTAGTATCAATCCAATAGCAAGATCAATGAGACCAATAAGCAGAAAAGGCGCCATTTTTGCTATGATGAAATGATATTTCCTTACGGGGGTAACATTAATCTGCTCAATGGTACCTATCTCTTTTTCCCTGACCATGTTTAGGCCGGCAAGCAGGAACCCGATTGCGGTGACAAGTATCACAAGTATACCGGGAAGCATATAGTATTTGTAGTTTAACAACTCATTATACCAGTACCTGTTTGTAATTTCTATTACTGGCACGGGAACAGGCGGATTAATTGCAATATTCATTTTTATAAGATCGGCATTATAATCCCGGATAACACCATTCAAATATGCCCATATAAGCTGAGCTGACGATGCATTTACAGCATCAATTGTGGCAAGAAGCTTACCTTGTTTCCCGGAGCCTACATCTTTTCCGAATCCCGAAGGGATATGGAGGATCATACTGAATTTGTTCCTGTTGAGAAGATCATTCGCCTCTGTATCTGAAAAAGTTGAAAGGGATACCTTAAAAAAAGTCGAACCGTTAAGCTTGCTTATCAAACCCCTCGATTCGGGTGTCATATCGTTATCTATAATTGCCAGCTTTACTTCCTTTAACTCGAATGTTACTGCGGGGACAAGTATTAGCATCTGCACAATCGGAACGGCAAAAATTGCTTTTGATATGAATTTATTCCGGAATATCTGAATAAACTCCTTTCTTATCAGGTAAAAAATCGTTCTCATAGTATTCGTTTCGTTCTTAGTAGTTAAGCGAAGTTTTTGAACTTCGTTTAACTACACAAGTAAATTTTACTCCAGTCTGATTTTGAAGTTTCTGACGCTTAGTCCTATAAAAACCAGTGTCATGAAAATAAGAATAAGCGTCTCTTTCCATATGTACATGAAACCAGTGCCTTTGATCATTATGTTTTTTATTATAACAATAAAATATCTTGGTGGCAAAACTGAGCTTACATAATCATAAATTTTCGGCATGTTTTCAATTGGATAGATGAATCCTGAAAGCAGAACTGTCGGTAACATCAGCCCCACCAGGGAAATAAAAATTGCCTGCTGCATGCTCTTCGATACAGTGGAGATCAGAATACCAAGGCTTAAGCTCATCAAAATATACAGCATGCTTTCGGCAAGAAGGAGAACCAGGCTTCCCTTTACCGGTAGTCCAAATACTAACCATGACAGGGCAAGTATCAGAAGGACGTTAATGAATGACAGAATGAAATAGGGCACCACTTTGCCAAGGATAATCTGGATGGGACGAAGGGGAGATACCAGTAAGACTTCCATCGTTCCGAACTCTTTTTCACGTGTTATAGTGACTGATGTCATCAAAGCACAAATCAGTATCAGTATAAGAGTTATGACTCCCGGCACAAACATGTAATGACTTTTAAGGCTGGGGTTATAGAACATTCTTACGTCAGGGCTGATCCGGATTGAATTAGTTTGGGCCGGACCGGCAAGCTCCATAGAAAAATCATTTACTATTGCAGTTATATAATTTGTTATCAGTGTAGCTGTATTTGGTTCTGACCCATCTGTAATAATTGTGAGGGATGCCTTGCCTTCACCGGTCAGTTTTTTACCAAAATCATTTTCAAACACTATTACTGCTTTGGTTTTCCCCTTTTTGAAGACCTTGTCGATATCATTATAATTTAGCAGAGGCTCTGTCTTTTTAAAGAACCCGGAGGAGATAATTTTGTCTGTCAGTTTCTGTGTAATTTCATCATGAGACAGATCGAGGGTGGCAATTCCTGCATTTTTAATATCAGTGCTTACTGCAAAACCAAAGATAAGTATCTGTGCGGCCGGTATGCCAAAGAGGATAAAAAGAGTCCTGTAATCCCTGAAAATATGCAGGAACTCTTTGTGTAAGAAACCTAAGAAGCGTTTCATGGTCTTGCGATTTTAATAAATACCTCCTCGACAGAAGCTGCTTTATATTGTTGCTTAAGATGTTCCGGTGTATCCAGTGCAACGATTTTCCCTTCATTCATAATTGAGATCCTGTCGCAGTATTCAGCTTCATCCATATAGTGCGTGGTCACGAATACCGTAATCCCTCTTGAAGATGTTTCATAAATTGTCTCCCAGAACTGTCGCCTTGTAATAGGGTCTACGCCACCTGTCGGTTCATCAAGGAATACAATTTTGGGTTCGTGCAAAACTGCAACTGAAAATGCGAGTTTTTGTCTGAGTCCCAGCGGAAGATCAGATATCATCCTGTTCTCGTAATCCTGAAACTGCAGCTTCCGAAGCAGGTCTGCTAACCTTTCTTTTATCAGCGATTTGCTCATACCATAGATTCCACCATAAAGAATGATGTTTTCCTTTACTGTCAGATCTTCATAGAGCGAAAATTTCTGACACATGTACCCGATATTCTTTTTTATCTGCTCGGTTTGACTGTAAGCATCGTATCCTGCTACACTGACCTCTCCTGAAGTTGGCTTTGATAGTCCGGATAGAATTCGGAGTGTCGTTGTTTTTCCTGCCCCGTTGGCACCAAGAAATCCGAATATTTCTCCTGCAGTAACCTCAAAGTTGAGGTTGTCGTTAGCCACAAAGCTGCCGAACTTTTTAACAAGGTTATGGACCGTGATTACCTTTTCTTTCATTTTATTTCGTATCGCCTTTCTCCATCAGCTCAAGGAACCTGTCTTCAATACCAGCATCTGCTTCCTGAATTGCTGCATCACTGATTCCCTCACTGTTCAGAAATTTAAGAATGGAATTCTCTGAAGCATTATTTACTAATGTCACGTGTATAGAATCACCGAATGGATATGCCGTAAGAACTTCCGGATCCTTCCGGAGTGTTTTTATAAGTCTGTATTTCTCCTCTGACTTTACAGTATAAAGTTTCCTGCTGAAACCATCTTTGATCTTTTTAGGTGTATCAATTGACAGGATTTTACCATTCTGTATAAGTGCCACCCTGTCACATCGAATAGCTTCGTCCATATATGGAGTAGATACAATGACAGTTATGTTATGTTCCCTTAATTTGGCAAGTATGTCCCAGAACTCTGATCTTGAAACAGCATCAACACCGGTTGTCGGTTCATCGAGGACAAGGAGCCGCGGTTTATGGATCAGCGCACAGGATAATGCCAGCTTCTGTTTCATCCCTCCGGAAAGCTGACCGGTGAGTCTTTTCTTAAATGGCTCAATGTGAGAGTAAATATCGGATATAAGATCATAATTTTCTTCGACAGTGGTCCCGAATACTGTCGCATAGAAGTTCAGGTTTTCTTCGACAGACAGGTCCTGATACAGGCTGAATCTCCCGGGCATATATCCTATATTTTTTCTGAGATCTTTATAAGCTTTGACAGAATCCATCCCCATGACATTCATTTTTCCTTCATCGGGGATAAGCAGAGTTGTAATGATCCTGAAGAGTGTGGTTTTCCCTGCACCATCAGGTCCGATAAAACCAAATATTTCAGATTCATTTACAGAAAAGGATATGTTATCCAGAGCCTTTGTTTGTCCGAATGATTTCGCAATACCGTATGATTCAATAACTTTTGTCATCTTTTCATTTTGCCTCAGCTGTAAATAGTGCTTCCCCGGGCATACCTGACTTAAGAGTCCCGTCATTTGACACATCGATATTAACGGCATATACCAATATAACACGTTCCTCTTTTGTCTGAATTATTTTTGGCGTAAACTCCGCTTTATCTGATATATAGCTGATGGTCCCCGGAAAGGAAGTGTATCCCTTCTCTCCATTATCAATCCGTATGGTGCATTTTTGCCCGGTCTTAATTTTGCCCACCTGAGTGCCGCTTACATAGACCTTGAGTTTCATAACCGACAGGTCGGCAATCTTTGCAAGAGGTTTACCTGTAGAAGTCATCTCACCTGCTTCAACGTACTTTTCAAGGACTGTTCCTTTGAGGGGGCTTTTTACTGTGCACCTAAAAATCTGTTCATTTAATGTTGCTTTTTTTGACTGATAAACTGAAAGTTCCGCTGCAACGGATTCTTTCTGTGTGTTATTTGCTGCTACCTGCTTCTTAAGGCCCGCATACTGGCTGGTCAGATCATCAAATTGCTTTTGTGTTGCAGCATCATCTTTAAGCATTTTTTCAGTTCTTGAAATATTGAGTTTAATATTATCCATCTGCTGCATGAGAACATCATTCTGAGCATTAACGGAAATGATGCGCGTCTTTACACTTCTCATGCCGGCATCCAGCTCAGCTTTCTGGAGATGCAGCAATGTTGTGTCAATTAAAGCTATTACAGCGCCTTTTTCAACTAGTGTGCCTTCTGTTACATTTAACTGAAGTATACGCCCATTTGTCTCAGCTGAGATAATGACTTCAGTTGCTTCAAAATTGCCATAGGCATCAGCTTTATCTGTTTTGTTATTACAGCCAGCTATCAGAATGGCGGCAATTATTATTAATGGTCTGGTTTTCATTTTTTATTATGTTTGATTATCAATATGGTATGTTAAAAACATTCGTGTTTATTAATTAGGGTCTGTCACCAATTTTCTCATAATTTACCCCTCAACCCCTCAGGGGGAAAGGGGGTAAATTCATTTTATCTCCTGTCCGCTTATATTCAGATACTGAATTCCAGCCATAGAAAGATTTATTTTATGGATCTCATAGTTTATCACGCTCTGTCTTTCTGCATCAAGTTCATTCAGGTATTCGGTTGCAGTGATAGTACCGTTCTGATATTTTGATTCGGCTGCTGCAGTTATCCTTTTCTTTAAAGTTATAAGTACAGTATCGGATTTGATCAAAGACTTAAGACTCTCAATTTCTGAATTCTTTGCCTCAAGAAGTCTTTTAAGATTGTCGGCCAGGTCATTTTTCCGGTTTTCGATAATATTTTGCTGAAAGGTGTTTATCTGTTTTTCGTTCTTCGCTTTGTTCCAATCGAAAATATTCCACTTTATGCTTGCTCCGACAACATAATAACCTGCAAACTCATTTTTAAAGAAGTTACTTCCCGGAGGATTGCCATAACCTAAAGTAGCAAATCCCATAGCTTTAGGCATTCTCTTGCTTTCAATTACCTTCATCCCGGCAGCAAGCTGTTCTTTTCTCAGATCGAAAAGCTGAAGTTCGGGACGTAATAGATTCTCTGAAAGTTCAGCTGATTGTACTGGCAGAATAAACTCTGTTGAGTCGTCGATCTGATTTCCTGTTAGATCGGATAGAATTTTAAGAAAAGAGGTTTTCCTGAATTCATTTTCAGCCAATTGCTGTTCTAACTTAATCTTCTCCGAGGTAAGAACATCTACATCGGACCTCAGGGTGACTCCATTTTCGACTCCTGATTGCATGGATACGATGCGCTTATTTATTATTTCAAGATAGCTGTTCAGCAGCTCTTTCTGCCTTGCTATAAGCAAAAGGTTAAAATAGAAGGTGTTTATCTGTTCACGCAGTTTATAAAGATCCGTTTCGGTCTGTTTTTGATTTACACTCAGGTCAGCCCGTTCAAGGTCTCTTGCTCCTTTAATGGCGCCGCCATCATAGATGACCTGATTGATATCAACTGTGATTTTATACTGCTCGTGCGGGAGAGGCTTTATTGCACCGGCAATGCCTGGTATTGGCAGAGATCCCAGGACGCTGCTCATATCCACTACAGAGGAATTGTATATAAGGCTGCCGTTGGCGTCAAGGGTTGGGAGCCAGCTTTTTACCAGATTCTCGTCCTTTAATCTTGAAATATCCGAGTAACTGTTTTTTTCACCGGCCAGAACATTAGCCGTTGCAGCCTGGTCGTAACACTCTTTCAGAGTAAGTATCTTCTGGCCCTGAGAGAGTATGGCGCCAAAGACATTTCTATAATAATTATTGATAATAATCTTATATTCCTTTTCATCAGTCCTGATTTTTGTAATTAAACATTAGGCACTCCAAACTTTAGTCACTTTAGGCAGTTCTTATCTGGTTATAGCTTTAATGACAAATTCAGCGGCAAACTGTTTTCTCAATTCAATAAATTTATCAAAATCAACTCCGAGGTTTTCAAAAACAACTTCAAGAATTCCTTTGGCAGCAAATGGGAAAACACTCAATGAGATTATTGTTGTTATGATCTGAGGCAATGTTTCCTCAGTAATATTGTACTTATATAATTCGTCCTTATGCTGGTCGAGGATTGTACTCCAGAGGTTTTTGAAATCTATATTTTTGATAAGCTTCTTTATACGTTGGGGGTTGTGATTTATCTCATTCAGAATGAAACCGGGCAGTTTCGGATTCTGCTGCATGAAATTTATATGTTCCCTGAAAAAGAATCTTATTTTATCTTCAAGAGAGAGATCCTTTTCAAAAACGGGATTAAATTTTGAAAATATCTTCTTTGCAAGTTTTGCAAATACAGCTTCAAACAGGTGGTCTTTTGTACGGAAATAGTAATGTAGCAGGGCTTTATTTATTCCTGCACGGTCAGCAATATTCTGCATCCGGGCTCCTGTAGGCCCTGTTCTTCGAAGACAGTCTGTGGCAGCTTCAAAGATCTTTTCCTCAGTTAGTTTTTCATGTTCTTTCATATTTAACTTGTTAGTTTAACTATAAGGTTTAACCGAATGGTCAAAATTAAAATATATTTTTTAAATGAACAAATATTTTATAAATTTTTTTGAATAAAACCTAAATTGCTTAATTTTAACGATATATGGTCCAGCCGGCCTGATATTAAAAATCCGGAATGAGGTTTTGAAATATACAAACATAAATGTATTATACAAAATGTATTATACGTTATGTATATTTAAATAATTTAGTTTAAATTTACCGGATAGCAAATAAACTGTCAAGTTATGATTGAGCGCAATCCTTTTATTATCAGTGGTTATCGCGATTATAAACTCTTCTGTGACAGGGAGAATGAAACCCGCACATTGATAAGCAATGCAGAAAATGGTGTAAATACGACCCTGATCTCAATACGACGTATGGGTAAAACAGGTCTTATTCATCATGCCATGGCCAGGCTATCAGGTACTAAATCGCATATTTGTGTTTATACTGATATATATGCCACGCAGAGTTTAAGAGAATTTACAAATAAACTGGGAAGTGCCATCCTGGATGCATTTCCTGAAAAGAACCCTCCCGGAAAGAAATTTATGAATCTCTTAAAAAGACTTCGTCCGGTAATGACTTATGATGCTATGACCGGGCAACCGCAGGTATCTTTTACTTTTTCTACACACCAGCAGTATGAACAATCAATTGAAAGTCTATTCCGGTTTCTTGAATCGCAAAGCAAGCCGGTTCTGCTTGCTATCGACGAGTTTCAGCAAATAACCAGATATCCTGAAAAAAATATGGAAGCGCTTTTAAGGAGCCAGTTACAAACCCAGAGTAATGTCAGCCTTATCTTTAGCGGGAGTAGCCAGCACCTGCTTTCTGAGATGTTCAGCGATGGGACACGTCCGTTTTTTGCGAGTACTCAGTTTCTGTACTGAAGGAAATTGATCGTAAGGTTTATATGGATTTTATCAGGGGAAAATTCATAAAACATCATAATTACATATCCAGGAAATTGCTCTGGAATTTATTCTGGATTCACCAGGCTCCATACTTTTTATACTCAGAGTATTTGTAACAGGGTTTTTGCTTCAGGCGTTAAGAAATATAATCAGGGATCATGTGCGGCAGATTTGCGGTCAATTGATCAATGAACAGGAGCCACTTTTTTTTCAGTATCGTAATCTTTTGACATCCAATACAATGGAATCTTCTCGAGAGCTATTGCGAAAGAAGGCAAGAGTGTATCAGCCAAATTCAAAAGTGTTTATTGAAAAATATAAAGACTTGGAATTCCCGCAAACATTACAACGTGCTGTTGAGTCGTTGATGAATAAAGAGATGATTTACAGGAGCAACGACTCAACAGGATCCTTTTATTCGTTTATGACCTATTCCTTTCCGATCGATGGAAACTCTTGAATAATTTGCTTAAATATCTATGGTACAGCTGATGTTATTCAGCCTAAGATAATTTTGGTAGGATTAATAAGGCTAAATTCTGTGTGAAAGGTTAAATTTGTAATTAATAAGATAATCTGAAGATAAACCTAAACCTCAATTATTATGAAATGGCGAGGCAGAGAAGGAAGTGATAATATTGAAGACCGTCGGGGAATGTCAGGGCGAAAAATGGCAGTTGGCGGGGGGATCGGTACAGTGGTCGTAATTTTGATAGTATGGTTTTTGGGAGGAGATCCATCACAGGTTATCAATACACTGCAGGGAGGATCAGAGACAGAACAGGTAAGCTCAACGGCAGAAGAGGATCAGATGGCTCAATTTGTTTCCGTGGTTCTTAAAGATACTGAAACGGTCTGGGGCAAAATATTTCGAAAAATCAAATTCAACCTACCATCAGCCAAAACTTGTGCTTTTCAGGGATCAGGTGGAGTCTGCATGTGGACTTGCAAGCACTGCAAGTGGTCCATTTTATTGTCCTTCGGATGAAAAAGTATATATCGATCTGAGTTTCTGCGATCAGTTAAAAACAAAATTCGGAGCTTATGGAGATTTTGCTGTGGCGTATGTAATTGCTCATGAGATTGGACATCATGTTCAAAACCAGCTTGGCATTATAGAGAAAGTGGATGGAGAGAAGTCCGGAATAAGTAAAACAAGAGCTAATCAACTATCAGTGAGACTTGAATTACAGGCTGATTTTCTGGCTGGAATGTGGGCGCATTATGCACAGGAGATGCTTCATACCCTTGATGCCGGAGACATTGATGAAGCGATGAATGCAGCTGCAGCCGTCGGAGATGACAAACTTCAGATTAAATACCAGGGGCGGGTTATGCCGGATGCATTTACGCATGGCACTTCAGCACAACGAAAAGAATGGTTCCGCAAAGGATGGGAAACAGGTGATCTGAAGAAGGGAGATACCTTCAGAGGGAAAATCTAAAGTGCGCTTTCTTCCTAAATTAAAATACGATTATAATTATAGGGACATGCGAGAGCATGTCTTTTTTTTTAAATAAATCAGAAATGTTTGCATTTGTATAAAATAATATTTTATATTTGCAATATATAAGATGACTTATATATTAAGAATAATTATTAAATATAAAATTATGATACCATCAGACCTGATCAAAGGATCACTAAAAACAATCGTCCTGAAACTACTTAAAAGAAGAAGGACCAATGCATGGTTATGCAATTACCCGCAAGGTTGAGGAACTAACTGAAGGGAAAATAAAACTTACATACGGAGCATTGTATCCCATACTTCATAAACTCGAAAAAGAAGGCTCACTGGTTACTGCTTCAGAAAATTTTAATAACAGAATAAGAATCTACTATGCCCTGACTCCTAAAGGTCATACTGTTGTAGCTGAAAAAATAAAAGAACTGAATGAATTTATCGAATCCCTTCAGAGAATTGTTGATACAAAACCAGGATTGAGCCATGCCTGAACTTAGTTTGCACCATATCGATCAGATCAGCCAAGACATCAGCAGAGAGGAAATATCATTTTCTCATCTGCTCGAAGATCTTATTGATCATGTCTGCTGTGATGTGGAGTATGAGATGCAGAAAGGAATGAAACTTTCCTGAAGCCTACAGAAGGTAAAACAAAAAATGGGATCCCGAAGACTCAAAGAGATACAGGAAGAAACACTTTATGCAGTTGACACTAAATATCGTTTTATGAAAAACACAATGAAAATTTCCGGAGTTGCAGGCACAATCATGTTTGGCTTTGCGGCATTGTTCAAAATTCAGCATTGGCCCGGTGCGGGTCAATGATGACCCTCGGAGCACTTATCCTGGCATTTGTTTTCCTGCCTTCAGCCCTCAATGTCCTATGGAAAGAGACTCATAACAGAAAGAGACTTTTCCTGTTCATCTCAGCTTTTTTTGCAGGGATTCTTTATTGTAGGGACTCTTTTTAAAATTCAGCACTGGCCAATGGCAGGGCGATATTTAACCCTGGCTGCAATTTCAGGAATTCTGTTTTTTATCCCGGCACTGGCTCTGAGCAGGTTGTCGGATCCGGAAAACAAGGCAAAACGGCCTGCTTATATTCTGGGGGCAGCAGGATCTGTACTTTTTGTTGCAGGCATGCTCTTTAAAATGCAGCACTGGCCACTCGCAACAGTGTTTATAGTTTTCGGGATAATCCTTTTATGCTTTCTGGCATTCCCTATGTTTACCTGGCTTACCTGGAAGGAGGAAAGTCATATCAGTTCCATGTTCATTTTCATGGTCATAGGATTTATGTTAATTGTTGTCCCCGGAGCTATGATAACCCTGAACCTGCAGCATTCATACCAGGTATATTATTATCCTAATAATGATCAGCAGAATGCATTATATGATTATTTATTCAGGAATAACAATTCTCTGATCAGCAGGTATAATGATTCATTAAACTATCCTAAGATGGAACAGCTGCATTCAAAAACTACCGGAATTCTTACAATTATCAGCAATATCCAGGAGAAGATGGTTCAGGAATCCGAAGGGCAGCCCGGTAAGCCTGCCGTGAGTGCTGGTCAGATAAGTCAGACTAAAACAGGTCAGGAAATATTATACAGGGAACTTTCAAGACCATTCGACCCCGGACCTGCGAGGGTTTTTCTTTTGCCTGGCTGTAGTGCCCGGAAGGAACTTAATTCGTCAATGGCAGAATATGTAAACTACTTAACCAGCATAACTTCTGCAGAAGATTTGTTGAAGTATAAAAAAATGCTTGACACAGAAACATTCCTGCCTGAGGGAAACCCGGAAAAAGGTGAAATATCTTTAATGTCAGGACTTCATTCTCTTGAAATTATGAAAAACGGACTGCTTACCGTTGAATCATGTGTTTTAAATAAAATTGCAAAACATTAATAATCAAATTAAATATATAAAATCATGAAGCAAAAGATATATATTCTCGGAGTGATTACGGCCATGATTATTTCCACCGGAGTAATATTGAAAGTGAACCATTGGCCGGCGGCCGGAATTTTGATAACTGCCGGGACTTTGATCCTGGTCCTGATATTCCTTCCGGCTGCATTGATAAATAATTACAAAGCTGAAGGCAATAGTCAGAACAGGTTGCTTTATATAGTAACATACATTACCTGTTTTGTTGTTTTCATAGGAATGCTTTTTAAAATACAGCATTGGCCTTATGCAGGCATCGCACTGCTTATTGCGCTTCCTTTCCCATATATTGTATTTCTTCCTGTTTTTCTGACGGTTACTTCAAAGAATAAGAATTTCAATATTTACAATACAGTTTTTGTTCTGCTTCTGCTTGGCACTGAATTCAGTATTCTCGGCACTTCTTTCATTAAATGTATCAAAAGAAACCATTGATGACAGTTATAACATTTCAAGGAATTATAATAAAGTAGAAGCCGCTATGGCTACAATTCCCTGTAATTGTCAATGAATCAGCAGTCAATATGAAAATTGATGAAATAATTAAAATCACGAATGATTACCAGGATCTGATATTAAAACATGAAGGAATGACCCGTGAACAATGGAAGAAAGATCCGGGGAATCTGTTAAGACCTGATAATGTAAATACGGCTGCATCAATACTGGCCGACAACGGTGAGATGACCCCCGGAATGAAGCTCGACAAGGCCATCACTGAGCTTATTGATCTGATGAAGCAAACCAAAGGCTTTGAAGATGCGGCAAAAGCTCTGCCTTCAATCCTGGATCTGGATGAAGAAAAAGGGAAGGATGACGCCGTGAATTTCTATAACAGGAATATCTTTGTCCCTCTTTCCTGGGCCCTTATTTACCTCGATGGCCTTGAAGCAAATCTGTATATGATAAAAGCGTCAGCGCCTGCCGTTGATTAATAACAATTAATTGAGCCAAAAGAAATAGGGACATGCTTACCAGTGTCCCTATTTTTTATTTTGATACATATCGCAATTCCACCCTTCTTCGGTGAAATCCCCCAATACTTCTATTTAGTTTCGGGCATTTGTCTCCTCCTTTACATTTATCACAAAAATACACACCTCGCTAACACAGAATAGACTGGCATTTAAATTATTCTTTTAAAACTCAATACAACTTGTTTATGTTTAAATATTATTTCAAAACCGCATTCAGAAGTTTGATCCGAAACAGGAATTACACTATTATCAATATCGCCGGCCTGGCTGTTGGTATTGCCGTTTGTATGATGATCTTTATCATAATACAATTTCAAACAAGCTTCGACAATTTTCACTCAAAGAAAGATCACATTTATCGTGTATTAACCGAATATCATCATGCAGATGCTGCAAATGCTTCAGGAAAAGACGTTCCTTTTCCTATGCCCACAGGATTGAAAACGACGTTTTCCCAAATAGAACAAGTGGCTCCGATGTTTGGCAAGCCACGATGATAAAGTGCTGATACCTGACAATAACGGAACAACTTAAATCATTTAAAGAAGACAAAGGTGTATTTTTTACTGAGCCTTCATTCTTTAAAATATTTGATTACCCTTTGCTGACAGGTTCGTATGAGTCATTGAAAGATCCGAACAACGTATTGCTTACAAAAGAAATTGCAGAAAAATATTTTGGCGACTGGAGAACAGCACAAGGTAAAACCATTAAACTGGAAGTTGGCGGTTATATATTCGAGCACGGCACAGAAATATTGAAGGTGTCAGGAATTCTTGCGACCATTCCTTCAAATACTGACTTCCAGCTAAAACTTGTTGTGGCTTATGGAACAGGTTTTACCGGAAGTCTTATGGCAAAATCCACCGATTGGGAGGATAGAACAAATTCAGGTTTTGGTTGCTATGTTTTAATGCCGCCGAATACTTCAGTTGAGAATTTTAATCAGCAGCTAAGAGCATATTCAAAACAAGTTCAATCGTCTGAAAATAATGATAATCATATCATTCAGCCATTGAGTGCTGTTCATTACGATACTCAAACCGGTGATTACAGCAACAAAACAATCAGTCGCCAACTGCTTAATGTTTTATGG
The DNA here is from genome assembly GCA_963791065.1 of uncultured Bacteroidales bacterium. Classification (GTDB taxonomy): domain Bacteria; phylum Bacteroidota; class Bacteroidia; order Bacteroidales; family VadinHA17; genus LD21. The sequence goes on from CAWBQN010000017.1 coordinate 280,926, forward strand.
CTGATTGCAGCATTCATCCTGTTGATTGCCTGTGTTAACTTTATCAACCTTTCCACTGCACAAGCTGTTAATCGTGCAAAAGAAGTTGGCGTAAGAAAAGTCTTGGGAAGCAATAAATCTCAATTGCAGATCCAGTTCATAATCGAAACATTTTTGATAGTTATAAGTGCTGTAATACTTGCAGGTGTTATTACAGTTCTTGCATTGCCTTATATAAATCAGCTTTTAGAACTTTCGCTTTCATTCAACATACTCAACAATCCTGCAATTATCTTATTTCTTTTGACTGTAACAATTGTAGTAACCGTACTCGCATGTTTTTATCCTTCTGTTGTTTTATCACGTTTCAATCCAGTAGATGTTTTAAAGAGTAAACAAACAGCCAATACTGCAAAGGGAATTTCATTGAGAAGAGGACTGGTAGTGTTTCAATTCATCATTGCACAGGCACTTATTATCGGGACACTCATAATTGTAAAGCAAATGAATTATTTTATGGATCAACCCCTGGGATTCGATAAAGATGCAATAATAAATGTTCCTTTCCGGACAGATACTGTCTGGTTCAGAAAGGGGGAATATTTAAGGCAGCAGTTAATGTCAGTAAATGGTGTGAAGGCAATGTAGTCTAAGTTCCAACACTCCAGCGGAAGATGGCTAATGATATGTGGAGCACATTAAAGTTTGACCATTCAGGAAAAGAAGCTGATTTTAAAGCTATTACCAAATTCGCCGACAATGAATATGTACGGCATATAAGTTACAACTGATAGCCGGAAGAAATTTGAATCCTTCTAATATGACAAGAGAATTTCTAGTGAATGAGTCGCTTATGAAAGGATTGGGAATAAATGACCCTGATGAAATATTGAATAAAGAAATAAGTATATGGGGTGATCGGATAAAATGTCCTGTTGTTGGCGTAGTGAAAGACTTCAATAACAGGTCTTTCCGGAATGAACTTGCACCATTGCTAATTACAACGAACGTGACAATGTACAGTCAGGTCGGAATAAAACTTGATTCGAAAAACATTTCTTCCACCCTGCGATCTGTTAAAACAATATGGGAGCAGACAATACCCAACTTTGTTTACCAGTACAGGTTTCTTGATGATAAAATTGCTGCTTTTTACAAACTGGAAAGCCAGTTAGCACAGTTGTATAAAATTTTCGCCGCAATCGCAATATTTCTTAGCTGTCTCGGGCTGTACGGATTAGCCCTGTTTATGGCAGTACAGAGAACAAAGGAAGTTGGTATTCGTAAGGTATTCGGTGCCAGCGCAGGCAATATCGTTTATTTGTTTTCCAAAGAATTTATCATACTCATTGCATTTGCCTTTGTAATTGCTGCACCTGTAGCCTGGTATTTCATGCAAAACTGGCTGCAGAATTACGTTTATCGCATCAATATAAGTTGGCGGATATTTGCTGCAGGCGGGCTTGTTGCTATAATTATTGCACTTGCAACGATAAGTTTTCAGGCAATTAAAGCTGCCCTTGCAAATCCGGTGAATAGCCTACGCTCGATATGAGCTTCGGCTATCAATGACAGCCTTCGCTCTCAATGAGCTTCGGTTGGGACAATTGTGAGTAAAGCGGCCAATCTCAACACGATAGATGCGCTGATGCATGAATAAAATATCATTTTCAACAGTAAATAGTTCTGAATAGTTAAATTTATAATGAAATTTGTTTGTTAAAAAACTATGAGGAAAGTGACATATGAAAAGGCCGCCAGAATTATCCTTCACATCCTGATTTGGGCTGTTATTCTTGGTTTGCCGATTTATGCCGCGGGAAGGTTCCAGATGGGAAGACATTTCCTGTTAACCTATTACACCATCACGGCAATAAGTGCCTTAATTTTTTACACAAACTACCTCGTCCTTATACCGCTGCTTTTCTGGAAGCAAAAAAGGTACATATATTATATTTCGGTACTGGCTCTTCTTTTCTTCTTTTATTTCATATCTGATTTTGCCAGCGAACAGATTTTCAGCATCATATCTAAAAATAGCAACTCAGATCAGATTATGACCCAACCCGGTGAAGAACGACACCTGAGACAGCCACCGATTCGAATGAGAAGACCCGCGTTCATAATAGCTATGCCTAATGCCCAGATCATTGGGTACACGTCATCTTCACTTTTTATGGTGTTTTTGTCGCTGGGTCTCAGGGTGCTCGAGCGTCAGTCAAAAATCGAAAAGATACAGGAAGAAATGCAGAAGGCAAAGCTCAATACCGAGCTTGCATTTTTGAAAAACCAGATCAGTCCCCATTTCTTTTTCAACACCCTGAATAATATCTATTCTCTGATAAGTATCAACCCAGAGGATTCACAAAAGGCATTATTGAGGCTTTCAAAATTGATGAGATATCTTTTATACGACTCTGAACATGGAAATACAAAACTGAGCAATGAGATCGACTTCATGAATAATTATATCGATCTGATGAAGCTAAGGATAACAAATAAAATTAGCCTGAATGTATCATTTCCGGAAAAGTATGATGATTTAAATATACCTCCGCTGATTTTCATTCCGTTTATTGAAAATGCTTTCAAACATGGTATAAGTAACAGGGAAAAGTCATTCATCGATATTAGTATGACGACCGGCAATGATTCAATCACGTTCCGTTGTGAGAATAGTCTCATGAAATTGCCAGAGGAGAGTGAACCCGGACAGTCGGGAATCGGATTGGAAAATGTTACGAAGCGTCTGGACCTGTTGTTCCCGGGAAAGCATGAACTCAAGATAAATAAAACTGATAAAGAATTTGAAGTACTTCTGCATATAAATTTCGCGTGATGATTACTACAATTGCAATTGATGACGAGCCTCTTGCATTACAGCTTGTGACAGGGTATATTGAAAAAACACCCGGATTAAAGCTGGCAGGCAGCTTTGATAATCCACTGGATGCAACCGAATTCCTTACTGAAAACAGAGTGGATCTTATTTTTGTGGATATCCGGATGCCCGACCTTTCAGGAATTGAGTTCACAAGGCTCATGGAAAAAGGGCCTAAAGTGATTTTTACTACGGCCCATGAGAAATACGCTCTCGAAGGATATAAGTTAGAAATAGTTGATTATTTATTGAAACCTTTCAGCTATGAAGAGTTTTTATCGGCAGTGCATAAAGTTCAGAAGCTCCTCAGGCTCGAGCTCCAGACTCCGGCCAGGGTGGATGTGAATAACGAGTTTCTTTTCCTGAAATCTGATTATAAGATCAAAAGGATAAATTTTAATGATATCCTATATATCGAAGGGCTTAAGGATTATGTAAAAGTTTATACTCAGAATTCACTTAAACCTGTTCTGTCACTCACCTCGCTTAAACTTCTTGAATATAAGCTTCCTGAGAATAAATTTATGAGGGTACACCGTTCATTCATAGTCAACCTTGAAAAAATCAGTACAATAGAGCGTAGCAGAATTGTGTTTGGAAAGGAATATATACCTGTAAGTGACCAATATAAGAGCAAGTTCCAGGAATTTCTGGATAAGAATTTTCTATAAAATCCGTATTGTCCCATAGAGGTAAAAAAATGCTTAACCTCTACGAGGTAAAAAGAACATAACGTGCAGTAAGTTCTACAATACTGTATGCCCTACGGGCAATATTTAATTCCTCAACAGATTCCAATTTCGCCGTAGGCGATAAAGTATTGTAGAATCGATTTACAAGATAATTTCCTTTTCCTCGTAGAGGATTAACAAGACTGTAATATATTTGATATTCAGCGGATTATTTACGACAAAGATCATCTTATATCCCATCCCATGCACTGTCAGAATAATTTTAGGATTATTAGGATCAACTTCGATTTTCTGTCGCAGTTTAAGGATAAAATTATCCACCGTTCGGGTTGAAATATCATATTCAATACCCCATACATCGCTCATAAGATCATCGCGTTGGATAATTTTGCCTGCATTCATATACAGGTAATGCAATATTCCAATTTCTTTGTATGACATTTTGATATCATTAGTTCCTTCAAGGGCCTGGTAATTCTTGAAATTGACTTTAATATTCCCTATGCTTATAAATTCTGGTTCACCACTTCCTTCTTTTCCAATTGCAACACGCCGCAAAATCGTTTTTATCCTTGCAAGGAGTTCACGCAAACTAAATGGTTTGGTGATGTAGTCATCTGCTCCAAGTTCGAGTCCCACTACTTTGTCAATTTCCTCACCCTTGGCTGTCAGCAGGATAATCGGAGTGTTAACCCCTTCTTTGCGGGCAGTCCTGCAAATATCAAAACCCGATACCTCCGGCAGCATAATATCAAGCAAGACCAGATCATAATGCGACTGCAGGATTTTCTGAAGACCTGTCCTTCCTTCGACAGCCGTATCAACCTCATATCCTTCAAATTCAAGGTTGTCTTTCAGGCCATTTACCATATTCAATTCGTCTTCAACAATCAATATCTTTTTCATATCTGCATAATTATTTGACCGGAAATGAAAGTCTGAAAAGGGAACCTGACCCCGGATCACTTTTAACATAAATTTTACCCTGGTGAGCGTCCATTATGTGTTTGACTATTGCCAGACCCAGGCCCGATCCTTTTACGCGATTTGCAAGGTTCATTTCAGTTACACGATAAAATTTATCGAAAATATACTTCTGATTTTTTTCTGAGATACCAATTCCGTGATCTTTTACTTCAAAATATACATAATTGTCATATTTCCCGGTTCTGACTATTATATCCTTTATCTCAGTGCTGTATTTCATTGCATTATCAACCAGGTTAACGAAAGCCTCTGTTATTGCTTCCCTGTCGACCATTACCGGAGGGAGCGATTCTTCAGGCTTGAAAGAGTATGCGAATCCTTTATTCTCCATTGAATAGCGGAATGAATTGGCTGCATTGTCAACAAGGTCATTTATATCGGTTTCACTAAGAAAATATTTTCTCTTATTGCTTTCTATCTGTGAAAAACTCAGGATCCTGTTCACAATACCAGAAAGCCTAGTAGTTTCGTTTAAAATTATAGTATAATACTCCTTAATCTTTTGGGCATTTTTCACTCTGCCCATTTCAAGAGTCTCGATGTACATAGTTATAAGAGCAAGAGGAGTGCGGATCTCATGCGAAACCCCGGAAACAAAATCGCTTTTTAATTGCGAAAGTTCAACCTGTTTCCTGACATTTCTGAAGATCACGCCTGCTCCGAAAAGCAAAATGAGATCTACCAATCCAATCATTATCAGATTTCTCCTGATCCTGTCTTTGGTCAGATCAGCTATTGTGGCATCTTTCAGTTCTATGCCCATTGTATAGTTTTTCAGCAGCCAGAAGGGTTCTTTATCATCAATATTACCCGCGACATATTGTTTGTTCGATGTATAAAAAGGCAAATCATCCCCTGAGTGATAGGCCGCAATATAAAATTTCCCTTTCGCTATCTCCTGAATCTTTGGATCGAGGACCTTGCTGATAAATTTAACCGGATCAATAACGAGAACATTGATAACCTCTTCATTCTTAACGAGAGTCAAAAAAACTATGCACTGCAAATCTTTGCCGGTGTTCCCGATTGATATTATTTTCCGGTAACCTTCTTTTATGTAAGTCCGTAATTGCTCAATAACCGGATAATTCTTTTCAATCATTGCTCTGATATCAGACAGCGAGGTACTATCGCGGTATGAATATGGTTCTGACGAGATAAATTCAAGCTTTTTATCGAAGTGTATGAGGCTGTTAACCTGAAATTCATTTATAATTTTGTTTAATCCTCCGGAGTCAGTTTGGTAATTGTTTAAATTATTCTCGATCCGGCTTGCAAGGTTGCTCACAATATCGTCGGAATATTGATTTATGGAAAACAGGATGGCGTCGAGCTGATTTTTGTAAATATTCTGAATTACTTTTTCGTTCTGACGAAGATTGCCTATCTCAAAAACTGAGAAGATCATAACAGGCAGTACAATGATCAACAGAATTAATAAGCTCACCTTTCGCAACGACAACCCCATGAACAGATAATTTCTTTAAATATATGGAATTTCGGATGAATATTTGTTATTGCAAACAAAACGGTAGAGACAGGTCTCAGACCTGTCTCTACACATTCCCTTTTAATTAACAACGTGTAAAAATTAGTCTCCCGATTTCTTGATTTTTCTCCAGTATTCAATGTATTTAGATTGTGAGATAATACCTACCGGGCCTTCATAAATCCCGCCGTTTCCTCCTGTATCGAGTACTCTGACTGCTATAACATTAGTTTGATTCTTTTTGAGTAAACCTTCGGGAATATAATAACCCCTGGATGCTATCCAGGCATCGCCGGCATATACATCATCCCATTTCCTTGCAGGGAAAGTACCGGTGGATCCTACTAAAATTCCGTTTATGAAGACCTGGTCGATATCGTCAATCTTTCCCATAAGCAGAACCATTTTTTCATCATTGGTTGCCTTAAATGTGAATTTTTTGCGATACCAGGCATAACCATCATAGTCCCTGTAACCCTGATCTTCCCATTTTGCAGGGACAAAAATTTCTGGCCATCCGCTATCATCAAAATCCGACTCTTTGCGTGCCGGATCGTCGCCTGTATGAAATTTCCATAAGGATTGAAGATTCAGATCCAGGTTTACTGACGTTTTTCCGCCATATAATCCTATATCGCCGCTGACAATTCCTCCCTGATCGTATGAGTCGTAAACTTTTACGGCTACCAGATTTGAACCATCAAAATTGACGAGCTCCTGGGGAATATAATATATACGTTCAGCATTATAGGCAGTGTTATAATTTGGCGGAAAACTGCCGGTTGCTCCGATTTTATGTCCATTGAGATAGACCTCATCAACATCATCTATATATCCCATATTTAAGTAGAGCATCCGGTCCTTATAAGCAGATGGTATTTCAATATTTTTCCTGTAAAAAGCATAACCGTTATAGCCATTAAATCCCTCGTCTTCCCATGGTGACGGAACATGAATAGACTCCCATTTGCTATCGTCAAATTTTGGCGATATCCATTCATTATTGATGCCGATTGAAAACTGCCAGCGGCCTGTCAGATTCTTCAGCAGTACCAGATCGTCTTCTGCAGGATTAGCCTTTCCTGATTGGTTGAACAGTATAATTAATGCAGATATTAATAAGATTCCTGTTCTGCGATTTTTAAGAAATTTTTTCATCGTTAATCCTCCTCGTTTGAATTATCATTATTAAAGATCACATCAATCACATATCCCCAGAATGATCTGTAAGAATATGAATAATAATCAGAATGATGTTTTTTCTTATAAATGTGGTAATTGTCAGCTGTCATTATACCAACCGGTCCTTCATAAATGCCCCCCAGTCCTTGTCCGTCATAGACTCTCACTGCAATAGTGTTTGATCCGTTCCTGTTTAACAGTCCCTCCCGTATCTTATATGTTCTGGGCATAGTCCATTCCCAGTTTGAACCATAATAAGACCTATTTCTAAGATCATATACGTCTCCAATATGTTCTCCATTCAGATAGACATCATCTATATCATCTATTTTTCCAAGTGATAAATACAATTCTTCCTTATTAAAATTCTGAGGTAACGAGAACTTGAGCCTGTACCAGGCATAACCGTCGTAGTCATCGTACCCCTGGCTTTCCCAGGTAGCAGGCACATTTAATGATTTCCATGCTTCATCATTGAATTCCGGAGATTTCCAGTTTTTATTATCGCCTGTCTGAAACTTCCAGATGCCATTCAGGTTTAAGCTGAGCAATTCATTATCCTCATCGTAATATATACCTGTTGGCCCGTCTATAATGCCTCCGGCATCATAGGTATCATATACTTTTACTGAAATAACATTATCGCTGCCTTCTTTAAGATAATCTGCAGGTATGATATATTTTCTGAGCCTGTCATATGCAGTTACAAAGTTGGGCGGAAACGTTCCATTTCTGCCAATCTCCTTACCGTTAAGGAATACCACATCAGCGTCGTCAATACGTCCCAGCATTAAATAGATAGTAGTATTTGCAGGAATTCCATTCACCTTGAATATTTTCCGGTACCATGCGTATCCGTTATAGTCATTATATCCCTGATCCTCCCACTTCCCTGGTACTGTAATCTGATCCCAGCCTGAATCATCATAAGAAGGATTTGCCCATTTGCTATCGTCGCCTATTGAAAATTTCCATGATCCGGAAAGAGATACGATCTTTCTTAAATCTTCAGCATTGGCTGAAAGACAAAGAATAATGAAGAGGATTAAGAAGGTCAGTAATTTTCTTGTTATTTTTTTCATGATTAAAGTGTTGATTAATTCGTTATACAAAATTGCCCCGATTAATATGAATCACTGTCATAACCAGGTAATAAAATGTCATAAATTGTCACAGGTTTGTAAAATGTTGTATCTGAGTGCGGCCCCCGGGTGCTTCGCGGTCTCATCCGGCCTCTCCCCAAACCCCTCCCCCGAAGTGGGAGAGGCTTTTTCAGGATAATAGTGTATATTTTGGATGAAATGCCACCATTAAAGAATTAACAAAAAAATCCTGAATGATCTTCCCTCTCTCACACCGGGACTAATCTTTCATCACATCTCTTTTAATACATCCCAGCTATGAGAAGGAGATCCCTCATTCCTCCAAACCTCCGCAAGCTCCGATTTGTCGGAATTCGGGATGACAGGTTATTTTGTGGGACGCAGGAGGAAGAAACGGCGATTCGCGGCGACATTTTATTCATGAAGTATTTCAGTTGCGAATCGCCGTTTCTTCCTCCTGCTAATCAACTACATACCTGTCATCCCGAGTTTTTATTCAAAAAATTTGCACATCCGTTATAATGACAACTAAAGTTGTTTTGTAGAATTACGATCTAGCTCTTTCTTTTGAAAGATATACAAATATAAAAAAGGCCGTAGGCCTTATATATTTTAACATCGGGAGAAGCCCGATGTTAAACATCAACAAAACTTATCAAGCTCCGTAGGAGCGAAATAAAACATCAGAGATAACGGTCTTCATAAGGAATACCATATGCTTCCAATAGGTTCTTATATTCATCCATAAATGAAACTTTTTCATGATGTTTCTTTTGGTTCAATATATACCTTTTTACTGCTCCAACACCCGAATTACTGATTGAAAATCCACCATACCCATCCTGCCAATAGAAATTGCTGTAATGTATTCCCTTAGTTTTTATCCACTTAGATGAACTCTTTTTGACCTCTTCTGCCAGATCAGCCAGAGCCATGGTCTTCGGAAGTGTGCATAGAATGTGAATATGGTCAGAGGTTCCACCTATTTGTAAAGGGATTGATTTATAATTCTTAAGAATTCCTCCAAGATAAGAGTATAACTCATTTTCAATGTCTTCCTTTATAAACCTTACATTGTCTTTTGTATGAAAAACAATGTGAACATAGATTTGAACAAATGATTGTGGCATAATTATTCCATTTTACCAAATTTACGAAATCTTGTTCAAAGGATAGAAGACAGTTTGGTGTCCTGGTCTGGAGTTATTTCGCCCACTACGGGGCTTATTAAGCTAAGGTGTCTTAATATGCAGGGCGTTGCCCTGCTTTAATTTATTATGCCCCTAACGGGGCTGAATAAATACAATCCCTCAATCTCCTGCTATTTTGAGTTAAGTATCTTTAAATAAGCAACATAATAAATGCTGTCATTAGTAGCGCCAGCGAGGGATCTCCTTCTCTCTTTCTGCAACGGACTTAAATTGAAATGTGATGAAAGATTAGCACACCGGGAGAGGGGGACCGAGGGGGTGAGGCTGGCAAATCATCTAAACAGTTTCATTAAGTTGACGTCTATGGGCTCGGGGTCGGACAAGTTGGATTTTGGCTAATCATAAAACTAAAAGTCAATTTATTTGTTTTTTCAAAAACATATTTTACATTTGCAGCAGGACGAACAATTATCAGAAATGAAGACTATTTATACATATTGGCGTTGGTGGTTCAGTTTATTTCACAGCTCGACGTGAGACTACCAGCTATTTGTATATAATATAATAAGATATTAATAAACGGCCTGTCGTAATCACGACAGGCCGTTTTGATTTAATGGCCATCCAAAGCTTAAAAATGAGATTATTAAAAAGTATAAAAAGAATGTTATGACAGGATTCAAGATTAAAACAACATCGAGGAAGCTGCTTGCCGACATTATAACCCCGGTAAGTATATATCTGAGAATAAGAGACATATATCCGAATTCCCTGCTTCTTGAAAGTTCAGATTATCATGGCAATGAAAACAGTTATTCTTTTATATGCATGAAACCGCTTGCCGGTTTTGAAGCCGATAACGGATTTATTAAAGAAACATATCCGGATGGATCAGAAATCATTACTGAAATCATTGATAAGCATATATTCAATTCGAGGTTTTCAGCATTCACCAATGCCTTCATTCAATCGGATATCCCGGCCGATATACCGGTTGACGGGCTATTCGGGTATTTATCCTACGATGCTGTTAAATATTTCGAGAAGATAGAATTGAGGACTGTTTCAGACTACCCGTATAAGATTCCTGATGCCAGGTATCATCTTTATAAATATATTATAGCAATAAATCATTATCAGAACACTTTACTGATAATTGAGAACCAGGTAAACGGGGAACCTGGTGAATCTGACAGGATTGAGTCGCTGCTTAACAGCAGAAACGTGGCGATTTACTCCTTTAAAGCAGCCGGAGACGAACAGCAGAACCTGTCTGATGAGGAATTTAAAGCAATGGTGAGTAAAGGCAGGGAACATTGTCACCTGGGAGATGTATTCCAGGTAGTATTGTCGAGGCAGTTCTCACAACAGTTCACAGGTGATGAGTTTAACGTCTATAGGGCATTACGCTCTGTTAATCCGTCTCCTTATCTGTTCTATTTCGATTATGGGAATTATAAGATTTTCGGATCATCTCCTGAAGCTCACCTGAAGATCAGTAAGGGCAAAGCTTATATTAATCCTATTGCGGGAACCTTCAGACGCACCGGTGATGATGAGAATGATAAGCAGCTTGCACAGCAGCTCTCAGCCGACCATAAAGAAAATGCTGAACACGTTATGCTTGTCGATCTTGCGCGTAACGATCTGAGTCGGCATACACGCAATGTGAAAGTTGAAAGCTTCAGGGAGGTCCAGTTTTATTCCCATGTGATTCACCTGGTTTCAGCTGTTTCCGGAGAGCTTAAAGAGGGTACCACAATGGCAGAAATGATATCAGCTACATTCCCGGCCGGCACTCTCACCGGAGCTCCTAAATTCATGGCAATGAAGATTATAGATAAATGCGAGAATCAGAGTAGAGGATACTATGGTGGTGCTATCGGGTTCCTCGACTTCAGGGGTAATTTCAACCATGCTATTATGATCAGGACTTTCCTGAGCAAAGCAAATACTCTTTATTATCAGGCAGGGGCCGGGATTGTTGCCAGTTCAGATGAAGAGAAGGAACTACAGGAGGTCAATAATAAGCTCGGAGCATTGAGAATGGCTTTGGAAATAGCGGAAAACATTAAGTAATAATAATTTATGATAAAATGAAAAAGATACTTGTTATTGATAATTATGATTCGTTCACTTATAATCTTGTATATTATATTGAAAGGATCACAGGTATAAGTCCTTCCGTTTTCAGGAATGATGAAATCTCAATGGACGATGTCAGCAATTATGAAAAAATACTTCTCTCTCCCGGTCCGGGTGTTCCTAATGATGCGGGAATCTGCATTGACCTTATAAAGCGGTATGCATCAACGAAAAGTATACTGGGTATATGTCTGGGACACCAGGCAATAGGTGAGGCTTTCGGAGGCAGAATTGTCAATTTAAGTGAGGTTTATCATGGTATTTCCACTCCCGTACATATAACTGAGTTGAGCGAACCTCTCTTTTTAAATATCCCATCTTCGATAATCGGAGGGAGATACCACTCATGGGTAGTGTCAGGTGATGATTTTCCGGATTGTCTCAGGATCACATGTATGGATGAGAACGGGATAATTATGGGAATAAGCCATAAAGTATATGATGTCAGGGGGCTTCAGTTTCATCCAGAATCCGTTCTTACTGAACATGGTTTGGATATAATAGACAACTGGATAAATAATTAGGTATGTTTCAAACACTTACAGTAAATTTTACAGTATCATAAACCTTCCATAAGATTAAAAAACATGCGTGAAATACTTAACCATCTGTTCGAGCATAAGACACTTACCAGACAGGAGGCGGAAAAAGTGCTTACTAACATTGCGAACGGTATTTATACAGAATCAGAAATTGCAGCTTTCCTGACAGTCTATCTCATGAGAAGCATCACAGTTGATGAGCTTACGGGATTTCGTGATGCCATGCTGAATCTTTGCATCAGGATCGACCTTTCAGAATTTGAACCTATGGATGTATGCGGGACAGGTGGTGACGGGAAAGACACTTTTAATATATCAACCCTTACAACCTTTGCCCTTGCCGGAGCCGGTGTCAGAATAGCCAAACATGGAAATTACGGAGTCAGTTCAACATGCGGGTCTTCCAATATACTGGAGTATTTCGGATATAAATTTTCAACAGACATTGATAAATTGAGAACCGAGATCGATAAATCTGGAGTCTGTTTCTTACATGCTCCCCTTTTTAATCCTGCAATGAAAAATGTTGTGCCTGTACGGAGGGCACTGAAGATAAAGACCTTCTTCAATATGCTGGGACCAATGGTTAATCCATCATTCCCTGCCAGACAACTAATCGGAGTCTATAGTCTCGAGCTGGCCCGGTTATACAACTATCTCTACCAGCAATCATCAACCAGGTATATGATTGTTTTCAGCCTCGACGGATATGATGAGATATCTCTTACTTCCGACTTCAAGTATATTCTGAACGGTATTGAACAGATAGTATCACCGGAGATGATGAACTATAAACGGGCACAGCAAGTCCGAGTTGAAGGGAGGATCGAATGTTCCGGAATCAGCTGAACTTTTTATGAAAATCCTTAAAGGTGAAGGCTCCACGGTCCAGAATGATGTCGTAACAATAAATACACAGATGGCTCTTAAATGTTATTATCCTTCAAAATCTTTTGATGAATGCCGGGAGATTGCCAAAGAGTCTCTTTTAAGCAGAAAAGCCTATAATTCATTTATTAAACTGATCTCTTTGCAGTCATGACCATTCTTGATAAGATAGTTGAAAATAAGAATAAAGAGCTGAAGCATCTTATGGAATCAACTTCTATAAGGGACCTGGAAAAGAGCTCACTGTTCAACCGTAAGACTATTTCTCTTTCAGAAAGCCTGTCAGACAACACTAAGACTGGCATCATTGCTGAGTTTAAAAGAAAATCTCCATCAAAAGGTGTTATTAATTCATTCTCATCGGTTGAAGAGGTTATTTCCGGGTATATCAGGGAAGGAGCTTCAGGCTTATCAGTTCTCACAGACAACCAGTTTTTTGGAGGCTCTGCAACCGATCTTTCGTGTGCCCGTGAAAACAGCATAATCCCGATATTGAGGAAGGATTTTATAATTGATGAATTCCAGGTTTTGGAATCAAAATCTATCGGCGCCGATACAATCCTGCTCATTGCCGCCATTCTTGAAGAAAAAACCATTACCCGTCTCGCCAGGTCAGCCAGGTCGCTGGGACTGGAAGTCATTCTTGAAATACATGAGCAGGATGAACTTGACAAGGTAAACAGCTACATTAATATCATTGGTGTAAATAACCGGAATTTGAAAACATTTGAGATAAATACTGAAGTTTCTGAGAGGTTGTCGGAGAAAATTCCACATGGATATTTAAAGATCTCCGAGAGTGGTATTTCCTCGCCACTGGTAATAGAAAAACTCAGGGAATCAGGATACAACGGATTCCTGATAGGGGAGAATTTTATGAAAACAACTGATCCGGTAAAAGCGTTTTCAGAATTTGTTAAAAGTTTAAAATGAAGATATGATCAAAGTCAAAGTTTGCGGATTGACCGATCCTTCGAATGTGAAGGAAATAATGGAGTCAAAGCCTGACTTCATGGGATTTATTTTTTATCCCGGTTCGTCCCGATATGTGGGAAAGCATCCTGAGATAACGCTCTTTAACCAGGTGCCTTCCGGTATTAAAAAGACAGGTGTCTTTTTAAATGAAGATTATCAAAAGATAGTTGTCCTGGCGAACCGTTTTGGTCTTGATATAGTTCAGTTGCATGGAAAAGAATCACCTGTTACCTGTTTCGAACTGAAGTCATCAGGATTATCTGTAATTAAATCTTTCAATATTGATATGGAATTTAGTTTTGATTTATTGGACAGGTATGCACTTTGTTGTGACTACTTCTTATTCGATTCAAAAAGTGAGGCTGCTGGTGGCAGCGGAAGAAAATTTAATTGGGAAAAGCTGGAAGAATATGCAAAGGGAAAGCCATTTTTTCTGAGCGGAGGAATCGGGCCGGAAGACACTGAACTATTAACTTCGGTAAAAAATAAATACCTCTTTGCGGTGGACATAAACAGCCGGTTTGAGACAGCTCCCGGAATCAAGGATAGCAGTCGGGTAAAAACATTTATTAATGCAGTTAAAAAGGATCAGCTATGAATTATAATGTTGATGAGGATGGGTACTACGGGGATTTCGGAGGTGCTTTCATTCCTGAAATGATGTTTGCAAACCTGAAGGAATTAGGTGACAATTACCTGAAGATAATCAGTGATGGAAAATTCCAGGACGAATTTCATTCATTGTTAAAGCATTATGTAGGCAGGCCTTCGCCATTATTTTTTGCCTCACGCCTGTCTTCCTTTCACAAGACAAGGATATTCCTTAAACGAGAGGATCTTAATCATACAGGTGCACATAAGATTAATAATACTATCGGACAGATTTTAATTGCAAAACGGCTCGGAAAGACGAGGATCATTGCCGAAACCGGGGCAGGTCAGCATGGAGTTGCAACGGCAACTGTCTGTGCACTAATGGGTTTGAAGTGTGTTGTTTATATGGGGCAGACCGACATTGAAAGGCAAGCTCCGAACGTTTTGAGGATGAAGATGCTGGGGGCTGAGGTGGTTGCTGTGACGAGTGGGAATATGACCCTGAAGGATGCTACAAATGAGGCCATCCGCGACTGGATCAGCAATCCTCTGGATACTTATTACATTATCGGTTCGGTTGTCGGTCCGCATCCATATCCTGACCTGGTGACCAGGCTTCAGTCTGTCATAAGTGAAGAGATGCAATTTCAGGTCAGGGAAGTTACAGGCAGGGAGAACCCCGATTATATCATAGCCTGTGTTGGCGGTGGGAGTAACGCTATCGGATCTTTCTATCATTATCTTGAAAATGATCGTGTTCAACTTATTGCCGTAGAAGCTGGTGGTAAGGGTGTTGAAAGCGGTGAAACAGCTGCTACCATGGTGACGGGTCGTCCGGGTGTTATACATGGCAGCAGAACAATGCTGATGCAGACGGATGATGGTCAGATCACCGAACCCTATTCGATCTCCGCAGGACTAGATTATCCAGGCATCGGACCCATTCATTCGTATCTTCATAAGATAAAAAGGGTCGTTTTTGATAATGTGAATGACGATGAAGCTCTTGAGGCTGCATTCCGGCTTACAAGGCTTGAGGGAATTGTCCCTGCTCTTGAATCGGCTCATGCACTTGCCTGGTTGGGGAAACATAAGTTCAATAAAGATGATGTTGTTGTTGTAACAATCTCAGGCAGAGGAGATAAGGATATGGATACCTACATTAAATATATGGAAAATGCACTCCCTAAAAGACCAGCTTAGGCCGCGCCATGGCGTGGCCCTACAACCGGGAGGTAAACAGGGTAGGGTCATGCCATGGCATGACCTTACAAATCTGTAAGGCGGCAATTGATTTTCTATAAAAACAAAAAGGATTTTAATAATTATTAAATAACTATGAACCGCATCGATAAACTTTTCAGAGATAAAAAGTCCAATATACTTTCAGTCTATTTTACGGCAGGATACCCGCAATTAGATTCAACCACTGCGATTATCAGAGCCCTGGCTGAATTTGGGGCTGATATGATCGAGATAGGAATACCTTTTTCCGATCCAATGGCAGACGGGCCCGTTATTCAGCGCAGTAATGAACAGGCATTAAAGAATGGAATGACCCTTAAGCTTCTTTTTAAACAATTAACCGATATCAGGACTGAAGTGAAAATTCCGATTCTTCTGATGGGATATTTAAATCCGGTCATACAATTTGGCACGGAGAATTTCTGCAAGCATTGCATTGATGTTGGCATTGACGGAGTTATACTTCCGGACCTGCCTCCTGCTGTATATGTTAAAGAATACCGGACCATTTTTAATAGATATGATCTTTACAATATCCTGCTTATATCCCCTCAATCGTCCGTTGAAAGGGTCAGGGATATTGATCAGATCAGCCGGGGCTTTATTTATATGGTGTCATCCTCTTCGGTTACAGGATCCAGAGGGAACTTTAGTAAGGATCAGATGTTGTATTTTAAAAGAACAGGTGAGATGAATCTGCTAAATCCTTGTCTTATTGGTTTTGGAATTTCAAATCACGACACTTTCATAAACGCCGGGAAATATGCCAGAGGAGGTATTATAGGCAGCGCTTTTGTAAAGACTCTTGGCAGCGAAGGCAATCTAAAAGAGAATATAGAGCAGTTTATCAGGGAAATCAGGAATTGATCGCGGTGAATTTAAATAATCTGTTTTATTGTTAATTTGCGTAAAAACATATGAAAAAATTACGAATACCCCCTAAATATTGATATAAGTATCAAAAAAATACATAAATAATTTTAAATACCCCCTTAAAAAACGTATATTTGTAAAATAAAATGCTTTTATTGGGTTCAAATAAAAATTATGATCGATGAAAACTTCGCGGAGAAGGTACCTGTTAATTTTATTTTTGATATTTATCAGCAATACAGGGCTATTTGCTGCAGATAATACCCACATTGATTCAGGAGCAACGGCGTGGATGCTCACATCCACAGCTCTTGTCTTACTGATGATTCCGGGACTGGCAATGTTTTATGGCGGGCTGGTACGTTCAAAAAACGTACTCGGAACGATTATGCATAGTTATGTTGCAATGGGTATTATAAGTGTTTTATGGGTAATTGTAGGGTACAGCATGTGTTTCGGGAAGAATATACTTGGCGGCTGGTTCGGTTGGAATAACGATTATTTTTTTCTGAAAGGAATCGACAATAATATTTTAGATGCCGGTGTTCCCGAATATGTTTTTACAATGTTCCAGGGCAAGTTTGCCATTATTACTCCTGCACTCATCGCTGGAGCTTTTGCTGAACGGGTCAACTTTAAGGCCTATTGTTTCTTTATAGCTATCTGGAGTTTGCTTGTTTACAATCCAATTTGCCATTGGGTGTGGAGTAGCGACGGTTTCCTCTATCATATTGGAGCCAAGGGTGCCATCGATTTTGCAGGAGGTACTGTTGTTCATATCTCAGCCGGCGTAAGCGGACTGGTTGCCGTACTATTTCTCGGGGCCCGCAGGGGATATCCTTTCCAGGTGATTCGTCCGAACAACATGGTAATTACAATGCTTGGAGCAGGACTTTTATGGGTAGGCTGGTTTGGCTTTAATGCAGGAAGCAGTATTTCTTCCGGATTGAGCACGGCTCAGGCTCTGACAGCCACGCAGGTTGCAGCTGCATCAGGTGCTTTGTCGTGGATTTTGATTGAAAGCATTCACCAGGGTAAAGCTACAGCACTCGGCTTCGCTTCGGGAATTCTGGCAGGGCTGGTTGCAGTAACTCCTGCCGCTGGAGTAGTCCAGCCTTATGGTGCAATGATCCTCGGCCTATTGGCTTCACTTCTTTGCTACTCAGCGATCCAACTGAAAAACAGACTCGGTTACGATGACAGTCTCGATGCATTTGGGATCCATGGTATCGGAGGTATCATCGGAGCTCTTCTGCTGACATTCTTTATCCGGCCGTCATGGATGCACGATGCAGCAACAGCTGCAGGAGGAAAGTGGACTTTGTGGAACCAGTTTGGAGTACAGGCGCTCGCCGTAACTGTGGCTATTGTTTATGCCGCCATCATGACTTTCATTATAATATTCATACTTAATAAGTTTATTAAATTTAAATCATCCGAAACTGATGAAATGGCCGGCCTCGACCGGGCCTATCATGGGGAAAGAGGATATGGGATGTTAAATCCAAGTTAAACGGGGTAACTTGTTAATATCAGAAAATGAAACTAATTACAGCAATCATCAGAGAAGTTCAGCTTGATAAGGTACGGGAAGCACTAATCGAGGCTGATATAAAAAGAATCACCGTCAGCCGTGTATCGGGTCACGGACAGCAGAGAATTGAAGAAATGTACAGGGGACAGATAATTATTCCTGATCTGATACCTAAGATCAGAATTGAGATTGGAGTCAATGATGCTTTTGTGGATATTACTGTCAATACAATTCTTAAGGCTGCGCGTACAAATGGTGCCGGGAATGTTGGTGACGGAAAAATATTTATAACCCCGCTTGAAGATTGTATAAGAATCAGAACCGGGGAGAGAGGCGGTACTGCAATTTAAATTTTCATGGCTTTTTGCATTTTGCTACCCGGATCTTATGAAATCCGGGTTTTTTTCATATTCAATGGGAGAATGTATAACGGCCTTATATTTCATATGTTAAAAATTACTAAATACTGAAAATTATCGCAGGGCTCATTATTGATAAGCGGGATTTTGTGTAAATTTAAGTTCTCATATGAATTCCGTACCGGCTTGAGGCTGTAATATTTCAGAGACTACTCTTTAATGTAATTCAAAAAGAAAATATGGAAACAAATAACAAATCAAAAAAGAGCCTGTCAAGACGCAAGTTTCTTGGCAGTACTGCGGCAGTAGCTGCTTTTTCAGTGATGCCGGTAAAATTATTCGGAACCGGTATGCCTTTTGTAAAGGATCAGGCCGGAAGTAAGCCAATCTCAAATTTCGGTGGTGTGCAGATGGGTGCAATCACATACAGCTGGCGCGATTTGCCCGGTGGAGTTGATAATATTATTAAATATTGCAAGGAAGCGGGAATAAGCTCAATTGAATTAATGAGCAATGATGCGGAAGAATATCTTGGTGCTCCGAAGAACCCTATGATGGGAATGTTTGGTCCACCACCACCGGCAAAAGCTCCGGCGGGCGCACCTCCGGCAACTCCTCCTCCTGCCCGGCAGCGTCCTGAACTGACAGCTGAACAAAAAGCCTCCATTGCAAAATACAACGAGGATATAAAAGCATGGCGTTTAGCTTTGCCAATGTCGAAATATGAAGAGATGCATAAGATTTTTGAGGATGCAGGCATTAATATCCACATTATTAAATTTTCACCCGCAAGGTGGTCGGATGAGGAAATTGATTATGCTTTTAAAGCCGCAAAAGCTCTGGGCGCAAAAGGCGTAACTGAGGAAATCGGAATGGATGCTGTAAAAAAACTGGCTCCTTTTGCAGAAAAAAATGGTTTGTATGCTATATTCCATCAACACATGCAATTTGCAACTCCAGGATTCAACTATGATCAGTTCATGGCAGTTTCACCTGCTGTAATGTTCAACTTTGACTCAGGACACTTCTTTGGTTCAACAGGTATTCATCCAAATACCATAATCGAAAAGTATCACGATCGCATAGTCAGCATTCATATGAAGGACAAGACCGGCCCTAAAACAGATCCGGCCAACACCAATCAGGTATGGGGGCAGGGCGAAGCTCCGATTGAGGATATACTCCTGCTTATAAAGAAAAATGGATGGCCGATCTATTGTGATATTGAACTTGAATATGATGTCAAGCCCTGGTCAAATTCAGTAAAAGAGGTTCGGACCTGTCTTCACTATGCAAGACAAATCCTGATTTAGGGATTGAAATATTTCCAATTAATATTTAATCCCGGGCAGTCCATTTTCTGCCCGGGATTTTTTTGAGTCATTCTGACGGTCTGACGTTGAACAATGTCAGGCAGTGAATGTTAATAATTCATGATTTCTCAATTCGCTCATTGATTAAAAAAACAGATTATATGAAAAAATTTTATTCATTAACAATGATTGCAGGCTTCCTTTTCCTCCTTACAAATGGAATACAGGCACAATCCGGGCAATCAGGGCTCAATCAGGCAGAACTTATGAAACAGTTTATAGGTACCTGGAAAAACGAAACAAATAAAGATACTGTTTATACAGCAGAGTTTAAGCCATATGGAAACGGTGGACTGGAATTCAAGCTTACTAGCGTTACCCGGGGAAAGATCTGGTTTGAAATGAAACAACTATGGGGATACGACAAAAAAAGTGATAAAATCGTTGTTGCAGGACTTGCAAAAGACAGTCCGAATATTATGCTTCAGTCTGCCTGGTTCACAGCCAATAACAGATGCGAACAGGTTCCTTTAGAATTTGCCTCCAATCCGGATAAGGCAGATTTTAAGGTGCTCTTTGATATTAAATCACCTGATGTGGTAACCCGAAATGAAATAGTGAATGACAAATCAGTTTATATTGAAACATATACCCGTATAAAAAATTAGAGTGACTTCCTCACCAGGTACAGATCTTCCTGGATCTCCTTCTTTGTGGGTTTACTTTTCGCAATTTTTTCGAGATATTCTTTCCGGGCAGTATCATCAGACATGTTGAGATCAACTTCAATTAGCGTTTTATCGTTGATCTTGACAAACTTCTTTTCACGTTTCGGCTTATATTTTTTGAATTTTGCCCTTTTCATAGTATTAATACTAAAAGTCAATCTTTCAGCAATATGATCCCTGAGAGATCGACTTACCCTATCAAAATATCTTAAAATAGGTTTACCGCACGCGGGTTGCAAATAATAGCCAGGCGGCCGGGGGGTTAAAATCTCATTTTGATTCCAATACCATTTGCCCAGACAGATCCTTTATATTTAATCAGGTCAGCTTCAATTCTAATGTGTCTCTCTTTTGTCTTTCCGATTGCCCACAGGGGAATTCCAACACTCATCATTCCTAATCCTCCAAGCATTATATATTTGTAAGTGTTCATTCTGTTTTTGTCAGGTTCTCCGTTATCAGTCTCATTATTTATTTTCCAGTACAAAATGTTACCGGTAAAAAGTGCTGCGCTGCCAATGACTGTCAATACTGTACCGGCAGTTTCCATTTTTTTATACTTCTGCACAGCATCCCCGAATATCAATGTACTTTTTGATTGAGCGTTTACTGTACCTGTGAAGAATACAACCAATAAAACAAGAAGGAGGCTTTTCATAATTTCAGATAGAATAAAATGCAAGTTGATTTCAAAGTTAAACTTTAATACAGATTCATTGTTAGTGTTTTATTTAAAAACACTCTGTTACCAATTCTCAAACAGTGCCAAAAGAAGGTTAACTAATAATAATAATTAAATGGCATTCAAAGTATTCAAACAGAAGGGGAAGGATGTAATTCTTAACATCGAAAAGATAGTATCGATTAAAGCAGATGATGCTACCGGGAAAACTATTATCTACTCTACCAATCAGACTAATGAAGTGGATGGATCTTTGGAAGAAATAACAGCATTACTCGGGATCGGGCCAAAAAAAGAAGTTCACGGTTTCTAAGAGATTGTCTTCTGCATCATCTTACTTTATTCAAGATCAATCCAGAAATCTGGTTTTGCTGAAAATCCGGATAATTCACATATTGCACACTCTTTCTTCGAAAAAACAAGTTTGAGAAGGTCACTTTTGAAGACATGGCCTGCAGCCACAGCACCCGGTGCCAATTCGGGCCTGATAAAAGTATATTTACCATCGTCCACATACCAATGGTATATCGAGTTAAACGTCGGTTTTGGATCGTAATAATCATCAGGACACTTTGCGGTTTCAACGCAATCTGTTTTGTAATGCGGTAGATAAAGGGGATCAAGTTCACGTGCAGTTATAAATATCCTTTTCTGGCTTACTGCTGATACCTCAAAATAGCCAAGGACCATTTCACCCGGATTATTCACATTATGAATATTACTGATAACTGAATAGGGCTGTAAAGCAAAAATATCTCCGCCGGCTTCACCTACTTTTTTAAGATTATTCCAGAATTCATATTCTTTTTTTGAAACCGAATACTGTTTTACCAGAATACTATATTGATTTGTCAGCCTGTTGGATTTAACCGGATCAATAAAATTGATCAGCTGCTTATTTATATAATTCGTTTCACCGTAAGGGTTTGAACTGATAATTATCTCGCCTGACTGGTTATTATTCCAGCAGATGTTTTTAATAAATGGGACACTGGGAAAAGTAAAAGTAGTATCATTAATAAAAATATAATTGTACTGTTGAGCGTTTGGTACAAGATATTTCCATACTTCTTCATATGTCCATCGGAAGTATTGGTTTATTCCGCTGGAAACCGTTGAATTCAAAAATATTTTTAAACCGGCAATTGACTCTCCCAGATTTCCTGTGATCTCTTCACCCTTTTCATAATAAACAGTTTCTATCGCCGAAACCGGTAACATAGTACACTCCTCAGATCTATACTCTTTCCCGTCACTGGTAATAATCTGCAAGGCATACTTCTGACCAATAACGCCTCTGAATGAAGTGCTGTCTGTCTTATAGTACCCGTCACCGCAGTTCTGAAGAGCTGTCCTTATTCCATCTCCGTCGGTGATATAGACATTGGCATCTGTGACCTTTTCAGGGGCAGAATCTTCCCTGCTGGTTGTCCTGTCTAATTTTATTTTATATGAATTATTTTCGTTGGTAATGAGACCCTCTGCGACAAGGAGTGATTTATAGCTTTTGAGATTGGGAATATAAGGATCGATGCATGATGCAGCAGCCACCAAAAATAAATATGCAATGATCCTTTTCATAATTTGTTGGTTAAGACTTCTATCTGCCTTTCACCGCAATCAATGTCAGTATGACTGAGAGAAAAAGCGAACCTGCCATAAAAATATAAGATGCACCATAACCATGAGTCGTCCCGTTTAAATATCCGACAATATAAGCTCCGGAAAATGACCCGAGGGCGCCAAAGCTGTTAATAAGCGCAATAGCCCCTCCGGCTACGTTCCGGGGTAAAATTTCCGTAATATTTGCAAAGAATGGTCCATAAGGAGCATACATGGCACCTCCGGCAACAACAAGTAATCCGAATGATAGCCAGAAATTACTCGTACCTACTAGGTAGGAACAATAAAAGGCGATGGCACCGATTAAAAGAAATGGCCATATAAATACTTTTCTGTTTAATGTTTTATCAGAGAAATAAGAGACGCTTAGCATAGCTATTATAGCTAAAAGATAAGGAGCAGATGCCAGCCACCCTGTTTTTACTATATTCAGTTCAGAAGCGGCATTTATGATGGATGGCAGCCACATAACAAAGCCATACACTCCGATATTCCAGGAAGCATACTGCAGGCATAGCAAAATAACAGCTCTGGATTTAAATGCTTCGGCATAGTTTTTAACCGGCTTAATAGTTTGTTGCTCTTCCTGCAGTTGTTCTTCCAGATCATTTTTTTCAGTTTCTGATAGCCATTTGGCATTCCGCGGTTTGTCTACAACCAGCCGCCACCAGAAAAAAGCCCAGACTATTGCCGGCATACCCTCCAGGATGAACATCCAGCGCCAGCCCATAGATTTTATCAGATAACCCGATAAAATAGACATCCAGAGAATTGTTGCAGGATTCCCAAGAATTAAAAAAGTATTAGCCCTTGATCGCTCAACTTTAGTAAACCACCGGCTTAAAAATATTAGCATTGATGGCATGACAGCACTTTCCACAACCCCGAGCATAAATCGTATGACAATCAATAGATTCACATTGCTGATCAGACCAGTTGCGGCAGCGAGCGCTCCCCAAAGAATTAAGGACCAGAATATTAATCTTTTGGCACTTACGTTGGCAGCATACAAAGCTCCGGGGATCTGAAAAAAGAAATATCCCAGGAAGAAGAGTGATCCCAGCAGGGACGACATTGCTGCTGTAATATTTAAATCACTGGCCATTCCTCCTGCGGCTGCGAATCCAAAATTTGCACGGTCGAGATAAGCAAAACTATATGTGATAAAAGCTATCGGGATCAGGCGAAACCAACGTTTTCTGGCAAGCAATTTACCCATAGTTAAAAATGATAAATGATTTAGATTAAAAGTAACTAAACTTTTGTAAAATATTTAAGAATAAGTAAAACAAGATAATCCTTCTTAAAGATGCATTAAAATGTGCTTTGTACCCGATCGTATAATAAAGGAGTGGTTACTACAAGCGCCCATAATCTGATAATTTCATATATGGGTTGATTATAATTCAAATCCCATTCTGATCCCGGCGATAGTGCCCTAACGGCGAGCTATCAGAGAATAGAATCCATTCCTGAAAACATCAATATGAAATAAATACCAAATAGCTGCTTATTATGCTAATTTGAATAGCACTACTGTTTATTATCCTACATTTGTCAGAAATGACCTGAGAAGGGTAATTCAGGAAAAGAAAAAGAATACATAGTTAAAACAGTCGAAAAAGCCTTTTATGTTTCAGTAAATAGTTTAAAGTCTTGTGATCTCGATAACTAAATTATTGTATTCTGATGAAATGGATACTGAGAATTATACTGATTTCAATTTTACTTCTTCTGAACAGGTGTATCACTGAATTTGTTCCTAAAACTCGCGAGGATAAGGAAATACTTGTTGTTGAAGGTCTTATAACAAACCAACCCATAGCAAATACAATAAAACTTTCAAGTTCTCTTCCTCTTGGAACAGAGGGCATTACAAGACCTGTGAAAGGATGTAATGTAACCATTTCCGATGATCTTGGCAATAATTTCAGTTTAACGGAATCATCTGCCGGAATATATGTTACCGATACTGCACAATTCAGGGGTACGATCGGGCGATTTTATACTTTGCATATCCATGCCAACACTTTTTATAAAAATCTTAACTTCGAATCATACCCTGTTGAGATGAAGCCTGTCCCACCTATCGACAGTCTTTATTATGAAAAAGTTGCCATTGAACAAAATAATGGTGTCAGCCTTCAGGAGGGCTGTCAGGTGTACTTAAATACTCACGATCCCACAAACCAAACTAAGTTCTACAGATGGCAGTATGAAGAGACATGGGAATTTCAGCTTCCTTATACTTTGGTAACCAACAAAACATGCTGGTTGTCAAATAATTCTAATGAAATAAATATCAAGAACACTTCTGCATTAAAGGAAGCCAGGGTCGAGCGATATCCAATAAATTCTATTTCGAACCTTTCTGACAGGTTGAATGTAAAATACAGTATTTTAGTGAAACAATATTCCCTGAATGAAGACGAATACCTGTATTGGGAGAATTTGCAAAGTATGACAGAACAAGTAGGAGGCCTGTATGATAAAATACCTTCGTCTAACGCCAGTAATGTCTACTGTGTTGATGATCCAAATGAAAAAGTACTTGGTTATTTAAGTGTTTCGGCCAGTACGTCCAAAAGGATTTTTATAAAGGATAATTTTGCGGGGTTGATTAACCTGTACACTAATTGCTATGGTGATACTATTTTTAACGGGGCTCCTGTTCCATATCTTAATTACACTTCCTGGATAATCAATGAAGGATTGCTACATCCATCTGTTTGGATACTCGGGGCAGATTTTATTTTGCATGAAATATTTCTAAATCCAATACCTTACGTAGTAATTACATACAACAAGGGTTGTGCTGATTGTACAACAAGAGGCACATTAACAGAGCCTGACTTCTGGAAAGAGGGAAAATAGCTTCCTTTCTCAACCGCAGATTTAGCAAAAAAAACAACGAAGGCTGGTGTCTTTTATCTTTAACTTTCTTATATTTGATTGTAGTTTCCTAATGTGCTAGTAAACTTAATTTTATGTTGATTAAAACATCTGACTGTGCTGTTACTGTTATCAGCTCTTTATCGGAGACTGAGTATTTTGTAATTCTCGGATTCCGGAAATAGTATTAATACTGAACTGGTCGCAATTTGCGACCAGTTCCTCAGGTATCTATAACAATGATTGATAAATTAACGAAAGCAGATTATAAATCCCTAATTTTTGAGTTCAGGGGTTATAAAGTGATGGTTGATTATGACCTCTCAAAACTTTACGGTGTAGATACTAAAAGGTTAAAAGAGCAGGTTAATCGTAATATTAACCGTTTCCCTGAAGATTTCATGTTTGAATTATCCCAGGAAGAAAAAGAACAGATGATCACAACATGTAACCGATTGGCTGCACTTAAGCACTCTTCAGTTTGCCCAATGGTCTTTACAGAACAAGGGGTTGCAATGCTTTCATCAGTCTTGCATTCTGAAAAGGCGATTGGAATAAATATTGAAATTATGCGGGCTTTTTCCCACTATAGAGCCTTGTTGTACGAAAATGATGAATTGAGGAAGGAGATTAAAAATCTGGATAAAAAACTAAATGAGGTTTTCAGGTATCTTCTTGACCGTATAGATGAACTTCATCAAAAGAAAAATGAAAGGAAACCAATCGGATATAAAAACTATTCTGATAATGACAGATAATCAGAATGTTGACATGTAAAGTAAAGCATTTAAAATTAAGATTGGGTTAATAATTTAATATAATTTATTTTGTAATTCCTAATGTGCTAGTAAACTTATAAATATGTTAATCAGAACATTTGCCAGTGCTGTTACCGGTATCGATGCCGTAACCGTAACTATCGAAGTTAACGAGTCGCGTGGCGCACAATTTTTTCTTGTTGGATTACCCGATAGTGCTGTCAAGGAGAGTCAGCATAGAATTGTATCCGCACTGGGTTCACTGAATCTTCACTGGCCCGGAAAGCAGATAGTAATAAATATGGCACCTGCTGACATCAGGAAAGAGGGATCGGCATACGATCTGCCCCTGGCTCTTGGTATTCTTGCAGCCGACGAAAAAGTAGCAAAAGCGGAAATTGAGTCGTTTGTGTTGATGGGAGAACTCTCGCTCGACGGGACTCTTCAGCCGGTCAAAGGAGTGCTTCCCATAGCATTGCGGGCAAGGGAGGAAGGATTCAAAGGAGTCATCGTCCCTGTGAAAAATGCAAGGGAAGCAGCAGTTGTAGGAGGATTGGAAGTATACGGCATGCAAAACCTGGCCGAGGTAGTTGATTTTTTTAACGGTACCAGGAAGTTTGAACCCGTAAAAGTTGATCTTCTGGAGATATTCGCCAGTGAGGCAAATAAGTATGATGTCGATTTTTCAGATGTCAGGGGACAGGAGAATGTAAAAAGGGCTCTCGAAGTGGCTGCAGCAGGCGGACATAATATAATTATGATTGGTCCTCCGGGAGCCGGTAAGACAATGCTGGCTAAAAGGTTGCCGACGATAATTCCGCCTCTGACACTTGAAGAGGCTCTCGAGACAACCAAAATACATTCGGTTGCAGGAAAGATAGATGATCATACTGCCCTTATGACAAAAAGGCCATTCCGGTCGCCGCACCATACAATTTCTGATGTGGCTCTTGTAGGCGGGGGTACTTTTCCTCAGCCCGGCGAGATCTCCCTGGGACATAACGGGGTGTTGTTCCTCGATGAGCTTCCGGAGTTCAAACGGACGGTTCTCGAAGTTATGCGACAGCCGCTTGAAGACAGGGTAATAACTATTTCAAGGGCAAAATCTACTGTGGACTATCCGGCGAGTTTTATGTTAGTTGCAAGTATGAACCCCTGTCCATGCGGCTTTCACAATCATCCTGAAAAGGAATGCGTGTGTACCCCGGGAATGGTTCAAAAATATCTTAACAGGATATCAGGGCCCCTGCTCGACAGGATCGATATTCATATTGAAGTTGTTCCTGTGAATTACGATAAGCTTTCCGATTCGGGAAAAGTGGAGCGTTCTTCCGTCGTCCGCGACAGAGTCGTTAAAGCCAGGGCGATACAGGCTAAAAGGTTTGAAAATGTTAAAGGTGTTTATTCAAATGCACAGATGTCTTCCTCCATGCAGCGAAGATACTGTCAGCTCGATGAATCAGGCGGCAGGCTGCTCAAAACGGCCATGGATATCAGGGGACTTTCCGCAAGAGCTTACGACAGGATCCTGAAAGTAGCCAGAACAATTGCCGATCTGGGTGATTCTGAGAACATTACAGCTGAGCATATCTCCGAAGCGATAAATTACAGAAATCTCGACAGGGAGGGGTGGGCCGGTTAGAGTAGAAAATTGATTCTGTATTATTTTGAATATCAAGCCATTAAATTTGCATTTTCAACCTTATTTTTATTTTCAACCTTAGTAGAAAAAATCATTGATATATAATCGTAGAACCTTATTACCTTATTTATAAAGCAATGAAAGTGGAATATAATAATTTGTATACCCATTTTATTTTTACAACTTTCCTCCGTGAGGCATTGATTTTGAATAATAATAGAGAACGAATTGAAAAGTATATAACAGGAATAGTAAATAACAATGGATGTCGATTATATGCTATCTATGCAAATCCGGAACATATACATTTTCTGGTGTCGCGATCACCAGATATGGACGAAGAGAGATTAGCAGGTATAATAGCAAATAGTTCGGCAAATTTTATTAATAAAAACAAACTTTGTAAATGCATTTTTCAATGGCAAATGTCATGTTCTGCATTTTCAGTTTCAAAAAAAGAAGTTAACTATGTGTGCAAGTATATATTGAACCAGCCCGAACATCATAAGAAACAAACATTTAAGGATGAATACGATACATTTATTAAATTTTACCAAAAAACTATTAACCCGAAATAAGGTAATAAGGTCGAGAGACTTTTTGTATCATTTTCTACTAAGGTGTTTGAAGAAAATAAGGTTATTTCAGATATCATCAAATCCTTTGAACGGAATCTCGACAGGGAAGGGTGGGCCGGGTTCGCTACTGCATCAGCAGTGCCGCGGCACCAATAAGTCCTGCATCACAACCGGCTGCAGATTCGACAATATCAATTCTGTCAAAGATCATGTCCCGTGCCAGCTCCCTGAATTTCTTCCTGACACGGACAAGATAAGATTCACCCCAGCATGTAAGACCCCCTCCCAAAATGATTAGAGGAGGATTGAAAATCTGAAAGATATTATAGACTATAATACCTATATAATCAGCACACTCCTCTATTATTGCTTTTGATAGTGGATCATTGATTTCAAGACCCTTCCTTATAAGCTTTCCATCAACCTGGGAATAGTCGAAGTCATTTGGCAAAGGGAGTAAAGTCTTTATTCCCTGTTCGGTCTTCTTTTTAAAAAGATATGGTAATGCCAGACCGCATGCACATGCCATGAGACACCCTTCGTTTCCGCATGTGCAGATCTGTTTATTGTCAGAATTTACAATCGTGTGACCAAACTCACCGGCAGTTCCTGTAATGCCACGGTAAAGCTTCTTATCTAAAATAATTCCTGCACCGATCCCTGTGCTGATTGTCAGAAAGATCAGGCTTTCGTAACCTATACCCGCACCGAATTTATATTCGCAGAACGCCTGGGCATTCGCATCGTTATCCAGCAGAACAGGGATATTAAATTGCTCTGACACAGCCTGACGCAGAGGGAAATTCTTAAAACCTTTGAGATTCGAGGTTGTCAGTGTATGCCCATCCCGGAACCTGACATGCCCCGGGAACCCGATGCCAATCCCCTTCAGATCTGACTCGCTAAAATTATTTTTTAAAACTAATTGCCTGATAAGTCCGGCTATCTGATCTACTATCATGATCTCAGTTTTTCCGGGATGATCATAAACAGTCAACTTATCCAGGATCCTGCCATCGGGCCTGACTAATCCGACTGATAATTTAGTTCCGCCAAGATCCACTCCACAGAGTAACTTTTCCATGCGATTATTATAAGGACTGTTCAGTACGGGAAATTATATCATCCTGGGTGTCAGGCGATAATGTAGTAAAAAATGCAGAATAACCTGCCACTCTGACTACAAGATCCCTGTAGTTTTCAGGATTCTTCTGGGCCGCCAGCAGGGTGTCTCTTGAAACAATATTATATTGCACATGCCAGCCCCTGAGTGATTCAAAAAATGTGCGGATTATTGAAATCAGTTTTTGTTTCTGAATATCACTTGTGAGGGCAGAAGGCGAGAGTTTCTGATTCAGCAATACTCCGCCAAGGATCTTATTTGCAGGAAGCTTTGAAACGGATTTGAAAACTGCAGTAGGGCCCAGTATATCTGTTCCTGAGGTTGGAGAGCTCCCTTCTGCAAGAGGAGTAAAAGCTTTTCTGCCATCGGGCGTAGCAGGCACCACAGAGCCTGATGGAACATTTGCAGAGATGCTTGAAGTGCCGGCATAGTATCTGCATCCGAAAGGTCCCCGCCCAAAACGTGTTGTATGATATTTTGGCAATTCGTCAATATAGTATTGGTAAGCCTCACAAAGCAGTCTATCAACATAATCGTCATCATTACCGTATTTGGGTGCATAATTAAGAAGCAGCTGACGCACCTTTTCACCATCCGTCCCGGCAAAGTTGTTTTTCAGATTCCGGGTGAGTGTCTCTTTGCTTAAAGTTCCATCCTCAAAAACAAGTTTTTTAACAGCAGCCATAGAATTTCCCAGGTTGGCAATTCCTACCTGCAAACCTGATATAAAATCGTAAACTGAACCACCTTCCTTAATAGTCTTTCCGCGGCTTATACAATCATCTACAAAAGCTGAGCAGAGCACATCGGGTACCAGTTCTTCTATTGCCATGTCAACTGCAGTGTCAATTTCGACACTGGCTTTTGTATAAAATTTTATCTGATCCTTCCATGCCATCATGAGGTCACTGAAGCTGGTGAAATCAGTAAACTGGCCCGTTCCGGGATGAAATGCAGTTCCCGACATTTCATCCAGACCATTATACATTGCTGCCAGTAAAACCCGCATAAAATTGAGAAAGCTCATTCCTGTACAACGGTATCCCCACTTACCCGGAACTGCTATTTCTATACAACCTATGGCTGAATAGTTATAAGCATCGTCCTTCTTAATACCAAGGTCAATGAGTGATTGGATTACTATCTCATCATTGTTAAAGGAAGGCATCCCGAACCCTCTTCCAATCACATTTACACATTCATTCAGAAACTTATTGCTGATATTTTTATGGAAGCGGACGGATAAGTTGGGTTGAGTAAGTTTCATCCTGCCAACCGAATCGAGGATTAAATAGCTGAGTTCGTTTACAGCATCTTTACCATCAGTGGTCTGGCCGCCTATTGTAACATTTTGATATAGTGGCCCGCCGGCAGAATACCTCGTATGTGACCATGACCTGATCTTATTCACCGAAAGTAATTTGAGCCACATATTTTCAAGCAGATCCAGGGCATGTTCCTCATTGATTTTACCCTGAATAAGATCATTTTTATAAAACCTGAAGAGATATTGATCCATTCTCCCAAGTGAAACAGAATGTCCATTGCTTTCGATCTGCAGAATCAACTGCACAAACCACGTCAGCTGCAGTGCTTCATAAAAGCCAGAAGGCGGATTTTCAGAAATGTTCCCGCAAATTCTGCTTATTGTGTGGAGTTCTTCCTGTCTCAACGGATCCGTTTCGCATTCTGATAATTCGGATGACAGTTTTTCAAATCTTCTGATGAAGAACTGAAATGCCTCAATGCCTGTTCTCAGCGAATTGTAAAAATCCTGTTTTTTAAAAAAATCAGGATCAGATGATAATAAGTTATTCTGCGACTGATCTATACTCCGCAGGTACCCTTTTAGACCAATATTAAGGATCTTCTCAATATTAACTGAGATATGGGCATCACCTGAGGTAAGATTTCCTTCAGCTCTGATTATTCCTGAATCGTGGATCTCCCTGTTAACAGGAGACATAAGTGAATAACCTCTTTCGATCAGAGTTTTTCCATCCCACCAGCTGCAAATCTCTTTCAAAGCATTTTTCTGCTCTTCGTCAATAAAAAAAGCATCTCCCGGGCGTTTATCAAATTCATCCAGCTCGTTTAAGATCCACGATGTGACATATTCAGGAAAAATAGGAGCAGCACGAAGTTTCGATGATTGGTTGCCAACAATCAGTTCCCCCTCACTGATAAAAATTGTCATTTTCCTTAAGGTCCTTTCAAGGGCATAAGCCCTTTTAAGAATGACCGGAGATCCTTCAAATTCTTTATACACCCGGGTATAAAACTCAGCGCGCTCAGTACAAACAGTCGGGATTGCTGTTAGGAGACTTTTTTTCAGATTAGCAATACGTACAGAAATTTCTGATGTTTTTGTATCTGAAATCATTTCAGTTCAGTATTTTTGAAATAAGACCTTTTTTTTCGGCGTACTCTGAAAACGGCTTGAGTTGAGATTTTTCGATATTTTTCTGATTGCCAAATATATATTCTTTTCCGAGCATCTGATACTTTTCTTTAGCCAGGGTATGGAACGGGATAAAATTTATCTCTTTGGCATTTTTTAACCCTGCTGCAAAGTCAATTATTGCTGATAACTCCCGGGTGGAAAAGTTAAATCCGGGAATAACCGGTACGCGGACTATGAATTTTTTGCCAGTATTATCAAGCTTCCTGAAATTCTCTAATACGAGGTCTGCATTTCCTCCTGTAAACTTTATAAATTTATCATTATCAAGATGTTTCAGATCTACTAAGACCATGTCTAAAAGATCGATATAATTTTCAATGATCTCCCATTGAAGATGAAGTGATGTTTCTACTGATACATTGATCCCCTTTTTTTTAAGTTGAATTAACAATTCCATCAGCTCAGCCCCCTGCGACAGAGGTTCACCACCGGAGAGAGTCACACCGCCACCGCTCATTTTGTAGAATGGGATATCTTTTTCAATTTCCTGAAGTATCTGTGAAACAGTTTTCTGCTGTCCCGATACTATCAGCGCCCTGGAGGGACAAATATTCTCATAGACAGTCGCATCGGAGATTTTATCCCTGTTGATCAGCAGTTTATTATTTTCAATAATTATCTCCCCGTTGCCTTGTTTGGTACATTCTCCGAACCGGTGACATATCCTGTCATCAAACATTATTGAAGGAGCTGTTTCAAGGCTTTCAGGGTTATTGCACCACTGACATCGTAAAGGGCATCCTTTGAAAAAGATGTTAGTTCTTACTCCGTTCCCGTCGTGTATTGAATATTTTTGTATATTGAATATAGTAAGCATGTCTTAAATGTCTAATAACAAATATGTTACCAAGAAAATCTAAGAATATATTTATTTATTAAAGTTAAATATAATTATAAATTTATCTTATCAGGTAAGATGATTCAATTTCAAAACCCTTTATTATTATTTTTATTGTTGAAACAGCCAAAATGTACTATTTTTAAAGCTTCTATAACAACAATAATTAGTCTGCATGGATCTTACTCGCCGGGTACGTGATAAAATGATGAAAGAGCGTCTCATGTTCGTTTACAGAGGCGTTGTAACAAATGAAAACTCTGTTCCGTTACTGATGCTTCTTGAAAAGGAGATGGAGAATTCGGAGTTTGGATTTTTAGGAAGGAAACGACTCTTTATGTTCGTGCTCGAAAGCCTTCAGAACATTTCGAAGCATAGTGAACAGGATCAGCATGCGGATATGTCGCTGGTAGTGTATTCCAAAACAGACAGCGGTTATACAGTGACTACAGGAAATGTTCTTCCATCAGCTCATATCAATGATCTTAAAAGTAAGCTGGAAGAGATCAACCATCTTCAGTCTGATGAGATAAGAAATGTATACAGACAGATGCTCAGTAGTACCGGATTCAGTAATAAGGGCGGGGCGGGACTTGGTCTTATAGAGATGGCAAAAAAAACAGGAAATAAACTCGACTATGATTTTGTGCCGCTCGACAAGGAATATTCCTATTTTATATTAAGCAAAACAGTCAATTCAGTCGGTATTGGCATTCATGAAGGGGTAAAAGAACGACCATTTCGCGGAAAGTCTGTTTCGCAGCTTGAGAGACTGATGGCTGAAAATAATGTTTACATTATATGGTCCGACCATATATCATCAGAAGTAGAGACAGAAGTTCTCACTTTAACCGAAAATAAACTTCTTCTGGAGGATGTAGAGCTGACTCTCAGAAGAAGGGTTTTCAGTGTCCTTGTTGAAATACTTGAGAATGTGGGTAAATTCAGCCCCGGCAAGGAACCTGAGAAAAAGTTTGGAATGCCTGTAGCCATGATCAAATTGGAACATGGGGACTTTTCACTTACAACCGGAAACCTGATACAAAATGTGAAAGTGGAAGATCTTAAAAGTAAACTTGAAATAATAAATGAAAATGATAAAGTGGGCTTGAAAGAGCTGTTCAGAAAATCACTTTCCGGTCAGACAATTAGTTCAAACAGTACTGGTAATATGGGACTGATCGATATGGCAAGGAAATCAGGAAGTAAGCTGGAATATCAGTTTGAACAGATAAATGACCTTTATTCTTATTACACGCTAACGGTAAAAATTGAAGACAGGCAGATTTAATCCAGGATCCTGAAAGCAAGAGTTTCACCGTCCCAGCAGGCATAACTTCCTTTTTTTATCCAGTCTCCGAGAAACACAATTTCTGTCTCCTGGTCCAGTTTGTATGTCATTGCCAGATGCCGGTGACCAAAAATAAAATAATCTATTCTGGTATTTTCGAGAACCGACCTGGCATACCTGATCAGATCCTCATTTTCCTCACCAAGAAACTCTTTTGTAATTCCCTTGCCAAGCCTTGAATGCAGCGACCAGCTGTGCCCGATTCCCATGCCAATTGATGGATGGAGGGCAGTATACATAACCTGCAAGGGTTTGTTTCTGAAAATAGAAAGAAGCAGTTTGTAACCTTTACTGTTAGACCCCAGGCCCTCCCCATGTGCAAGATGAAATATTTTGCCGTCAAATGAGGTGGTAATAGGGGAAGTGTGAATACTCATTCCGCATTCATCTGAAAGATAATCTCCTGCCCACAAATCGTGATTCCCGGTAAAGAAATGAACCGGGATTCCCGAATCAGTTATCTCTGAAGTTGTTCCCAGGAACCTGGTAAATCCTTTTGGAACTACATCCTTATATTCCCACCAGAAATCGAAGATATCTCCGATAAGGTATATCTCTTTTGCATCATGCACAATAGAATTTAACCATCTGACAACTTTCTTTTCCCTTTCCAGAGGAGGGGAGCCGGCAGGCAATCCGAGGTGAAAATCAGAAGCAAAATATATTTTCCCTGTTGCTCTCAAAGTACAGGTTTATTTGTTAAACAGCTGATCGAGTTTAAGCTGAAGGGCCCGTCCATGCAGATCCGATGAGATAATTTTACTCTCCCTGTCAAACAGGAAATTGGCGGGAAGGCTCTTCACATTAAAGAGTATT
Organism: uncultured Bacteroidales bacterium; assembly: GCA_963791065.1. Classification (GTDB taxonomy): domain Bacteria; phylum Bacteroidota; class Bacteroidia; order Bacteroidales; family VadinHA17; genus LD21. The sequence continues at coordinate 316,353 of CAWBQN010000017.1, forward strand.
GCATTTTTCGGGTCCTTAGGGTCATCCTCCCTCGTATTTATCCATGGAAGCTCATCAAATTTTACAGCTGATCTCCAAACTGCTTCATTTTCATCGAGATTTATCTGATATATCTCGAACCCATTTTTATGGTAAAGTTTGTAGATCTCTTTAAGCTGAAGGTTTTCTTCGATACAATCCTTTGACTGAACCGACCAGAAAGTAAGGAGAACATACTTGCCCTTCAGAGAAGAGAGTGAGATTCTTTTTCCATCGATATTTTTAAGATCCGGATCCAGTTTTGTAACCGGCAGGTCCTTCGATATCTGGTTAATCTGATTAAGATACATCTGGTTCATCTCTCTTTCGAAATCGCTCGCCAGGGCCTGCACCTGTTTTGAGTTTGGATAATGACGTTTAAGGGAATCAGTCACTATTTTAAGGTACTGCAAATCGTGCTGATCGTTAAGAACGTATGTTTCAGGATTGATTCGCTGATAGAGGGCTTTGATTGAAGCAAGTGAGGTCAGGTTATTAAGTATGAATGCAATATTATATTTCCGCTGAGCTCTGATTACATCATTAAATTCTGCTTCAAGTAAAGGGCCCTTTATGTCAAAGCCTGATTCTTTTGATGCAGCAGTATATACGGAACTCAGGGAATCAAGTTTTCGCCTGGTTTCGGAAAGTGTAAGATCAAGTGTCTGAAGTTTCTCAGATCCGGCTGAACCGGTGATCTTATAATTTTCAAAAAGGTTTTTCCCGTTAAAGATCAGATTTATCTTTTCTCCCGGCCCGGCAAGAAGAGTAATAAAGTTAGTTGGTGAAATTCCGAGCTGGTAAAAATCTTCTCCGGAAGCTTTAATATTAAATCTGAATGAGCCATTCCTGCTGATCTTTGCAGAATCCAGAAGTATTGGAGTGTCAACATCAAGCAGATTTATGTAAATATATTTTTCGTTTGAATCTTTAATGACTCCGCTAACAGAGAATTTGCTTTTGTTATTGCATGCTGAAAAAATCAGAACCAGCGTGAAGAGGAAAAGTACTCGTTTCATTAAATATCGGATTTCCGGTTTTCTATATAGTCTGTCATTTAAATATTTCAGCAAGTTTGGTCTGCAATTTTTCACCCCTCAGATTCGTAGCAATGATCCGGCCTTCTTTGTCGAGAAGATAATTTGCTGGTATTGATTCAATTTTATAGAGAGGAACAACAATTGAATTCCAGTACTGAACGTCACTTACATGAATCCATTTTTCCAGGTGATCATCCTGAATGCCTTGTACCCAGGCTTCTTTGGTTTTGTCGAGCGACACCTGATAGATCTGAAACCCTTTTTTATGATAAAGATTGTAAACATTCAGGAGGTTTGGATTCTCTTTTCTGCACGGTGTACACCATGACGCCCAGAAATCAAGCAGGACTATTGACCCTCTTGTTGAAGAAAGTTTTACAGTATCTCCCTGTGGTGTAGGAAGGGCTATCTCAGGTGCTTCGGCTCCGGAAGCCGATGCCGGTTCTCCGGCTGCTCCTCCACTCATCTTTGCTACCAGGTCCTTCACCTGATCATGCAACGACATAACTGGCTCATAATCAGGATAAAGGCTGAACATTGATGAGTCAACCTTTACAAAGTACCTGAGATCATTTGTGGGATTAAGCACATACACACTTGGTGCGACCTGCTGATAGAGGGCAACAAGACTGACCAGGGAGGAGAGATTCTCATCAATGTATTTCTTGGTATAGGTGTTTATTTCGCCCAGGTAGAGCTGCGCCAGACTGTCGAGGGTTTCAACCACTTTTGGCAGTTCAGGTTTATCCACATTCTGTGTATAGATATTGTTTAAACCTTTTAATTTATTTATTGTTAATCTTAAGGTTTTATTATATTCTGTCATCAGTTCTGTACCTTTTGATCCCTGCAGAGATATAGGATAATTCAGTGAATCTGCATAGGCTTTTATTGTGATCTTCTCACCAGGCTCAACAAGCATGGTCAGGAAATTATTATCATTGGTTTTCAGAAGATAGAACTCCGGATGTTTGATTTCTTTCTTGAAGCTAAAGGAACCGTCTGCAGAAACCTTTAGTGAATCAACAGATTTCAGTTCATTCGATTTCAGCTCATCAAGATAAATATATGATCCGTTCAGAGGATTTACTATTGTACCGGAAATTTTGACAAGATTACTCTTACACGCAACAGTTGCCAACACAATAAACAGGTAGAGAAAAAGCTTCTTATTCATTAAGTAAAATGTTAAGTGATAATTATTTTCAAATATTGAATTGCAAAGTTATTCTTTTTTTAATCCGTCAATACTTTTAAGAAATTTTATTAATTTTCAGGTAAGATGATGTACCTTTACAGAGTTTAATAAATAATAATTATCTTTTAAGGTTTTTTTTCGTCATGCAAATTGTAATTATATGAGTTACATTAAGTTCGATAAGAGCCAGGTGGTAAATCTTGAATATTCACTTTCGAGGGAAATGATCAGAACGAACAGGGCCGGTTCATATTCCTCTACTACTATTGTAGCATGCAATACCCGCAAATATCATGGCTTACTTGTTTGTCCGGTCGATGAACTTGGCGGTGAACGATTTGTTCTGCTATCTTCACTTGATGTGACAGTTGTAAATAAAGACAAGAGCTTTAATATTGGCATAAGGAAATACAAGGGAGATTATTTTAGTCCCAAGGGTCATAAATATATTGAGGATTATGATACTGATGATATACCTTCAAGAATATACCGTGTCGGAAATGTGATCCTGAAACAGGAACGGTTGCTGGTCCATTATGAAGAGCAGCTGCTCAACAGGTATACTATCCTTGAAGCATCAGAGCCTATGAAACTTCAATTCCGGCCATTTCTTGTATTCAGGAATATTCATCAGCTGACGCATGCCAACATGGCAGCAGATACAAAGGTTGATTACATTGAAAACGGAGTAAGGTCAAAGATGTATGAAGGTTTTCCATACCTTAACATGCAATTTTCGACAAATGCTGAATTCATACCTGTACCAGACTGGTATCGTGGAGTTGAATACATTGAAGAACAAAAACGAGGATATGATTATTCAGAAGACTTGTTTACTCCCGGATTTTTTGAGATTAAAGCAAAAAAAGGAGATATTATTGTTTTCTCTGCATCAACTAAAGAGGAGAAGACCTCGGGCTTTAAGGCTAAGTTTACCAGGACTGTCTCAGGCAAAATCCCGAGAGACAGCTTCATTAATTGTCTGCGAAATGCTGCCCAGCAGTTTGTTGAAAAACGGGGCGGGAAGACTCTGATTATTGCCGGCTACCCGTGGTTTGGCAGCTGGGGAAGAGATACATTCATCTCACTTCCCGGACTTGCATTAGCCCGGCACAAATTAGTTCTCTACAGGGCAGTTCTGAATACGCAGATTAACAAAATGAAAGATGGATTGTTTCCCAATATGGGTAATGCTAATGACCCGGCATTTAATTCTGTTGACGCTCCCCTATGGTTTTTCTGGGCAATACAGCAATACGTTGGCCATGGCGGCACTGATGGTTGGGAAAGATATGGTGAAGCTGCAAAATCAGTACTGAATGCCTTTAAAAATGGCACCGGTTTTAATATTCACATGAGAGAAAATGGTCTGATTTATGCCAGTGCATCGGGAAAGGCTCTTACCTGGATGGATGCAATTGTCAATGGTGTTCCCGTAACTCCCCGGAAAGGGTATACAGTGGAGATCAATGCTCTATGGTATAATGCTGTTTGCTTTTCACTCGAAATGGCAGCGACCGTGAATGATAAAAAGTTTATTAAAGAATATGAAGTGCTTCCCGAGCTGATTAAGCAATCATTTCTTGATCTGTTCTGGGATGAGAAGACTGGCTATCTGGCAGATTATGTTAATGATGAGGAAGGAAAAAACACTTTTGTCAGGCCAAATATGGTCATAGCTGTTTCACTTCCATATTCCATGCTGGATAAATCACAAATGCAGCATGTTTTAGATATTGCGGATAGAGAACTTGTTACAGTCAGGGGGCTCCGGACGCTTTCTCCGGGAAATGAATATTATAAAGGAACCTGTAAAGGGAACCAGGAGGAGAGAGATAATGCTTATCACCAGGGGACGGTTTGGCCCTGGCTCTACGGTCCCTTTTGTGAAGGCTGGCTGAAGGTATATGGGCAGCAAGGTGTTGAGAAAGTCAGAAAATTAATATATGGTCTGGAAGAAGTGATGAGCGAGCATGGGATCAGTACAATTTCCGAGATCTATGATGGTGATCCGCCTCATTCTCCCCAGGGAGCTATTTCGCAAGCATGGAGTGTGGGTGAGGTATTGAGGATAATCGATATACTTGAAACAGAATTTGAAAATCAATAACAGAGGCAGGATATGCGTGTTTTAATGTTCGGATGGGAATTTCCGCCTCATATCTCAGGTGGATTAGGGACTGCCAGCTTTGGCCTGACAAAGGGAATGGCTACGCTGGACGATCTTGAGGTGATCTTTGTTGTACCAAAGGCCTGGGGTGATGAGGATCAGAATATTGTCAGGCTGGTTGGCGCAAACCAGGTGCCTGTTGCTTATAAAAAAGTTTATTATAAAGGTTCAAGGCGTCCAATTGAACGGATTGAAGTATCCTCAAAAATTGTTCCTTATATCGACCCTGATGATTTCTGGAAACTTGTCAAATCTGAAGTGTCAGGTTATAATTTCTACGTAAAGACAAACAACAGGGGCAAGGTGGATTTTTCGGGAAGATACGATACCAACCTCATGGAAGAGATTTACAAGTATTCAATTGTGGCTTCTGTGATTGCTGATGAGAATGAATTCGATATTATCCACGCTCATGACTGGCTTGCTTATCCTGCAGGCATTGCTGCAATGGAAGTATCGGGAAAACCGCTTGTCATTCATGTGCATGCCACTGACTTTGACCGTAGCGGCGGGAATGTAAACCCTGAAGTTTACCGGATTGAGAAAAACGGGATGGATGCCGCATCTAAAATCATCACTGTCAGTAATCTGACTCGCGAGATGGTTATTAACAAATACAATATCAATCCGGATAAGGTTGAAACAGTTTATAATGCTGTAGAGCCGGTTAAAATCGCTGATGACCCCGGCATTAAAAAAGGCTTTGAGGAAAAGGTGGTCACATTTCTTGGCCGGATAACCATGCAGAAAGGACCCGAATATTTTATCGAAGCGGCTTATAAGGTACTTAAGGTTATGAACAATGTAAGATTCGTGATGGCCGGGTCGGGAGATATGATGGAAAGGATGATGCGAAGAGCTGCAGCCCTTAAAATAACTGACCGGTTCCACTTTACCGGATTTCTTAAGGGCACTGACGTTTTTACAATGCTCGACATGAGCGATGTTTATATTATGCCTTCCGTATCGGAACCTTTTGGGATCTCGCCCCTCGAGGCAATGCAATCAAATGTGCCCGTAATTATAAGCAAACAGTCAGGAGTAGCTGAAATACTTACACACGCTGTGAAAACCGATTTCTGGGATATAGATGCAATGGCTGATGCAATCTATGGAATACTTAATTATCCTGCACTTTCCAATATGTTTATTAAAAATGGGAAGGAGGAAGTCATCAGGCTTAAGTGGGATAATTCAGCCAGGCATGTACGTGATATTTATTACAGAGTTATTGATAATAAAATGAATTAAGAAATGAGCGTATCAGGCAAAAAAGCAATTTGTTTTTATTTTCAGGTACATCAACCATTCCGGCTCAAGAGATACAGATTCTTCAATATGGGTCACGATCATTACTATTACGATGATTACTCCAATGAATCTATAATGAGAAAAGTAGCCGATAAATGTTATCTGCCTGCCAATAATATAATTCTTGATCTGATCCATAAGCATAAAGGGAAATTTAAAGTGACATTTTCTCTTTCAGGACTTGCTATAAGCCAGTTCAGACTTTATACCCCTGAAGTTCTTGATTCATTCAGGGAGTTGGCTGAAACAGGGATGGTGGAATTTCTTGCTGAAACTAACTCTCATTCACTTGTTTCGCTCAAAAGCAGAAATGAATTTGAACAACAGGTCGTCAATCATAAACAGATGTTGAAGGAATTTCTTGGCGTTGAAGCCAGTTCATTCCGGAATACTGAATTAATCTATTCCGACACAATCGGATCATGGGTGGCCGACATGGGATTTAAATCCATGCTGACAGAGGGTGCAAAGCATGTGCTTGGCTGGAAAAGTCCGAATTTTCTTTATTGTAATTCTGTTAATCCCCGTCTGAAATTGCTTCTGAGAAACTTTGTGCTGAGCGATGATATTGCTTTCAGGTTCTCAAACAGGAATTGGAATTCATGGCCATTAACAGCCGATAAATATGCATCCTGGATAAGCAAGCTGGCTCCAAAAAGCGAGCTGATAAACATCTTTCTCGACTATGAAACATTTGGTGAACATAACTGGAAAGAGACGGGAATATTTGATTTTCTGTATCATATGCCGGGCGCTGTATTGAAGAAAACGCCTTTCAGGTTTATGACCCCTACTGAGATTGCTGATACATTGCAGCCTGTTTCAGCAATCAGTATTCCTTCGCCAATCTCGTGGGCAGATGAAGAGCGTGATATTACCGCATGGCTCGGAAATGAACTACAGGTTGCTGCCCTGGAAAAATTATACAGTCTGGCGGGGAAAGTAAATAAGTGTGAGGATGATATGATAAAAAAAGACTGGGAATATCTCCAGTCGAGTGACCATTTTTATTATATGGCAACCAAGTTTTTCTCAGATGGCGCTGTTCATGCTTATTTCAATCCTTATGCAACCCCTTATGACGCATTCATGAATTATATGAATGTATTGAGTGACTTTGAAATCCGACTGAAGAATATATTTCCCGATTCTGCCGAACAAGATCAGATCTTTAAACTCGGAAATCAGATAATCGAAAAAGATATGATAATCGAAAAGCAGAGTTTTGAGATTGAAAAACTAGCTAAGAAAATTGCAAAAATCAAGCCTGCCAAAGCTATTAACGGGGCAGTCAGTAAACTTAAATCGAATTCAAAGGTCAAAAATAAGGCTGTCTCCACCAGGTCGGGGAATAAGATCAGACCAGTTAAATAGCAGGCTTCACAGCCCTAAACAAATAATTTTTTATGATGAAGGTTGAATTTATATTTGAAACCAGTTGGGAGGTATGTAATAAAGTTGGGGGAATTCACACGGTTATCTCAACGAAAGCTCTTAAAATAGTAAATGAACTTAAAGACAAGTATATCTGTATCGGACCGGATGTCTGGAGGGAAGATATCACCAATCCTGAATTTATTCCCGATGAATCACTGTTTAGTGATTGGAAAGTCAGAGCAGCAACTGAGGGATTAAGGGTTAAGACCGGAAGATGGAATATTTCCGGAAAACCTATTGTATTCCTTATTGACTTTACTCCATATTTCGGGCAGCAGAATGAGATATTTGCCGGTTTCTGGGAAACATATAAGCTCGACAGTATAACAGGTCAGTGGGATTATGTGGAACCAGCACTCTTCGGATATGCAGCGGGCAAGGTGATTGAAAGCTTTACGACCTTCTATCACGAACATCAGAACACAATTGCTCAGTTCCATGAATGGATGACCGGGACCGGGATATTGTATCTCAAGAAGTACGCTCCCTGGATTGCCACTTCATTCACAACACATGCTACGGTTCTGGGCAGAAGCATTGCGGGTAATAATCGTCCTCTTTATGGAAAGATGGAGGAGTATAACACTCTTCAGATAGCCAGGGAGTTTAATATTCTGGCAAAGCAATCACTCGAAAAAATTTCTGCTTCTGAGGCAGATGTCTTCACAACTGTTAGTGAAATAACTTCAAGGGAGTGTCAGTATTTTCTGGGTAAGAAGGTGGATTTTGTTACCCCAAACGGCTTTGAGGATTCGTTCGTTCCGGACAGGGAGATTTTTGAGGAGCGCAGACGCCTGGCCAGGGAAAAACTGCTTGATGTTGCTGAAGCTGTTCTTGGCTATTCAGTCTCAAAAGATTGTGTATTGGTAGTAAACAGTGGCAGATATGAATTCCGTAATAAAGGCGTTGATATATTAATTGATTCCCTCGGGGAACTTCAAAAAAAAGGTGCTATTGAAAAAGAGTGTATTGCTTTTTTCCTCATCCCCGCCTATCATAAAGGACCACGTAAGGATATTGCTGACATCCTTTACAATAACGGACCGAAAAATGTTGGTGATAAATATCTGACGCACAGCCTGCATTATCCTTCAACTGATCCTCTATTGCTGAGGGCTGCAAAGAACAATCTTAACAATGATCAGAAATCCAGGGTTAAAATCATCTTTGTTCCATGTTATCTGAATGGCAATGATGGCATTTTTAATATGCCATACTTTGAGTTGCTCATTGGATTTGATCTTTCTGTTTTTCCCTCTTACTACGAGCCATGGGGATATACTCCTCTTGAGAGTGAGATGTTTTCTATTCCGACTGTTACAACCTCTCTTTCAGGGTTTGGCTTATGGGTCAGGACATATTTTGAGAATCCGGGGAACGGTATTTCAGTTATTGAAAGGACCGATGATAACGAAACAGAAGTTGTTTTTGAGATATGGAACTATCTGGTGAAGTTTATCAGGCTGGATGATAATGAAATTAAGGAAGCCAGAGATAAAGCTCATGCAATTTCAAGGATCGCCCTCTGGGACAATCTTGTTAAGCATTATTTTGATGCTTATGAATTTGCTCTTATCGCAAAGCAATGAGCGGCGTGAGGAACCAAGAGAGTTCGTCAGATTCATGGAGTCTCCCGGGATCCATACACGTAAACCTCACCAGGTGCCAGTATGGAAAGACATTTATGTCCAGAGTGATGTCCCTGAGAAACTGGCTACTCTCAAGGATCTTGCAAATAACCTCTGGTGGTCATGGAATTCTCAGGCAGAATTAATATTCAGAAGGATGGACCCTTCCCTTTGGGAGGAGGTTCGGCATAATCCTAAGCTTCTTCTGGAAAAGATCGATTACAAAAGGCTTCTGGTACTTGAAGATGATGATGATTTTGTGTCTGACCTAAAAAAAGTCAATGAGGAATTCAAAGCTCATACAAATCGCCCCGACAATACGGAACTGCCTTCTGTTGCTTACTTTAGCATGGAGTTTGGAATACACCCATGTCTGAAGATCTATTCAGGAGGCCTTGGAATACTTGCAGGAGATTACCTGAAGGAAGCCAGCGATTCGAATTTAAATATTACCGGCGTCGGGCTTCTTTACAGGTACGGATATTTCAAACAAAAACTCGGACCGAGAGGTGAGCAGCTTTCAATATATGAAGCTGAAGAATTTTCACGTCTGCCGATTAATCCTGTTAAGGATTCAAGTGGCAACCAGTTGTATGTGAGCCTGGTATGGCCAGGCCGGACCGTAAGTATACGTGTCTGGGAGGCAAGAGTGGGTAAAGTCCGCCTTGTTCTTCTCGATACAGATTTTGATGATAACTCCCCTGAAGACAGAACTGTCACACATTACCTTTATGGAGGAGATACAGAGAACAGGTTGAGACAGGAGCTGATACTGGGTATTGGAGGCATAAGGGCTCTCGTTGCAATGGGACTGAATCCTGATATCTATCACAGCAATGAAGGACATTCCGCGTTTATCAGTCTGGAACGTCTCAGGGGTCTGATAAATGATCAGCATCTTACCTTTAATCAGGCTCTTGAAGCAGTAAGATCTTCGACACTTTTTACCACTCATACACCGGTTCCGGCCGGGCATGATGCATTTGAGGAGGACCTTCTAAGAAAATACATTTCTCATTATCACAGCAGGTTAACTATTACCTGGGTTGAACTAATGGCTCTTGGACAATGTGAAGGTGACACTGATAAAAAATTCAACATGAGTTATCTGGCGGCACGTATGTCTCAGGAGGTTAACGGGGTCAGCAAACTCCACGGTGAGGTCAGCCAGGGGATGTTTAATAAGCTCTGGCCGGGTTATCTGAAAGAGGAGCTATTTATAGGCTATGTTACAAACGGAGTTCATCATCCGACATGGACGGCTCCCGAATGGAGGGAAGTCTACAGGGAAATGACCGGAAACATCTTTTTCGATCAGACCGACAGGAGCCTCTGGGAGAAGCTGTATAATGTTGATGATAAGAAGATTTATGAGATAAAGACAAAGCTTAAGAAGAACCTGTTCTCAAACATCCGGAAAAGACTTCAATCAGATATGATTGAAAAACATGTAAGCCCTCATACTTTGCTTAGTATAAGCGGTCATCTCGATGAAAAAGCGCTGACAATAGGATTTGCACGGAGGTTCGCCACATATAAAAGGGCATCCCTTCTATTCCGCGACCTTGACAGACTTGCACATATCGTAAATAATCCGGAAAAACCGGTGCAGTTTATCTATGCAGGGAAAGCACATCCCAATGACGGAGGGGGCAAGGAACTTATAAAAAAGGTTTTCGATATCTCACAGATGCCTCAATTTGCCGGTAAAGTAATATTTCTCGAGAATTATGATATTGATATGGCCAAGTATCTAACAAGGGGTGTCGACATCTGGCTGAATACTCCGACCAGGCCTCTTGAAGCATCGGGCACCAGCGGAGAAAAAGCTGTTATGAACGGTACAATCCATTTCAGCGTTCTAGACGGATGGTGGGTAGAAGGGTACAGGGCATTTGCCGGCTGGGCATTGCCAAAGAAAAGAACATTTGATGAGCAGGAACTTCAGGACGATATAGATGCTGAAACAATTTATAATATGCTTGAATTTGAAATAGTTCCGGCTTATTATTCATTTAATGCCAGCGGCATACCTGTTGAGTGGGTGAGCTTAATTAAAAACACCATGGTAAAAATTGCTCCTGAGTTTACAATGAAAAGGATGATAGATGATTATTATGAGAAATACTATTTAAAGCTTTATACTCGAAATAAATATCTGATTGACAATAACTTTGAGAAAGCAAAGGAACTTGCTGCCTGGAAGAAATCCATAAGGGATGAGTGGGATAATATTGAAGTCCTGAATTATAGTTTTGAACGTGCCGGAGAAAATGTATACAGGTCGGGCCACGACTACAGGGCAGAAATAGCATTGGATATCAAGAAAATCCCGAAAGAAAATGTTGGTGTGGAATTTATTATCACCCATATGAGCAAAACAGGTGAACATGAGTTCGTAGCAAGCGAGGAGTTTAAGCTGATCAGCAGCAAAGGCGGTAAATGTCTTTACAGGGCGAGCCTGGTACCGGAAAAGGCAGGGTCATTCTTTTATGGAATACGTATTTATCCGAAACACAAAGATCTACCGCATAAACAGGATTTCTACCTGCTGCGCTGGATTGATTAAAGATCAGTGGCCCTTCTGACAGGTTCTCTTTTAAAAACGAGAGCAGTTCTTGCCGGGAGATAGAGATAAAGGTACAAAGGAGCATTTATAATGTTCCTTTCTGCTTTTCTGATTGAGATGTAAACTGTTTTCCTGTCTATCCTGTCAAAGCCTCCGAATGCCGGATCATCACTGTCAAGAATAATTCTGAATTTGCCTGTAAGCGGAATTCCGTAATCGGTAAAGGAGACTGTCGGATTAAAATTAAAAACAAACAATAATTCTCCTCTTGTGTATGCGATGACCTTATCCGAATTATTTTCATACACCCTGTTAACAAAAAGATCATCAAGTATTTTAAAGTCAGTATGAAGTTTCACCATCTTCCTGTCGAATTTTAACAGGCTATTGTATTTTAGATCTTTGTTTTCAGCAAGCTGCCACTGACGGCGGGCATATTTATAACTCCAGTTATTACCTTCCCGCGGAAAGTCGATCCATTCCGGGTGACCAAATTCATTACCCATAAAGTTTAGATAGCCGCCCCCGGAGGTACTGAAGGTGATAAGCCTGATCATTTTATGCAATGCAATGCCCCGGTCCATCACGATGCTATGATAGGATTTATTCATGCCGGTGTACATTTCTGAATCTATCATCCTGAAAATAAGTGTCTTATCGCCCACAAGCGCCTGGTCATGCGATTCACAATATGATATTATCTTTTCCTCAGGCCGGTGCTGGGTAAGTTCATAGAATAACTTTCCCATATCCCAGTTCTCATCCACTGTCTCCTTTACAAGCTTTATCCAGAAATCGGGAACCCCCATCGACAACCTGAAATCGAAACCATATCCCATCTTTTCCGTACTCGAGGCAAGCCCCGGCATCCCGCTCATCTCCTCTGCAATTGTGATTGCTTCAGGCTTAAATGTATGGATAAGCTTATTAGCAAGGAACAGGTAGATCAGTGCATCTTCATCCTGATTACCGTCGAAGTATTCATTGTAGGAAGTAAAATTTTTTTCGAGGCCATGATCATAATAGATCATACTTGTTATTCCATCGAACCTGAATCCGTCAAATTTATATTCCTCAAGCCAGTAACGACAGTTGGATAGAAGAAAATGAATTACATTGTCCTTTCCATAGTCGAAACACAAAGAATCCCATGCGATATGATTTCTTCTTCTTTCATTGGCATGGAAATACTGACCCAGGGATCCATCGAACAGACCAAGTCCTTCATTCACATTTTTTACTGAATGTGAGTGTACAAGATCCATAATTACCCTTAGACCTGACTGATGCGATTTGTCAATCAGTTCCTTAAGATCTTCCGGTGTCCCGAAACGTGAAGAGGCGGCAAAGAAACTCGATACATGGTACCCGAAGGATCCGTAAAACGGATGTTCCTGTATAGCCATCAGCTGAATCGTATTATAACCTGATTTGCTTATAACTGGAAGGACCTTCTCAGTAAATTCCCGGTATGTGCCAATTTTTTCTTCAGGCGTAGCCATCCCGATATGTGCTTCGTAAATTACCGGGGCAGAAAATGCAGAGGCAAAATAATTGCAGCTCCAGTTATAATTTCCTTCAGGTTGCCAGACCTGGGCATTAAATATTTTAGTCTTATCATCCTGAACCACCCGGTTTGCATAGGAAGGGATCCGTTCTCCGCTTCCTCCGTCCCAGTGAACAGAAAGTTTGTACAGGTCTCCATGTTTTAGAGTCCCGGGTGAAAAAATTATTTCCCAGTCACCCATTGCGTTGACTCTGTTCATCATGAATTCCTTCTTCTCCTTCCAGTCATTGAATACTCCGATGACATAGATATTTTTTGCATTTGGAGCCCATTCCCTGAAGACCCAGGAATCGTGGTCACGGTGAAGGCCATAGTAAAAATGCCCCATCGCGAACTCGCTAAGTGTACCATTTCCGATCAGATGTTTTTCCTTTGCAATACATTTTGCATACCGTCTGTCAATTGCTTCCCTGAAGGGATTCAACCATGGGTCGGATTGATAGAAACTGGTTGTATTCATGATAATTGGAAAAAGACATATTCTTTCCATAAAAATACGAAATCTAAATCATTTATTTGTTTCATTTCCATGGGCTTTATTAATTTTGCAGACATAATTTTACGTTATGATAATTCATGAAGGATATGAAAATCTTCATCTGATTTCTCCTGTTGTTACTCTCGGAATTTTTGACGGAGTCCACCGGGGTCATATGGCTTTGCTCAATAGCCTTGTGACGCGTGCAGAAATGGCAAAAGGTGAATCTGTAGTCGTTACCTTTTCGCCTCATCCGCGACTTGTCCTTGACCGGCACAATGCCAATATTTCATTTCTGACAACAATGGACGAGAAGAAAGTACTGCTGGAAAAAGCAAACATTGACCATCTGATCGTGATTGAGTTCACAAGAGAGTTCAGTGAGATTCCGGCCTGTGATTTCGTTAAAGATATCCTTGTTGAGAAGATAGGTACCAGGTACCTCATCATCGGTTATAATCATCATTTTGGCCGGCGTGGTGAAGGTGACTTTATTACGATAAAAAAATGTTCGGAAGAGCTTGATTTCGTGGTTGAACAGGTACAGGGTTTTCATACTGAAGAGGGCGCAATAAGCTCCACCTCAATTCGTAATGCTTTGTTAAATGGGAAACTTGATGAAGCAAACAAGTGGCTCGGATATTCTTATTCGTTAAGCGGAACTGTAATTGAAGGCAAGAAGATCGGCCAGTCAATTGGATTTCCTACAGCTAATATAGAACCCGATTCCGAATATAAATTAATACCCGGCAACGGAGTTTATGCTGTTGAGGTTAAGCTCGATGAGACCGTTTATCCGGGAATGATGAGTATAGGTTCCAATCCGACGGTAAATACAGATATCAGCTTCAGAAGCATTGAGGTGCATATTCTGAATTTTGAAAGGGATATCTATGGAAAAAGGATTTCAGTTGCATTCAGGAAAAGGCTCAGAGATGAGAAAAAATTTGATAATCTGAAACAACTGACAGAGCAAATGATTCAGGATAAGCTGGATACACTGGAAGTGCTGGCCTGAAAAATTAGAAATGTTTTTGTTAACTTTAACAACTTAAAAATAATCTGAATTATGAACTTAACAATCGATACAATGCAGTACCAGGTAAAAGATATTTCACTTGCTGATTTTGGCAGAAAAGAGATTGAAATTGCTGAAAAAGAGATGCCTGGCTTACTGGCAATCAGGAAGAAATACTCTTCTGAGAAGCCTTTAAAAGGTGCACGGATTACCGGTTCGTTACACATGACTATTCAGACAGCTGTCTTAATTGAGACTCTCGCGGAACTTGGTGCAGATGTAAGGTGGGCGAGCTGCAATATTTTCTCCACTCAGGATCATGCAGCTGCTGCAATTGCTGCCACGGGAATACCAGTCTTTGCCTGGAAAGGTGAAACACTTGAAGAGTACTGGTGGTGCACTGCACAGGCACTCTCATTCCCCGGAGGAAAGGGCCCTAACCTTATTGTAGATGACGGAGGAGATGCCTCCCTGATGGTTCATCTGGGATATAAGGCAGAAAATACACCCGAGATACTTAACAGGAAACCTGAAAACAGGGAAGAAGCAATTATTCTGGCAACTCTGAAGGATATTCTTGACAGGGAGCCAGGAAGATGGCACCGTACTGTAAGTGAGCTTAAAGGTATTTCGGAAGAGACCACAACCGGTGTTCACAGGTTGTACCAGATGATGGAGAAAGGTGAACTGCTTGTGCCGGCTATTAATGTAAATGATTCAGTCACAAAATCAAAGTTCGATAACCTTTACGGATGCCGTGAATCTCTCGCCGATGGGATTAAGAGGGCAACTGACGTTATGCTTGCCGGGAAAGTGGTTGTTGTTTGTGGTTATGGTGATGTGGGAAAGGGTTGCGCCCGTTCCATGAAATCATATGGATCAAGAGTAATCGTAACTGAAATTGACCCGATTTGCGCTTTGCAGGCATCAATGGAAGGATTTGAAGTTCAGACAGTTGAAGACACACTCCTCGAAGGTAACATCTTTGTAACAGCTACCGGGAACAGAGATATAATAACACTTGATCATATGTTGAAAATGAAGGATCAGGCTATAGTGTGTAATATAGGTCATTTCGATAACGAGATCCAGATGGACAGGCTCAACGATCTTAAAGGTGTGGTAAAAATAAATATAAAGCCACAGGTTGATAAATATCTCTTCCCCGACGGCCATGCCATTTTTATCCTGGCTGAGGGTAGACTGGTTAATCTGGGCTGTGCCACCGGTCATCCTTCGTTTGTGATGAGTAACTCTTTCAGCAACCAGACACTTGCGCAGATCGATCTGTGGAAAAACAAATATGAAACAGGAGTTTACAGGCTACCAAAATACCTCGATGAAGAGGTTGCACGTCTGCACCTAGATCAGCTGGGTGTTAGGCTCACAGAACTTACAAAGGAACAATCTGATTATATTGGTGTCCCGGCTAAGGGTCCTTACAAACCGGATCATTACAGATACTAAACCTCAATTTTCATACCTTTTCGTTTACCTCACCCCTTAGGGTCGTATAGAAAGACAAAATCCATTAACCGCAAAGAACGCAAAGAACATATTTATAGTGTTTTGACTTTGCGAACTTTGCTTTTACTTAGCGTGCTTTGCGGTTAAAAAGGTCTTTTTCAACAGCCCCAGTTGGAGGATGAGGTAAGTTAATTAGGAGAAGGAGTTGTCTTTAATTCCACACTGTAACATAGTTTTCCAGGATTCTCGTTCTGTAGTTTTTGAGAGGATATCTTCCGACGCCGGAGGCGGGCGTACCTCCTACAGTAAGTCCATATTTAGTTCCGCATTTCGGACATACTGCAATTGTCGAATTTCCCGGGTCAATATTTACCTTAATGCTCAGGCCATTGACTACATAATCGTGTGGGCAGGTACGGTCGTAAGCATAAAATTCATCTACTCCGAAGCATATTATAATGCCATTGCCATCAAATCCTGCAGCGGCTAACCCCCAGTTATTTGTATGTGAATCGACAGTTACTGAACCTCCAAATCCGCTAAGGCTTACAAATTCCGGATCATTAAGATCGAAAGTGAAATTCACGTACGTATCGGGGATCACATCATTCTTCTTATTACACGAACTTAAGATGATGACAAGTGATGCTGTGATTAAAAAAAATCTTATTTTTGAAAATAGAGCCATCCGGGAATATTTTATAGTGCAAAATTACCAATACAACCGGGAATTTAACGGGATTGATGATTTTTTATTGTAATATCTGAAAATGAATAGTTTATCTCTGAAGAGCATTTTTCTTTTTATCCTTCTGTTAACATTAACTATCAGATCAGGCGATGCCCAGGTATTCCACAGGAATCCTGATAAACAGCTGTTCGGTAAGACACCGGGCATTAAGAAAGAGTCAAAAGTCAAAGGACCCAGGTCTGCGCTAAAAGCAAAAAGGAAACAAGAGGCCAATGACCGTAGACTCGAAAAGGATTACGAAAAAGCTATTAAACGATCCCAAAAAAGAACTATCGAAATACAATCTCCTGAAGTAAAGGCACGTATGAAGCAAAACAAAAAAGATTTTTCAAAACGCGACAGGCAGAAAGCAAAAAAAATAAGGGCGAATACAAAAGGTGCTGGTAAAAAATATAAGTAATAATTAGGTTTGAAGACAAATACTTGTGAAACACCTGCTCACAAGATATTTATTTGTAAATAATCAAAAATATTTATATATTTGTTGTTGAAGAGTTCCGGCGACCCCGGAATTCTTCCTTTTTTTTAATATAATAGAGAAAGATGTCAGAGGTTATTTATGTGACTTTAGAAGGTCTTCAGAAACTGAAAGAGGAGCTCGACCAATTGAGAAATGTTGAGAGGCCTTCAATCTCCAGGCAGATAGCTGATGCACGGGATAAGGGCGATCTTTCTGAAAATGCCGAGTATGCTGCAGCTAAAGAAGCACAGGGAATGCTCGAATTAAGGATTTCAAAGCTTGAGGATATCGTTGCCCGCTCAAGAATTCTTGACGAGTCTAAAATTGAAACCTCATCTGTGAGATTACTTAACAGGGTTAAAATCAGGAACAAGACAAATAATTCGGTAATGGAATATCTGATTGTACCTGAAAGTGAAGCAAATTTTAAGCTGGGTAAGATTGCAGTGAGTTCTCCGATAGCCCAGGGGCTTATTGGGAAAAAAGTAGGTGATATAGTTAAGATAAAAGTGCCTTCAGGCACTATTCCGTTTGAAATTATTTCAATAACGATCTGATAGATAAGTTAAGAAATGGTATGGCTACTATTTTTACTAAAATAATCAGAGGTGAGATCCCTTGCTACAGGATAGCGGAAAATAACGATTATTTTGCATTTCTCGATATCAATCCTCTGAGGGCAGGACATACACTGGTCGTTCCCAAGGAAGAGACAGATTATATTTTCGATCTGGAGGATGTTTATTTAACAGGAATGATTCTATTCTCCAAGAAAATTGCAGTCGCAATAAAGAGTGCGATTCCCTGCAACCGTATCGGAATAGCCATCCTCGGTCTTGAAGTGCCCCATGCTCATATCCATCTGATCCCAATGGATACAATGGAAGATATAAATTTTAAAAATCCCAAGCTCAAATTTACGCCGGAAGAATTCAGGGAGATTGCTGCCAAAATCAGCAGTAGGGTTATTCTGTAACAGGGGCAGTTGAAAGAGATTATTTATTTTTGGTTTTTCCTTTGTGTTCCTTGGAGGTACTTTGTGATCCTTTGTGGTTCAATGTTTTAGCTTTTACCACAAAGGCACACAATCCCGAGTACTCGGGATCACAAAGGACACAAAGGACTTTTTCAACACCCGCGTCAGAAGTTCTGAATAAATTCAACCTTTATAGTTTACTATAGAGGGTGATGCGTTATTTGCGGATAAAAATGATATTTCATAACTTTATATAATAATTCAGCTCGCTGCATGAGTTACTTATATGATTTGTGGGACGATTTCATTAGTCTTTTATTTCCACGGTTGTGCTACGCCTGTGGCAATCACCTTATGAGGAATGAATACCTTATCTGTACTGAATGTTATGTGGTTATTCCGAGAACAAATTATCATTCCGTTCAGGATAATCCCGTGGCTCAGCTTTTCTGGGGTCGTTGCCTGATTGAAAAGGCAGCTGCATTTTCATATTACAATAAAGGAAGCAGGATCAGAAACCTGATTCATAATCTTAAGTACAAGGGAATTAGTGAGATAGGCTATGAACTTGGCAGAATTTATGGCCAGTCTTTAAAATCTTCCGGTTTTGTGTGCGATATTGATCTCGTAATTCCTGTTCCTCTCCATCCTGTTAAAAAACGGATCCGCGGATTTAATCAGAGTGAAACCATTTCCAGAGGTATTGCTGATATAACAATGCTGCCTGTGGATGTAAGCTCGCTCGCAAGAGTTATGGTTTCAGCGACCCAGACAAAACGTTCACGGTATGACAGATGGACTAATGTTGAAGGTATTTTCCAGGTAATTGATCCTCAAAACATTATCGGTAAGCATGTATTACTTGTGGATGATGTCATCACAACGGGTTCGACAATTGAATCGTGCACAAACGAGCTTCTGAAAGTTGAAGGGGTTAAGGTAAGTGTGGTCGCGCTCGCATTTGCAGTTGTATGATCTCTTTATACCTCCTTCGTTTTAATTCTCTTTGGATTTTTATTCATAAAATCCTTCCAGCTGTTATACGCCTTTTCCTGCATCGGCTTGTTTGTCTGATAAAAATGACAAAGTGCTGCTGCCAGGCCATCGGTAGCATCGAGTTTAATTTCGCTTAGCGAGAATTTTAGTATGTTCATCAGCATTGAGGCTACCTGCTCCTTTGAGGCAGCTCCCTGGCCGGTAATAGACATTTTGATCTTTCTTGGAGCATATTCAAAGATTGGCAAGGAACGTGTAAGCGCTGCCGCGATAGCAGCACCTTGTGCCCTGCCGAGTTTTAGCATCGATTGAACATTTTTACCGTAAAAGGGAGCCTCAATTGCGAGCTCATCAGGATGATATTCATCTATGATCCCGATAGTCCTTTCAAAAATATGCTTCAGTTTAAGGTAGTGATCTTCATATTTTGAAAGATCTATTGATCCGATAGTAATCAGCTCGGGAACGGTGCCATTGGTCTTTATAACTCCATATCCGGTAATACTTGTACCCGGATCAATACCCAGAATAATCCTCTCCTTTGGTTTAACTTTCAATTTGGCTTTCAGGTTGGTAAAGATTTATTTTTACCACAAAGGTACAAAAAGCCCGCCCGAACGTCTGAAAATTTATTCATCAAAAATAAAATACTTTCATTCAGTCGGGCGGGAAATCAATGAGCCTAAAGAAGGATTGCAATCTGCAGTAGATTATTTCTTTATGATGTAAGCATTATTATTCTTTAAGGGCATTTCAGGAAACATAACGCCTGCGGAAGGTTGTTTTACCATTAATCCTTTCGAAGAAACATTTCCATTCTCAAGATAATAGATAGATTCCTTCAGGCATGCCTCATTTCTGTCGTTCCAGTCATGTGTGATATCGTCTGGAACGTATTTAGCCGGTGCAAAACCTTTATAAAAATCACCCTGTCCTGCAGAGTTAACCAGGGAGAAGGTAATCGGCCAAAACAAATAGTAAGGCTGATTTCTGGGATAGGCAAATCCTACCATTCCAACAGGTTTCCCATTTGTTGTATCACCGATGGTTACCACATTGATACCTGGCTTTAATCCGTTAATAAAATCTTCACTTGCAGAGGCTGTCCCTCTTGTTGTAATGACAACTAATCTTGATATATTGAGTGGAGCCGGTACGGTAGTGAAATTAAATGACTGGTTGGAAGATGTATTTTTGTCGTTAAAAGTCAGTGTTAAAAAAGTAGAATTAAATTTTGAACTTCCGGCCACATAGCTTGCCATATTTGTGAGTACATTTAAATCGCCGCCTCCGTTATATCTTAAATCTACAATCAGGTCCGTTATATTATACTGGCTAAAATATGTAAAAGCACTCTGCAACTCCTGTTCTGACGGGGGAATAAACTCATCAAATACAAGATGGCCTGCAATTCCTGATTTCAAATGCAAGGTATCTGCAAGAATAACCGTATTCAGTGTAAAGGAAGCCTTCGTCGATGTTATAGTAGAATCTTTTCCTGCGGGCGTCTGAAAAAGGAAGACATTTGTCACAGATGTGGAAGAAGCCCCTATAAGTTGATTATAGGCTGTGGCATTATTTGCAATAAATATAGGCGCCAGATCAGTATTATTAAGCTTTTTAACGATCCATCCCCTTCGTACACCTAAGTTGTATAAAGGAGAATTATGGTAAATCTGTGCAATTCTTACCTGGTTGAAGGGATCAAGGCCCATGCTTATCCCATGGCCAACAAATGCTCCTGTATTCATAGCCACATACTGATCATAAGTCTGAACAAAACTCCATCTGTCGAGAGTTTTATACATCATTGCATCCAAAAGAGTGTAAGGGTCTTTGTAATCTGTCTCAACTACATTCGGCATTAGTTTATACCAGAAATAGTACTGATTCATTACAGAATAAAGAGTATCTCTGGCAATTGCATCTACAGTTTGTGATGTGGCGGGGGAAACACTTTTCTTACAGGAAATAAATCCAATTATTAAGAAAAAAAAGAGGAAAATGAACTTTTTCATGTTATTTAATGATTAATATTTTGCATATAACAATTAAACATTGACTTTTGATCGCTTGTTTTGAATAAAGATACCAGAAATAATAAGTACAAGTCCGATCGGTGTGGTATAATAAACGGGTTCATGAAGAATAAAGTGTACAAAAATGAGAGAAAGAAAGGGAGCGAGGTAAACAAGATTACTTATTTTTGCAGTAGTGGAAGCCATCTTCAGAGCTTTTAACCAGAATAGAAATGTTATTCCCATCTCGAATATACCCACATATACAGATGCAATTGCTCCCCTGAGGCTGGCCCCAAATTGCCACTTCCCGGTAATGATCAAAGTAACAATTAGATAGATAGTGCCGAATGTGAAATTAAGCAGAAGCTTGACTCCTTCATCTCTTTTATCCTTTACATTGAGTATAAAGTAAAATGCCCAGAAAACTGAACTTCCGGTAGCGAGCAGTACTCCTGTAAGATCCGCATGGCCCGATTCAAAAAGCCTGCCCTGGGAAGATATAATATAAACTCCTGCAAAGCTGATAAACAAAGCTATAAAGCTTTTCCTTTCAATTTTCTGCTTAAGTACAGGAACAGAGAGGAAAACAAGCATTATCGGCCAGATCATATTTAGAGGCTGGGCCACCTGTGCAGGAAGCAATTGGTATGCTTTAAGAAGAATAAGATAGTAGATGAACGGGTTGATAAAGCCAAGACTTGCTGAATATATGAGCTCTTTAGGGGTGGTGGTAAGAATTAGATGAGCATTTTTACCAAATAAGACTACAACCAGTAATATAAGGGTCGAGGTGAGAGAAGCTATTGTAAGCATTGGCAAGATGCTCATTTCCCCCAGACTGATCTTAAATGCAGTCGGTACCGTCGACCAGAACAATATAGCCAATCCTGCATAAAAATATGATTGTTTGGTCTGCTCCACTAATATTTGTTTATTACAAAGAAACTAGTTTGTTTTTGCTTTGTGTTACTTCATTTTTTTCTTTGAGATCCTTTGTGTTTAATCTTTTTTTACCACAAAGGACACAAAGTACTTCACAAAGGTTGTGGATCCTAGTTTATAATTCTAAAACCTGTATAAGGTATAAGCACTTTTGGAATCTTTATCCCGTTTTTCGTCTGGTTATTTTCGAGTATTGCAGCAACAATTCTTGGAAGAGCAAGAGCGCTGCCGTTAAGAGTATGCACAAGCCTGGTTTGTTTGTCGCCTTTATCTTTGAATCTGCATTTTAACCTGTTCGCCTGAAATGACTCAAAATTCGATACGGAGCTTACTTCGAGCCATCTCTTTTGGGCTGCTGACCACACTTCAAAGTCATATGTCAAAGCAGATGTGAAGGACATATCCCCACCACAAAGCCTAAGAATGCGATAAGGTAACCCGAGTTTGGAAACCAACCCTTCGACATGTGTAACCATCTCTTCAAGAGACTCATAGGAGTGATCGGGATGTGCAATCCTGACTATTTCTACTTTATCAAACTGATGTAACCGGTTGAGTCCTCTTACATGAGCTCCCCAGGAACCTGCTTCCCTCCTGAAACAAGGTGTATACGCTACATTTTTTATTGGAAGTACTTCGGCATTCAATATAACGTCCCTGTAAATATTTGTAACTGGGACCTCAGCAGTAGGAACAAGATAAAAATTATCGGGTGTTGCATGATACATCTGCCCTTCCTTGTCGGGGAGCTGGCCGGTACCAAATCCTGAGTCTTCATTTACAAGTACTGGAGGCATCACCTCTGAATACCCGGCTTTTTCTCCTTCATCAAGGAAAAAGCTGATGAGTGCTCTCTGCAGTTTTGCTCCTTTCCCCTTATAAACGGGGAATCCGGCTCCGGTCAGTTTAATCCCCAGTTCAAAATCAATAATGTCATATTTCTTAATCAGATCCCAGTGAGGCAATGCGTTTTCGCTAAGATTAGGCTTCCTTCCGCCATGACGCACCTCAATATTATCATCAGCTCCGTGACCGACAGGAACAGACTCATGGGGAAGATTGGGTAATTTTATGATCTCGGTCCGGAGTTCATTATCGACAGGCATGAGCTTATCGTTCAGTGATTTGATCTCATCTTTCAACAAGTAAGTTTTTGCTTTTGCCGCTTCAGCTTCTTCACGCTTCCCATCTTTCATCATAGAGCCGATTTCTTTTGAGATACGGTTCATTTCTCCCTGTAACATATCGGTTTTGGATTGGATCTCGCGGCGGGAGGCATCCAGCAGAAGGATCCTGTTAATTATCTCTTCCGCATTAAAGTTCTTAACTTTCAGCCGTTCGATTATGAACTCTTTTTTCTCCCGGATAAGATTTATTGTTAACATATGCAGTTATTTGTTATAAAAAAAGCAGGCATTGCCGCCTGCTGTAAAAATATCAAAAAACTCCCGATAATGCTTTTCAAAGCTGAAAAGAATTCCGGGAGCCTGGATCTTTAAAAATTGCTAATTACTCAGTAACCGGTTTGACCGATACATAGGTCTTGTTATCCTTCTTTTTCCTGAACTCAACTTCTCCATCGGTAAGGGCAAACAAAGTGTGGTCTTTTCCCAGTCCAACATTAATGCCCGGATTATGTTTGGTACCTCTCTGACGGACTATTATGTTGCCTGCTTTAGCGACCTGGCCGCCGAAAAGTTTCACTCCCAATCGTTTACTTTCAGAATCGCGACCGTTGCGTGAACTACCTGCTCCTTTCTTATGTGCCATAATTATATATTTTTATTTGCTTTAAGTCGATTCTTTATTTTTTGCTTTTTTTGGTTTTTGTTGCAGGCTTTTTCTCAGCCGGTTTCTTCACAGCAGCTTTCTTCTCTGTCGTTTTTTTGGACTGTGTTTTCTTTGCCGGCGCTTCCTTTTTGACTGCAGCTGGTTTCCTGGGGGATTTCTTCTCCTTTATAACTTCTTCAGTAACTGTGACATCAGCTGCTTTTGATTCTGCTTTTTTAGGAGCTGCTCTTTTAGGTGACTCAACACCGTTAATACTGATTATTTCAACCTGGGTAAAGTTCTGACGGTGTCCGTTTTTGACCCTGTAACCTTTCTTTCTTTTCTTCTTGAAAACTATTACTTTATCACCTCTAACCTGATTGCTTAAGATCTTACCTCCTACTACTGCATCTTTAATCACAGGCTCTCCGATTGTGATTTTACCATCATCTTCGAGCAGCAGAACCTTGTCAAATTCTACCTCTTTTCCTTCTTCAAATTCAAGTCTGTGAACAAAAATCTTTTTGCCATGCTCTACTTTAAACTGCTGACCTGCAATTTCTACGATTGCGTACATCTTAAAATTTTTTTACGTTACTCCATAAGGCGTATATGATCGTATGATTATATATCTTTAAGTTGCCCCAGTGGATTTATCCAAAATTGGACTGCAAAGATATAAAAATAAGATTATTTACAAATCAATAAAGCTTATTTTTTATTCTTTGAAGGTACTAAAGGATTTGCCAGCCTTGAACAGTTATATTTCTGGCGGAAAGGAATGAACAAATTGGTCTGTATTATTGTAAGGATGTTGATAAAAAAGAATAATCACATTCCCGGTGTTAGTTCTAATATCTTTATATTTGTCATATTCATCAAAAACCGGTTATTTATTTGGCGCATAAACAATTGATATGAAAAGAGTAAAGCTAAAAGTAATGGGTATTTCATACAGTCAGACTCAATCCGGAGCTTATGCGCTGATATTGATCGAAGAAAATGGAGACAGAAGGATTCCTATAATTATCGGGGGCTTTGAAGCACAGGCAATTGTGATAAAGCTTGAAAATCTCGATCCACCCCGCCCCCTGACGCATGATCTGTTTAAAAAATTTGCCGATGAGTTTAATATATCTGTAATTGAAGTCATGATTTATAAGCTCGAAGAGGGCGTTTTTTTTTCAAAGCTTGTTTGCAACAATGGGGAGAAGGAATATTCAATAGACAGCAGGACCTCTGATGCTGTAGCTCTGGCATTAAGATTCGGTTGTCCGATTTATATCACCGAAGAAATTCTCAACAAAGCGGGGATAACGGTTAATCCCACCGATAGCGAAATATCATCGGTAAATGAAGTTGAAAGTTTCTTCGAACCTGATAAAACAAAGTACGATACATACTCTGATGAAGAGCTTTATAAGATGATCGATGAGGCAATCAAGACTGAAGATTATGAACGCGCTGCATCGGTAAGAGATGAGATCGAGAAAAGGAAGAAAAAGAAGGCTTAAGGCATCCCTTTGAACTTTGTCAAAACCAACCACATACTTATTACTATGAAAAGAACAATACTGCTTGCTGTTTTATCTGTGTTTACAGCATATTATTCTTCAGGTAAAGATTATAAAGTTTCTTCCCCGGATAATAAGATCATATTGACAGTAAATACAGATGGTGATATTAAATTTTCTGTTACAAGGGAAGGCAGGGAGATTTTAAGCAACACTAAAATTGCAATGATCCTTGAAAACGGAAAGGTTCTGGGCGAAAATGAAAGAATCAGAAAAGCAGCCGTCAGCCAGCTGGATGATATAATAAGACCTGTTGTGGCAAACAAAAGATCTGAGATCAGAGATAACTGCAATATCCTTACTATCTCGTTCAGTTCTGGCTTTACAATTCAGTTCAGAGCTTACAACGACGGGGTCGCATACAGGTTTGAGACTGCATTGAAAGACGAGATCATAGTAAAAAATGAGGTCTCTGATCTGGTTTTCCCATCAGGAGCCAAATCATGGTATCCTCTTGAATCAGGTTTCATGTCGCATAATGAAAGGTTATTTATCTATTCCTCGGTCGATACAGTTGAGAAAAAGCATCTCGCCAGTCTGCCAACACTTTTTCAGGTAGATGGCGTCGATGTGCTTCTTACTGAATCTGATATAGAAGATTACCCCGGTATGTGGCTGATTGGAGGCGGATCAGGGAAAATATCAGGGACATGGCCGAAATATCCCGATACCGAAAAACTGACAGGGGAGCTGAATCTGGAAATCATAAGCACTAAAGACTATATAGCAAAGACTAAAGGGACGCGAACATTTCCATGGAGAGTATTTGTCATTGCCCCAACCGATATCAAGCTTCTTGAGAGTGATTTGGTATATAAACTTGCACCTCCCAATAGAATAGTTGATTCCAGATGGATCAGGCCCGGACATGTGGCATGGGACTGGTGGAATGATAATAACATCTACGGTGTCGATTTCAGGGCCGGTATAAACAATGATACATATAAATATTATATTGATTTTGCTTCAAAGAATAAAATTGAGTATATCATTCTTGATGCTGGCTGGTATGACTCCCTTAATATACTTAAATCCATACCTGCCATTAATGTTCCGGAACTATGCCGTTATGCTGAAAATAAAAATGTCGGGGTAATTCTGTGGGTAGCATGGAAAACTTTCTGGGATAAAATTGATGAAGCGACAGCATTATACGAAAAATGGGGAGTCAGAGGTGTTAAGGTTGATTTTATGCAGAGAGATGATCAGAAGGTGGTTAATTTTTATCTGGAAGCTGCAAAAAAGACAGCCGATCATCATCTTATCATTGATTTTCATGGTGCCTTTAAACCCGACGGACTTGGCCGTACCTGGCCAAATGCCCTCACACGAGAGGGTGTTAAGGGCCTCGAAAATGATAAATGGAGCAAAGATGTCACCCCGGAACATGATGCAACGATCCCATTTACCAGGATGATTGCCGGCCCTATGGATTATACTCCCGGAGCAATGGTTAATATGGACAAAGCTAATTTCTCACCAAAGTACTCCCGCCCGGAAAGTCAGGGAACACGGGCACATCAGGTAGCATTGTATGTCATTTATGAAAGTCCCCTGCAAATGCTGGCTGATAGCCCCTCAAACTATATGAAAGAGCAGGAGACTACCGATTTTATAGTTAATATTCCGGTTGTATGGGATGATATTATAGGACTGGATGGTAAAATAGGAGAATATCTGCTGCTGGCTAGGCGATCAGGAAAAGAGTGGTTTGCCGGAGCTATAACTAACTGGACTAGTCGTGACATGGACCTTGACCTGTCTTTTCTCCCGGCAGGGAAATACAAAATGGAGATATTTCAGGATGGCATTAATGCCGACAGGTATGCGGAAGATTATAAGCATCTTAAAACTACAGTAAATGCGGGTGAGAAAATAAAAATTCACATGGCACCCGGGGGTGGCTGGGCAGCCAGAATTTCACCAGAGTAGAAAACCGGACCAAAGAGATGAAACAATATCTTGAATTACTCGATCATGTGCTGGCGACCGGAACTGAAAAGAAAGACAGGACAGGTACGGGTACATTAAGTGTATTCGGTTATCAGATGAGATTTAATCTCAGGGAAGGGTTCCCTCTGCTAACAACTAAAAAAATCCACTTCAAATCAATAATTCATGAATTACTCTGGTTTATTTCAGGCGATACCAATATAAAGTACCTGAACGATAATGGAGTAAAGATATGGAACGAATGGGCAGACAAAGATGGAAATCTCGGACCGGTCTATGGTTACCAATGGCGTTCATGGCCCACAGCTGATGGACGGAAGATAGATCAGCTGATAAACGTGATAAGCTCAATAAAGAAATCACCTGATTCCCGCAGACATATTATAAGTGCCTGGAATGTGGGAGAATTGGATAGGATGGCCCTTCCTCCCTGTCATATTCTTTTCCAGTTCTATGTTGCAGATGGCAGATTATCGTGCCAGCTTTACCAGAGAAGTGCCGATATATTTATTGGAGTGCCATTTAATATTGCTTCCTATGCCCTGCTTACAATTATGGTATCACAGGTAACCGGACTTAAACCAGGGGATTTTGTCCACACTCTGGGAGATGCACATATCTATCTGAACCATATTGATCAGGTAAAGCTTCAACTGGCAAGGGAACCATATAAGCTGCCGAAGATGCAATTGAATCCTGCAGTAAATGATATTCTGAAGTTCCGATATGAAGATTTTACTCTTTCGGATTACATTTCCCATGCACATATTAAAGGCGATATTTCTGTATAATATTTAATATATGATATCAATAATAGTTGCTGTTTCCGACGACTGGGGAATTGGAAAAGACAATGAACTCCTGTGGCATATCTCCGGGGATATGAAGAGATTTAAAATGCTGACAACCGGAAATTCAGTTATAATGGGGAAAAAAACATGGGAATCATTGCCCAAAAAGCCCTTACCCAACAGAAAAAACATAGTTCTCACCGATAATCCTGACGAGACTATTGACAATGCGATTACGGCATATTCCTTAGAAGATTCGTTGGCCAAATGCACACCTGGAGAAGAGATCTTTATCATAGGAGGCGGAAGTATTTACAGGCAATTCATGCAAATTGCCGATAGATTATTCATCACCCATGTTCACAGGAAAGCGCCGGCTGATATCTATTTCCCGGAGATTGATATGAACATATGGGAGATTACGGAGAAAGAGGAGCATGATCCAAACGAAACCAACGATATCCCTTATACATATACAATTTACCAAAGAAGGGATAGAATCAGTTAAGGTTTAGTTTGATCTCACTTAGTTACAGAGTATTTTTGCCGCTTTAGGGGAGATGGCGCATAGCAGAAGAGGGGTGTCCCCGATCACGATGCTTTCAGGATCTTGAGGTTTACCCTCTCAAGTTTCCTGTTCGCATAATCGATAGTTATTTCCAGCTCATTTGTTTCAACTGACGGCATTTCGAACATGGCATCAAGCATGATGGTTTCACAGATCGATCTTAAGCCTCGTGCCCCGAGTTTGAACTCAATAGCTTTATCCACAATATACTCCAGTACGCCGTCAGCAAAAGTGAGCTCAATATTATCCATCCTGAACAGTTTAATATACTGTTTCACAAGCGCATTTTTAGGTTCGGTAAGTATTGCCCTGAGAGCTTCCCTGTCGAGAGGATTCAAATGGGTGAGCACAGGCAACCTGCCTATTATTTCAGGTATAAGTCCGTATGATCTGAGGTCCTGTGGTGCGATGTACTGAAGCAGATTATCCTTATCCACCTTTTCCCTTATTTTGGAGGCGCCAAAACCTACGATCTGGGTATTAAGCCGCTGTGCTATTTTCTTCTCGATGCCTTCAAAAGCTCCTCCGCAGATAAAAAGAATATTCTTGGTATCTACCGGGATCATCTTCTGCTCAGGATGTTTCCGACCGCCCTGCGGCGGGACATTCACTATTGATCCTTCCAGCAGCTTCAGTAGTCCCTGCTGAACGCCTTCACCCGATACGTCACGTGTTATAGATGGATTGTCACCTTTCCGGGCAATCTTGTCTATCTCATCGATAAATACGATGCCTTTTTCAGCGGCTTTTACATCATAATCTGCATTCTGAAGAAGCCTGGTCAGCAGGCTCTCAATATCTTCACCAACATATCCTGCTTCAGTCAGAACGGTTGCATCCACAATCGTAAAAGGAACGTGCAGCATTTTTGCAACGGTCCTGGCAAGGAGTGTCTTTCCCGTACCGGTTTCACCAACAAGGATGATATTTGATTTTTCAATTTCAATATCTTCAGTATCAGGCTTTTGCATCAGCCTTTTATAGTGGTTATATACTGCTACCGCGATTATTTTTTTAGCCATATCCTGACCAATAACGTACTGGTCAAGAAACTTCTTGATTTCTGCAGGTTTAAGAAGGTTAATGGTCTCAAAAGGAATATTTTTTTTATTTCCGAGCTCTTCGTTCATAATGCTGTGAGCCTGTTCAATACAGTGGTCACAGATATGGCCTTCGAGACCTGCTATAAGCATATTAGCCTCTTTCTTTGTCCTGCCGCAAAATGAACATTTATCCATTTTATCTTATTTTACATTTTTCACCAGGATCTCGTCGATCATCCCATAATCTTTTGCTTCCTGTGATGTCATCCAATAATCTCTGTCAGAATCTTTTTCAACTTTCTCAACTGTATTTCCCGAATGCAATGCTATAATCTCGTAGAGTTCCTTTTTAAGTTTTACTATTTCACGAACAGTAATTTCTATGTCAGAAGCCACGCCTTCAGCGCCACCCATTGGCTGATGTATCATGATCCTGGAATGCTTGAGAGCTGACCTTTTACCTTTCTTGCCTGCAGTGAGAAGAACAGCACCCATCGAGGCTGCCATTCCGGTGCAGATAGTTGCGATGTCAGCTGAGATATACTGCATCGTATCGTAAATGCCAAGACCGGCATTGACTGATCCGCCGGGGGTGTTGAAATAGATCTGAATATCTTTCCCGGGGTCAGCTGAATCGAGGTACAACAGCTGCGCCTGAATTATATTTGCGACATAATCATCAATTGGCAATCCGAGGAAAATTATCCTGTCCATCATAAGGCGCGAAAAGACGTCCATAGATGCTACGTTTAACTGTCTCTCTTCGATTATAGTGGGTGATATATAGCTTCCATAAATTGAAGCATACTTATGCAGACCCAGACTGCTGACTCCGCGTTTGCTTCTGGCATACTTTCCAAAATCGTCAAGAATATCCATATTTTAAACTTTAAATATTAACATGCAAAGATACTAAAATAATAATTATTCATCGCAAAGTGTTGATTTCTATTCAAAAAGCTTATTAAATTCTTCGACTGTAACGCTCTTATTTTCAAGTTTTACCAGCTCTTTCATGAGTAAAAGAGCTTTTTCTTCAAGTATTTTATCGGCTATTCTTTTTGCATCGTCTTCTCTTTTGAGAGTCTCTTTTGCATAGTTTACTATCTGTTCGTCAGTTGCGTAGAACAGGCCGTACTGTTGGAACTGGTATCTTGTTATGTTTTCAGCTTCTTTCTGCAACTCCTCCTCGCTAATTTTCACATCGTTGTCGCGGGCGACTTTATTTCTTATAAGCTGCCATTTAAGATCTTTTCTGAAGTTGTCAAATTCTTTTTCTATCTGTTCCTGTGTGGTTTTTTCATTTACTTTAAGAAGCCATCTTTTAAGGAACTCTTCAGGAAGCTGGAAATCGGTTTTTTCCATTGCCAGGTTTTTGACATCCATCATAAGTTTGAAATCGCTTTCACGCTTCAGGTTGAGTGTTATTTCCTCCTCGATCTTCTTCATAAACTCCTCTTCAGTGTCCACAACCCCTTCACCATAAATCCTGTCGTAAAGTTCTTTCCCGGGCATAGCCGGATAAAAGCGACTTATTTCATTGATTATAAACCTGTAATTTCCTGAAATGTCTGCAACCTCTTCCTTCTTTTTATGTAAAATTCCGGCAATTTCAGTATCGTTAGGGTATGCTTTTTTAAGATCGAAATCGATTGAATCGTGAATATTTTTCCCGACAAATTCTTTTTTTATTGCTTCATCCTTTATAATGTCAATACCGAGTGAAGTATCATCAGCTGCAGGTCCCCCGGGTATAGCATTTCCTTCGTTATCAATTGCTTCAATTCTGCCCTTGACTACATCTTTATCTTCTGTCTTTTCGGCTTTTTTCAGTTCACCGAACCTTCGCTTATAATTTTCGAGATAATCATTTCTCATCTTTTCATCGATGATTATCTCATACTGGCTGACTTTGTTTTTCTTCGAAAGTTTCAGTTCAAATACAGGAGCTAGTCCCAGTTCAAATGAAAATGTGAATTCCTGCTGGATATCGAAATCAATTATTTCCTGATCATCAGTTTTTGGAATCGGATCCCCAAGGAGATCAATTTTTTCGTCGGCAATATATTTCTGAACGTTCTCTGTAACCACCTTATTGATTTCATCAATCAGTACAGCTCTGCCGTACATTTTTCTGATAAGGCCTATAGGAACCATTCCCGGACGGAACCCTTTTACATTTGCCTTTTTTCTGTAATCTTTCAGTACAGTTTCAACTTTATCTTCATAATCGGCTTTATCAATCTTAACCTTTAAAACTGCATTCAGTTCATCGATGGTTTCTCTGGTAATATTCATATTAATTGTTGTTATTGTCTGGTTAAAAAAACCGCCAAAACGCACTTTAAAAGAGGTTACGGGCGGCCTGACACTTTAGTGCGGATGAAGGGACTCGAACCCCCACGTCACGAAGACACAAGATCCTAAGTCTTGCTCGGCTACCAATTACGACACATCCGCGGTAAAATTCCCCGCAAAAGTATAATAATTTATCATGAAAACAAATTGATCAGGCTACCTGCGCAGCTCAAAATTCTTTCCGAGATAGACTTTTCTCACATGCTCATCTTCTGCCAATTGCGCAGATGTACCGGATTTTAGTATTCTGCCCTCGAAAAGAAGGTATGCTCTGTCAGTGATCGAGAGGGTCTCATGAACATTATGATCGGTAATAAGAATGCCTATGTTTTTCTCCCGCAGCTTTGAAACAATCTCCTGAATATCCTCAACAGCGATAGGGTCAACACCTGCAAATGGTTCGTCGAGTAATATGAATTTTGGTTTAAGTGAAAGTGCCCTTGCAATTTCAGTTCGCCGGCGTTCTCCTCCGGAAAGTTGTATCCCTTTACTTTTTCTTATCTTCTGAAGTCCGAATTCGGTGAGAAGTGTTTCCAGCCGTTCTTCCTGTTCTGATTTTGGAAAACCCGATAGCTCGAGCACGGCACTTATGTTATCCTCAACCGACATATTCCTGAATACTGAAGGTTCCTGTGCAAGGTATCCAATACCTTTCCTGGCACGTTTATAAACAGGAAGTTTTGTTATTTCCTCATTATCCAGAAATATTTTCCCCTCACGCGGTCTTATTAAGCCGACAATCATATAAAAGGTAGTAGTTTTGCCGGCACCATTCGGCCCCAGCAATCCAACAATCTCCCCCTGTTCAACCTCAACTGAAACATTATCAACAACAGTTCTGCTGTGATATTTTTTTATAAGATTTTCAGTAAATAATTTCATTAATATTACTATGAAGTTGCGGGTTCCGGATTTTCACCTTCCTCAAAGAATTCTTTGCGATCTTTTTCCTTTTGTTTCATTACCCTGGCCGAAATAAAAATGCTCACTTCATAAAGAAGCAGCAGAGGAATTGCAACAAGGGTCTGAGAAAACACATCAGGAGGTGTAATGATCGCAGCAATTATAAATATCACCACTATTGCATGTTTCCTGTATTTCCGCATGAAGCTCGGCGTAATAATACCAATCTTGGTAAGGAAGAAAGCAACAATGGGCAGTTCAAAGACCAGTCCTGTCGCCAGGCATATAGATGTCAGTGTACCAATATATGATCTGATATTGATCTGATTGACAACCGATGGATCAATCTCATATGTGCTTAGAAAATGTATTGAGAGCGGGGCGAGCATAAAATATCCGAAGAGAACTCCGACAAAAAACAGTCCTGACGCAGCTACAACTGCTCCCCTGGCATAACGTGCCTCACTGGGTTTGAGGGCCGGTTTAAAGAACTGCCAGAATTCCCAGAGTATGACAGGAAATGCAAGTATCAGACCGGCCACCATTGCAGCAGTAATGTGGGTTGTTATCTGTCCCGACATTTTTATGCTTATAAGGTTAAGAGGTTTTGTGTTAATACATAATGCAGTAGTTTTAAGGTATTCACCAAGCTGGCAAAGTAATCGGTTAGTAATAAAGTCGGGACTTTTTGGACCAAGAATAATCGTGTTGAATAGTATGTTTTTAAATATGAATGCTATAATCATAAATACGACTATTGCTAAAATTGACCGGATAATGTGCCATCTTAACTCCTCAAGATGCTCAAGGAATGACATCTCTTTTTCTCCCTTCCCTTTTTTCCCCAGTATTGCCATTTATTGCTTTTTAAAATAGTTTAAAATTCAGCCTGTAAAGATGATAAATCTTCTTTTGCAAAACAATATTAATCTTTTGGTGTTATGAAAGATAGAAACCTGGATGCAATCTGACGGGGTACTGATAGTTAAAGAATCAGATAATCAGCTTATTAATCATTATAACAGTCAGAACATGATTAACCCCATTCATTTAATTAAAAGGAAAATGTCAGTCACCGAAAAGTACCGTTCATTTGACTCAATATCATTTTTGTTAATTAATTGTTAAATATATTATTTGAATAAGAAATTTATTAACTTTATATAAACTGTAGAAGCAAAGTTCACGGCAGTTAACTAATATTATCATTTGGAGAAGATTATGTTGAATGATTCTACTATACATGATTACTTAAAAAAATATTTCGGGTTTGATACTTTTAAGGGTAATCAGGAGCCAATAATTAGAAATGTTCTGGCAGGGCGTGATACTTTTGTACTCATGCCCACGGGGGGAGGTAAATCTCTGTGTTATCAGTTGCCGGCAGTTATGAAAAAGGGAATTGCAATAGTTATTTCTCCGCTTATAGCTTTGATGAAGAACCAGGTAGATGCTATGAGAAACTTCAGTACTGACGATGATGTGGCCCACTTCCTCAATTCATCACTTACAAAAACTGAAATAGCCAGGGTAAAGAAGGATGTATTGTCGGGAAAGGCAAAGCTCCTGTATGTTGCACCTGAATCTCTTACAAAAGAGGAAAATATCGAGTTCCTCAAGAATATAGATATTTCATTTTATGCCATTGATGAAGCTCACTGTATTTCGGAATGGGGCCATGATTTCAGGCCAGAATACAGGCGGATTAGACCAATAATAGATCTCATCGGCAGATCTCCCATTATAGCCCTCACAGCTACTGCCACTCCTAAAGTACAGCATGATATCCAGAAGAATCTTAGTATTCTCGATGCTGATGTCTTCAAATCCTCCTTTAACCGGCCTAACCTCTATTATGAAGTTAAGTCCAAACAGGATGTAACAAAGGAGATAATAAAATATATTAAGAACAATTCAGGGAAATCAGGTATAATCTATTGCCTTAGCAGGAAGAAAGTTGAGGAGATGGCAGAAGTCCTCAAGGTAAACGGGATTAAAGCTCTTCCGTACCATGCAGGTATGGATTCCGCTACACGGACAATGAATCAGGACAAGTTCCTCATGGAGGAAGCTGATATTATTGTAGCTACAATTGCTTTTGGAATGGGGATCGATAAGCCAGATGTAAGATTCGTAATACATTATGATATACCAAAAAGCCTTGAAGGCTATTACCAGGAGACAGGAAGGGCCGGCCGCGACGGAGGTGAAGGAAACTGCATTGCATATTACAGCTACAATGATATTCTGAAGCTTGAGAAATTCATGCAGGGGAAGCCGATCGCAGAACAGGAGATAGGGAAACAACTATTGCTCGAGACGGTCTCATATGCCGAATCATCTGTTTGCCGCCGAAAGCTTCTTCTTCACTATTTTGGAGAAGAGTATCTGAAAGAAAATTGCGAGGCATGCGATAACTGTCTTCATCCCAAAGCACAATTTGAAGGCAATGAGGCCGTTGTAAGTGTCCTTGAGACTATTCTTGCTGTTAAAGAGAAATTTAAGGCCGATCACATAGCAAATATCCTGTCGGGGAAAGTTACCTCAGCTATAAAATCCTACAAGCATCATAAGCTTGAATTCTTCGGAATAGGAGAGGACAAGGATGAGAAATTCTGGAATATGGTCATCAGACAGGCTCTCATTGCTAAGTTTCTTACCAAGGATATTGAGAATTACGGGCTACTGAAGCTTACTACGAAAGGAATGGAGTTCCTGGAGCATCCTGTTTCATTCATGCTGGCAGAGGATCACGACTATGCTGATACAACCGATGAAGAAAATGCCTTTGGAGCAAGAACAGCTGCGGTAGATGAAGAATTGTTCAGTATCCTGAAGGATCTTCGCAAAAAACTTTCAAAAGTAAAGGATGTTCCGCCGTTCGTAATTTTTCAGGATCCCTCTCTTGAGGACATGGCAATCCAGTATCCTATAACCATAGATGAACTTCAGAATATATCAGGTGTTGGAGCAGGTAAGGCACAGCGGTACGGAGCTGAATTTATTGAGATTATCAAAAAATATGTTGAAGAGAAAGAGATCATCAGGCCCCTTGATATGGTCGTTAAATCGGTAGTAAACAAATCAGGCATAAAAGTTTATATCATCCAGAGCATCGACATGAAACGACCGCTTGAGGATATTGCAGAAGCAAAAGGACTGGAGATGTCAGAACTGGTTTCGGAAATTGAAGCAATTGTTAATTCGGGTACCAGGATTAATCTCGATTATTATATCAATTCAACCATCGACGAGGAGCGCCAGCAGGATATTTATGCATATTTCAGAGAGGAAGCAGTATCAGATTCGCTCGAGGAGGCATTCAGGGAACTCGGTAACGAATTTGAAGAAGAAGAAATAAGACTTGTAAGGATCAAGTTCCTTTCAGAAATGGGAAACTAAAGGATTGCGGATTGCGGATCTTTGATTTCGGATTTAAGGTTTTGGAGTGATTTTTCAATCCGCAATCATTTCCCCCGGAATATTAAAGAGTAAAATAATACCCCAACAACATAAAAAGGATATATTAGCTGTAATGGCAGGAACCATTTCATCAGTTGCCTTTTATTGTATCTCTCAAGGGTATTATTCAGGATCAGGAAATCAGGCAACGATTTCAGGACATATATTGTAAGGAAAACAATCGCTAACTGGGGGAACATGAACATAGCAACAAAATAAAAGATCTGTAATACTACAGTGACAAATACTGTAAGCGACAGGAAAATGGTGAAAAAGTCGGTGTAATCAGTGCTTTTTGAAATCCATCTGCTTCTCTGTTTCAGGAATGACCCGAGT
The DNA here is from genome assembly GCA_963791065.1 of uncultured Bacteroidales bacterium. GTDB lineage: Bacteria > Bacteroidota > Bacteroidia > Bacteroidales > VadinHA17 > LD21. The sequence continues at coordinate 353,158 of CAWBQN010000017.1, forward strand.
GATGATGAGCCCTTTGTTGTTACCAGTACATCAGGCGATTCCAGCCACAATATTTTCGAATTATTTTCTTGTTTCAGACTATGCAGCAAGAAAATATCATCACCTGAACTTAATTCATCATGAAGATTACCTGAATGATTAAGATATTTTTCTTTTGAAAAAGCCAGGTTTGCCCCATTGCACATGGTTGCATCTCCCAGACTAGCAGATCCGGCTGTAATTCCCTGCAGACTCAAAAATTCCAGCTCCTGGAAATATCCGAATAATCCGCGCACGGCTTTTATCTGTACGGGACAGATTATCATATCAGGCCTGTTTATTTCATAATATGCTGCAATTGTTCTGATCCAGCTCTTCCCCATTGTGCAATCGGCATCAGTTGTGATTATTAAGTCAGCCTTTGCAGCCGATATTCCGGTTCTCAGAGCCTGCTTTTTCCCGGTACCCGTGTTATTTAATACCAGGACATTGGCAGGTGCAGTAAATTTTGATGCGATGTTAACGGTTTTGTCTGTTGAATTATCATCAACAATGATAACCTCATATAAATTTCCAGGATAATCCTGAACTACAATGCTGTTCATGACTGAGGGCAGATTTTTTTCCTCGTTGCGGCATGCAATAACCACGCTTATAAAAGTTTGCGGTTCAGCAGAGAGGCTGAAGGTCCTGATTTTGAGCAGACTTCTGTAATTTCTTAGAGTGAGAATAAGGTAAGGAAGAATCAGTATAACCGGCAACCAGTACATAATCATTCCTTCATCCATTCATACATCTTATAATGCTGGCCCTTCATTCCAAGAGCTTCGTAAGTTTGTTGAGCTTTTGAATTATTTGTTTCCACATAAAGCCGGAGTCCACCTATCCCATCCTTTTCAGCTTCATTCGTGATATGCTGATACATTGACCTGAAGATACCGGTTCTCCTGAATGAGGACAAAACATAAACAGACTGGAACCACCAGACACTACAGTTTCTCCAGTCGCTCCATTCATAGGTTATTAGCAGTGATGCTACAACTTTGCCTTCATCCTCCGCAACCCAGTACTGGCCGCGGGAGGGTACTGTAAACACAGCTTTTACTCCCTTACTGATAATTTCAGGGTCAAGCTTAAGGTTTTCTGTCTCCCAGGCAAGTTTCTTCTGGAAATCAATAATTACTGCCGCGTCTTCGGGTGTTGCTTTACGGATTGTTATCATATTATCTTGTCGCTTTGTGGTGAATATACTTCAGCCTGTTTTATATTTTACCTCTCCCCAACCCCTCCCCCAGGTGGGAGGGGCTAATACATTGATATACTTATTCTTCCTCCCCATCTCCTGGAAGAAGGGGTCGGGGTATGAGGTAACCATCTTTATTTATACTCATCCCAGCTCTTTATTGCCAGATCATCTATGCTCATTTTGCAGAATGCCAGAATAAATGCGCTTGCAAGACGTGCATTTGTTATGAGAGGAACATTATAATCTACGGCACTTCTCCGAATTGTATAATCGTTATTTAACTCTTTATCACTGAGATCTTTTGGGATATTTACAACTAAATCCACTTCACGCGATTTTATAAGCTCAATCGTATTTGGCGATTTTTTCTCATCGGGCCAGTATGCCACATGTGATTCAACTCCGGCATTCTTCAGGAATTGTTGTGTCCCTCTTGTTGCATAAAGCTTATGTCCTTTTTCGCGGAGTGCCTTAGCACTGTTGAGGAGTTCGACTTTTGACCTGGCAGGCCCGGTGGAAAGCAGAATACTCTTTGCCGGTACCCGGTACCCGACAGAAAACATTGCCTTGAGAATAGCTTCATAAAACCCTTCACCGATACAACCAACTTCACCTGTTGATGACATATCGACTCCGAGAACCGGGTCGGCTTTGGCAAGACGCGAAAAGCTGAACTGGGGCGCTTTTACCCCAACATAGTCGAGTTCAAAGACTGTCTTCCCGGGCTTTTCTGCAGGCAATCCAAGCATTACTTTTGTTGCAAGTTCTATCAGGTTGGTTTTCAGAACTTTAGAAACAAACGGCATGCTTCGGCTCGCTCGAAGATTACATTCAATTACTTTTATATCATTGTCTTTTGCAAGGAACTGGATGTTAAATGGTCCTGAAATATTCAGCTCTTTAGAGATCTGGCGCGAGATACGTTTAATTCTCCTTGCTGTCTCAAAGTATATTTTCTGGGCAGGAAATACCATTGTTGCATCGCCGGAATGCACTCCGGCAAACTCAACATGTTCACTAATAGCATAAGCTAACATTTCACCTTCCCTGGCAACAGCATCTATTTCTATTTCTTTCGCATTCTCTATAAACTCAGAAACAACAACCGGATACTGTTTTGATACCTGGGCAGCAAGTTTAAGGAAATGTGATAATTCATTTTTGTTTGAAACAACATTCATTGCTGCGCCCGATAAAACATAGGATGGTCTGATCAGAACGGGGAATCCAATCCTGTCGACAAATTCGAAAATATCATCTATTGTTGACAGTTCCTTCCATCGGGGTTGATCGACTTTCAGAATATCAAGCATTGCCGAAAATTTATGCCTGTTCTCGGCTCTGTCAATAGAGACAGGTGAGGTACCAAGCACCGGCACTTTTTCTCTGTATAGCCTCATCGCCAGGTTATTTGGTATCTGACCTCCAACAGACACTATAACACCTCCGGGATTTTCGAGATCAATTATGTCAAGTACCCTTTCGAATGTCAGCTCATCGAAGTAAAGCCTGTCACAGATATCATAATCTGTACTGACGGTTTCAGGATTGTAATTTATCATTATTGACCTGAATCCTTCTTTTTTTATTGTATCAATTGCATTTACAGAACACCAGTCAAATTCAACACTGGAACCGATCCTGTAAGCCCCTGATCCGAGGACTATTATCGATTTTTTATCGGATTCACATATTATGTCGTGTTCTGAACCGCTATAAGTAAGGTACAGATAATTAGTAACAGCCGGGTATTCAGCAGCCAGAGTATCTATCTGCTTTATATATGGAACAATTCCTAACGATTTCCGGTAGGCTCTTACTTTCATAAGGTCGTCATTGATCTTGTCTGACCCTGATTTTAAAACATGCCGGGCTATCTGGAAATCGCTGAAGCCGTTTATCTTTGAATGCGCCAGCAGCTCTGTAGGGATTGATTCAAGTGATCCGTATTTACTAAGTTCATCTTTAATACTGATTATGTTCCTGAGCTTGAACAGAAACCATTTATCAATTTTTGTAAGCTCGTAGATTCTTTCAACAGACATTCCTTTTTCAAGAGCTTCAGCGATTGAAAAGATCCGCATATCAGTGGGTTCGGCCAGCTCTTTTTCAATATCCTCAAAGCCGAGATTCCGGTTTCCGGTAAAGCCGTGCATGCCCTGTCCGATCATTCTCAATCCCTTCTGGATAACTTCCTCGAATGTCCGGCCAATTGCCATCACCTCACCGACACTCTTCATGCTGCTTCCTATCAGATGGGATACTCCTTCGAATTTATTAAGATCCCACCGGGGAATTTTGCATACTATATAATCAAGTGCAGGCTCGAAGCAGGCAGTCGTGTTTTTTGTGACGGAGTTTTTTAGTTCATGAAGGCCATATCCCATTCCAAGCTTCGCGGCGATAAAAGCCAGCGGATAACCTGTAGCCTTTGACGCAAGTGCACTTGATCTCGATAATCTTGCATTTACTTCAATTACCCGGTAGTCTTCAGAATCGGGAGCCAGAGCATACTGTACATTGCATTCTCCGACAATTCCTATATGCCTTATGATTCTTATTGAAAGTTCTCTCAGTTTATGATATTCACTGTTTGTCAGAGTCTGGGATGGTGCGACAACAATACTTTCACCCGTATGAATTCCAAGCGGATCGAAATTCTCCATATTGCACACAGTGATACAGTTATCGTATTTATCCCTTACAACCTCATATTCAACCTCTTTCCATCCCTTAAGCGATTCTTCAACAAGGATCTGATGTGAATATGAAAAAGCTTTCGACGCCAGTGTTCCCAGTTCACCGGCATTGTATGCAAAGCCGCTTCCCTGTCCGCCAAGGGCGTAGGCAGCCCTTATTATAATGGGGTATCCCAGCTTATCTGCTGCTTCAATTGCTTCGTTGACTCCCGATACAGCTATACTGCTTGGTGTTTTGATGTCGATCTGGTCGAGCTTTTTAACAAATAGCTCCCTGTCTTCGGTATCCATGATTGCCGTCACCGGAGTTCCAAGAACCTTCACATGATATTTTTCAAAGACACCTGATTTGTAAAGTTCTGTTCCACAATTGAGTGCGGTCTGTCCACCAAATGATAACAGAATGCCGTCAGGCCTTTCCCGGGCAATGACCTTTTCAACAAAATATGGAGTTACCGGAAGGAAATAGATTTTGTCAGCCAGCTCCTCAGATGTTTGCACTGTGGCAATATTGGGATTTATAAGGACTGTACTGACATTTTCTTCTTTTAATGCTTTCAGGGCCTGAGAGCCGGAATAATCAAACTCACCTGCTTCACCGATTTTTAAAGCTCCTGATCCAAGGATTAATACCTTCTGTACAACATCTTTCATTATCCCGATTTGAGGTTCAAAAATAATATAATTTTTTAATAAGAATTTGCAAATCTGAAAAAATGCATATATTTGCAAAATAAATGCATAAATATGCAAAAGACTAAAAGGCTTCTGGCAATAGAAAAAATAATTTCCGAAGAGAATATTTCGGTTCAGGAAGAATTGCTTAGAAAATTGAAAGGGAAAGGGATAAGCTGTACACAGGCTACGCTATCCCGCAATTTAAGGCAATTGGGAGCAGGCAGGGTTCCGGATGGCAAAGGCGGATACAGGTATTCCTTATCTGAAAATATCAGGAATTCTGAAAAAATATCGCCAAGGCTCAATATAGTTCCGGTCATACAGGATATAGTTGAAGCAAAGGGACTTATTGTCATAAAAACTATTCCGGGGAATGCCAGCAATACAGCATTTTTTATTGATGGCTCATCAAGGTATGAAATAGCAGGTACAATTGCTGGCGATGATACAATTCTGGTAATTCCGAGAGACGGAGTCACTACCCAGCAGGTTCATACCTGTCTGGAAATCATTCTCCCGGGTATACATGAACAGGTGAAGAAAAAATAGAGACAATTACCTTTGTGAGCCTTAGAGATAGCCTTAGTGTCACTTTGTTGTAAAAAAACTTAAATCACTTACCACAAAGGATCACAAAGGTTAACTCAAAGTAACACAAAGGGAAAGCAGAAAGATAAATGTAGACAAAATTAATTTTCATATAATAAAGTTAGATGATGAAAGAAAAAGTAGTTCTCGCGTACAGCGGTGGTTTGGATACTTCGGTGATACTTAAATGGTTAATAGAAAAAAATTATGACGTGATCGCTTTTGTGGCAGATGTAGGGCAGGCAGAAAATTTTGAAGAGTGCAGAAAGAAAGCATTACAGCTGGGTGCATCAAAGGTGATAATTGCTGATCTGAAAAGGGAATTTATTGATAGTTATGTTCTTAAAGCTATTATGGCAAATGCAATATATGAAGACAGGTACCTGCTGGGTACTGCCCTTGCAAGGCCCCTGATAGCAAAAAAGCAGATCGAGGTGGCAAAGGCTGAGGGAGCAACAGCAGTGGCACACGGTGCAACCGGGAAAGGTAACGATCAGGTCAGGTTTGAATTATGCTATTATGCTTTGATGCCTGGTGTTAAGGTCATCTCTCCCTGGAAGGATAAAGAGTTTCTTTCGACATTTAAAGGAAGGACAGATCTTTTAAAGTATGCTTCAGAAAAGAAGATACCTGTAAAGGCAAGTATAGATAAACCGTACAGCGAGGACGATAACCTGATGCATATAAGTCATGAAGCGGGGGTCCTTGAGGATCCTATGTATACCCTGCATAAGAGCATGCTTGAGAAGATGGTTATGCCGCAGGATGCTCCCGATAAAGAGACGCGAATAGTAATTCATTTCAAAAACGGGAGGCCGGTAAAACTTGTAAATAAAGAAGATGGAACTGTTAAAGAAGATTCTTATGACATGTATGTATATCTGAATGAAATCGCGGGTAAAAACGGGATAGGGCTACTCGATATGGTAGAAAACAGATTCGTCGGCATCAAATCGCGGGGAGTATACGAGACCCCGGCGGCAACAGTTTTACATATAGCTCACAAGGACATCGAGGGAATAGCCATGGACAGAGAGGTAATGAGGCTTGTAAACATGCTGACTCCTAAATTTGCTGAAATCATTTATAACGGCTTCTGGTTTAGTCCTGAAATGGATTTTCTTATGGCAGCCATAGAAAAGAGCCAGGAGCTGATAGATGGGAGCGTACACCTCTGCCTTTATAAAGGCAATGTACTGATTGAGGGCCGTGAATCACCATCATCGCTTTATGATAAGAAGCTCTCGAGCATGGATATTGAGGGTGGATTTGATCAGACTGACAGCAAGGGATTCATAAGGATCAATGCAATAAGATTAATGGCTCACAGGGCTATAATTGAAGCCAGTCAGAAAAATGGAAGGTCACATTGAAGTGCCTTTGTGAACCTTGGAGTTAGCCTTTGTGTACCTTTGTGGTAATGAATAACTCGTTTAACCACAAAGGATCACGAAGGAATATCAAAGTAACACAAAGGAAAGCAGGTCATTTATAACTAATTAATAATCAACCATATGAAACTCTGGGAAAAAGGGATCAATCCCGAACCTGCAATAATCGAGTTTACAGCAGGTAAAGACAGAAAAACCGACCTTGCCCTTACAAAATGGGATATAATAGGTTCGATGGCTCATGTGATAATGCTCGAAAATGTGGGGTTGGTTTCAGAAGACGAAAAAAACGGCCTGTTAAAAGCTCTTCACTCATTGTTTGTATGGGATGAGGAAGGGAGCCTGGTGATCGAAAATGATGTCGAGGACATACATTCTCAGATTGAAAAGGAAATGTCTTCAATATTGGGTGCAACAGGAAAAAAAATCCATACCGGACGATCAAGAAATGATCAGGTGCTGGTTGATATACGTCTCTTTACCAGGGAAGAGATCGATAAACTATCGGTTTTGATCCGTAAGCTATTTGTGAAGCTGCAGTATCTGAGTGAGCAGCATAAAGAGATACTTATGCCTGGTTATACTCATATGCAACCTGCTATGGTCTCTTCATTTGGCTTGTGGTTTGGAGCATATGCAGAATGCCTTGCCGATGATGTTCTTCTTTTGTCAGGTGCCAGGGCGCTGAATAATCAGAACCCTCTTGGTACGGCGGCAGGATATGGAACAACACTGCCTTTAAACAGGAAGCTGACATCGGATCTCCTTGAATTCGATGATCTGATATATAACTCAGCTTATGCAAGTTTGAGCAGGGGTAAAATTGAAATGGCAATAGCAGCAGCTCTTGCATCTGTAGCACAAACCCTTTCGCGCTTTTCAATGGATGTCTGTCTGTTTATGACTTCTGAATTCAGATTCATAGATTTTCCCGATGAATATATTACCGGTTCGAGTATTATGCCCCAGAAAAGAAATCCCGATGTATTTGAACTGATAAGAGGCAGAGCAAATGTCCTTCAGACACTGCCAAATCAGATTGCAACCCTGACAACAAACCTGCCATCAGGTTATAACCGTGATCTTCAGCTTCTTAAACAGCTGCTGTTTGACGCATTCAGAGAGTTAACGGAATGTGTGGAGATTATGCTTTTAATGCTCAATAATATAATAATTAAGAAAAACATAACTGAAAATCCGTTATACAATACGATTTTCAGCACCGAGGAGGTGAACCGTCTGGTAAAACAGGGCATTCCGTTCAGAGACGCATATAAAGCAGTATCTGATATGGTTAAAAATTCAACATTCTCAAGAACTTCAATCTCGGATTATGTTCATGAAGGGAGTATTGGAAATCTATGCAACAAAGAGATTGCCGGAATTTTTGAGGAGAGGATGGTGAGTTTTAAAAACAGGACTGCTGCTGAGCTTGCCGATAAGATGATGCATCATGTTACAGATGGCAGTAGCACATAAGCCGATATCACTCTAGCGATTTCCTGATTTTTCAATGTTCTCAATAAACACATCAAACAGGTAGTCAGTATCGGTTGGACCACCCGATGCTTCAGGGTGAAACTGAGTTGAGAAGAAGGGTTTGCTTTTGTGTTTCATCCCCTCATTCGTCTGGTCATTGATATTGATGAAAAGAGGTTCCCATTCTGATCCAAGTGTTTTGTTATCGACTGCAAATCCATGATTTTGGGAAGTGATATATGCTTTGTCCGTACCTACCTGTAATACTGGCTGATTATGACTTCTGTGGCCATATTTTAGCTTATAAGTATCAGCACCCGAAGCAAGTGCCATTAACTGGTTTCCAAGACAAATACCGAAAACAGGCTTATCCCCTTTAAAGGATTTTTCAATGTTTCCGATTGTTATTCCGCACATTTTTGGATCCCCCGGACCGTTGGAAAGAAACAGGCCGTCATATTCTTCCGAATGATAATCATAATCCCATGGTACCCTTATTATGGTAGTATCTCTTTTCAACAGGTTTCTTATGATATTGTATTTTACGCCGCAGTCTACCAGTAGTATCTTATGTTTTCCTGAGCCGTAGACTTTCTTTTCACGGGTGCTGACCTCAGCTACAAGATTCACTTTATTCGGATCGTAGAATACGGTCTCTGTTCCTTCAGGTTCAACTTTGCCCAGCATTGCTCCCTTTTCGCGTATTCGTTTAGTGAGTGCTCTTGTATCGATTCCAAAGATTCCAGGAACGTTATTTCTTTTCAGCCACTCATCGAGGCTTTCAGTTGCATTCCAGTGGCTGTATTCGAAAGAGTAATCAGAGACAATTAATCCTGAGATATGGACAGATGAAGATTCATAAAACCGGTAAAGATCGTTTTCTTCACTCTTCCCCGGGGCACCGTAATTTCCGACAAGGGGATATGTAAGACACAGTATTTGCCCACGGTAAGATGGATCGGTAAGGCTCTCGGGATATCCGGTCATTGCCGTATTGAAAACCACTTCACCAGCTGTTGGAACACACGATCCAAATGATCGTCCATGATAAATTGTGCCGTCCTCCAGGATAAGTCTGACCTTTGCACTGTTTTTCATTCAACGTAAGATATTTCTGTTCATCGTATTACTGAAACAGCTTTTTCAATCTGTTCCATAGCTTGTATAACCGTCTGATGGGTAGTGCCCAGATTCATTCTCATAAATCCATCGCCGCCGGGTCCAAATGTCGAGCCTTCATTCATTCCGACACCTGCCTTCCTGACAAAAAAATCCTGCAGCTCTTTTCCGGTCATTCCGAACTTCCTGCAATCCAGCCAGATCATATAAGTTGCTTCGGGTTGAACAGGAATAATTTCGGGGATCATTTCCCTGCAATAATCCTTTACAAATTCAACATTGTGGTCAACATAATCAAGTAATGCATCGAGCCATTTATGCCCGTGGGTATAGGCAGCAATGGAGGCTGTATTTCCAAATATATTGCCGTTGCCTAAATGAAGATTATCAACCATCCGGTTAAAAGATTTCCTTAATGCCGGATTTGAGATTATTACTGATGATGTTGAGAGGCCAGCCAGGTTAAAAGTCTTGCTTGGAGCTATTAAGGTGACCGTATTCTCAGCTATTTTTTCAGAAATCGACGCGAGAGGTGTATGCACAAATCCAGGAAGTATGAGGTCACAATGTATCTCATCTGAAATAATTATGATATTGTTTCTCAGGCAGATATCGGCAAGATTGTTTAGTTCCTCAGGCGTCCAGACCCTTCCAACCGGATTATGAGGGCTCGATATAATTATCATTTTAGTTTTGCCGTCAATTGCGGCAGCAAGGGAAGAATAATCCATTACCCATCTTCCTTCCGACTCGGCTAATTTGTTATATATAAGATTACGTCCATGAGATTCTGCCGCTGAAAAAAAAGGGAAGTATACCGGAGGCTGAACAATAATATTGTCGCCGGGTTGCGTAAAAGCCAGGGTACAGAAGTTCAATGCAGGGACAATTCCCGGACTGAAGGTGATCCATTCTTTTTCAACGTTCCAGTTATGTCTCGATTTTAACCAGCTGATCATTGACTGAAAATATTCCGGAGGACGGAATGAATAGCCGAAGATCTCATGTTCCAGACGTTTCTTAAGTGATCCGACAATAAAGTCAGGGGTTTTGAAATCCATGTCTGCAACCCACATTGGTATGACATCTTTTACACCAAAAATCTCTTCGCGGCGGTCATACTTTATGCAATCAGTGCCCTCTCTTGCGGCAGGTTCATCGAAATTCCACATCATTAATAATGGTCTGGTTTCAGGGGCGTAAAGATAAATAAAATAACAATTTTAGCCAATTTAAGCATACAAGACTTCAGGCACTTAATAGTTTCAAAATTATTTACTACTTTTATGGACAGTTTTTGAATGACGTACTAAAATTAAAATTAATTCAAGATGAAAAAGATTTTTGCAGGTTTTATACTTCCATTGCTGATAATTGGTTTCACTTGTCTGAGTTCATGCAGTTCATGCAATAACAGAACGACTGCGAAACAGAAAAAAGCTGAAAAAGAAGAAGTTAAACAAATTCAGGGTCAGATCGAGTCAAATGTTTACCCCTTACCTACATCGGCTGAGGTTATAAAGATGCTCACTGATCTTGAAGTTGGTTACATTATCGGGATATCAAATCCTGTCGAAAATTCCAAGAAGTATTTCAGCAGTACAACAAGAGCTATTAACCTTGGCGTTTTTGGAGCTGATCTTAGCTATGTGACTCTTTACAATCAGCAGCAATCAGTTATCAATTATCTGGATGCTATAAGATCCCTGGCCAATGAGCTCAACATGTCAAAAATTTATAATGAAGATTTATATACCAAAATCAAACAGAATTATGACAATAAAGATGAACTGGTAAAAATCCTTACCAGTGCATTCAATGAAACCTATGCCTATCTGAGTGATAATGATCAACAACCTTTAGCACTGCTGGTTGTTGGCGGCGCATGGGTTGAGGGCATGTATCTTACAACACACGTATCCGAAGCAGCTTACCAGGTTGCCGGAATATCAAAAGTGCTTCTGGAACAGAAAAAATCTTTCGATCTCTATCTCGATATTACAAAGCCATATCTCAATGATCCGAGCGTTAGCGATTTTGTAAAATTGCTCGATCCGGTTAAAAATGTTTATGCAGGCCTTGGAACCAGCCTCACTGAACAGAATATTAAGGATATTACAAAAGTTATTGTTGATGTGAGAGACCAGATAGTAAAATAATAATATTCAGATGATTCTTTGGCCGCAAAGAATAATTCTTTGCGGTCTTTTTTACTTTATGTTTTTATGAGGGAATCGGTACTGCTAGCCTTAATTCATATTTTTGCCATCGTTTCGACTATCAATCCTGCCGGAATATCCTCAAGGGGCAAAAAAATTCTGCGCAGTTACCTCAGGAGATATCTTAACCGTGAGCTTGAAGAGGAATATTATTCACTGTTTGAAAATAATCTTGAATTCTATTCCAATGAACTAAAGAGCGTTGATAAAGCAGAACTTGCTGACGACGAGTCTCTTATCTCATTCCAGATTACCAATATCTGCAGGCAGATAAAGAAAGGCCTTTTCCTTGAAGAACGGATGATAGTTTTTCTCCAGCTGATTGAATTTGCATTTGAAGATGGCATGATCTCAGAACAGGAGAAGACAATTATTGACATTGTTGGGCGGACCTTCAATATTTCAAGGAAAGAATATGACAATGCAATTGCCTTCATGATTGGCAGATCATATGACAATGTTTCACCTGAATGTATACTGATAATTGAAAGTGATAACCCGGAATTATCCGGGGCAGGTATATATAATAATTACGACAAGTGGCGCCATATCAGATTAAAAGGGTTCAAGGGCCATCTTGTGGTAATGCATATTGAAAGTACAGGTACACTGCTTTTTACTTACGACGGCACCCTGGTCTTATATTTCAAGGGCAGGGATATTATTGCATGCCGGCCCTATCTTCTTGACCGCGGGGTCAATATTAAGGGTCAGGGTATAGATCCTATTTACTATTCTAAAATCTACAAAAAGTTCGTTTCCCGGAAATTTCCTGAAAAAATATTCTTTGAAGGGCACGATGTTGAATTTCAATTCAAGAACTCCGATAACGGGGTCCAGAAAATGAATTTCAGGGTTGAATCAGGCAATATGATAGGGATAATGGGCGGGAGCGGTGTAGGCAAAACCACAATGCTTAATTTGCTTCATGGCAAGATAAAGCCTACCTCGGGGCACATCTACATTAATGGTTATGATATCAATGAAGATTCTGAACAGCTTAAAGGACTGATAGGATTTGTTCCGCAGGATGACATGCTCATCGAGGAGCTGACGGTTTATCAGAATCTCTATTTTAATGCACGGTTATGCTTCGGCGATTATAATGAAGAGCAATTAAAAAATATTGTACAGACGGTCCTTCAGGATCTTGAACTTTACGATATCAAGGAGATGCAGGTAGGTGATATAATGAATAAGAAGGTAAGCGGTGGCCAGCGGAAGCGTCTTAATATTGGACTGGAACTTATGCGCGAACCCGTGGTCCTGTTCATTGATGAACCAACCTCAGGGCTGTCGTCCTTTGATTCTGAAAAAGTAATGAGCCTGCTTAGAAAACAATCATTAAGCGGGAAGCTTGTATTTGTCAATATTCATCAGCCCTCATCCGATATTATTAAGATGTTCGACCGGTTGTGGCTGCTCGATAAGGGCGGCTATATGATTTATGATGGTGACCCGGTTGAGGCACTGGTATATTTTAAAACAGAGACTTCACAGGCAAATGCTGCTGAAAGCGAATGTCCTAATTGCGGGAATGTTGAAACCGATAATATTTTGCATATTGTTGAGGTCAAGGTTATTGATAATTCGGGATACCCGGGTAAGGAAAGACAGATAAGCCCAAAAGAATGGTATGAGAAGTACAAAAAAAAGATGATGCCCGTTCTTGCGGAAAAACCTTCCAAAAGCATCATTCCACCCAGTAACTTCAGAGTCCCTAAAAAGTCCGACCAGATAAGAACATTCATCAGGCGAAATGTTACCAGGAAATTCGCCGACCAGCAATATATGACTATAAATCTTGTTGAAGCCCCATTGCTGGCGTTCATACTCGGATATATCTCAAAATTCAGTGAATACGGAGGATACAGCTTCGCAAATAACAAAAATTATCCTGTATTCCTCTTTATGGCGGTAATTGTCTCATTATTTATAGGACTGACCGTTAGTGCTGAGGAGATCTACAGGGACAGAAAAATCCTCGAAAGAGAGAAGTTTCTCGATCTGAGCAGATTAAGTTATCTGATTTCCAAGATCAATTTTCTTTTTACGTTATCGGCGATTCAATCATTTTCATTTATCCTGGTCGCTAATTTAATTCTCCAGGTAAAGGGAATGCTCGTGCCGCAATGGATCATACTTTTCTCAGCGGCCTGTTTTGGTAATCTTCTTGGGTTGAATATTTCGGCAGGAATGCGGACGGCAGTAAGCATTTATATACTCATTCCCCTTATACTTGTTCCACAGCTTCTGCTGGGCGGAGCCATGATAAAATTCGATGACCTCCACAAATCGATAAGCAATAAGATCTATGTACCCCTGGTAGGAGACTTAATGGTGACACGGTGGTCGTATGAAGCATTATGTGTGGAACAATTCAAAACCAACAGATTTGAGAAACCTTTCTTTAAATATGACATGAAAATCAGCCAGAATGACTGGTATGCCGCGTTTCTCGTCCCATCATTAAAAGTTACTATCGATAATTGTATAACTGACGGTAAAAATCCTGACAAGAGAGTGGAAACCGAAGCAAATCTGAGGAAGCTGAATTATCATATTAATAAGCTCTCAGCCTTCAGTGGAATTTTGCCGGGAAGCTGGGTCGGGGGCCTTAACTATCAGACCTTTGATAAACCGGTTGGAACTGAGGCTAAGGCGTATCTTGATAGCCTCAAGATCTTATTCAGGGCAAGGAGCAACCTGGTTACCTACAAACGCGACTCGCTGTACAAACAGATATCGGCCAGAATGGGAGAGGATCAGTTTATGAATCTGAGGTCGCAGAATTACAATGAAAACCTGGCAAACTTTGTACTTAACAGGTTGGCTATAAATAAAATATATGATGCAGGTGACGAATTAATTCAAAAAGCTGACCCGATCTTTATGGCACCGGGATCAAAATGCGGAAGGGCTCAATTTTTTGCGCCCTATAAACAAATAGGAAACCTGAAAATAGAGACCCTGATATTTAATATGCTTGTCGTCTGGATAATGATCCTTGGCTTATTTGTAACACTATATTATAATGTCCTTAAGCGCTTCATCGTATTCCTTGAATCGCTTAAATTGCCCATACTCAGAAAGTTCGGGAGGGACCTGCTTCAGGTATAAATGCACAGGGCACAGGGCACAGGGCACAGTGCACAGGGCTCAGTGCACAGTGCACAGGGCACAGGGCTCAGGGCTAAATTCGGAGGGTTTAATTAAATATGGAAAATAGAGGCAGAGTATTTCCGAAAAAGAATCTGGGTCAGCATTTTCTGAAAGACACCGGCATTGCCCGAAAGATCGCCGGCTCTCTCACGGGTAACGGATACAGCACCGTACTTGAGATTGGCCCCGGTATGGGAATACTTACAGGTTACCTGCTTGAACGGGGATTTAAAGATTTTCGTGTTATTGAAATAGACAACGAATCGGTCCATTATATTAAAACACACTTTCCCGAACTGAATAATGTCATCTCAGGTGATTTTCTTTCGATGGATATAGATAAATTCTTCGATGAAAAAATGGCCATTATCGGGAATTTCCCATATAATATTTCAACACAGATATTTTTTAAGGTTCTTAAGCATCGTGAAAAGATAATTGAAATAGCAGGGATGTTACAGAAAGAGGTGGCAGAGAGGATTTGCGCAGGTCCCGGTTCTAAAATTTATGGCATCCTTAGTGTGCTCCTTCAGGCATTTTATAAAACAGAATATCTCTTTACTGTTCCGGAACATGTTTTTTCGCCACCTCCGAAGGTAAAATCGGGAGTTATCAGATTAATAAGTAACGGAGTTAAAGAACTAGACTGTGATGAGAGGCTATTTTTCAGAGTAGTTAAAGCTTGTTTTAACCAGCGGAGGAAAACATTAAGGAACTCGGTAAGAGCGGCATTTGATCTGAATCGCGACGACTATCACGAATTCGGATTAAGACCAGAACAACTGACCGTCGATCAGTTTGTTGCGCTGACTGTCTGGATAGAGGAGAACATGATAAAATCAGAATGAGAAGCCAATTGCTTCAACCGGGTTCATTTTGGCTGCAGCATTGGCCGGTGCATAACCAGCAACGATACCTATTATTCCGGAGATGAAAACTGCAAGTACTGTATTGCTGACTGTAAGATACATGTTCAGATCCCATAGATAATTGACAACCACAGTGCCAAGAAATATCATGAATACTCCAAGCAATCCACCTATTATTGACAGTAACATGGATTCGACCAGAAATTGCTGAAGTATGAAAAATTTCTTTGCTCCGAGAGCTTTCTGTATACCAATAATATTTGTTCTCTCCTTTACCGAGACAAACATGATATTTGCTATTCCAAAACCTCCCACGAGGATTGAAAATCCTCCGATGATCCAACCTCCTATGTTTATGGCAACAAAAATAGAATCCAGTCCCTGCGAAAGCATACTTGCCTGATTGACCGAGAAATTTGATAATTCTTCGGGCCTGAGACTGCGGGCAGCTCTTAATATCATCGTTGTTTCATCACTTAATTCCTCGATGGCAACACCCGGTTTTGCCTTTATCATTAATTGTGCATCAATGAACTGGTTCTTCATATTGATAAACGTTCTGCCAAAGTTCAGCGGGACAAGTGTTAATTCATCCATCCCATTATCGCTTATTCCGCCTTTACCTTCCTTTTTTAATACGCCTATTACCAGAGTTTTGAATCCGGCAATTACTATCTCTTTTCCAACCGGATCAGTTTTATCAAATAATTTAGTTGCTATTTCATACCCAAGCAGAGCTACGTTCTTTCCAGAAGAGGTTTCGGAGGGAGAAAAATACCTGCCTCTGTCAATTTCAAACGACCTTATATTCTGAAATTCCTGGGTCAATGCTGCGACTGTCACATCGTTCGCTATACTGTTTCTGTATTTTATCTTCTCAGGCTGAGCTACCAGGAAACAAGAGGTGACTGACTTGGTTGACTTTTTTAAAATTGCCTGATAATCACGGTCTGAGATAGATGGCCATTTAATGATATCCCACCAGGCCAGATTAGGATCAAATGACCATGGAAATTTCTGAACATATATTACATTATCGCCAAGAGTTGACACGCTGTCGCGGATAGATTTTTCCATCCAGTCCAGCGCTGTGAATACCGATATAATTGAAAATATACCGATTGTAATCCCGAAGAGTGACAGGAAGGTCCTTAACTTATTAACAATAACAGAGTTAACAGCAAACAGAAAGCCTTCTTTGAAAAGTCTGAAAAACATTCTAACGTTTTTATCAAGATTTATTGAAACGTCAAAGATAAGAAAACCTGAATCAATGTCTAAATAAGAACATCAGTAAATTGCCTGTTATTAAATTGTGATTATTACAGTTCTGACCCGTAAAGTTGTGAAATCAGAATGAAAAGCCGATTGCTTCAACCGGGTTCATTTTAGCTGCAGTATTAGCTGGTGCATAACCTGCCACAACACCGATCAGACCTGAAATGAAAACAGCAAGAAGCATGTTGGCAAGAGTAAGATACATATTCAGTTCATACAGGTAATTGACAATCAGAGTGCCTATAAAGATCATTAAGACTCCCAGTAATCCGCCAATTACTGAAAGAAGAACGGATTCTACAAGGAACTGCTGGAGAATGAAGAACTTCTTTGCTCCGAGAGCTTTCTGTATACCAATAATATTTGTTCTCTCACGTACAGAAACGAACATTATATTAGCTATTCCGAAACCGCCTACAAGTATTGCGAATCCACCGATTACCCAGCCTCCGATATTGATGCCCGCAAAAACACTGCTGAAACTCTGAGAAATCACGCTTGCCCTGTTAATTGAAAAATTCTCAATTTGATTTGGCTGGAGTCTTCTTGAAGCTCTTAATATCATTGTAGCTTCATCACTTAGTTCCAGTATAGGGACCCCCTGCCTGGCTTTTACCATAATAGTTGCATTGAGAAAATTATTTTTCATATTTATAAAAGTCCTGCCAAAATTAAGGGGAACCAATGTCTGATCATCCATACCATTATCACCTATTCCACCTTTTCCTTCCTTTTTAAATACTCCGATAACATTCGTTTTTTTTCCTGCAATATCTATTTGTTTTCCGACGGGATCAGCCTTATCAAACAATCTTTCAGCAATAACTGCTCCAATAATTGCAACGTTTTTCCCCGCCACTGTTTCCTCAGGTGAAAAATAACGGCCCTTTTCGATTTCGAATGACCTGATATTTTCAAAATCGGAAGTAACAGCCCAGACATTTGCGTCACTCGCCAGATTCTTCCTGTATTTTATTTGCTCAGGCTGTGCAACCGTAAAGCAGGCTGCAGCTGTTTTTGTCGATTTATTCAGGATAGCCTGGTAATCGTCATCTGAAACTGCAGGCCATTTGATAATATCCCACCATTGAAGATTAGGATTGAGGCCCCAGGGCCATTTATTAATGTATATTACATTATCACCCAGCGATGAAATGGAGTCATGGATCGATTTTTCCATCCAGTCCAGAGCTGTAAATACGGATATGATAGAAAAGATCCCTATCGTAATGCCGAAGAGTGAAAGGAAAGTTCTTAACTTATTAACAATAACTGATTTAAAAGCAAAAATAAAACCCTCTCTTAGAAGTCTGAAAAACATTTGGCTTTTTAGTTAAAATTTATTGAGGACAAAGATACTAAAATCATCTAAGGTTAATAATCATATCTTATATGTATGAGGTTAATAAAAAAATACATATTTTTAGACGCCGGTAGATAGGCCTCCAATGACGGTCGTAATTATCATATAATGAGTGACAAACGAATTCAAAGTGCCCTGATTTCAGTTTTTTATAAGGATGGATTAGCCGAAATAGTTGACATTCTTTATAAATTGGATGTAAAGATTTATTCAACAGGAGGTACTTTTGATTTTATTCATGATCTTAAAATCCCTGCAGAAAAGGTTGAAGACCTGACAACTTATCCTTCTATTCTTGGAGGAAGAGTTAAAACCCTTCATCCCTCTGTTTTTGGAGGTATTCTGGCCAGAAGAGAGGTTCCCGGCGACATTGAACAGCTTTCGAAATACGGGATACCTGAGATTGATCTCGTTATTGTTGACCTTTATCCGTTTGAGGAGACACTGGCTTCATCGGATGCAGAAGAGCAGATCATTGAAAAGATAGATATCGGCGGTATATCTCTTATCAGGGCCGCGGCAAAAAACTTCAACGATGTTCTTGTTGTTTCGGGACGGGAACAGTACCCCGATCTTCTTAAATTATTAAAAGAAAAACAAGGACATACATCAAAAGCTGACAGAAGGCTGTTTGCAGCTAAAGCGTTTCAAACCTCCTCACATTACGATACAGCAATCTTTAATTATTTTAACAGACAGGCTTCGATCCCTGCTTTCAGGGAGAGTATAAATAAGTCATACCCTTTACGTTATGGGGAAAATCCACATCAGAAAGGAATATTTTATGGCGACACAAGCCTGATATTTGAGAAACTTCACGGGAAAGAAATTTCTTATAATAATCTGCTCGACCTTGATGCGGCTTTGGGCCTTATTGATGAGTTCATTAAACCCACGTATATAATTATAAAGCATAATAACGCCTGTGGTGTTGCTTCACGGGAAAACCAAACCGATGCATGGAAGGATGCCCTGGCCTGCGACCCGGTTTCAGCTTATGGAGGCGTTATAGTTACTAATACTCAGGTTGATGAGATTACGGCATCTGCTATCGATAAGATATTTTTTGAAATTATTATTGCTCCGGAAATTACTGAGCCCGCACTTGCAATCCTCAAGCAAAAAAAGAACCGGATTATTCTTATCAGGAATGATTCCGATAGGACTAATTACAGTTTCAGGTCACTCCTCAATGGCGTCTTGTGGCAGCAGAGAGATAACAGTACAGAAAATGCCGCACAGATGAAGACGGTCACAACAAGGGCTCCATTACCGGCAGAATTTGAGGATCTGGTTTTTGCCAATATCATTGTCAAGCACAGTAAATCGAATGCTATTGTAATTGCAAAGAACAATCAGTTGTGTGCCAGTGGCATAGGACAAACCTCCAGGGTCGATGCATTAAAACAGGCAATTGAAAAAGCAAAGACATTCGGGTTCGATCTGAAAGGATCGGTTTTGGCGTCGGATGCTTATTTCCCGTTTGCTGACAGTGTTGAAATAGCTCACAAAGCCGGTATTACTGCAATAGTACAGCCCGGGGGATCTGTCAGGGATCAGGAATCAATTGATTATTGTTCAGCGAATGGAATAGCAATGGTTTTCACAGGAGTGAGGCATTTTAAACATTAAATATAAATACTAAATTAATTAGCTCATATAATGGGACTATTTTCATTTTTAACACAGGAAATTGCGATCGATCTCGGTACTGCTAACACAATCATTATTCACAATGATAAAATTGTTGTTGACGAACCTTCCATTGTGGCAATTGATAAAAACACCGGTAAACTGATAGCCATAGGTGAGAAGGCAAGGCAGATGCATGGTAAGACCCATGAAAGCATAAAGACTATCAGGCCTTTACGCGATGGGGTAATTGCCGATTTCAATGCAGCTGAGCTGATGATAAGGGGAATGATCAAGATGATAGATAAGGGGCCACGTTTGTTTTCGCCCTCCCTTAAAATGGTTGTGTGCATACCTTCAGGCAGTACTGAAGTGGAAATACGAGCTGTTCGCGACTCATCGGAGCATGCCGGCGGTCGTGATGTTTATATGATCTATGAACCAATGGCTGCAGCAATTGGGATCGGGCTTGATGTTGAAGCACCGGAAGGTTGCATGGTTGTTGATATTGGAGGAGGAACAACTGAAATAGCAGTAATCGCTCTGGGAGGTATTGTATGCAATAAATCGATCAGGATAGCCGGAGATGGCTTTACAGCTGATATCCAGGCATATATGCGTCATCAGCATAATATAAAAATAGGTGAGAGGACTGCTGAGGACATAAAGATAGGAGTAGGAGCAGCACTTCCTGACATAGATAATCCTCCTGCCGATTTTGTAGTCAGAGGGCCAAACATTATGACTGCACTGCCAATTGAAATACCAATTTCGTATCAGGAGATAGCTTATTGCCTCGATAAATCTTTATCAAAAGTCGAGGCAGCGCTTTTAAACGTTCTTGAACAGACACCTCCTGAACTATACGCTGATATAGTAAACAAAGGTATCTATCTGGCAGGCGGAGGAGCTTTACTAAGGGGTCTCGACAGGAGATTAACGGATAAGATCAATATCCCGTTTAATGTTGTTGAAGATCCTTTACATGCGGTTGCGAGAGGTACGGGAGTTGCACTTAAAAATGTAGATAGATTTCCGTTCCTGATGAGATAATCTTAGCATTGTGAATGAGGAACCTGCTTAATTTTCTGACCAGACACAGTAATCTGATCATCTTTCTTATTCTTGAAGGAATAGCTTTTTATTTGATTTCGACCAGGAACAATTACCACAATTCACGGATGGTCAATACAGTAATGGGATTGACCAGGGGCATAGAAAGAAAGATAAATACTTCACGATCGTATCTGAGGCTTCACGAGATAAATGAAACACTTGCAGCAGAGAATGTTGCACTCAGGAATAATATTGCAAAGCTCGGCAGGAGTGAGGGTCCGGCTTTTTCACAGGCAGCTGACTCAGTATTTAAACAGCAGTATCTGCATTCATCGGCCGAGGTCGTAGAAAATTCAATAAACAGGCAGAGAAATTTTTTTACGATAAATAAAGGAGAAAACCAGGGCATCAAAGTTGATATGGCCGTGGTCAGTGCCAATAGCGTTGCAGGGGTAATTGTAGGCTGTTCAAGCAACTACTCTGTGGCAATGTCAGTCTTAAACATCGACTTTAAATTAAGCGCCAGGATCAAATCGAATGGTTATTATGGATCCCTCAACTGGGATGGCAGGGATTACAGATATGCAACACTGAGTGAAATACCACAACATGTTCTGGTAAATGTCGGGGATACAATTGAGACAACGGGGTTTTCGGCAATCTTTCCGGAAGGTGAAATGGTTGGAACTGTCAGTGATTATGAAAAATTTGGCGGTGACTTCTATAAAATCACAATTTTGCTTACGACTGATTTTAAGAAATTGCATTTTGTGGATATTATTGGAAATTTGAAGAAAAAGGAACAACTTGATCTTGAAAAACTATTCAAATGATCAATTCAGTTTTGAGATTTGGACTTATTTTTGTACTGCTTATACTGCTTCAGGTATTACTTCTTGACAATATTCAGTTCAGCGGCTACATTAATCCGTATGTGTATTTAATGTTCATTCTTCTCCTGCCAATTGAAATACCAGCATGGCTGCTGCTGTTCTTATCATTTGCAACCGGATTGATCATTGACTTTTTTACCGGAGCGCCCGGGATGCACACATCAGCGACAGTCCTGGCCGGATTCGTCCGTCCATATGTTCTGAGAATTATCTCTCCAAAAGATGGATATGATCTTGGATTAGATCCTTCGATGATGATTTATGGATTCCGCTGGTTTTTCACTTATACATTGCTAATGATACTTGTTCATCATACTGCCCTTTTTTATCTTGAAATCTTTCGTCTGGCGGATTTCTTCAGAACAATGTTGAGAGTGATCTTAAGTTCGATGTTTTCCATCGCATTTATTCTCCTTATTGAATATTACAGGAAGGGAAGGTAATTGATATTTGATTATGAAAGACGTTTTTATTAACAGGAAATATGTTATAATGGCACTGATTGTGCTTGCCACACTTGGTCTGTTATTGAGGTTGTTTATTATACAGGTTGTAAAAAACTCATACCGGCTATCTGCCGACAATAATGTTCTGAGATATGTTACCCAATATCCTGCGCGGGGCCTGATATATGACAGAAACGGGAAACTGATTGTTTATAATCAGGCTGCATACGATCTGATGGTGGTCCCTGCCCAGGTAACAAAGATTGACACTGCCGGATTTTGCGACCTTCTGGGCATAACACCCGACCTTTACAGAAAACAGCTGAAGCTGGCAATAAACTATTCCAGACGTGCGCCTTCAGTATTTTTGAAACAGGTCTCTAATGAAACATATGCGAGATTTCAGGAAAAGATGTTCTTGTATCCGGGTTTCTATGTTCAGCCCAGGACACTCAGGAAGTATTCAAAGCCTGTGGCAGCACATATTCTTGGTTATGTCAGTGAAGTTGATGAGGCCCTTATCAGAAAAAATCCATACTACAAACCGGGAGATTATATTGGGAAAAGCGGAATAGAAGAGTCATATGAGAAGGAATTGCGCGGCAGACGCGGCGTTAAAATCTTCCTGGTCGACGTCTTCAGCAGGATAAAAGGCTCTTACGCTGAAGGAAAGCTTGATACTCTGGCCGTACAGGGTACAGATATTGTTTCCGGCATTGATCTTGATCTCCAGGAGTATGGGGAACTTCTCATGAAAAACAAAAGGGGAAGCGTTGTTGCAATCGAACCCTCAACGGGAGAAGTACTCTCACTTATTTCCTCGCCGGATTATGATCCTGCACTCCTTGTCGGGCGAGTAAGGTCGGAGAACTTCTCAAAGCTCCAGGGAGATTCGGTTCAGGAACCTTTATTTAACAGGGCTTTAATGGCATCATATCCTCCAGGATCAACTTTCAAGCCTATTAACGGATTGATAGGGCTTCAGGAAGGAGTAATCACCCCTGAAACACTTTTTGAGTGCCACCAGGGATACCTGTTCGTAGCCTGTCATGTTCACCCGTCACCTCTTAGTATAGTCGGTGCAATAGGGAATTCATGCAACGCATATTTCTGCCAGGCTTACAGAAGAATACTCGAAAATCCTGCTTATAATACTGTCGCGGATGCTTATGACAAGTGGAAAAGCTATGTGAATGAGTTTGGATTTGGGAATAAACTCGGAACCGATTTTGTTAATGAACTTTCTGGAAATATTCCATCAAAGGAATATTTTGACAAATATTACGGTAAGAACAGATGGAAGGCCCTGACTGTTATTTCAATGGCAATCGGACAAGGTGAAGTTGGCACAACTCCGCTTCAGATGGCAAATTACACAGCTGCAATTGCTAATCGCGGGTTTTACTTCACACCACATATTATCAAATCTATTGGTCCCGACCATATTATCGACAAAAAATTCACAACAAAACATAAAATAGATATTGATACTGCAAACTTCGGAAAAATTGTTCTTGGAATGGAACAAGCGGTTAACAGCGGTACAGCAGCGTCAGTAAAATTAAAAGATATAATTATGTGCGGGAAGACAGGCACTGCGCAAAACCCTCATGGTAAAAACCATGCTGTTTTTATTGCA
The DNA here is from genome assembly GCA_963791065.1 of uncultured Bacteroidales bacterium. Lineage (GTDB taxonomy): Bacteria > Bacteroidota > Bacteroidia > Bacteroidales > VadinHA17 > LD21. Next base: position 376,894 of record CAWBQN010000017.1, read on the forward strand.
TTTGCACCAAAGGATAATCCAAAGATTGCAATTGCCGTCTACGTTGAAAATGCAGGTTTCGGTGCAACATATGCCGCGCCTATTGCAAGTCTTATGATCGAAAAATATTTAAAAGGACAGATAACTAATAAAGCTCTGGAAAAAAGGATTCTTGAATTGAATCTTGAAGGTCAGGGTACAGGCGGTGAATAGGAGCGTAAATATATGGAACGGTATAGACAAGACTGCAATAGTCCTGTTTTTGCTTCTGATCCTTATGGGTTGGATCAATATTTATGCAGCAGTTTTTAATGAAGAGCACGCGGGACTGCTTGACTTTTCTCAGCGTTATGGAAAACAGTTCCTCTGGATCATGGCATCTCTCGTTCTTGCGGTATTTGTTGTAATAATTGATAACCGGTTTTATTTCTTTTTCTCCTGGTTCATTTATGGGGCATGCATGTTACTTCTGCTGCTTGTGATAGTCTTTGGAAAGGAAATTAATGGTGCGAGATCATGGTTTGAATTTGGAGCAATAAGCCTTCAGCCGTCAGAAATGGCTAAGTTCGGAACTGCCCTCGCACTGGCAAGCTATTTGAACAACCGTAGACAGGAGCTTACACGTCTTGGGGTAATAATTCCGGCAGTAGCAATTATTGTTTTACCTGTAATCCTGACTCTGCTTCAGCCTGATATGGGATCGGCAATTGTATATTTTTCATTATTCATAGTACTGTTCAGGGAAGGAATGAGCCCTTACATTTTTGTATCAGGCTTATTGATGCTGGCTCTGTTTTTTCTTACCCTTCTGACAAACAATGTTACTCTGACAATTGCTTTAACAATAGTTGCTTTTATCCTTGTTTGGTTTGCAACACGCAAATGGAAATTGATTTTTTTAGGGACAGGTATCTTGCTGGTAGTTACAGGGATAATGTATTTGCTTAAGAATTATGTGATTAGATCTGTCAGTAATGAGATGGTATTATTTATCTCACTTATTCTTTCCGGTGTGGTTTATGCATTTTATTTCTTTAACAGGCGAGCCGTATCTGTTCTGATAATTTATCTGTTCCTGATTGGAAGTATCATGTATGTAAATTCAGTTAATTATGCTTTCAATAATCTCCTGAAACCTCATCAGAAAGAGAGAGTTGACATTCTGCTCGGATTTAAAACCGATCTGCATGGAACTGGTTATAATGTCAACCAGTCAATAATATCAATTGGTTCGGGAGGATTTTCAGGTAAAGGTTTTTTACAGGGGACCCAGACCAAGTTCAAATTTGTGCCGAAACAGAGCTCAGATTTTATCTTCTGTACTGTAGGTGAGGAATGGGGATTTATAGGATCAGCTGTTGTGATCGGACTTTATTTATTTCTGCTTTTAAGGCTAATTACTCTGGCTGAACGACAGCGTTCTGACTTCTCGAGGATATTTGGCTATTGTGTTGTCTCAATACTTTTTACACACATCTTTCTGAATATAGGCATGGCTATTGGCCTGGTACCGGTTATTGGTATCCCATTACCCTTTTTAAGTTATGGCGGCAGCTCATTATGGGGCTTTACTATCCTTTTGTTTATTTTTCTCAGGTTAGATGCCAGCCGTACCGAGTATCTGATATGATCAGAATGGTATTGTTATCCTGTGTGAAATTTCGATCCCGAAATCTTTTTCCACATAATCAATAAGCTGCGGGAAAAATTCCATGAAATCATCCTGAAGGGAATAATAGTTTTTTTTAAGAGCATGCATTGCAAATCTGGTTTCATTGGGCAGTGTCGACCGTTTACTCAGAGTGTTCAGCACATGCCGTATTCCACCGAGGGTCTGGTACGATTCTATCCAGTTGTTTATAATAAAGAATGGCATCATTTCCCTCACATTTTCAGGCATAATTTCGTAGTTGTTCACCAATGCCCTGTAAAAATTATAGGTAACGCTTTCCAGTGGTCTCCGGGAAAAAAAATCCCACTCCTTTGTTAGAAAATGGTCGTAAATTATATCGGTTATAACACCGGAATATTTATGATATTTTCTGGTAAAAAATATCTTACTGCGATGAACAACGGGATGACTATCGGTGAAACCATCAATGTGCCTGTGCAATATAATCCCTTTTCTGATGAGATCTGGATACTTTAGGTAATCGCGTCCTTTAACATAATCACCTATGTAATTGCCAATGATAATTTTATCAGAATCACCTGAAAGATATATATGAGCCAGCACATTCATAACATAGCATAATAGTACAAAGAATTTGCCATATACCTTCTCTAATTGAAAACATTTTCTTTAACATGTTTTCAGCGCACTCCAATAATAGCATTAACAGATTATTATTCAGGAGATTAAAGCATAAAATCAGCATTTAAAAAAATACTATAAAATGCTCGGAATTCCGGTATGCAAATTATACATTTGTTGATTCATTTTAAAATGAAAATTCAGTTCCAGCTAATAAATTTCAAATAAACTAAGGAGGATTTATGACTAAAAAAAATGTCATCATAATTGGTGCAGCAGGTCGCGATTTCCATAACTTCAATACTTGCTACAGAGATAATGAGTTTTATAATGTCGTAGCATTTACGGCAGCTCAGATTCCGGATATTGACGGCAGAAAGTACCCCAGTGAACTGGCCGGCAAATTATACCCCGATGGTATCCCGATCTTTGCTGAAATGAACCTCCCTGATCTTATAAAGAAATATAAAGTTAATGATTGTGTATTCTCATATAGTGATGTCACTTATCAGAAAGTCATGTCGGTGAGTGCAATAGTGAATGCTGCCGGTGCGAACTTTGTATTACTCGGACCTTCAGATACTATGGTAAAAAGTACAAAACCAGTTATTGCAGTGGGAGCAATCCGTACTGGTTGCGGCAAGAGTCAGACCTCCAGAAAGGTTATTGAACTGCTGATGGAAAAGGGATTAAAAGTGGTGGCAATCCGTCATCCGATGCCTTATGGTGATCTGAATGCACAGAAAGTTCAGCGTTTTGCTGCTGTTAAGGATCTGGAGAAGCATAAATGTACAGTTGAGGAGATGGAGGAGTATGAACCGCATGTAGTCAGAGGAAATGTCATTTATGCCGGTGTTGACTATGAGGCTATCCTCAGAGCGGCAGAAAATGATCCTGCGGGTTGTGATGTTATACTTTGGGACGGAGGCAATAATGATTTTCCATTTTACAAACCTGATCTGATGATAACTGTTACGGACCCACACCGCGCCGGGCACGAATTAAAATATTACCCGGGGGAAGTCACTCTGAGGATTGCCGATGTTGTAGTAATAAATAAGATGGACAGCGCCGGACCTGAAGCTATACAGATAGTAAGAGAGAGCATTGATAAGGTCAACCCAAAAGCAATTGTTGTCGATGGGGCATCTCCTATAAAGGTCGACGATTCATCTCTGATCAAAGGCAAAAGAGTGCTGGTTGTCGAAGATGGTCCTACTCTCACCCATGGTGAAATGAAGCTGGGTGCAGGTATAGTAGCTGCCAGGAAATTTGGAGCTGCCGAACTTATTGATCCGCGCCCGTATACAGTTGGCAGACTGAGTGAAACCTTCAGGTTATATCCAAATATTGGCACTCTTCTCCCTGCAATGGGTTATGGTGATCAGCAATTAAAAGATCTGGAAACGACAATTAATAATACCGATTGCGACAGTGTTATCATTGCGACGCCAATTGATCTGAACAGGATCATCAAGATCAAAAAACCAAATACCAGGGTTTATTACGATCTGCAGGAGATTGGCGATCCGAATCTTTCACAGGTTATTGATGAGTTTGTAAAAAAACATAAACTAAAATCGGTATAACATATTAATAACACAAAAAAGGGATCTTAAAAAAATTAACCGCAAAGAACACAAAGATTTTGCGCAAAGGTCGCAAAGTAATTAAATGGCATGGATTTAACTTTGCGTACTTTGCTTTTCCTTAGCGTACTTTGCGGTTAAGCTACTTTATTATTATTTTGTATTTTTCTACCCGTGCATCTTTGATAACACCTTTCCAGTTCAGGCCGAAACCAAAATCGTACTTATTCCCGTCTGAATCGATATGGCATATCATGTCATAAGGTACATCCTCTTTTTGCATCTCAACAGTTTTCATGTCTGCTGGCATCTGCATTGGCAGCAGACCGGAAGGTTCAGCACCGCCGGTAAGAATATCCAGGATAGCCTGATCCTGAACATCGAAAGTGACAAGTATGGCATCTGCATCTTTTTCAAATTCACTGAAGACCATTGGTTTTGACATTGAGATTGATACAATAACCGGTTTCCCCTTCATTACTTTCCGGGTATCGAGCACCATTTTTAAATCGGTGGCATTGGATGTCGTAACTGTTTTGCCTTTATAGGTTCGGTTTGTAAACTTCTCAAGCGGATCTCCGCCAGCTATGCTGGGGTCGCGGGCATAAACAGCTTTGTACGGCCCGTATTGGAGACTTATCGGCACATAACCGTTTCCGCCTTTCTTTACATCTGCAACATCATAGCCGCTTCCGGAATTCGGGCTCCTTATTATCACCAGTGCAAAGTCAGCTTCGGCAGGATTATCGGTAATCTTGAAATATTTCTTTACAACGTCTAAATTCACAGGATAACTTATTGATTCAGGAGTTGGTCCGCCAAAGAAATCTCTCCCGGCGGCTGTAGTTCTCTTAGGAATATACACAGTTTTTTGTTTTTCTACAGGCAGAGTTTTGTTTCTATTCTTCAGCATTACAATAGATCTCAGTTGAGCCTCATATCCGGCTTTCATGAATTCTTCATTTCCTACGATCTTTTTTGTATCATCCACATTCAGGTACGCATTTTCAAAAAGGCCGACCCTGATAATGTTTTTTAGAAGTCTGACTGCAGATTGTTCCATGCGGGCTCTCATGAATTCCTCTCCATGTTCTTTAACTCCCATCTGATAAGCTTCAATTACGGGTCCTGCATCATTGTTCCCGCCAAACTGGTCCACGCCGGCCATAATGATCTTATAATGCCTCTGTGCTATGGTAAGTGTTTCCACTCCCCAGCAGGTAGTTCCGAATCCGTCAACAGCTTTTTCATCGGAGGTTACTCCCCAGTCTGTACAGATAACTCCATCAAATGAATATTTACCACGCAATAAATCATTTATAATGTACTTGTTATAGCTATTACCAACATTTTCATTATTCTGTTTGTCGATGCCCCATGAAATAGTATAATAAGGCATGACTGCTGAGGCCATTTTAGTTGGACCTTCAAGTTTGAGGGCACCTTCAGTGAATGGGATAAGATGATCTGCAAGATTATTACCAGGGTATACAGCATATTTACCAAAAGCAAAGTGTGCATCGCGTCCTCCCTCTTCAGGTCCACCTGAAGGCCAGTGTTTTATCATAGTATTGACACTCGTATAGCCCCATCCGTCAGCAATTGCTTTATCTCCGGGAGATGTCTGAAATCCATCTACGTAGGCACGCGCCATATCAGCAGTAAGCTGTGGGTTTTCTCCGAAGGTCCCGTTTACTCTGGCCCAGCGCGGTTCAGTTGCCAGATCAATCTGCGGGGAGAGTGCAGTTGTAATGCCTAAAGCACGGTACTCTTTTGCAGCGATCTGTCCAAACTGTTTTACTACAGCAGGATCGAATGTGGCAGCCATCCCAAGCGAACCTGGCCACATGGAAATTTGACCTGCCGAACCAACATTGTATTCAACATCGGAGTTTGACCGGTGTCTTGGATCAGAGCTGTTATTGGAAGGTATGCCTAAGCCAATGCCCTCACAAAGTGCCTGCAATTTGTTGTTCCACAATGCAGCCACTTCAGGACTTTGCACTGTGGTAACAAGAACATGACGGAGATTATCTTTTGTAAGGAATTTGATTTGCTGATCGCTCAGGTCATATGGTTTTGCTCCGCTTTCCTGAAATGGCTTACCATTATATGTACTTGCACCAAAACGGGTGTTTGCCGATGGAATTGCCTGATGTGCGCTGTATAACATAAGTCCGGCAATCTGTTCAACACTCATTTTTGAGGCCAGATCCTTTGCACGTTCTTCAGCGCTCAGGCGCCAGTCTTCATATTTGTCGAGTTTTCCATTTTTATTCAAGTCCTTAAATGCCAGCCCGTTGACTGTCAGTAGTTTAATATGTGAAGTTGTATCATAACCCAGAGTTTGCCCTCCTTTATTGGTAACTATCCTTAATGATCCCGTACCGGATTCGGTCCAGCTTTTGCAACTATTAAAAGTAAATGTGATTACAAAAGAAGCAATCAGGTAAGCGTAAATTTTCTGTTTTTTCATGTCAATAGGTTATTAATAATTCAGGCGAGATCTGCGGGAAACCCGGCTTTATAATCTTTTCTTAAGTCTTTTTCCTTCTTCCTCGAAACCTGGTTTATTAAGCAATGCAAACATATTCTTTTTGTATGCCTCAACACCCGGCTGATCGAACGGGTTGACGTCGAGAATATATCCGCTTATCGCACAGGCCATTTCAAAGAAAAAGATCAGTTGCCCGATATAATACTCACTGAGAACGGGAACATTTATACTGATTATAGGAACGTTACCGTCATTATGAGCAAGGGTAGTACCTAATTCCGCATTATGATTTACTTCAGAAAGTCTTTTTCCCGCGAGGTAATTCAGCTGATCAGAGTCATCTTTTTCCAGAGGAATGGAAAGCGTTTTAACTGAATCTTTAACTGAGATAAAAGTCTCAAAAAGGATCCTTTGTCCATCCTGTATATATTGACCCATTGAATGAAGATCAGTTGTAAAATCAACGGCGGCCGGAAAAATCCCTTTACCATCTTTCCCTTCACTCTCTCCGTAAAGTTGTTTCCACCATTCCAGGAAGAAATGAAGCTTGGGAGTAAAACCGGCTATTATCTCGACAGGTTTTCCGCTTTGAAGGAGAAGGTTTCTTGCCGATGCATAAAGAAGGGAAGGATTGGATTCAGCATGTTTATTTTCCCTTGTGATCGCTTCCATTGATTTAGCTCCGTTTACCAGCATTCTGATATCCAGTCCGCTGATAGCAACCGGCAGAAGTCCCACCGGTGTAAGTACAGAATATCTTCCGCCTATATTATCAGGTATTATAAATGTTTCATATCCGTTTGTTTTAGCAAGTGACCTGAGAGCCCCTTTTTTTGCATCAGTTATGGCGATAATTCTTTCTGCAGCAGCAAGTTTTCCGACCTTTTTTTCCAGATGATCCTTAAGAATCCGGAATGCGATTGCAGGTTCCGTAGTTGTTCCGGATTTCGAGATCACAACTATTGAATAATTCCTCCCGTCAAGTAATTCAAGAAGTTCTGCCAGATAATCCTCGCTGATATTCTGCCCTGCAAAAATCACGTCATGGTGCTTATTCTTAAGAAGGGGGGAAAATGAGTGCGACAGAGCTTCAATTACTGCCCGTGCTCCCAGGTATGACCCTCCGATTCCGATTACAACTGTCGTATCGGTAAGAGATCTTAAGTGCCTTGCAGTTTTTTCTATTTTCTCAAGTTGGGGAAGTACGTCATCGGGGAGTGATAACCAGCCAAGAAAATCATTTCCTGTACCTGTTCCTGCATTTAGTGTATCCAGATGTCTTACAGATTGTTGCGCATGAGCTACTACTTCTTCAAATGATATAAATTTGCTTATGTTTTTCAGATTGATACTTATACTTTCCTTCATTTCATTTAACTTTTTACAAAGTTAAGAAAAAAGCCGTCGGAATTGACCCGGCGGCTTTGATTAATGATGGATATATTTAGGTTTGGAGTTATCTTTTATGAATACCACCTGCACTTGATGAATGGGAGTCCACATATTTTGGATCACCCTTATAATTGATATCACCGGCACTTGAAGCTCTCGCAGTTATTCTGTCAGTGACATAAACATCAGCATCACCTGCGCTTGATACCGATATATCTGCTTCCCTTGATCTGAGTTCATAAGCATTCAGATCACCTGCACTGCTAAGGTCAGCTCTTAACATGTCAGTTTCACCTTTGAGTGTTATATCTCCTGAACTGCTGATGTCGATATCTATGTTTTTTGCATTTACATCCAACTTGATATCTCCGGCACTGCTTGCTGATAATTCGAGTTTGTCGCTTTTGATCGGACTCTCTCCGTAAACATCACCCGCACTGGTTGTCTTTACCGAATTCACCTCATTCATGGTAACATAAACCCGCTTCCTTTCAGCATCGCGGATATTATATTCGCTATAAACATTCAGGATTCCATTTCTGACTTCTGTCAGGATATATTCGTGTAAATTCTCATCAGCCTCAACAGTAACTTCCTCATTATTACCCTGTTTGAGATAAACATCAATCCCTGAGCTTACTTTTACTCCGGTGAAAGAGTCAGTCTTTCTTTCTTTGGTGACCACCTTCCCGTGTCCTTCGACTGTTCTCCAGTGTTGAGCCAGGGCTGAATGCGAGATACCTAGAATAATGATGGCGATTGTTAACGATCTAAGGCTTTTCATACTTTTTTATTTTTATGATTTTGAAATCCAATCCTGATAAAGACAGGATGAAAAGCAATTCGTTGCATAAAGATTGAAAAATTATTGGTGTAACCCCCGAACCCTCCAAATGCCTGCCTGCCGGCAGGCAGGGGGGGATTTAGCGGGTCTTGCGGCTCAATGCCATTTGAAGATCTTTAACCCTATAGAGAAAAACGAAATTCCGATAATCAGCAGGATTAAAATCGGCAGTGCAACTTCATGATAGCCTGCACCTTCATTGAAAATACTTCTCACGCCGTCGGTCAGCATTGTCAACGGCAGGTTCCTGATAACAGGCAGGCTCCAGTCGGGAAAGTTCTGATAGCTGAAAAAAATCCCCGAAAGGATCATCATTGGAAATACGACGAAGTTGATCATGCCGTTTCCTGCTTCTGTATTTGAAGTGCGTGATGAGACAAATACTGCGATACCGGCAAAAGCAATATTACCGGCGAGAAAAACTAAAATAAGCGCTGAAATGCTGCCCTGGATCGACAATCTGAATGCAAATAGCGCAAAAAGAAATAGAACAAGTGATTCAATAAAATTCATCGTGACCCTTACAGTAATAAGGGCGATCAGAAAATGAGATTTCTTCATCGGTGTTGCAACAAGTCTTCTTAATAGCTTCTTCGATCTCTTTTCGATAATTCCATAACTTATTCCCCACATGCTCGACATCATAACCCCCATTGTTATCAGTCCCGGAACAAGGAAATCGATGTATCTTGTGCCGGTTACGGTAAGAGGTTTAATATCTGTATTATTCGCGACAGGCTGTATTGACCCTTGCCCAATGACACTGCTAAGCTTTAGGTAGGTCAGCTGAGCATCAGGATTCATCGGGTCGAACTCATATTTCAACGAATCATTTATGCCCGTCAGGAGCACGTTTATTGTACCTCTTTTAAGCAACCTGACTGCATCGTCCCAGTCTAAACTATAAAAAAGGAAAACCGAGTTGCCCAGCTTTTCATCCTTTATTGTGTATTTCCACTGCCAGGTTCCTGCTTCCTTCGAGGAATCCTTTTCGCAGTTCTTTTGAAGGAAGCTCTCAATAGCTGATCTATGGTGGACTTCGCGGGAGCTATCAGATATATTTATTAGGGCAACTTTACGAATTACTGTGGTTTTTTTCGTAAACGCGAGACCCAGTCCCAATGACATCAGAATAGGAAAAAGTATTCCCCAGAACAGAACTTCGGGTTCCCTTATTATCTCACGAAACAGGGCAGATATTAGCTGCCATAGCTGTTTAAATCTGATCCATCTATTCATTTATCTTCCTTCCCGTTAGTGAAACAAACAGATCATCAAGCGTTTTACGCCTGCACTCCATATGTTTAAGGGTTATATTCCTCGATCTCATAAAGGCCATAAAAGCAGGGAGTTCGGTGTCAAAATCGGTCAGGGTGACAAATCCTTTTTCGTGTGTTTCCCCCTGATGAATATTAAAAGGCAAGTCAGATGAAAACAGATCCTCCCGCAGGAGAGCTCTTTCAGCAGTGAATTCGACAACTTTTTCACGGGAATCATCTTCAAGCAATTGTTGAAGAGTTCCTTCTTTCAATATAACACCGTTATCCATTATTATTATATAGTCGCACAGGTTCTCCGCCTCCTCCATATAATGAGTGGTAAGGATCATAGAAGTTTTAGCCCTGGCTTTAAGTGTCTTAAGGATTTCCCAGATTTCACGCCTGGCATTCGGATCAAGACCGGTTGTCGGTTCATCAAGAAGGAGGATGGCCGGGTTGTTTATCAGGGCAATACCTATGGCCAGCCTCTGCCGTTGTCCGCCAGAAAGATTAACCACATATGATTTATGCTTCTCCTCAAGGCCAACGATATTAATGATCTCCTTAACACGTTCCTTGCCAAGATTGAAAAACCTGGCAAACAGGAGCAGGGTTTCCGAAACACGAAGCTTATCTATAAATCTTGTCTCCTGGAGGGACAGCCCAATAATTGTATGAAGTTCATCTTCATTTCCTTTCCACTTTTTGCCCATAATGGTTATTTCGCCTTTATCAGGTTTTTGAATCCCTTCAATCATCTCGACAAGCGTGGTTTTGCCAGCACCATTCGGCCCCAGAAGTGCCACAAACTGACCCTCGGGTATGTGAAGATCGATACCTTTTACAGCCTGGACCGTTTTAAAGGATTTCCAGACATTTTTTACCTCTATTACAGGATTTGCCAGCATGTGAGATTACCTGACGAAATTTAATTTATTTTTTGACAGGATTTATTGTTGAACACAGAAATCCTAACAAATGTCAGTTGTTCAATGTTCGGATTTTTGTAACTTTAAAAAAAAATGAGCTACATTAAATCCACAATAATACTTATTTGTCTTATTGTATTTTTGGGATGCAATCAAAGGAAACCGGTTCAAAATCAGATTAAATCACCCGCAGGATCAGGGAGTGAGCTTTCAGGATCTTTCACTGTCAGCGGAGCTTACGCTCTATATCCTATGGCAAAGAAATGGAGTGATGATTTTATGAAGATGCATCCCTCTGTCAGAGTTGTTATTGCTTCCGGAGGAACAGAGCAGGGAATTGCCGACCTGCAGGGAAAGAAGAGTCAGCTTGCAATGATCTCAAGACCTTTGACCGATGAAGAGTATGGAGCAGGAATCTGGACTCTTCCTGTAGCCAAAGACGGTGTAGCTGTCATTATGAATCAGAAGAATCCATATTTTAAGAGAATATTAAATCAGGGATTGAGTCCTGAGGAGTTATTAAGAGTATTCACAAGCGATAAACCGGTAACCTGGGGTGAGCTGCTTGATACAATTGGCAAAGAGAGAGTAGCAGTCTTTAAAAGAGTAGAGGAATCGGGCGCATCCGATGTTTTCTCAAATTTTCTTAATAAAGAATCCACCGATCTCAAAGGAACAATGGTCATTAGTGATGAGGAGATGATTAAAAGTGTTCAGGACAATCCTCTGGCAATTGGTTTCAGTAATTTCTCCTATGCATTCGATATAACTACAGGGGAGCGAAGAAAAGATATTCAGATAATACCTGCAGATCTCGATTATGATAACAAAATTGACACTAAGGAAATACCATTCAGTAACCTGGAAAAGGCACACAGGGGATTATGGCTTGGATTATACCCCAAAAACCTGTGTCGTGAACTACTTATCGGCTCTGAAGGAAAGCCCTCAGATCGGGCTATTATTGAGTTCTTAAAATATATTCTGACTGAAGGGCAGGATGAAATTAAGACTTTCGGATTATGTGAGCTGAATGATGTTTATATTAGTTATGCTCTCGACAAACTAAAATAGCAGATCATTCATTTGGTTCCGAACAGTCTGTCACCTGCATCTCCAAGACCCGGTACGATATAACCATGCTCATTTAGCTTTTCATCAAGCCCTGCAAGATATATCTGAACATCAGGATGATCATCCATTATTCGTTTAACTCCCTGAGGAGCGCCAACAACACAAACCAGTTTTATGGATTTTGCCCCGTTGCTTTTCAGCACACTGATTGCATCAGTTGCACTACCTCCGGTTGCGAGCATAGGATCAAGCACCATAACCACAGCATCAGGCAGATTGTCAGGGAACTTCGAATAATAGGTCATTGGTTTAAGTGTGACATGATCACGATACATACCAATATGTCCTATTCTTGCAGTCGGTATCAGGTTTGATATACCATCGACCATTCCTAATCCTGCTCTGAGTACCGGTATAAGAACAACATCCATGGCAAGCTCCTGAGTATTACATTTTCCGATAGGAGTATCAACCGTAATATTTCTGACGGGGAGATCACGTGTAATTTCGTAAGCCATAAGCCCGGCAATCTCTTCAAGTGTTTCCCGGAAATCTTTAGTATCGGTTTCCTTACGCCGCAGAAGGGTAAGCTTATGAGTAAGCAGAGGGTGTTTGAGTACATTAAGCATTGGGTAACAGGAATTAATAGTGGAACATTTTCAAAGATAATTGAAAATTCTTTATAGCTCCTTTACTATCTTTCTGACAACCTCTATTCTTGTTGAATACTTCTCAAACAACGGCCATGAAAAGAATACCACACCCCGTGATGGTGGTTTTCGCACAGGCAGAAAATACCAGAGTTGCAGCCAGAATTATCAGCAGCTTAGACAGGCGGTTCATTGCTCAGGACATTTTATCAAGTGGAACAGAAACTGATTCAGCTACCTTCCCTTTAGCATCTACTACTTTCATAACTGCCGACTGTACGAACAACGTGCCCGGGTGTTTCGGACCATTCAGCAGGTTTAGAGTACATTGCGCCATCAGCAAATACCTTCATGGCAATAATTCCCATATTCTTTGATGCTGCAAGAGGGATCACATTATACTGCATGTTAAACATCTGCTTATCGTTGGCATTAATGGCTACCAGCATTGCATCGAGCAGATCGGAATGATCGCGCCGGATCATATACATGTTGACTGAAGGGTCAAAATGACCTGAGAAACCGATATGACGGATAAGTTTTTCATTCCGTGGGTTCAGCCCGGTGAGGTTTGTTCCATCACGGTAATCGCGCAGTGCGGCAAGGGGGGTCCACATTTTCCGGGGTCCATTGGAGAGATGCTTGTCCGCCAAGACCCATGGTGGTCACTTCGAATCCAAGCCTCCCGAAAGCACGTTTCATGGGGGCAGGAGCGTAATTACATTTAGTAATTAATCCTGGAATTACTGTGGTGGCTACAGCTGCCATGGCAGTTGTCTTAGCAAATTTTCTTCGGTTCATACGACTTTGATTCTGCATGCTTTTAAAGTTTCAGGTTTATAAATTCAATATCAGTTTTTACCAGTTAGTACATATGCTGAAGATGGAGATAGTTTTTAAGAAATTAAATTAAGTGATATTGTTGCTGAAATTCTGCAAATACGATCAGTTTTGCCAGATTTTTATCTATCATTTCCTTATACTGGTCGTGTTTTATTTTTATATTATTCCTGTAGTCCGTTAATTCGTCATAATTACCATCGTTATACTTTCCAGTTTGAAAAACGACAGCCAGCTCCTTCATCATGTCGAGGAAGAAGGTATTGCTTTGATCTATTATGGTACTTACATCCTTTTTTATTGAGATTATTTCAGGTATTAATTCGAAGAATTTTGAAAAGACTGAAATATAATTTCTTGCCCATTTTGATCTGTTCGCTAGCCCGTTGTTATCTCCCTTCCATTCCAGAAAGCAGTCTGAGATAAACAGGTAATAATGATTTAAAGATTCTTCACGGAAATCATAATTCAGGAATCCCTGGATCCCTTTTAATCTTCCTGCTTTACTAAGATCTCTTTCGATAGCTGTAGAATAGAACGGCAGCATTTTAAGGAATGTAACAGAAGTATAGCCATCCTTGCATATGTTTTTCAGGAAGCGGAAATTCTCCAGTACGGAGCTATAAGTCGATTCAGGATGAAAAGGCATGAATCCATAATCAAAGCCAATATCCAGATCCCTTAGAATATTGACCCCATTGAGAATGTCTGCGGCTGATGTATGTTTGTTCATTCGAGCCAGACCAATATCAGTTCCGTCTTCGATGCCAAGAAAGACTAAAAACAGGCCGTGCGCTTTCATCATTCTAAAACTTTCGTAATTCACCTCATCGGGACGGCAGTTCATCTTCCACATGATCTTGTCTGTCAGATTTTTTCGTCTGAGTTCTTCGCAAAATCTTTCAATCCATTCTGCACCCTTCGGAGTTCTGACCGGAAAGTCATCATCCTGAAAAAGAAATACCGTACAATTCTTTTGCCTGTGAAGCAGCGCGATTTCCTCTGCTACTTTTTCAGGTTGCCTTATACGTTTAATGGGACCTGAAGACAAATGATAGTATTCCTTCACAGAGCAAAAAGAGCAATTATTAATGCACCCTCTTCCGGCTATAATGGTTGCAAATTTTTTACCAAGCGCATATTCCTTCAAGGGTGAGCGCATCGGGTAAGGAAAATTATCCAGATCTTTTTCAACAGGACGAAGCGGGTTTAAAATTAATTTCCCGGAATCCTTATAAGCAATACCATAAATTTTTTTCCAGTCTTTTCCGGTATAAATGCAATTTACAAGATCAGGAAAAGTATATTCTCCATCAAACCTTACTATTGAATCGAGAGCTGGAATTATTTCAAAAAGATCTTTGCATGCTAAGCTTGCGTAATGTCCGCCACCGGTGAAATGACATTGAATGCCATTCTCCCTCAGATAACGGATTAATTCCGCAAACTCATATATATGATACTGGAAGATCAGGGAAAATCCAACAATTATTGGGGTTTTCTCTTTAAGTATTTTAAGTATTTCTGTTTTTCCATCACGGAAATCAATTACAGAAATTTCAAACCCGGAATCTGTCAGAACAGAAGACATGTATCCAACTCCCAGGTTATCAAAATACTCAAAAGCTATGAAAACAACCCGGCGATTTATCATAATTATTTTATTTTAAACAGACAGGCTTTCTATATACAATAAGTACGACATTCTGAATTTCAATGATGGTTTTAAACAGGGCTTAATCTATAGTTTGGGTCTTCCAGGCTGATCAATGAGCTCTTTGATCGCATCATAAAGCTCTATTTTAGCTTTTGCGCACTTCTTGTCATATTCAATTGCCAGTAAAGTTATCTGGAGGGCAAGTTCTGATTTTGGACCAATTATTTCAATCAAATTAGAAAGAAATTGATCCATGATCCATGCTTGAGGGAATTGCATCTGATTTAATTCGGAATTTAGTTTCTCTTTTGATTCCATAAGTTTACATTTTTGGTTTAACATATTTGTTCAGGCCTGTCTGTTTCAATATTTTAATTCAAAGAATCTTTTTTTAGCAATGCCTTAAACTCCGGTCTGTTCAGTAAGGGTTTCCATACCGGATCAATCAGTAAGGACTTTACGGAGAGACTTGACGGGCTTCTTAACAAGTCATTAATCAGCTTAAATCCATTCGTGTAATCTCCGCACTTTATATAAATTTCAGCCAATCCTTTGAGCATCTCATCTTTACTTATTGCATCATTTGACAGCTCTACTGCTTTTTTACCTGCAGCAATAGCTTTTATGAAATCTTTTAATCCGGCATAAGTTCTACCGATCTGAATATAGTTTAAAGCACTTTCCGGATGCTCCTTTATCTTCTTCTTAAAGAAAACAAGTGCAGAATCATAATATATCATTGAAAGATCCGAATGATCTAAATAATTATGGATCATAGCATAATGTATTAGCTTATCACCCTGATCAATAAAAGTTGAAGGCCCGGACAATTCAGTTTTAAGCAGGGCTTCTTCGAATTTCAAGTCATATATATCCAGTAAGATCTCCAGGTTCTGAAACTTGCTATTTGTGTTTTTTTCAGCAGTATCAATAACATGTCTTGCCTCAAAAGTGTTACCATTCTTTAGAATAAGCGCTGTAATCTTATTTTCATACGGAGCATTCCAGTTTGGCATAATCTTAATAGCCATATTCTGAAAAATCAATGCAGAATCGTAATCTTTTAGAAGACAATATGATGCACCAATATTAGTCAATACAAGAGCGTCACGGGGATTATATTTTAATACTTTGGTCAGCAGAGTTTGTGACTTATTCCATTCTCCCATCCTTCTATATACTACTGCCTGATAATAAACAGGTTGCCAGTTACCAGGATCAAGGTCAGACGCCAGCTTGAAACACTCAACAGCTTTCCTGTAATCAATCTTGCAGTAACAATAGTAGAATCCGTAAGCATTCTGAGCTTCAGCTAATTTCGGATTGATTTTAAGTGCTTTATCAATATCTTGTTTACACTTTTCAATATTCACCGGGTCTGTAAGGCTTCCTGTAACGTAAGCCCATGAACGGGAAATTGCTCTTCTCGCATATGCAAGAGCAAAGGAAGAGTCATACATGATTGCTTTATCGTACATTTTTATCGCAAGCTCATAACTAATGGAATCCTGGTATTTTTTACCCATCATGGCTAAAGAGGTAGCCTCATCCTGGTAATTTGCCGAAAGAAAATTTTTGTAAGCATCAGAGCTTTTAGTGAGACCTGTTTCAATTTGTTTGACCTCTTCGGGAGACAATTCAACTTTTAATTCCTGAGCAATTTTTATGATGATTTTTGATCTGATCGTCTGAAGCGAATCTAATTCACCTTTGAATTTATCATCCCAGATAGGATTGTTATTCTTCGTGTTAACCAGTTGAACGTTGATTGTAATATCCTTATTATTGTTATTTAGTTCCACAGAGCCCTGAATAAGAATGTTGGCACCGCATTCCTTACCTATCTGTTTGACAGATGGTATATCTGGAACTACATAACGTCTTGTGGAGTTAAATGAAATAATATAAAGCTCTTTAACAGCTCTCAACTGAGAATTGATTTGACTGGCCACAGCGTCTCCTAAATATGAATAGTCCTTATCGCTAAACCATTTTTCAAAAGGCAGGATAGCAATTGTTTTCTCTGCAGGTTCAGATGAACCGGAAAGTTCAGGGACAAAAACATACACAAGCGTTATTAATATAAGAGCAATGAAAGAAGCTACAATAATCTTTGCTTTTTGTTTTTTAGGCCTTATGGGTTCTGGTTTAATATCTTCAACAGGATTTACTGCACCTTTTTGATTCTTGTTTTTTAATGAAGTAATTATATCATCAATGGCATTGGCAACTTTATTTACCTGATCACGATAGTAAGTTTTATTCAGATTGTCCTGCGGATGATCTTCATTGGCCCGTAATGGCCGGTTAACACCCGGCGATTTATATACAAAGTCAACTCCGCGGAGAACCCCTCCAAGCACAGATTCGCAAAGTTTAATATCGGAAGTATCGAGATCGTGAATGCGAACAGGAAGCACCCTGCTTGACACATTGCCGTTAGGCAGGTTTATTCTTAATCCGAATTGATCCTTATTGACCTTCTCCACAAATGGTATTAGTTCATGTTCCCAGGCAAATGAATTCGGATCACAGTATGTCCTTGAAATGATTGGCATAAATATCAGGCACTTTAGCTTCTCTTTAAGGGAAGCATCTACATCGTGTGTCTCTAATAGTCCGTCATGTGGATTGACGTCAAAATATAAACTAACCTCTTCCTTAAAAGTAGATTCGAGTTCAGTCTTTAGAGACTCAACGAATTCACTGACCCACCTGTCACCTTTATTGTCTTTCTGGCGGTAACTGATGAAGATGTCGTATTCAAATCCCGGGATTAGACTCGCCATGTTAACCGTTCATAGTGATAAAGTTACGAAAGAGAAAAACACGAACCAAATTTAAATCTGCAGGCTCTTTTATGAGTCCGCAGGATTTAAAGCTTGATGGAACACTATGCAGAACAAAAAAAAATCAGTAATGTTGAAAAGCACTAAATTGATGACACTAATCCAATAATATTTTGATAGAGTCCGGTTATGTAATAAATATTGTAAGAAATTGCAAGAAAATTGTAATTCTTTCTTCTAAAATTATAATGATTCATTGGGTATTCTATACGAAATTTAACAGGAATTATAATTTCAATCTGGTTAGATCAAGAAAACAACTCTTTCTTAGTAATTCTTACGATTAAGTTATATTATGAAATGCCTTAAAATTATGAATTATGCGAGCTATAATTACCTGTAAAAAAGCTCTGGTCATATTTTTTTTAGTTTTTATGTATCCGGGCATGAGATTATTGTTGGCGCAACAAGCATCACAGTGCGTTGCAGTAATTACTGAAATAAATGGCGAAGCTTTTCTAAGAAAAGCTGACAGGAGTGAGTTTGCAAAGGCTTCCTGGGGTACCCGGTTATTCCAGGGTGATGAGATCAAAACATCAGATAAATCTGATATGAAA
Source organism: uncultured Bacteroidales bacterium (assembly GCA_963791065.1). Lineage (GTDB taxonomy): Bacteria > Bacteroidota > Bacteroidia > Bacteroidales > VadinHA17 > LD21. Next base: position 395,264 of record CAWBQN010000017.1, read on the forward strand.
TTACTCTTTTCAAACAGTAATTTAATTAGTCTGGGCCCAAATAGTAGCATCAGGATTTCAGGGAAAGAATCTGGTGCGACAGAAACAAATGGCAATTTAAAGAATATATCGTCGGCAATGATGGTTGATCTGTCTGCCTTTACAGCAAAGAGGGAGAACGAAAATGATGCCGGTGCACTGGCCGGACTGCGCTCGGTCGCAACAGATCAGTCTATCGAGCTGACATCACCATACAACACAGTGATCAAAACTGATCGCCCTTCTTTTTCGTGGATCGCAAAAAAATCATATGATAATTACGCTGTTAATCTATACAACAGCAAGGGATTGGTCTGGAGCAGAAAGATAACCGAAAATGCTTTGAATTATCCTGAAAATGAAAAGGGATTGGAATTTGGAGAACCTTATTTCTGGAATGTCGAGGGGGAATACCTCATTGATACTGATAAATCATCCAATCATAAATTTTCAGTTCTTTCTCCTGAACAATTCAGAGAAGTAGAAGCGAATGAAAATGCAATCAGGAATAAATTCAAAAATGATCCGGAAAGCAGCAGCCTGCATTCCATTCTTGGTGCATATTATATAAAAAAGGGATTACTGCAGGATGCTATCATTGAATTCCAGACTATTGCAAAATTAAATACCGATGCCGCCTTGCCTCACGAAATTTTAGGTTCACTCTATTCGGAAACAGGAGAAAAAGATAAAGCTATTGATGAACTTCAAAAGGCATTGATACTGGCTAAGGAAAAAGAAAAATGATTCTCTGAGTATATAATTTCGTCCCTGGTCGTCAGACTGTCAGGTGATTAAAACAACAGTCATGGCTATAAGAGTTGCAGCAAAGAAAGCTAATGGAATTATTTCCAATGCGGTACTATTTGTCTTTCTTCTCTCAGCTAATCCGGTTACGGCTTCTTCTCAATCACAACAGCTCACCCAGTCAGAATTTTCAAAGGAGCTCAGCAATGCATATATTCAAAACAATGATCTGCTTGCTGATTCTCTGATTAAGGATCACAGGCTTTTTGTTAAGCCATTTGTAAATGATCTTATTAAAGTTATTATCAGTCGGGAATTAATAGGAAAGACAACAGAAGCTGATCATTTAAAAGTTATAGCAAATAAGGTATCGGCAAGTTTTGAAAATATTTTTGGAGAAAAAAACCTTTCGATAGCTGTTGACTATTTAACATCATGGTCGAAAGAGCAAAAAGTTGAAAAGTCAATTGCGGATAGCCTGTACGCTCTTGGAACTCAGTTTCGGCTGGGCAAAGAGCCTCTGAAGGCAATCGAGAATCTGCAAAAGGCATTGGATATTTATAAGAAGATTCAGGATGAAAGGGGAGAAGCAGAAGTTTTAGGCGGTTTTGGAGCAGTATATTTTGATCAGGATTATCAGAAATCGTTGTCATATTACCAGGAGGCTTTGAAGAAAAGAGAAAAGGTCGATGACAGGCAATTAATTGGAAACACTCTTAATAGTCTTGGTTTAGAATACCTAAAATATTTTGAAGACTTTACACAGGCAATTTTCTGGTTTGACAAAGCCGAAACAATACGGAAAGAAATTGGCGACCTTACAGGATGGCGCACCACACGCACTTATAAAGGATCAGCTTATCTGGCATCAGGTGATTTACTGACAAAAGAAGGAAAATATACTGAAGCATTGGCAAAGCTGGATACAGCGCTTCAATTAGATACAGAAATAGAAAATCGATTTAATACCGGGGAGGCGCTTAGTCATATAGGATTTGTTTATTCACGGCTTGGTAATTATAGCGCAGCTGTTGAGAAGCTGACTGAATCTGCAAAAATAATGAAAGAAGAAAATGATTCCGTTGGCCTCGCAGGGGTGTATAATAATTTTGGTGTCGCGCTGCAGGGAGCAGGGAGGATCGAGAAAGCATTGGATTACTTTACCAATTCACTTAAAATATACCAGAAGCATGATAATCCGGATATGGTCCTTGCAATTATGAACAACATGGGCACCATTTTTTTTGACAGAAAAGAGTATGTTAAAGCAGAGGATTATCATGAGAAAGGACTTCAGTTAAGTCGCGAGCTTAATGAGAAAGATCAGGAGGTAAATTTTCTTTTAAATCTGGCAAATGATCAGACAATGCTCGGGAACACTGAGGCTGCGGGACCCAACTATGAATCGGCTTTTAAGATCGCCCGTTCAATAAAAAGTCCTGACCTGATATGGAAGATATTTGCCGGCATGGCTGAAACTTATAAGATCAGGGGAGATTATGATAAGGTTGTTCAATTAAATGATTCTGCATTAAAAATCATTGAGAATATGCGTAATACTCTTAAAGACAACGAATTGCAAGCCAGCTATATGGCCAGTGAACGTTTTGCCTTTGAGGATATTATCAACATGCTGGAAATGTTTCATGAAAAAGAAAGTAACAGAGGATACGACAAACTTGCTTTCGGATACGCCGAGCAAAGCAAGTCACGTGTTTTATTGGATCTCCTGGCAGAATCAAAAGCCAAAGCAGGAAATAAAGGGGATAGAAGTTCAGATACCAGACATGATATATTTAGTAATACTCAAACTGTTTCACTTGATGAAGCAGAATTGCTTTGTCCTGACAGGAACACTGTAATTCTTGAATATATGGTAGGCGATAGCAGCTCGTGTTTATGGGAAATAACACGATCGGGTCACAGGCTGTTTAAATTGCCAGGCCGAAAAGCGCTTCAGGAGCAGATAGAATCTATAAGATTTGCATTGTTGAAGCCCGATCAGTCAAATTATGACTTTTTTACCAAAGGGGGATATTCATTGTACCAGGTTTTGTTACAACCTGCTGAACCTTATTTTACTAATAAGAGCAAACTGATAATCATTCCAGATGGTATATTAAATTATCTGCCATTTGAAGTATTATTAACTGACAATAAAGAAATTGGCCCCAACTCTTCCTATAGGAATCTTCCTTTCCTGGTCAGAAAATATCCTGTGAGCTATGCACAATCAGCGAGTGTATTAATGAGTCTTCTCAATGAACAAAAGAAAAATACAAAAACAGATACAGATTACAAGAAGCTGGTTGCCTTTGGTGATCCTATTTATGAGAATGAAAATGACACTTCTCCGGTAACGGTAAACAGATATGAAAGACTCCAATACAGCGGTAAGGAAATTGAAATTATATCAACATTTTTTAAGAAAGGGAATGCTGAAATCTACCTTAGGAATAATGCAACAGAGGAAAATGTGAAACGTGAAGGTAATTTGAAGAAATTCAATTACATACATTTTGCCACCCATGGATTTATTGATGAAGCAAAACCCGATTTCAGCAGTCTTGTACTTACAAAAGAAACTAATTCTGAAGAGGATGGATTTCTTCAGGCAAAAGAAATATTTAATCTTGACCTGAATGCTGACCTGGTAGTATTATCAGCCTGTCAGACCGGTCTGGGGAAGTTGATACGGGGAGAAGGGATGGTTGGTCTGACGAGGGCGTTTATGTATGCCGGCACACCTACTGTTATGGTAAGTTTATGGAGTGTGTCTGATGTTTCGACAGCCACTCTTATGGGAGAGTTTTACAGGAATCTGGTAAAAGAGAAACTGAGTAAAACCGAAGCTTTGCGTAATGCTCAGCTTTCTATGCTGGGAAATGAAAAATTTGCCCATCCTTTTTACTGGGCTCCGTTCGTGATTATTGGAGACTGGAGGTAAGAACTCAGCTCCATGAACCTTGCAACTTATATCTTTTAGCCTCCGAAGCTTTCATTTACCGACGAAGCTTAAGCGATATCCGTACCGAAGGAGGCATTCAACCTGCAACCTGCACCATACAACTTAGATTAACTTTTACTAACTGATACTTATAACCATTTAAAATAGTCGCAAAATGAAAGACCTAAAAAAGATTATCAGACTCACATTTTACCTGTCAATTTGCTTTTTGTTTATTTCAATTTCGGAGAGTAACGCACAGGTAAAAGAGATGTCAGCTCAGGATCTGACAACGGCATCCACTGCGGTATTCTACGGTAAATGTTCAAAAAAGAGCTGTAACTGGGATGAAAACCACAGGATAATATACACCTATGTCACGGTTGCACCTGAGGAATATTTAAAAGGCAACCTGGGCTCTTCACCAATCATTACTATTCCCGGAGGACAGGTGGGGGATATCATTTACGAAGTTTCTGATATGCCGGTTTTTACTGAGGGAGAAGAGGTAATGGCATTTGTCCGGACAAATCCTGCCGGAAAGAACCTTGTGACAGGAGCTTACCAGGGGAAGATGAAGATTGATACAGACAAGAAAACAGGTAAAAAGATGATTATTGGAACAGGGCTTGGGACAGAGACTGATGTGCAAAAACCGGGAATAAGTACGACAAGGAAACCTGAAAGGCAGAAGCTTGAGGATTTTATCGCAAAGGTTAAAGCTTATGTGAAAAACTAATCAGTGAAATATTTAAGAAGCAAAAACCTTTAAAATGAAAGATGTCATGAAAAAATTTATACTCAATTCAATAACAACGACTGCTCTGATTATTGCATTTTCGGCGACCTTGTTCTCCCAAAGTACAATAAGAGGAGTTGTTAAATCAGGCTGGGATGGTACTCCATTGCAAAATGTGCCGATAACAATTGGTGGTGATTTAGCGGGTCTTACAGACGCCACAGGTAATTATTCTTTTGGAGTTGCATCTGGAACAAATACTTTAGCTGCAACTTACAATGGCAATACGATAACTAAAACCATAACATTTGCTCCGGGAGATAACTTGATGAATTTCTGGTTTGATCCACCAACTTTGCCGTCTGACTTTGATGGAAATTACTACACGACTGTTACTATTGGCTCTCAGGAATGGATGGCAGAAAATCTTAAAACAACAAGATATTTTCGCGGAAGCTTAGTTGGGATAACGACTTTTTTTTATGGTGAACAGGATGGTCAATGGCCTGTCGGAGGTGATGAAGCTAATGTAGCCAAATTTGGAAGGTTATATGCATTTCTCAGTGCAGTTGATAGTGTATGTCCTGTTGGTTGGCGAATGCCAAAATATAGTGACTGGAAAAAACTTACATTTGGTGCTGACAGTATTTATTCATCAGGTAGTGATTTTAAAGTTAGTGAAATCCCGATAGCCAAGACTCTGGCTTCAAAAACAGATTGGTTAGCAAATGGAACTGGAGGCACAGTCGGTAATAACCCTCAGAATAATAATATTACTGGTTTTACGGCTCTTCCTGCAGGAAGTCGTTTAACTGACGGAACATTTGGTACAATTGGAGAATATGGCAGCTGGTGGATCCCAAGTGGCAACAGCATAATTACGGCTACTATCAGTGCTGAAAGTAATAATTTAGCACTTCACACAAACATAGCTTTTACACCATCTATGTTATCACAAATGCAGGCAGGATTAGGAAATTCTATCCGGTGCCTCAGGGATTTACCGATACCAACCCTGAATACTACAGCAGTTTCATCAGTTACTCAGAATGCGGCTGTTGCGGGTGGCAATATATCAAGTAACGGTGGATATGGAATAACTTCAAGAGGCGTATGTTGGGATACACACTCCAATCCGCTAATTAATAACCGATATAGTATGGATATGGGAATGGTTGGTGATGGTACTGGTAGCTTTTCCGTTGCCATAACGGGGCTCTCTCCTGATTCTCTATATTACATGAGAGCCTATGCCACTAATCAGAAAGGGACTAGTTATGGACAGAATATTAGTTTTACAACTCAGTCTTGCCCGGCAATAACAGCTACGATAAGCGGCACTACTTCGATATGTCAAAATGCAGCATCTCCGAATATCACTTATACCGGAGCCGGTGGAACAGCTCCTTATACATTTACCTATAAAATCAATGGAGGGAGTAATCAAACCATAACCACAACATCTGGCAACATTGTTACAGTCGCTGCACCTACCGGGACATCAGGAACTTTTAATTATACTTTGGTAAGTGTCTTTGATGCTACAGGTTCTTCTTGTACCCAAGCACAATCTGGCAGTGCAATAGTAACTGTCACTCCAGATAATATAGTGAATATGACTTCGCCTGTTGGTACCGATGCACAGATGGTGTGTATTAATAATGCGATCACCGGTATCACCTATGCAACTACGGGAGCAACAGGTGCAACAGTAACAGGCCTACCTGCAGGAGTAATAGGTAACTGGTTAGCAAATGTTGTAACACTCAGTGGTACCCCAATAACATCAGGGCTATTTACCTATACAGTAACACTTACAGGTGGCTGTGGAGTAGTAACAGCACTAGGGACAATTTCTGTTAATCCACAACCAACAGCAACAGCATCCAACAACGGACCTATTATCCCGGGCACTCCACTGAGTCTGACTGGCGGACCTGACGGAATGACTACCTATGCATGGACTGGCCCCTATGGATTCAGTTCTGCATTACAGAGTCCTGTAGTATCGACTAATGCAACAACAGACATGGCAGGAGTTT
>CAWBQN010000018.1:0-486529 GCA_963791065.1 uncultured Bacteroidales bacterium
GCGTTAGCGAGGGATCTCCTGCGTTTAAGGAAGAATTCCCTTCGTATCTCTTCAAGCAGAGATTAATCTCCATCCTTTAATAGCAAGAACCGCTTAAAACGTTTCCTGTAAATTTGTTTTAAGACAGCCTATCTTATTTCGTACCTGATTGCAAAATGCTGATCTTTTGGCTCCTAAAAGTCGTGTATTGATCTATCGATTAGTCATCAGACAGGCACTCTTTGATCATAGAAATCCGATTAACAGTCAAAAACCTCTCTTTTTTTTTGATAAACCCGTGAAAAATAACCACTTTTGACGTCGAACCTGTCGGGGAAGATTGGGTGAATTCTATGATTAGGAATTCCCAACAGTATTATTCAGAAAAGATGAAAATACTAATTTGCGAGGATAACCAGCTGGCGATAAGGACTCTTTTCTACGTTCTTGAAAAGGAAGGTTTTTCGACCGAAACTGCAGAAGACGGGATTAAAGCTATGACACTTTTACAAAGGAATTCTTACGATTTGATCCTGATGGATATACATCTTCCATTTCACAGCGGTCTGGAACTGATTAATTATATCAGGTCTGAGCTTAAACTGAATACCCCCGTACTGGTCCTGTCGGCTTTCAGCGACCCTCAGATGCAACGACAGGCAGGGGAGCTGGGAATAAGCGGCTATTTTGTTAAGCCCCTTAAAATAACAGATCTCATCGGGAAGATGAGGGCCATACTCGAAAATAACAAATGATAAGATATCATTTAATTATTGTAATATTAATTGCCGGACTGTTTATTGCTATCCCGGTTATGTCACAGAATATTACTGATCCGGAGACTGAGTTTCAGCGGATCAGGACCCTGGCATTTGACGGAGATTATGCTTCGGCTGCGGCGGCAGCCCGTAAACTTGTTAATATGTTCCCTTCTTATGGTGATGCAAGGATATTGCTTGGCCGGATACTTGCCTGGCAAAAAGACTATAAGAATGCTGCCGCTGTTATCGACACATTGCTTTTAACTGAACCCAACAACAAGGATGCACTTTCTGCCCGGAGGGATATATCTCTCTGGTCAAAGGAAAACTCACCTGTGGCAACTGATCTGAGGGCAGGTTATTTTTTTGATACTTTTTCTGAACCTTATTCCAGATACTGGCAAGTCTTTAAAGCAGGTGCAGGGCACAAGTTCAAATGGGGACAGGCCGCTGCAGGTATCAATGTCGGAAACGTAAGCATCGGCGGTATATCACCGATACATGCCACTGAACTCCAGTATGAAATTGAAGCCTATCCTCATCTTACAGATAAGAATTATGCATATCTCTCATATGCTTATAGTCCGGGTTCATATTTTCCTGAACACCGGGCAGCTATAGAGCTTTGGCAGGTATTGCCTGCCGGCTGGGCGGTATCTGCAGGACTCAATTATTATTATTTTGACAGGAATGCCTACATAGCCACGGCATCAGTTGAAAAATACCTTGGTAAATTCTGGTTCTCAGTAAAAGGGTTCGTTTATTTTAAGGATGAAGGTCTGACTACTTCATTCTATCTGAATGCCAGGCGATATTTCCATGATAAGGATTATTTTCAGATCACACTCGGAACCGGAACGGCCCCTGACGAACCGTTCGATATTCAGTCAAGCCTGATGCGTCTTAAGGCAAACAGCATAAGGCTGGCTTACAATGTATCCATAAGTTCAAGGCTGATGATGCGTCTTAACACAGGATATTCACGTGAAGAGTATGCTATGGCAGCCTGGCGGAACAGGTTTGAGGGTGGGGTAAATTTCATTTATGCTCTTAAAATGTATTGATGAGGTACACCCTGTTAATAATATTATTGATCTTATCAGCTAATGTATCGTCAGCTAAATCATTGACAAACGATAAGAGTAAGATAAACGCCTCACGCCCGTTTGATTTCTCTATAATTGCTTCTAAAGGATTCATCACCACTTCGGATGATAATTACCCGGTTCAGCTGGGGGCATTCAGAATTAAGTCAAACGCTGAAGAATTATTTAATAATGTTAAAGCTCATATCAATGTGAATGTCAAGATAATAACCGAGGATGGTTATTATAAGGTACGAATGTCCCGGTTACCGGGCGCCAAATTAACCGGACTTATTAAAACAGATGAGAGTCGTAGTAAAGCGACGGAGATAAATCCTGATTCTGCCAAAAACTACGATACAGTAACAGTGACACCAATTACCCCTGATACTGTAAGGACATCTGATTTTCTTTCCGATACCATGGATAGAGCTGAAAGAGCGGCAGCTGGCGTACGGAATATCTTTTTCATTAAAGGTAACAGCCCATGGCTAAAAAGAATTAACTATTTCGGAAAATCAGTTGCTTTTGTTAATTCGCTTATTGTGGCTATTGTTGTATCTATTGTTGTAATGATAATTTTGCTGGCAATCATTCTTCTTAACCGGAGAAGGATGGAAAAGGTTGAACGTCTGCGCCAGTATCTGATGGAGAAATATCAAGGTCTTATCATTGACTATTTATATGGCAATGCCAGTCCTGATAAATTCCTTTCAATTGCCTCTGATTCCTATCGGCGCCAGGTTCTTATAGACCAGATGATAGATGTAAGCGCCCATCTTAAAGGAGGTGAAGGTAAGAAAGTTCTTGACCTTTATAAATATCTAAATCTCGACCGGGATTCAATAATGAGAGCTTATGACCGGCGCTGGCACAAAAAAATAAAAGGTTTCCGCGAATTGGCTTTTATGAATATCAAAGATGCTAACGATGCAATGTATAAGGCGCTTAATTCATCAAATGAAATACTCAGGATGGAGGCCCAGATTGCCCTGGTCAGACTAAGTGAGGATAATCCATTTGAATTTCTGTCGCACCTCACTACTCCTTTCTCATTATGGGAGCAGATAACACTTCATGAGCTTATAATTCACCATAATATTCCTCTCCCGTCATTTCAGATGTGGCTCACTTCGCCCAATCCGACGGTGAATATGTTTGCGTTAAGGATGATCAGGGAATTTAAACAGAAAGAATCTGAAGACATGGTCAGGGAGACACTTATGCATCCGGATCCAAAAGTGAGACAGCTTGCAGTACAGGTAGCCGGAGATCTTGATATGCGTTCAACATTAGATACAATGAAGCATATGTATAAATATCAGGGATACAATATTTGCCTGGAAATTGTCAGGTCACTGGGAAAAATGCCTGATATCTCAATGATGGGCTTTCTGAAGCTGGTGCTTGACAAGGAGGACGATGTGCAATTGCAGATTGAGGCAACTAAAGCAATAGAGAATAACGGTGAAGAAGGAGTAAAGGAACTTGTCAAGCTGATGAAGTCAGAATATAAAAATTACAATATTATAATCAGGCATGTTCTCGATCGCAGAATTTATTAAAATATTATGGGATTTATTTTTGCAAATATAATTTTTATACTTACACTGATCCTCTTCGGATCATATCTGATCCTTGGTATCTTCTCCGCCCTCGCTCTGCGTAAGTACTTAAGGAAAAACAGTTATGTCAATTATCACTCACTGGTTTTATCACCATTCAGTCCTAAGATTTCAATTATAGCTCCTGCCTTTAACGAAAGCAAATCCATTATTGATAACATCCGGACTCTTCTTTCTCTCTATTATAATAATTTTGAAGTTATTTTAGTGAATGATGGCTCGACTGACGATACATTTGAAAAGATTCAGGAGGAATACGAACTTACTAAAGTCAATTATTACTTCGATTACCGTATACCCTGTGAAAGAATAAAAGGTGTATATAAGTCAAAGAATCCTTCCTATAACAGATTGACAGTAATCGACAAAAAAAATGGTGGCAAAGCGGATTCTCTAAATGCTGGAATAAATATCTGCCAGAGTACTCTTTTTGTTTCCATCGATGCCGATTCGATTATCGAATCCGACTCAATACTTAAGCTTGTCAAGCCATTTCTTGAAGAAAAAGAGCGGAAGGTTATCGGAGCAGGTGGTGTTATAAGAATTGTAAATTCCTGCATAGTAGAACGTGGTCATATACGCGAAATCCGTATGCCCCGCCACATACTGCCTCGTCTTCAGGTTCTTGAATATACACGGGCTTTCCTTCTTGGAAGAATGGCCTGGAGCCAGCTTGATGGATTGATGCTGATTTCCGGCGCTATGGGAATCTTTGACCGGGAGACAGTTATAAAAGCCGGTGGATACAGCATAAAGACTGTCGGCGAAGACATGGAACTTGTTTTGCGTATGAGGCGGCGAATGGCTGAAGAAGGGGTAAAATATGAAGTGACATATATCCCTGATCCTCTATGCTGGACAGAAGTACCGTCAGACATTAAATCATTGCTCAAGCAACGTACGCGCTGGACCCGGGGTCTTGTGGAATCTCTCAGGACCCATCGTAAAATATTTTTTAACAAGACTTATGGCAGTCTGGGTCTGCTTGGGTACCCTTACTGGTTTTTCTTTGAATGGTTATCGCCGCTTATTGCTTTTTCAGGTTTTATCTACACAATTTATCTCATAGTAGTAAATTCAGTTAACTGGCCGTTTTACGCTCTCCTGTTCCTGTTTGTTTACACCTTTGCAGTGTCGTTGTCTGTCTGGGCCGTATTTTTTGAAGAGATAACATTTCATAAGTATAAGAAAAAAAGAGATGTCCTAAAACTTCTGTTGGCTGCTCTTTTAGAACCTTTCTTTTATCCCATGCATACTTATTTTGCGGTGATAGGGAACTTTGAAGCACTAAGGGGCAAAAAAGGATGGGGCACAGCTGAAAGGAAAGGCTTTGACAAGAAAAAGAAATCCGCACATAAACCCACTGTACGTCAGTTGGCAAGATCGGGAAAAGCAGCAAAGCCCGGCTCAACTACCTGAAGTTATTTTTTTCTCTTGATTTCGATGCATTTATCAATTACCGTTGGCTTCAGCCAACGGATTCGGAATCTCCTATCTAAGGGGCTTTAGCCCAATAGCTTTCGGGGACTAAAGTCCCTGTTGGTTAGGTGATTGCCTAACCGTCGGTTAAAACCGACGGTAATTGACCGTTACACGAACACCTTCCGATGCAATCAGGGAAGATCAGTCTTCATTAAGTCAGTTGGCAAGATCGGGAAAAGCAGCAAAGCCCGGCTCAACTACCTGAAGTGATTTTTTTCTCTTGATTTTGATACATTTATCAATTACCGTTGGCTTCAGCCAACGGATTCGGAATCTCCTATCTAAAGGGCTTTAGCCCAATAGCTTTTGGGGACTAAAGTCCCTGTTGGTTAGGTGATTGCCTAACCGTCGGTTAAAACCGACGGTAATTGACCGTTACACGAACACCTTCCGATGCAATCAGGGAAGATCAGTCTTCATTAAGTCAGTTGGCAAAATCGGGAAAAGCAGCAAAGCCCGGCTCAACTACCTGAAGTGATTTTTTTCTCTTGATTTCGATGCTTTTATCAATTACCGTTGGCTTCAGCCAACGGATTCGGAATCTCCTATCTAAGGGGCTTTAGCCCAATAGCTTTTTGGGGACTAAAGTCCCTGTTGGTTAGGTGATTGCCTAACCGTCGGTTAAAACCGACGGTAATTGACCGTTACACGAACACCTTCCGATGCAATCAGGGAAGATCAGTCTTCATTAAGTCAGTTGGCAAAATCGGGAAAAGCAGCAAAGCCCGGCTCAACTATCTGAAGTGATTTTTTTCTCTTGATTTCGATGCTTTTATCAATTACCGTTGGCTTCAGAGGCTGTGTGATAATTAACTTTTATATTCTTCTTGTCTTATCCAACTCTTTTTGCAGGTTTTAAAATTAAAGTTAGAAGATCTTATGCGATCTTCCAGTTGTATTTTCCCACTTTCTGGAGTAAGTTCTCCATATTTTCTATGTTTATGAGCCTTTTTAGATTGTAAGCGGTTGTATATAGGTCAATTTCAATCTGCACTTTGTGTTTTTTCCTTAATAGGAAGCAAAATTTTCCCATCATTGTTTTTATTGTTCCAAAGGGATGTTCAACTACTGTTTTTCGATGCTGGACTTTCTCCATATTTTCCATTTCCCCTATCCATTCCCTGTAATTATCTATCCATCTATGATTTACGTTTACTTTTATTGCCCTCCCTGTTTTTGATTTTGTACACTTACTCTTTATTGGACACCCTTTACAATCATGGCATTTATAAACATTATAAGCTTGATCGTCCTGTTTGTAAGCTCTTGAGTGTATCTGTAAAATTTTATTGTTTGGGCATGTAAAAGTGTCGTTATCTGTATTATATAAAAATTCTATTCCATTTTCTCTGTCCTGTTTTTTTGTTGGTGGTTCTGGCATTGGAATATAACAAGTTGTACCTGATGTTTCCTGTATCTCTCTGATTTAAGGGGCGTTGCCATAACCCTTGTCAGCCTCAATTTTCGGGACTAAAGTCCAACTGTTGTGTTAAATTTTCCAGGTCGGTTTTAATAAACCGATGTCACATTCATCAGTAGTAACATCTGCCGATGCAATCATGTGATGTTTCGTATCTACCCCGGTTTGTACATTATAACAAGGCATCTTCCCATCCCTGCATTTCATAAGGTTTGCATCAGGATCAGTTGACGATATATATTTTTTTCCAGACTCTTTTAATTGTTTTTTAGATGCTTCTAATTTGTTTTTTTCTTCTTCAAGCTTCTCAATTTTTTTCTTTAAATCATCTTTGTCATTTGATTCTTGTTCCAACCGGTCTTCAAGCTCATCTATCTCTTCCATATTGTCAAGATACTTTTTAAGAGTTTGTTCGATGTTCTCTATCCGGCTTTTTAATTTTTTCTCTGAATACACGTCACGTCCAGCATATGCCTTCATTTTGCTGCCGTCAAACACAAGAGTTTTACCTTCAATATAACCAGTTGTCTTTAAAAACTTTCTGAACTCAATAGCCACTGAGCGGATTAGTCCTTCATTTTCCCGACGGAACTTACAAATCGTCCAATGATCTGGTTTTAATTCTCCCAGTAGCCATATAACTTCGATGTTTCTGTAAGTCTCATTTTCCATACGGCGACTTCCAGCAATCCAGTGAAATAAGAATACATTAATAATTTGAGCAAGATGGGGAGAAACTAGCAAAGCCCGGATCACTATGGCCTCCCCATGAACAAGCATCTTCATTTTCAATAATGAACTTCTCAACTACAATATCTATTAACCGTACTGGACTATTCTGTTCTACCCATAACTCAATGTTTGGGTAAAGTAGCAGTTCGTTTCTGTCTTTTGGATTTTTATAGTGCATTGACAGTTATTAAGATATGCTTAAAAACTAAGCCTTATCTAATTGTAAGATAGATATTTAAAGCATATTAGACAAATAATCCTAATAACGATTTTTAAACAATTTTACAAAATTATTAACCAATCTATTTTCACACAGCCTCTTCAGCCAACGGATTCGGAAATCTCCGTCAGTTAATCTTTGTTTGATTATTGGATATGGGTTGGGTAAAAGTTTCAATATATGCCACCACGTTTGAAATTTGTGCTTTGCTGAGGGTAAACTGGTAAGCAGGCATTAAAACAGATTTGTTGACACCCTTCCCGCCAAAAGAAATAGTTTCCGTCATGGATTCGTATGAAAGCGCTTTCATATAGGTCGAATCCGCCAGACTGTGTGGTTTGGGGTTCAGGTTGTAGGCATTGAACCCGTCTCCCTGGCCACTCTGTCCGTGACAAATTGTACAATACTGCTCAAACAACTGTTTGCCCTGCCGTTCCGGGTATGTATATCTTATCCATGGATCGTTGCGAATCAGGGAATCTGCAATGGCTGCACTCAGACTATCGTTTTCTTTTTGTGATGCAGAACCTGATTTATGTAATTTGTGGCAGCCGGTCTGTGAGAGAACGATAAAACAAACAAACAAACTCATCTGTAAATATTTCATAGCTAATTTCCTGTTTTCAGACTCATAATATAAGCTGTTAAATCTCTTGCCTCGGCATCGGACAAACCAGCCCGGGGCTCCAATGTTTCAGGTTTATATTTCTGTGGGTTCAAGAGCCAGTGGTAAACCCATCCAGGTTGCAGGCGGTTGCCGGCTTTGTCCAGTGGAGGACCTACATACCCACCGCTGCCTCCGACAATATGGCAGCTCTGACAGCCATATTTCTCCCTGAATAATCCCTGCCCTCTGGCGATAGCCTCAGCAGAGTTATCCCAACTGTTTGTTATGGAGAGGCTGTCACTTATCAGCATTTTGAAGAAGTAATCTGTTAATGTCGCTATCTCATCTTCAGCAATGGACAGGTTGGGCATCCTTTCTTCCATGACGGGCCGAAGCGAATAGGGGACTTTGAAGTAGCTTTCTACCCACTTCTGCTGAAGCTGACTTCCCACAAGGCTTAAATCAGGGGCGACCGTTCCACCTGTCTGGTTTATGGTATGACATTTTAAACAACTGTATTTTTGAATGATCTGCCCAACTTTTCCCTGGGGATCATACTTTTGTGCCTGAGGAACTGAACGTATAAATTCACCGGGAAGCGGTTCATTTTGCCAGGAAAGCAGGACCGTTGTGATTGCCTGATTATCTGCCTTGTTAAGTCGATATTCAGGCATTCTTGCGGATTCACCAAATGTGCGCGGTGATCTTATTTTGGCATCGATATAATCGTATAAAGTATGTGGTATATTGGAGGTGCCAAAGTCAATCTGATAAATCTTTTTACTGCCGATGGCAGTCAAATCCGGTCCGCGGCTCAGTGAGACTTTTTCTGAAGTAAGCTCATGACATCCACCGCAGTTATATTGATTGAACAGCGCTATCCCAAGTTCAAAGAAATTAGCCGGAGGCTGGCTGACAGCAACCGTGTCCGGGGGTGAATCCCTGTCGACAAACTCTGATTCCATATAAGCTGTAATCTCTGCTGTTTCTTTTTCCGTGAAGCCATATTGGGGCATTTCCACACCCGGGTTACAGGACATGCACCTTATTAATACAGTTGAATATCCAGGCAGCGGTTGCTTTGGAAGCAATAGTGACCAGATCCGGAGCAAGATGGCCACCCTTACCTTCCACAGCATGGCAGCTTATACATCGTGATTCACTGAAACGGGTTTTACCAAGGGCTATGAATTCATCGCTATTTTTATTCTTTATGTATAGGTCAGGCAGAGAATCCAGCTTCACACCGTTGGAAAAACTTTTAAAGCTCATTAAGAAATCACTTAATATTTCCACTTCTTTGCCTGAAAGTACAAAGTTTGGCATTTTAGTCTGTGGCTGCAGCTCCCGGGGATTATTCAACCAGCGTGCCAGCCACTTCCGGTTCATAACTTTAGTACCAATACCGTTCAATGAGGGAATAAAGGATTTTTTGTAACTGCCATACAAATCGTGGCAACCTGTGCAATTTAAGTCACTGATTTCCTGCCTGCCCAGGTCAAGGGAAGGAGTCAGCTTCAGATTTTCATTAATATGGCAGAGCCCGCATGATGATTCCAGATAGCGTGTGGGCAATACCGGTTTATCCCAAAAAGCTGTAGGCAAATGTGCATCGGAATAATTAGTTGCCAGCCCCTGACCGTTGTGACAAATAGTACATCCAAAAGCTGTAATATCATGTGGAATTAGAGAATGGCTGCGGAAGGGAAGCGGTGCATTGGCCAGTTTCACGTCATCAAATCCGGTATGACAGGTGATACAACGGTCAATCCTGTTCAGTTTCGGAACCCAGATCTGTCTGAGGGCCAATGGTGCAGGTTTAATTTTTTGGGGTAGTTTCTTAATATACCGGTTATAATCCATTTGAACAGCTCGCCATCCACTGAAATAATCTTTGAACGGAGAAATTGCTAAGACGCCTAAAAAGACGATTGCCGTAATAAAGTAGACTTTTCGAAGTTTGGTCATAAGGAATTCCTTTTTCTAAGGTGATAACAGTCCCGATTATCTTTTAATTACTTCATTATAATCAATGCATTGTTTGAACGAGGCTTCATTTCCATGGCCATACCCAGCTCCATCCCGGGCCCCTGAAAAATGTGCCGATCAGAGTTAACACAACAGCAACAAGGACAAACCAGGTCATGACCCATTCTGCCAAAGAACGGTGTGAAAGCCAGTGGATCCAGCCTTTTTCACGTTTAACCCAATATGGCAATATCGCAATACAGTAAAGCATGAGACTGGGAACCGCAATCGAATATGCATCGTACCAGGCACAAAACAGCACTATAATTAAGATCACACCTGAAAATATGAGATTTGTTGTCCGGGGATTGTGAATCCACAAACCTTCTCTTTTCATATTAATATCAAAATAGGGTATAATGACCAGTGCAATGACTACGAGCAGCGGTATAAGTACGCCGGCTACTACCGGGGGAAAACTGTGCAGCAATTCCTGTAATCCCAGGAAATACCAGGGTGCTTTTGCGGGATTAGGTGTATGCTGTGGTTCAGCCAGTTCCTCGAGTGGTGCGTTGAACAGCAAAGCCATAACGGAAAGTATGATCACAACAACAAGAAAACAGATTACTTCCCTGATTATCAGATGTGGAAAGCTCATCACCAGTTTTTCCGGTTTTTTTTCAATTTCAAACCGGGCCGGTACATTTTTCGGGAAATAGGCCAATCGCTGAGGAGTTTGTACCGGGTCGGCGGATTCTTCAACTTGATATTTGGGTTTTTCTGCCATAACCATTCATTTTAGATCTGTTTTATTTTCATAAAAATTACCTGACCACTGATCTGATTCTTCAATACAATCCTCCGTCTTTCCTGATACGCCAGAAATGCAAACCAATAAGGGAAGTCATCATCACTGGTAAAATCACACAATGCAGAACGTAGAAACGCACTAGTGTGTATTCACCGATCTCGTTTCCTCCCAAAAGCAGGAAGCGTATACTTTTACCTACCACCGGCACATATTTTACGATGTTGGCTCCCACAGTTACAGCCCAGTAGGAAAGTTGATCATACGGCAAAAGGTAGCCGGTATAACTTAGCAGCAGTGTTAACAGGAAAAGGAAAACTCCTATGACCCAGTTGAACTCCCTCGGCCGCTGGTAAGCGCCTTTATAAAAAACCCGCAACATGTGGAGGAACACTGTAATTACCATCAGATGAGCCGCCCAGCGGTGCATGTTACGCAGGAACATCCCGTCGGAAACCACGTATTGCAGGTCTTTCATATTATGATAGGCATTGGGAATGGCCGGTTGGTAATAGAGCATTAAAAGAACGCCTGTTATTACCAGCACCACGAAAAGCGAAAAAGTGATCATCCCCAGGTAAAATGTATATGAAAACCTGATGGCGCGTTCACGGACCTTAACAGGATGAATGTGCAAAGCCAGGCTGTTAAAGATGATCAGAGACCGATCAAGGTTGGTATTAATTGGCAGCCTGGTCCGAAAAATTGAACGCCAGAACTGGCTGTCCATTATTTTTGTGAATAGTTTCATATTCCATCAAGCTTTTATCCAGGTTATAGTTATTAGAAATATTTCAAACTTTCAGGATCATTTCCTCCTCGCTGACAGTTTCTGTCATATCGACAATCACCTTGTCATCTTCCAGGTACATTTTGAACCGGTCCAGAGAGCGGGGGGCAGGACCTCTGATGACATCCCCGGTCTTATTAAAGACGCTTCCATGACATGGACATGCAATTACTCCTTCGGGATGCCCCGGGATGCCCATCTCTTTCCACTCCACAATACATCCAAGATGAGTGCATACGGCAGATAAGGCATAGAAATAGCCTTGCTTATCCCGAAAAACAATCAGGCGATGTTCTGCATCAAAGGTAACGCTGTTGGGCTGCATGTTCGCCAGCAAGCCGATAACAAATCGCCTTGGCAATTCCAGTAAGACCTTTGGGGATAAGAAGTCAAGTGTCACCCCAAGACTGCCAAGTGCTGCAATACCAATAGCCGCATTACCGGCAGCTACAAAAAATTTTCTCCTGTTTAAGTGTTCTTTGACGGAATCGTTGTGATTTTCCTTTTTTTTGTCATTAGCCATTTCGTAACTTTCCTGTTTAGACTTTTAAAATACAATTGACTTTATCCTCAATATGTCACGACCTCCTCAAATCCCTGCATAGTTATAGTCCCCACCGGACATCGTTTGGCACATAAGCCACAGCGGATGCAGATCTCTTCATTTTTTATTAACACCAGCCCTTTCCCCTTGATATCCTCTTTACCGATCTGAAATTCTTCTGCAATATCCTCTTCTGAATCAGCATCAAAACTATATAGTCTTTTAGGAATGATTTCGATACAATTTTCCGGACAGATATCTGCGCACCCGCCGCATAATATACATTCCGTACCCAGATCGGGGTCACCTTCAAATATTGTGTTTTCCCAGCAGCGCAAACAACGTGAACCTTCCCTCCTTGCCTGTTCTTCATTATATCCCAGTTCTACCTGTGCAATGCCTATGCGCCGTTCCAGGGGAAGATTAGGAATTGGCTGCCGGGGAATTTGGGTATACCCCGGTTGAGGCTGATATGTGGCAGTATTAAAGCAGGTTATTTTAACATCGGATTGTGCGGACTCTTTGCCACCAAGATAGGTGTTGATTGATCGGGCTGCCTGGCGTCCGTCGGCAATTGCAGTAATGGCAATCCGGGGACCGAATGCTGCATCACCCCCTGCAAAAATACCTTTGGCGGTTGTTGACAGTGTTTCCGGATCTATCTCTATCATTCCTCTCGGAGAGACAGCAATACCGTCTTCAGGTTGAATAAAACCAAGATCAGGCAATTGACCTATGGAAATTATTATGGAATCGGCATGAATAACACTTTCACTTCCTGAAACAAATTGGGGATTAAACCGTCCTTCGTTATCGAGAATTGAGGCGACATTCCGGATTTCCAAACCTTCAACTTTTCCGTTTCGGGTCAGAATTCGTTTTGGACCGACTGAATTATGGATCGTGATGCGTTCTTCAAGAGCCTGATCAATTTCTTCTTCGTCTGCTAACATTTCATTGCGGGATTCTAAAACCACCATATCCACTTTTTTCGCTCCAAAGCGTACGGCAGAACGAGCTACATCAAGGGCAGCGGTAATATCTGAAGATGCAAGACTTTCAGGTTTTTCACGCCTTGCAACGGAACGGGCAACGTCAAATGCCACATTTCCGCCGCCAATTACTACAATTTTTTCCCCAAGATCAACCCTGTATCCAAGATTCACATTCAATAAATAATCTACGGCATTCAATATGCCATCAGCATTAATTCCTTCAATGTTCAGGATGCGGCTTTTATGTGCACCCATCGCTATAAAAATTGCATCGTATCCCGCATTTCGTAAATCTTTTAAAAAGAAATCGTTTCCCAGGGATTTCCCCAATTCTAAATTTATCCCGAGACTTAGAATGGCATTGACCTCCATACGGATCAGTTCACGTGGCAGGCGATATTCCGGAACACCCAGGCGTAACATTCCGCCCGGAACCTGTTGTTTTTCAAAGACTGTCACCTGGTATCCCATAAGGGCCAGATCGTGCGCACAACTGAGACCTGAAGGTCCTGCACCGATGATTGCGACTTTTTTGTTTTTCGGTTTGATTTGAGTGCGAAACAATTCCTGAAGTTTGATTACATCAATCAAACTCTCCACTCCAAAGCGTTCTGTTACAAAGCGTTTTAATGCACGGATAGCGATGGGTTGATCGAGTTTGCCGCGGCGGCAGGCATCCTCGCAGGGTGCAGCACAAATACGTCCGCAGATGGAGGCAAAAGGATTAGGTGCCCGTGCAACGCGATATGCTTCCTCATAGCGTCCTGCTGCAATCAGATTTACATAACGGCCGGCTTCCGTATGCACAGGACAGGCCATCATGCAGAGAAAATTCTTACTCAGCCATTCAGGATTAATATTTTGAATATCGCTCAGGCATTTATTTCTTGATATCAAAATCCTGGGTTACTGAACCTGTAGCCGGTACAGTTACCTTTACTGATGCACCTTTCAGCTTTTCATGCCAGATACTTATTGTGTAGGTGCCAGCCGGAACATTTTTAATGGAATAGGAACCATCCTTATTGCTCACTGCAAAATAGGGATTCTCCAAAACCACCACATAACCTTCCATTTCCGGGTGTACTTTACACAATAATGCTGTTCTGCACCCGGGATTTTTGAAAGTAAAGGAACGTATCTGACCTTTTGGCCAGGTGCCAAGGTTAAAATTATCGGCACATTTATCCGGTGAGAAAACGTTGTGCAATACGTCATCATTATTTTGAAAATCCACTGTTGTTCCTGCCAATACCGGGAGAACATGTGGAATAAAAGTCATGTTTTTCTGATTCATCACGGCATGCTCTGCCGGTGCTGAAAAAGTTTTACCTTCAACTTTTTCAATAAAGATTACGGCATTCCCTGCATCTTTTGCACCTGTTGCCTTAACAGTTCCGATAATATCACCGGCATAAGCCGTGTTGATTGATATCAAAGCGGTAATTGTGATGTACATTAATAATTTCATTTTTTTTGTCCCTTTATTCACTCGCAGGTATCTCTATTAACGAGTATATCCCATCAGGAGTTTATCAATCAACATTTGAAATTAATTTTGGTTGTCAACTTATGGCTTCCAAATCAAAAAGCAAAATTAAATTGAAAGGTAAACCTGTCATCATCTTTTCTTGAATTATCCAAAGGCTTTAAATATTCCAGTGAAAATTTCACATTTGCCCTCACCATTACCACAATCCCCGGCAAAATATTATTTGCCACCTGATTGGTGTTATCATTAGTGTCCGGGTCAGTATATTCATAGCGTGCACGTCCAATTAACCAGGGATAAATCACATAATTTCCTTCAACAAAATATGCTAATGAAGTACGATCCGTGCCCAGATAATTTGATTTCATCTGCAATGCTACTGCAGTCATATTAAGACGCTGAAACCACCAGTCGATATCACCGCCTATCACAGAGAATTTATCGTTATCTCCGCCTAATGTGGAGTTCCTGAATAAACGAACCCGCCAAAACGCAGGGAATTGTCAAGATAAAATGCTGATTGCTCACTGGCCTGTCCTTCTGTACCGCCAGTTTCGCCCAGACCACCGATTTTGTATGTTACCCTGCCATAATAATCTTTTTTCTTGTTTAAATCGAAGTTGTTCTCATCGCTCTGCCCGTTTCCAACCCCTGCAGAATATGTAAACCCGCCTTTCCCGCCAGGTCCGTTTACAGCTCCCCATAGTTGCACACCCCCACCCGCACCATCAGTAAGCTGCCATGTACCGGATTGATTTTGAAGACTTCCAACATTGTAATCCTCTGCTGTAAGGGTAAGATGATCAGGAGTGGCATCTTCCAAACCAACCGATCCCAGTTTAAGATGGAATGCCGGACTAAAATCATAATTCACCCCAAACTGGTACTCCAGATCAGTTGTACCTGATAATTCCACCTCGCCGAAATATGAAATTTTATCACCTAATGTGCCACCATAAAAGAAGTCAAAGACACTGGGGATTTCAAAATAACCTGACTTACTGTTGTTCACTGCATTGTCATAGTGAAAACGCCCAATAGCATGGATGGCTAGAGGAATTGTCCCCGCGATGTCAGATGGCCAGATTGCATTTGGCCAGACTTTTTTATACGCCTCGGCTCCAAGGCTTACAGGCTCCTCCTTGGTCATCTCCGGATCCTGCCCTGCGGGATATCTGTAGCCGTTATTCTTAAAAGCTTTTCCGAAACCATTTAGTTTCGGGTAAGCATAGTGGCAGGTAGTACAACTAGTTTTATACTTCCGTGCAAAAGAAGGAATGGCCTGCGTCTCCCCGGCAATCAGAGACAAACCTGCCAGCAGTAAAATTGAAAACACAAACGAGGATGTTGATTTCATAGGTAACTATCTTTGATTTATATTGAAAATTTAATAGTTATGACCACTCCTTATGTAATCCGCATAAGATCCCAACAATTGTTAAACTTTAAATGATCAAGTTACTTAATTGTTATTCCGGCAAAAGTTTTGGTTTTGACTTTAAAAATATTGTTTCGCAAATCAAATTTACACCATGTTTAAATTAAAGTCAATTTTTTTTTGCCCTACCCCTCAAACTGTCATCACAAACCTGGTTATAAGCCTGTATAACAGGAATAAGGTAGTGTACCGCCAGTTGTTTTTCTGATTTTATCCCTACCGGTTTATACTATAATTGTAACTTTGTCTTATTAATTTACATATCCGTATTATGAAAAAAATAGTACTTATTGGTGCAAGCGGGTTTGTAGGTACGGCTATTCTGAAAGAAGCTTTGGATCGGGGTCATCAGGTCACAGCTGTTGTACGCCATCCTGACAAGATAGCTGAAGTGGCATAAGAACCTGAAAGTGAAACAAGGTGACGTTTCATTAATTAATACTGTAACCGAAGTGTGCAGGAATGCTGATGCTGTGATAAGTGCATACAATCCGGGCTGGAAAAACCCTGATATTGCTGAGGAAACCACAAGGGTTTATACGACAATCCTGGAAGGTGTAAGACAGTCGGGAGTAAAACGATTCCTGGTTGTGGGAGGGGCGGCATCTCTTTTCATTTCACCCGGAAAAAGAATGATGGATGCCGGAGTGATGCCTGAGTCTTTCCTGCCTGCTGTAAGGGCACTGGCAGGCTTTTATCTGAATAATCTGACAGCTGAGAAGAATATCGACTGGGTTTTTTTCTCTCCTGCAGTTAATCTGGGACCCGGATTGCGCACCGGAAAGTTTCGTCTTGGTAAAGACGATATTATTCTAAATACAAATGGTGAGAGCAGGATATCTGTTCAGGATTATGCTGTGGCGATGGTTGATGAGCTTGAAAAGCCTGCTCATCACCGGGAAAGGTTCACAATTGGCTATTAAATTGTAAATCGATTAAAGAAACACCCCCTTTTGCT
This sequence comes from uncultured Bacteroidales bacterium, assembly GCA_963791065.1. Classification (GTDB taxonomy): domain Bacteria; phylum Bacteroidota; class Bacteroidia; order Bacteroidales; family VadinHA17; genus LD21. The sequence continues at coordinate 16,905 of CAWBQN010000018.1, forward strand.
AAAGCAATTTGTTTTTCTTTAAGTGGACTGCGTCCACCATAACTCGAAAAGATTTTGCGAATTAAAATCTGTATAAAAGAAAAGCCCTCCGTCGCTAAAGCTATGGAGGGTAAAGGTGGAGATTGGGAGAATCGAACTCCCGACCTTGTGACTGCCAGTCACACGCTCTAGCCAACTGAGCTAAACCCCCGTAAGAGTCTGTAAATGTAAGAAAAAAATAAAATATAAAAACATTAGATCCAAACCGGAATGTTGAAACAAGTTGACAAAAGTATGAAAAGATTGAAAATATGAAATCCTTGACACCACATTCCGCATGTCGCATGCCGCATGCCGCAAATTCCAAACCGTAAATATTATGAAATCCTTAACATTATAGTTTTGCATAAAAAGACACTTATTAGTAATTTTGCTTGGATATTTTAAAATGGGGTACACTATTGAAATCAGCCAGGACAATGTATGATAATTTAAGAAAATGGCTCGATATTGATGATCTGCTTTTTAAGTCGCGGAACAAGGAGTATGGCGCTTATCAGCTAAGGAAAAGATATAATTCTGTAGTTGTGACCGGAATGATTGTGGCTTCCGTACTGGTAAGTCTTGCTGTTATCATTCCTTTCCTGTTTACTTCCCGAATCCGATAATGTACTTACCGGTAACAGGGTCTATGTGCAGCTTCAGATGGAAAACCTGGAACCTCCCAGGGAGGAGATCTATGTTCCGCCTTCTCCTCCGCCCCCTCAGTCTGTCCGTGTTGATGAGATCGTTAAGTATGTGCCTCCTGTAGTTGTCGATAGCGTTCCCCCGCTTGAAAAATCGTCAGCTTTCAACCGATGAGTATCTGAATCAGACCACAAATGAAAAGGTTGATGCCAACGGAACAGGTACAGGTGATGATCTTACAGCTGGACAGGAAGGGACCGAAACAGATGAGCCATTTTTTCTTGTGGAAGTGATGCCGTCATTCAAAGGCGGAGGTTTGGAGAAGTTCCGCGAATGGGTGCAGAAACGAACCAATTATCCACAGGAGGCATAGACAGGAAAGTAAGGGGAAAGGTATTTCTCACATTCATCGTTGAAAAAGATGGCTCCGTAAGCAATGTGACAGTTGTCAAAGGTGTAGACCCTTTGCTTGATAATGAAGCAGTGAAAGCTATCTCTGAATCACCTAAATGGACAGCCGGGTCTGCAGAGAGGACAACCGGTAAGGGTACGATTCTCTAATCCCTTTGAATTTTAGTTTTTGAAATTTAAGTATCATCAGGAGAGACAGTTAAGAAAATTTGTAATTTCAATGTTTTTATTATCTTTATCAGTGGCATATACTAAATTTCTAACCTATGAAAAGAATTGTACCCTTTATTTTCATTTTGACCATAATCATGTCAGGTTGTGGTTCGTCAAAAAAGCAACTTCAGAAAGGCAACTATGATGCCGCAATTCAGAAATCTGTAAAACAGCTACGAAAGATCCCGCAGATGTAAAACAGATTGATATTCTCACTCAGTCATATAAAGTATCAAATGAACAGGATAAAGAAAGAGTGCGTGTTCCTGAAAATGGAAGGGAAACCAAACAGCTGGGATGAGATATATCTGGTTTACAAACGCTGAACGACAGACAATCACTCGTAAAGACTGTAACACCTCTGAATATTAACGGCAGATCTGTTGATTTTACTTATGTCGATTATATGCCGGAGATGGTGAATGCAAAACGAAAGGCAGCTGATTTCTATTATGCCCATGGCAACGAACTGATGAAAAGCAATATAAAAGAATCATACAGACAGGCATTTGCTGAATTTGTCAGGGCTAAAGATTATGTTGGCGATTATGAGGGAATTGATAATAAGATCCAGGATGCAAAACTTAAGGGCATGAGCAGAGTATTTGTTTCAATTCAAAATACTTCACAATTGAAATTTCCACAAACAGTTCGAACAGGATCTGCTGGCGCTCGATCTGCCACGACTAAACTCGGAATGGGTTGAATATCATACCCAGAGTCTTGATGACAATACACAATATGATTATTTTGTTAATGTTAATATAAAAAATATCGCGGTAAGCCCTGATCAATAGTGTACAAAGAGATTCCGTGATTAAAAGAGAAATTGAGGACGGCTTTACTTATGTTCTTGATAAAAAAGGAAATGTAATGAGAGATTCCCTTGGCAATGATATGAAACAGAAAAATATAAAACTCTCCAGTGTGCACTTGTAGAGACAGTTCAGTCAAAGACCTGCCGTATTGACGGTGATGTTGAGGTGATCCAGATGAATCCGAATAAAGCAGCTTAAAAAAGATCCGATTGGAGCGCAGTCGAATTTTGAAAATATATCTTCCCGTGCTCTTGGTGATACCCAGGCACTTAATGCTGATCAGCTTGAAAGAACAAAAGCATCTATTGTGCCTTTCCCTAAAGATATTGAAATGGTTATCCGCTGTTCGGAATCGCTGAAGATGGCTATCAGGGTGGCAATTCAAAACGACAGGAGGTATATTTATTAGAAGATCGTAAATTTTCTTAAGAAAGTTAAAGTTGAGTTTATCAAAGACTTAGTGTGCCTTTGTAAAAACCTTTGTGTTCCTTTGAGGTAAAGATAAGCTCATTAAACCACAAAGGATCACAAAGTAAAAACGCAAAGTAACACAAAGGGAAACGAGAATAATTAATGACGTTTCAGACAACTCAAATCTATGAGTGTGAACTCTCATACCGGGAAATTGTTCTAACTTTGCATGCCTGATTTCTGATACTTCAGGCATGTCATTTTTTGTTACATTATTCTTCAAACACAAATGATTGAAACGAAAAAGCCTACAGACAGGGCAATTCTGATAGGCATTATATATAACGGACAGGATGAAAGTGAAGTGGAAGACTTCCTTGATGAGCTTGCATTCCTGACTGAAACGGCAGGAGCTGAACCGGTGAAACGGTTCACTCAAAAGCTTGATGTCGCTAATCCTCATACTTTTGTTGGTTCAGGGAAAATTCAGGAGCTGGCTTCTTTTGTGAGCGAGAACAAAATCGATCTTGCGATTTTTGATGATGAGCTTACACCCAGTCAGATCAGGAACATTGAAGAAGCTCTCGGCTGCCGGATCCTCGACAGGACAAATCTAATTCTCGATATTTTTGCCAAACGGGCCCGTACATCTCATGCCCGGACACAGGTTGAGCTTGCACAATACAAATACCTTCTTCCCAGGCTTACAGGTATGTGGACACATCTGGAAAGACAAAGGGGAGGCATTGGTTTAAAAGGACCAGGCGAAACTGAGATAGAAACTGACCGCAGGGTGATACGGGACAGGATTTCCCTGCTTAAAGATCAGCTAAAGAAGATCGATACCCAGATGGCAACACAGAGAAAAAACAGGGGCAAGATGATCAGGGTTTCACTCGTTGGTTACACAAACGTTGGTAAATCAACTATAATGAACCTGCTCAGTAAATCAGATGTGTTTGCTGAGGATAAGCTGTTTGCCACGCTCGATACCACAGTACGTAAGGTAGTGATTGGCAACCTGCCATTTCTGCTTTCAGATACCGTTGGATTTATTCGCAAGCTTCCGACTGATCTTATTGAATCGTTTAAATCGACACTCGATGAGGTTCGGGAATCCGATCTCCTTGTACATATAGTCGATATCTCCCATCCATCCTTTGAAGAGCAGATCAAGGTTGTTAATAATACTCTGAAAGATTTAGGAGTGTCGGAAAAACCCCTCATAATAGTTTTTAATAAGATCGACGCCTTCTCATACACTGAAAAGGAGACGGATGATCTTACACCTGTATTGAAAGATAACTATTCCCTTACTGATCTGAAAAAGACCTGGATGTCATCAGATAAACACCACCTGACTGTATTTATTTCAGCAAAAACTAAGGAAAATATAGATGAGCTTCGCAATCTTCTGTATGAAGAAGTGAAGAAGTTACATACCAAAAGGTATCCGTATAATGATTTTCTGTATAATACAGCAGATTGATTTTAACGACTCTGTGTAGCTCTGTGCCTTCTCTGTGTAACTCTGTGACAGTTCTTAAAACTTTTTACACAGAGGGCCACGGAGGATTTAGTTAGTACAATTTATTCTCCGCCATATACTCCGCAATCTGAACTGCATTGGTAGCAGCACCTTTTCTGATGTTATCTGATACGATCCAGAGATTCAGACATTTTTCTTTCGACAGGTCCCTTCTTATCCTTCCGACAAAAACATCATCCTTGTTATGGGCAAGGATCGGCATAGGATATTTGTTCTCAGCAGGGTTATCATAAACAACAACTCCCGGGAACTTATTAAGCAAATCGATGATATCATCTATCTTGAAATCCTTCTCAAACTCAATATTTACTGCTTCGGAATGTCCTCCTACAACAGGGATCCTTACCACAGTCGCGGTCACCTGGATAGTCTGATCTTCCAGTATTTTGCGGGTTTCGTCAAGAAGTTTCTGTTCTTCCGTAGTGTACCCGTCTGATTGAAATGTACCTCCGTGAGGGAAACAGTTTTTATCAATCTGATACGCATACGCCATCTCTCCCTTAATTCCGGCTCTTTCATTCTCCATCTGGGTAACAGCTTTGACCCCGGTACCGGTTACTGACTGATATGTTGCAATTACCAGCCGCTTAATTTTATACTTCCTGTGGAGAGGCGCCAGCGCCATCACCATTTGTATCGTGGAACAATTTGGATTGGCGATTATCCTGTCACCCTTCTTAATTACATGACTGTTGATCTCGGGAACCACGAGGGGAATATTCTGGAACATCCTCCAGTATGACGAATTATCAATTACCACGGTGCCGTTTTTGGCAAACTGAGGAGCCCAATCCCTCGAAGTTGATGCTCCTGCTGAAAAGATTGCAAATTCAGGCTTTGCATCAACTGCTTCCTGAACACTTACCACCTTGACAGGCTTACCATTAAAGATAACCTCTTTTCCAACCGACTTTTCAGATGCCGCAGGTAATAATTCCGATACCGGGAAGTTTCTTTCCTCAAGGACTTTCATCATTGTACGGCCAACCATTCCGGTGGCTCCTACTACAGCAGTTTTCATGTTTATTTGTTTGGAATGAATTAAGTATTTGTTTAAATTTACTCTGACATTAAAACTGTCAAAATTAACTTTTTTTTCAATTCTCGCTGCATGAAAAAAGTTATTTTGCTGGCTTTATTAATGCCTTTGCCGGCATTTGGCCAAATTATCGAGAATTTCGAGTCGGAGAGTATTGTCAACTGGACAGAAAGCACTGCGGGTCACTGGCAAGCCGATACAACCGCAAGTATCTCCGGAAGATTTTCATTACACCATATATTTGATAATCCTGATGCCGGAACCGATCAGATCGGTATCAGGGCAGGCAACCTGCATCCATCCCGGGGCACAACCAGGTGGTCATTTCTTGTCAGGTATGGATACGATCCATCATCACTGAACAACTGGTCATTTTTCCTGATGTCAGATAATGGTCCTGAAAGCATGTCTCCCGATGGAGGAGCAAAAGGATTTGCGATAGGAGTGAATCTTACCGGATCAGACGACACTCTGCGCCTCTGGAAAGTTGATGGCAGCCTTTTGACGGCTGTTGTAAACTGCAGAATAAACTGGCAGGCAGATATCGGTACATCCAGTTGTGTAAGAATATTTGTTGAACGGTCAGCAGATGGAAACTGGACCGTTTCAGTTAGCTCAGTTTCCGGAGGTCTTATCACCACAACTTCCGGGCTTGATAAGGAATTATTCACCCTGGGATGGATGGGAGTATACTACAGGTACTCATCCACCAGGGATCAGCTTCTATGGCTTGATGATATAAATGTGGAGGGGATTTTTTATGAAGATATGGAACCTCCGGCAATAACACTGTGTGAACCTTCCGGAAAGAACTCAATTGAGCTTACACTAAGTGAAGTCCCCGCAGAAGGAATTATGGTATCTGAGAATATTTCTTTAAATGATGAAGGGAACAGACCTGAAGGTATAACTCAGAAAAACAGCCTGACCTACAGTATTGAATTTGAAAATGAGCTGAATAACAGGTCTTTAAATACTTTAAAGATTGAGAAATTATGTGATGTCTCCGGCAACTGTTCTCAAAATATCACAATAGCTTTTACTCCGGTATGGGCAATAACAGGCGATGTAATAATTTCAGAGATTATGGCTGATCCTGCACCTGAAGTCTCTTTACCGGATAGGGAATACATTGAAATAACCAACAGAACCGGGTACTCTTTCAACCTTAAAAACTGGAAGCTTTCAACCGGAAATCAGGATTTCCTGTTCCCCGCGACAAACCTCCCTGCCTCAGGTTTAGCGATACTTTGCATTTCACAGGATAGTTCGCTTTTTCAAAAATTCGGGAAAGTCATCGGATTAAAACAATTTCCTTCCCTTACTGATGCCGGAAGGCTCCTGTATATTACTGACAGTACGGGCAAGCTTATTCATGGCGTGGAATACACTTCTGACTGGTATAAAGATGATTTAAAATCGAATGGAGGATGGTCACTTGAAATGGCAGATTCTGATTTCCCCTTTTGTGATCAGGGTAACTGGGAAGTATCTGAATCGAGGTATGGAGGAACTCCCGGTACTGTCAACTCAGTATCAGAAAGTAATCCGGATATTACGTTTTTTGGAATACAGAATGCTTTTCCCTCTGACAGTTCCACAATTCATTTAAGGTTTTCTGAGCCGGTATTTGATCTTGCTGAAAAGAAAAGTTACTTCAGAGTTGGACGGGAATGGGATTTCCGATATCTATCCGGCTGACCCGCTCTTCCGGGAATATGAGGTCAAAACGGAAGAGCCGCTTCTCAGAAACGAACTGTACCAGATTGAAATCACATCAGGGATTTATGATTTCGCAGGCAATCTTATACAAAAAAGTAAGTTCAGTTTTGGGATGACTGAACCGGCACAACCGCACGACATTGTATTTAATGAGATCCTTTTCAACCCGTTACAGGAGGACCCTGATTATCTTGAACTGTTCAACACTTCAGGAAAAGTTATCGATGCTTCGCGGCTTCAACTGGTGTCGGTAAATGATGCAACAGGCGACAGATCAGAAGCTGTACCTGTTTCAGATGAAAAACGATGTATACTTCCGGGAGAATATTACGCCATTACCACTGACTGGAACAGGATTACAGAAAGATATTATTCCTCGGACCCTGATCACCTTTTTGTTGTTGGCTCGCTTCCGTCGATGCCTGATGATAAAGGGCACCTGATCTTATATAACAGGGAGCTTGATCAGATTGATGAGCTGGTTTACAGTGAAGAGCTGCACTTCCCGCTCCTCGCGACTTATGAAGGTGTCGCCCTGGAAAAAACAGATCCGGCAGGTAATTCGGAAGAGAAAACGAACTGGCATTCCGCATCGGAAACTTCCGGATGGGGGACACCGGGTGCACCTAATTCCATTTTTGATGAAGTGCCGGCAACTTCTGACAATGTTGAACTTTCCTCATCAAAAATATCACCAGATAATGATGGGTATGAGGATCTTCTTACCATTACAATGAATCTGACAGGCAATGGGAATGTTGTCACAGTAACTGTTTTTGATGAAGCCGGAAACTATGTACGAAAGATTGCAGCAAACCTCTTTTCCGGTGCTCACGCTTCAATCGTCTGGGATGGAACAGCGGATGATGGTTCTCTTGTCAGGACAGGCATCTATATCATCCTTATTAATCTTTTTGATGATACCGGCAAAACGAAGAACTGGAAAAAGGTTTGCACCGTGATAAGAAACTGAAATTTTTTACCACAAAGGATGCACCCTGCTGTGAGGCTGTACTCACCCCCATCCCCATAGTATTCAACCTAAGCTTTGGATGAATGAGATACTTGATAGAAAAGTTTGGGGCTGTTGAAAAAGTCCAATTTAACCGCAAAGCACGCTAAGGATGAGCAAAGTGCGCAAAGTCAAGACATTATAAATAAGCTCTTTGCGTCCTTTGTTGATAATGAACAGTATGTAAGGGATTGTAACAAGGTGATCATAGAGTCGAAATCATCTCTGTCATAATGGTCGTCATCCTTGATTCGGTTTTGGCGGCTTCGTTCTGAACAGACTGGTGTGTTGTATACTCAATTTTACCTTCGACGCCCAGATCGGTAATTACACTTACAGCAAAACAAGGCAGATTCATATGACGTGCAATAATAACTTCAGGCGCTGTTGACATTCCCACCGCATCAGCACCGATTATACGGAAATATCTGTATTCTGCCGGTGTCTCAAAAGTAGGTCCGCTTGTAGCAAGGTAGACACCCTTATGGATCCTGATATTGTTTTCTTTTGCAATAAATAATGCTTTGTTTACCAGGTATTTATCGTAAGCTTCTCCCATATCTGGAAACCTCACGCCTATACGATCGTCATTTGGACCGATCAGTGGATTTGGTAACAGGTTAATGTGATCGGTAATAATCATTATATCGCCAATCTGAAATGAGGGATTGACCCCTCCTGCCGCGTTGGAAAGGAAGAGACATTTGATCCCCAGGTATTTGAGAACCCTTACAGGCAAAGCTACCTGTTCGCGTCCATAACCTTCATAATAGTGGAACCGGCCTTTCATGGCAACGACCTTTTTCCGGCCGAATTCTCCGTATATGAGTTTCCCTGCATGACCTTCAACTGTTGAGACCGGGAAATTGGGAATATCCTTATAATCTATTTCAATCCGTTTTTCAATTTTAGCGGTAAGCTCACCCAGCCCGGTTCCAAGGATAATGCCCGCATCAGGATTTATGACTCCTTTTGCCTTAAGAAACTCTGTTGTTTCGATGATTTTTTCTAACATAGTCAATTACCAGATTGTCAAATTCCTCTTTATCTTCATTTAAAAATTCGATTCCAATCGGAATATAATAAAATGCTGATCTGACAGGTTCTGCAATATTAGTAAATTCCCGCAATCTTACTGCATCTTTTTCTGTAGTAAACAGATACCTGACAGGTGACTTAAGATTAATAAAAGCTGAAGAAATGTTGAGCAGGTCATTTTCATTAAAACTATGGTGATCAGGGTAGGTGAGATGGATTATTTCCTGGTAGCTTTTTTGAAGATGCTCCTTCAGGGGTCTTGGATTGGCAATTCCTGTAATAAGAACAATCCCGCACCCCGGACCTTCCGAAATATCTGATCTGGAATTCACTTTATGATCATCAAATACTGCAAGCGGAGCTTTATAACTGACGGAAGTAAAATAAAGATTCTGTTTAGCCGATTTGTTTATTTCTTTTACAATTAGTCTTCTTTGAATGGCGGAGAGATCTTCAGGAGATTTTGTGATCAATATTATATCGGCCCTTCTCATATTTACTTTGCTTTCTCTCAGGTTCCCGTAAGGCATCATGTGATCTCTGATAAAAGGTCTTTCAAAATCAGACAGAAGTATCGAGAACCCTGGTCTAAGTTTTCTATGCTGGAATCCGTCATCCAATATAATTACCTCTGCTTCAGGATATTCCTTCAGGATCTTTTTTACGCCTTTTACACGGTTTCTGTCAACTGTTACGATCACATCGGGAAAATTACGGAAGATCTGTAAAGGCTCATCACCAATCTCGCTGACCAGAGATGACGATGAGGCAACTCTGAAATCGCTTGTCTTCCGTTTATATCCCCTGCTAAGAGTCGCTACCTTATAGCTCTTCCTGAGTAGTTCCACGAGATACTCCGTATGCGGTGTTTTACCGGTACCGCCAACAGTGATATTCCCGACACAGATAACAGGAAATCGGAATTCCCTTGAAGGAATGATTCCGGTAATCATATAAAAGATTCCTGATTCCGGTTATCAGCCCATAAATAAGTGAACAGGGTAAAGTAAAATATTCTTATGACGAATCATTACCACAAAGGTACACAAAGGTTATCACTAAGGTCTTCACAAAGGACGTAAGCAGGACTACTGTGAATCCAATCTTAACTGTTTATTGTTTTTACTTGTATTCCTAATGTATATCAATGAAATAAGGGAGTCGTGCCTGAATACCCGACATTTCCTTTATTTCCTTAACTATATTAAAAAGCTTTACAGATTCACCGAGTTCATTTTTCAGAATGCTCATCCTTATGTCGCCTCCCAGCTGAGAAATAATTCTCAGATATGGATCTTCAAGAACAGGGTAATCATTTACAGCATAAGATTCGATACCTGCAAGCTTTGCAGCACCATTGATTGCATCTTTTAGTCCGCCGATTTCATCCACCAGGCCAATCTTCTGAGCGCTGGTGCCGCTCCACACTCTGCCCTGACCAATACTATCGACCGCTCCGGCCTTCATTTTTCTACCGGAAGCTACCTTACTTACAAAATCGCTGTAGATGTTTTCTATGCTCATTTGCATCAACTCTTTTTCGTAGGGATTCATAGGACGCAAAATCGAAGGGAAGTCAGAGTTTTTGTTGGTATTTACCATTTCAGTTGTTAGCCCGAGTTTCTGGTCCATTAGTTTGCTGGCATCAGGTATCAGCCCGAACACACCTATAGAGCCTGAAATTGTCATTGGATCGGCATATATTTTTGATCCCGGGGCGGAGATGAAATATCCTCCTGAAGCCGCATAATTTCCCATCGATATCACAACAGGTTTTACTTTCGCTGCCAGATCAAGTTCTCTCCATATAATATCGGAAGCTGTCGCGCTTCCGCCGGGGGAATTAACTCTCAGAACGATGGCTTTTACAGAAGTATCTTTTCTTACTTTCCTTATCACGTCTGCATAATAGTTCCCTCCGATATTATCATCGTTTCCCGACCCATTACAATTGTTCCCGAGGCATATACCACTGCAATTTTGTTTTTCAGGGAATACCTCATCTTTATCTCGGGAACCTTACTGTATTTAGTCATCGATATAAGGTTAAGATCTTTATCTTTACCAATCCCCGACATGGCCTTAAGTGTATCAATCAATTGATCGCGATACATCAGCCCGTCGACCAGTTTTGTTTCAAATGCTCGCGATGCAATATTTCCATCAAGGTTATCGGCAAGTTTGTTAAGCTGTTCTGCCGGAATATTGCGTGATACTGAAATGTCATTGATAATCTGATCCCATAATGATCCTGTATAGTCTTTTATCTGAGTGCGGTTCTCATCGCTGAGCTTATCAAGAATAAAAGGTTCAACCGCACCTTTATATTTTCCATGACGTGTCACCTGGACTTCCACTCCGATTTTTTCCAGGGCTTTTTTGTAAAACATAACCTCACTGCTCAGACCCTTAAATTCCACCATTGAACCGGGATTAATATAAATCTTCTCAGCTGCTGTCGACAGATAATAGCACTGCTGTGTGAGAATATAGTCAGAATACGAGATTACAAATTTTCCGCTCTCCCTGAATTTCAGAAGGGCATTTCTGATCTCCTCACTGGTAGCCCAGCCGGTTGGCAGCAACCCGTTTTCTATGAGAATGCCTTTGATCTTTGTGTCTTCTGCGGCTTTTTCAATGTTGTGAAGGATCTCATTCAGCCCGGGGACAGGAGTAAAAGTCAGATTTACAAAGTCAATTCCCGATAGAGGACTCTGATCCCCTCTGTCGGGGGTAGGCACTCCTGCCTTAAGTACCAGGATGGAATTATTACTTATGGAAACCGGTTTGTTTCCCGACGATACAAGTGCGCTGAAGCTTGCAAGCATAACAACGAAGAAAAGGATAGAAGTAATTATTATTCCTGTAATTGTAGCCAGAGTGTACTTTAGAAAGTTTTTCATCTCTTAATAGATTTAATGGAATGGATCTTAAATATATAAAAAACAAAATGAATTTGTAAAGGTATACATATTTAATACTTTTGATATCTGATTGACTTGATTATGAAGATTGTATTTCTGGGTATTGGGACCAACCTTGGCAGCAGGGAAATCAACCTGGGAAAAGCGATTGAAAGAATCGGCGAGTCTATTGGGCCGGTCATAGAATCTTCGTCAATATATGAGACTGAACCATGGGGATTTCAGGCTAATGAAGAATTTCTCAATCAGGTTGTGAAAGTCAGGACTGACCTGAATCCTTCGGGATTACTTGGAAGAATTCTGATGATTGAATCATTATTGGGGCGTATCAGAGGAGAAAAACGATATGAATCGAGGCTTATTGACATTGATATCCTTCTTTATGATGATATTATTGTCGATGAGGAGAGTCTTAAAATTCCACATCCGTTAATGCACCAAAGAAGATTTGTCCTGGTTCCTCTCTGCGAATTGGCGCCTGATATGATCCATCCGGTGCTGAAAAAATCATTTGCAGATCTTCTGGAAATATGTGAGGATAAGGGCGTGGTGAGACCTCATCCTCCATCTCCTTCTCCTTAAGCTTTTACCTCATCCTCCATCTCCTTCTCCTTTGAGCATTACCTCATCCCCCAGCCCTTTCTCCCAGGGGAGAAGGGGTGGAAGACATACATACACAGTGTATTAACCCCTATCTTTCAGGAGAGGGACACGGGTGAGGTCACAGCAACCCGTTGTCGGCGAAACTATAATAATCTTTATCAGATATAATTATATGATCAAGAAGCTGAATATCCATCAGATTTCCAGCCTCCTTAATTTTATGAGTTATATTAGAATCAGATTCACTGGGATTTATATTTCCTGAGGGATGATTATGGCAGACAATAATACCTGATGCAAGACACTCAATCGCTTTCTTCATGACAATCCTCACATCTGTAACCGTGCCACTTATGCCCCCCTGACTGAGCTTCATCCTGTTAATGACCTTATTTGATCTGTTCAGGAACAGGATCCAGAACTCTTCATGAATAAGATCAGAGAGCAGGGGCTGAAAAATATCAGCTACATCCCTGGAGCTCCTTATCTGTGGAACATACAGGGCTTCAGCAAGTTTGCGCCTCCTGCCGAGTTCAAGTGAAGCGGCTATTGTCACAGCCCTGGCAGTGCCTATCCCGCGAATCTTCTTGAGATCCTCAATAGTGAGTTTGCCAAGGCTGTTAAGGTTATTGTTAACAAGACCTAATAATTCGCGACCCAGATCAACGGCCGATTTGTCCTTCGTTCCCGAGCTTATAAGGATTGCCAGCAGTTCGGCATCACTCAGACTAGCTGTACCTTTCTGCAGTAGTTTTTCCCTGGGTCTGTCCTCAACAGCCCAGTCAGTAATTTTTAGTGACATCCAGCAACATTTAGAAATGCATCTGCAAGTTAAATAAAAAAGGCCGTATCGTAATGATACAGCCACCTGAAATATTATAGGAAAAATTACAGACTGCTAACGTGCTTAACAATTGATGACTTAAGGTTCGAAGCTTTTTTCTTATGAATGATCCTCTTCTTTGCCAGCCTATCGAGCATTGAGGTTAATTTAGGAAGAAGGACTGCAGCCTCTTCCTTGTTGGTGGTACCGCGAAGAGTCTTCAGAGCATTACGTGTTGTCTTGGCATAATACTTGTTATTCTCATTTCTGACCTCGATCTGCCTGATCCTTTTTTCTGACGATTTATGATTTGCCATGTATATATGAATTATCTTTTAACCCTTAAAATTGTAGTCCATAGGGGAATCGAACCCCTGTTACCAGGATGAAAACCTGACGTCCTAGCCACTAGACGAATGGACCGAACAAAGAACCTTAAAATGCGGATGCAAAGAAAGGATGTTTTTTTTGATCTGCAAAATATTTTGAACTAAAAAATGTCCGACCGGCTGTTACGTCATTCCAGCAGCCTCTTAAAATCAAATCCGTCAAAATCACCTGAGCTCATTAAGAGATAAACCGGATTCTGATATTTCTTAGATTTTATAAAAGAGAACATCTCTTCGCTGTTATCGTACACTTTTATGTTCTCTCCTCCGAAAGCGTTACCTGCCGCTTCCCTGGAAAGATGTGTCAGGTTCTTAAGCTCAATTGCATGAGGATTAAAATATACAAATGCCTCTGCTGCGTCAGCAAGAGTGCCCCTGTAAAGAGGCAGAAATTCGCTGTTCAGGCTTGAATAAGTGTGAAGCTCAAGACATGCAATGATCTCTCGTTCCGGGTATCTGGAGATAACAGCTTCAACGGTGGCTTTAACCTTTGAGGGTGAATGTGCAAAATCGAGATATACGATTCCTTTCTCAGTTTCATAAAGTTTCTGCAGCCTCCTTGAAGTGCCTTCAAAACTCCTGATCGCTTCATAGAATTCATCTTCAATTACTCCCGAAGCAAGGCATACTTCTTTCGCGGCTGAAAGGTTTTGCATATTGTGCTCTCCAAAAAATTTAACAGGCACGACCCGGTTATGCGTCGCTGCATAAAATCCGGTTTTATTCTGAAAGTAGCCATGAACTTTATATGGAATTTTTCGGATACTATCTTTTGATTCGAGAGCAATTTTTCTAACCTCGGCATCGCCATCAAAATATATCAGAGATCCTCCGTCGGTAATTTTTTGAACGAAAGTTCTGAACTGGCCGATATAGTTCTCTAATGTTGGAAATACATTCATATGATCCCAGGCAATGCCATTAAGAATTGCAATATCAGGCTTATAGAGATGAAATTTGGGTCTTTTGTCAAGTGCAGAGGTCAGGTATTCATCTCCCTCAAAGACTGCCACCCGGGCCTCATCAGATAATCCTACCATTGTTGCGAATCCGTCAATCTGTGATCCGACCATATAGTCAAACTTAATTCCCAGCGCTCTGAAAACGTGCATTATCATCGCTGTAGTGGTGGTTTTCCCATGACTGCCTGCGATGACTATCCTTTTTTTATTTTTTGTCTCTTCATAAAGGTATTCCGGAAATGACATGATCTTCAGACCTGATTCCCGGGCTTTCAAAAGCTCGGGATTATCCGGTTTTGCATGCATACCCAGGATTACGATATCTATACCGGTATCAATTATAGACGGATCCCATCCCCACTTATGAGGAAGGAGGCCACACTTTTCTAATCTCGATCTCGAAGGCTCAAAGATCTCATCGTCAGATCCTGTTACCACATATCCTTTTTCATGCAGGGCAATTGCCAGATTATGCATTACTGCGCCGCCGATAGCAATGAAGTGAACCCTCATTCTAAAGGTCACATATTTGGATGCATTTACGCAGGGATTTTGTCATTTTCCTTCTATCCATGGTTAAAATTCTATGAAAAACTGAGTCTAAAAATAGTAAATATATTTAGTACTCAATCCTCTTTTTTACCACTAAGGAACACAAAGGTCAACCCTAAGGCTCACGAAGCCATCTTAAAATGCTATATTTGTGTTTGAACACCAGCCGATCATATGCAAGTTCCTTCAAGACACGATTACAGAGACGGGCATAGCATCGAACTGCTCAGAAGCGGTGAAAATTTTTTTTCAGCGTGTGAGAATGCCATTGATGAAGCTAAACAATATATACATTTCCAGACCTATATTGTTGATGACGATGAAACAGGCAGGCGAATAGTAAATGCACTGATCAGGGCAGCAGAGAGGGGAATCAGAGTGTATTTTCTGCTCGATGCATACGGAGGTAAAAGCTTTTCAAAAGATCTGATAAAAAAGGTTGATGAAGCAGGAATCCTTTTCAGGTTGTTTTCTCCCGGACTAATTTCAGATGATTTTCAATTTAGTCTAAGGCTGCACCATAAGGTACTCCTTATCGATGGAGAAACAGCTATTATAGGTGGAATGAACATTGCGGACCGGTATCACGGGAAGAACGGATCCAGGCCATGGCTCGACTTTGCTATACTGATAAAAGGACCCGAATGTGCACATGTGCTTTATATACTTAAAAGGCTGTGGAACAAAACATTCATATCAAGAAAAGGACGTTCGCGTGAGAGAGTGCATTTCCCGGTGAAGTACAACGATAACGTAACAGTGAGGGTCCTTCAGAATAACTGGTACAGAAACAAAATTGAGATACTTAAAAGCTATCGTTCGGCTCTTAAGCATGCTCAGAAGCGCATGACAATCTTCGCAAGCTATTTCCTGCCCGGAAGAAATGAAAGAAGGCTTCTGAGGATTGCCAGCAGCCGGGGTGTTGATATTAAAATAGTTTTATCAGCCGAATCCGATGCACCCGTTTTTTCCAGGGCAACCAATTTCCTTTATGATTTTATACTCAGGAATAATATAGCTATATACGAGTACCTTCCATCAAACCTTCATGCTAAAGTAGCAACAGTTGACGGGAAATGGAGCACAATAGGAAGCTATAATATGAATCACCTCAGCGATTATGGCAGTATCGAGATGAATGCAGATATACTGGATGACAACTTTTCTGAAAACTTTGAAAAGATACTTCTTGAGATCATCGGGAAAGATTGCCGCAAGGTAACTTTTGAAGAGTATACTCACAGGAAGACATGGCTCTTCCAGCTGACTGACTGGTTCTCATACCAGATGATAAGGATAATGATGAGGTTTTTATTTATGCTTGCCGCAAAAAGGTCGAAGCCACCACAGACATGATTTCGCCCATTTAAAAAATCAGTGTGACGCCCAATCTGGGCGTCTCTGCAATGAATCATTTATTTATATGATCTAAGGAACCTAATGACATAATATGTTAAGAGGCTGTCTCAAAAGTTCTCAGTGAGACTCTGTGGAAACTCAGTGGTCTCTGTGTAAGTTCTTAATTATTTGTTACACAGAGAGACACAGAGAAGACACAGAGTGACACAGAGAAATCAGTGCTTCAATCTATGCTTTTAAGACACCCTCTACAATGAATCATTCTAAAACTGATGAAATCCCATCGAAACAAATGCCAGTACCTCGGGCAATGATTCTCTCCAGTAGGTCCAGTTGTGAGCGCCGTCGCGAACTCTGAACTCATGTGGTATTTCTTTCTGGCGCATTGCAATATGAGCCAGACAATTACCTTCATACAGGAAATCATCATCACCGCAATCGATATACCATCTGACTGCTTTTTTCTGATCATCAGGCATATTCTGAATCAGGTTCAAAACGCTGTATTTTTTAAAATAGGCTTCTTTATCAGCATCTGTTATCCCTTCAACACCCTGCCATAATCTGTAATTCTTCAGTTCATCAAGATTTTTTGGTCCAGTTGCAGCACTCAGGGGGCAGGCAGCCGAAAACAACTCAGGATGGTGCAGTGCATATATGAAAGTACCTTCACCGCCCATCGATAATCCTGCTATGGCCCTGTACCTCTTGTCGGCTTTAATGCGATATTCCTTTTCAACGAATGGCATCAGTTCCTGAAAGAAAAAATCCTCATAGCGCCATTCACCTTTTACATCATTAACGTAACCACGCTTTCCCGTATTGGCATCCGGCATAATTATGATCATAGCCGTTGCTGTTCCCGATTTAATTGCCTGATCGGCTATAGTAAGGACTTCACCGAATTGTACCCATCCGGTCTGATCATCACCAGCTCCATGCAGTAAGTACAGGACAGGGTAACTGCGTTGAGAAGTTTCATAATCGGGAGGAAGATAGACGGCATATTTCCTGTCCATTTTTAATATCTTACTTGGAACAGTAAGATCATCCATAACTTTACCGGTTTGAGCTATAAGCATCGATGAAATTGTGAAAATGAGAAATAATGATAAAGTCTTTTTCATGATTATTAGAATTATTGATTCGAAATACTTCGGATAATTATTCGAAAGATATCACAAACCGAAGAGTCTGACAACAATTGTTAACTTTATCTGTTAGAAGTAAACCGATTAAATATGAAACTTCAGCTTTTTAATATTGCGAATTTTAAGGTAGACGGCGGTGCAATGTTCGGAGTTGTTCCAAAAGTTCTATGGTCGCGTGTTTATTCCGCCGATAAGGATAACCTGATCAATCTTACACTTCGGTCCCTTGTGATAGAAACCTCAGGACATGTGGTCCTTGTTGATACCGGATGGGGAGATAAGCAGGATGAAAAGTTTTTCCGGCATGTCGGATTGAATGGCGGAGAAGGACTGATACAAGGACTTAATAAGAGAGGTTACGGACCTGAGTCTGTTACCGATGTATTTCTCACTCACCTCCATGCTGATCATTGCGGAGGCGGAGTTAAGAGAGTGAGAGGAGAAAATCGCTTTGAACTTACTTTCCCTGAGGCAACTTATCATGTCAGCAGGACACAATGGGAATGGGCTGTAAAAAATAACCCGCGTGAGGCTGATTCATTTCTTGAAGAAAACATATTGCCTATTGGTCAAAGTGGTCATCTGAATCTTCTGGACGAAGAGGGCGAATTTTTCCCGGGAGTGTCACTGAGAATTTGTTATGGTCACACACCTGGATTAATGATCCCATTGATCAACTATAAGGATAAAACACTTGTATATACCGGTGATCTTATTCCCACAATTGCTCATATTCCTCTAATCTGGAACATGAGTTATGACATTGAGTCACTGAAGTCAATAGAGGAGAAAAGAAAACTGCTTGAAGAAGCCCTGACCAATGATTATATTCTGGTTTTTCAGCATGATGAGAACGTGGAATGCTGCAATCTTGAGATGACTCCTAAAGGGATAAGGGCCAAAGACAAATTTGATTTTTCAAAGATACTTTAACCAATGCTTCAGAAAAACTTGTAATTGAGCTTGAAGGAAATCCGTATGGTGATTATCACAATCAACCACCCCGGCCGGTATCAGTATCTGTATCATAATTATTATGAAGTGGTCCGGCCACCCCTCCTTCAAAACTAATCTCTCATCACATTTCAATTTAAGTCCGTTGCAGAAAGAGAGAAGGAGATCCCTCGCTGGCGCTCGGGATGACAGGTATGTAGTTGATTAGCAGGAGGAAGAAACGGCGATTCGCGAGTGAAATACTTCATGAATAAAATGTCGCTGCGAATCGCCGTTTCTTCCTCCTGTGTCCCACAAAATAACCTGTCATCCCGAATTCCGACAATTCGGAGCTTGCGGAGGTTTGGAGGAATGAGGGATCTCCTTCTCATAGCTGGAATGTAATAAAAAAGATGTGATGAAAGATTAGCCTTCAAAAGGAGGGGAAATGTATCAGGCTTATATCCAATATTTTACATTCTGTTTTGTACTAAACTCTCTCCATATTTTACCATATTCACCTCCTTAGGATGACGGCTATGCCCCCGTACCTTGTGTTCCAGGTCGGAAAAGTTCTTGAATATATGAGAATCCAGATCATGGGCACTCCTCTCTTTACGAAGTAGAGAGGGGCGGGGGGATGAGTACCTGACCAGTATTATATGGCTGACCATGTATTTTTGTTTGATTATTCATTTGTTCTTATATTTGGAATAGAATTCCCTTTATAATTTATTCATTGTTAATAAAATAACAACCACTTCTATGGCCGAATTTATTTATGAAAAACCATTTCAGGTTCAGCGGGATAAGACCAGCTACAAGCTGTTGACAAAAAACTTTGTTAAGCTCGTTGAGGAAGGCGACAGGATGATCCTTAGAGTTGATCCGGAAGGACTGGAAATACTTGCCAGGAAAGCTGTTTCTGATCTCTCATTCTACCTCAGGACATCGCACCTTGAAAAATTGTCAGCTATACTTGATGATCCGGAAGCAACAGATAATGACAGGTTTGTTGCTTACATGCTTCTCCGTAATGCTGTTATCTCAGCAGATGAACAACTGCCCGGATGCCAGGATACGGGCACAGCCATTGTGATCGGGAAAAAGGGGGAGGATGTCCGGACAGGAGGAAAGGATACGGAGTACCTGTCAAAAGGCATATTTGAGACTTTTCAGGAAAAAAATCTAAGATACTCGCAAGTTGTTCCATTTTCAATGTTTGAGGAGAAAAACACCGGAACAAATCTCCCAGCCCAGATAGACATCTATTCCAGGGAAGGAAGATCATATGAGTTTCTTTTTATTACAAAAGGAGGAGGTTCTGCCAATAAATCATTTTTATATCAGCAATCCAAGTCGCTGCTTAATGAAGAGTCTCTGATAAAATTTGTAAAGGAAAAGATTAAGGATCTCGGCACATCAGCCTGCCCGCCATATCATCTGGCACTTGTAATAGGCGGAACATCCGCTGAGGCAACACTTAAGACTGTAAAGGAGGCATCGGCAGGTTATCTCGACGAGCTTCCGCTGACCGGGAATGCAGCAGGAAGAGCATTCCGCGATGTTGAATGGGAGAAGAAAATTGAAAAAATATGCCATGAATATGGTGTTGGAGCTCAGTTCGGCGGGAAGTATTTTGTTCATGATGTAAGAGTGATAAGACTGCCGCGTCATGCAGCTTCATGTCCGGTAGGACTTGGAGTCAGCTGCAGCGCCGATAGAAATATTAAAGCTTACATAAATGAGGAAGGCATTTTCCTTGAAGAACTTGAAAAGAATCCTGCCCGGTTTATGCCGGCAAAGGCACCTGAGCTTGAAAACCCTGTCGAAATCAATCTTGATCGTCCAATGAAGGAGGTTCTGGCAGAGCTGACTAAATATCCGGTCAAAACCAGGCTGAGTCTTACCGGAACGCTTATCGTTGCCAGAGATATCGCTCATGCAATGATTAAAAAAATCCTTGATGAAGGAAAACCAATGCCTGAATACTTTAAAAATCACCCGATTTATTATGCCGGGCCTGCCAAAACACCGGAAGGTATGCCCTCAGGAAGTTTTGGTCCGACCACTGCCGGGCGCATGGATCCCTATGTAGATCTATTCCAGAGCCTTGGAGGATCATTAATTATGCTGGCTAAAGGTAACCGTAGCAGAAAAGTAATAGAAGCATGCAGGAAGTATGGCGGATTTTATCTGGGATCAATCGGCGGACCGGCAGCTATCCTGGCTGCAGAGAATATAAAATCAGTGGAGGTGGTCGATTTCGCCGACCAGGGTATGGAAGCGATCCGGCTGATCCGTGTAGAGAATATGGCTGCCTTTATTATTACAGATGACAAAGGGAATGACTTCTTTGATGAATATAATAAATAAGCCGGATTGATTTATACTTTGCAATCTTTGCAATAACTTTGTGCACTTTGCGGTTAAAAGAAAGCTCCGCAAATTCTGATCAATGAAGAAATTTTTGAAATGGTTTTTACCAGGACTGGTTTTTGGGGCATTAATCATCCTGGCTGCAGGAAAAGGACTGCATCTGACATCAACAAATGAATATTGCGTATCATGCCACATTCACCCGCTAGCAGACGCTTCGTGGAAAAAATCTGTACATTATGATACACGTTCAGGTTACAGAATAGGCTGTACGGAATGCCATCTGCCACCTGAGGGTAAAGGATATCTCCGGGCAAAAGGGAAGACCGGCCTTCGCGA
Organism: uncultured Bacteroidales bacterium; assembly: GCA_963791065.1. Classification (GTDB taxonomy): domain Bacteria; phylum Bacteroidota; class Bacteroidia; order Bacteroidales; family VadinHA17; genus LD21. The sequence continues at coordinate 38,198 of CAWBQN010000018.1, forward strand.
TCTCTGGAACAAATGGACAAAAGATTCAGCATCATTTAACTGGGCCGACAAGGGACGTCTTGAAGTTGCACGGGGATATGTATACGAGAGCAGCTGCATTAAATGTCATGTAAATCTCTTCCCGGCAAAGCTTTCGAAGGAGGGGGAGGACGCTCATCTTTATTATACACAAACAAAGAAAACCCCGGAGCTGAACTGCATAAACTGTCACCTGAATGCGGGCCATTTTATAGAAGGATATACACACGGAAGCAATGCCACATTTGGAACTGCTTCTTCAGCTGCTAAAGAGATCTATACCGGACCAGCCAAAGTGGATGAATTCAAAAGTTTCAAAGAGTATATTCCGAAGTCGTCGGTAACATTCAATATGATTGCTGTTCCCGGTGGAAAATTTAACATAGGCAGTCAGGTCAGTGAACCATTCAGAAAAGAAGATGAAGGACCTGTGAGGGAAGTTGAGTTAAAGCCATTCTTTATGGCTGAAATTGAAGTTTCGTGGGAGGAATACCTTGCATTTTATGTTCAGACCGCTGCAGAAGGCAGATCGACAGATACTGAAGGGATAAGATCCAAAAAAGGACAAGAGACCGATGCCATTTCAGGTGCAACTCCGCCATACGGTCAACCCGACCAGGGATGGGGGCTCGGAAAAAGGCCGGCGATCTCTTTTTCATTTCATGCTGCTGAAATCTACTGCAAATGGCTAAGTAAAGTAACGGGTAAGAGCTACCGCCTTCCTACAGAAGCTGAGTGGGAATATGCCTGCAGAGGCGGGTCAACCGGCCCCTATTTTTTCCCCGGGGACCCGAAGAAGTTTGAGAGAACAGGGATCCTGGCAAAACTCTCAAAGAACGATACTGCTGTAATCAACAGATATGTGATATACCAGGGCAATAGTCCATCAAAAACACAACTTCCTGACAGGGTGAAACCAAATCCGTTCGGACTAAAGAATATGTCCGGTAATGTTGCCGAATTCTGTTCCGACTGGTATCAGCCTGATGCATATTCACGATATCCTGCAGGAATTGTAAGAGATCCTAAAGGTCCTCAGGAAGGAACAGAGCATGTTATTCGTGGCGGTTCATTCAAAAGTACTGCCGGACTTGTAAGAAGTGCGGCAAGAGATTATACCAGAACTGATGCATGGTTAAAGACCGATCCGCAGATGCCGAAAAGCATCTGGTGGTATTCCGATTGTTTCAATGTCGGGTTCAGGGTAGTTTGCGAATTTGATGAAAAAACAGGGAATAGTGAACTGGCAAAATAAATAAGTTAAGATCTTTAACGTTCATAAGTGTTTTGCTTCCTGAATGATAAAGCTGGTTTTTCCAGCTTTATGGGTTGAGTTAAAAATCATTAAAAGGATTTATTTATTTGCTTTTTTAAAAGCCTATATTTATATTTGATTATGGACCAAAACTGACCTTCAGGATCAATTTCTATCATTCCCTATAAACTTAATCAAACATGAAAAAATCAAGTATTTCAAGGCGTAATTTTCTTGGTAAAGCAGCAACGGTCGGAGTAGCTGGTGTAATCGTTCCTTCTATTATAACAAGTTGTGCCAGAGAAACAAAAAAAGTAGTTCCGATCCCAACCATGCTTGATCAGGCTCCGGACGGTCAGGTTATTAAAGCCGGTGTCATAGGTTGCGGTGGTCGTGGAACCGGAGCAGCAATAAATTTTTTAAGTGCCGGCCCGAATCTGCAGATTGTTGCATTAGGCGATACTTTTCAGGATCGCATTGATTCATGCAAAGCAGAGCTTCTTAAACAAAAAAATGTTGAAGTTTCTCCCGACAAATGTTTTGTAGGCTTTGATGCTTACCAGAAAGTACTTGATGCAGGTGTCGACCTTGTTATTCTTGCTACACCTCCTTTCTTCCGTCCTGAACATCTTGCTGCAGCAATACAGGCCAGGAAGCACGTTTTTGCAGAGAAACCGGTTGCTGTCGACCCTGTTGGCGTAAGGTCGATCATGGCCACGGCTCAGAAAGCAAAAGGGATGGAATTATGCATCGTTACAGGTACCCAGCGCCGCCACCAGCGTGACTATGTTTCAACATGGCAGCAGGTTGGTGAAGGATCAATTGGCGAGATCGTTGGCGGAAATGTTTATTGGAATGGTGGTAAATTATGGCACCGCGATCCAAATCCGCAATGGAGCGAAATGGAGTATATGATCCGTAACTGGGTCAACTGGATATGGCTATCGGGTGACCATATAGTTGAACAACATGTTCATAATCTTGATGTAATGAACTGGTTCACAGGAACACACCCTGTCAAAGCTGTCGGATTCGGGTCAAGAATACGTCGTGTCACCGGGAATCAATATGATAATTTCGGTGTTGATTTTACCTTTGAAAACGGGATCCATTTCCATAGCATGTGTCGTCAGATTGATGGTTGTACCGACAATGTGTCTGAAAGAGTGCAGGGTATAAAAGGCTCATCAAACTGCAGGAACTCAATCCTTGACCTCGCCGGCAACGAGATCTGGAAATACAAGTACCCATTAGATAAGGACGGCAAGCCTACCGATACTGTCAGCGTTGATCCATATGTACAGGAACATATTGATCTTGTTACTGCAATCCGTACAGGCAAACCCATAAATGAAGCAGAAAACACTGCTATTTCGACAATGGATGCAATCATGGGACGCATCTCAGCCTATACCGGTAAAGAGGTAACTTATGAAGAGCTGATGAACTCAGATCTCAAACTTGGACCGAAGGTATTCGCGTTTGGTCCTGTAGATGTTGATAAGTCAATTCCTCTTCCAGGACTGGCTTATGTCCCGGAAGCTGAAACTAAATAACAGATAATTCTTAATATTCAGTATATGGATCATTCTAGGAGATTATTCATAAAAAAAGCAACTGCATCAGGAGCCGCTATCTTAGCTGCTCCAGCAGTTTTTGGTATCCGATCCTTCCCCGGAAAGCAAAGGATCACGGATGCAGTAGCCCCCTTTAAGCTGAAATATGCTCCGGCCTTTGGAATGTTTCACGAACATGCCGGCAATGATCTCATCGATAACATAAAGTTCTGTTATGATATGGGATTCAGAGCAATGTTTGACAATGGACTCATGGGAAGGCCTGCAGATGATCAGGTAAAAATTGCTAATGAAATGCTCCGGCTTGGAATGGAACTTGGCCCGTTTGTCTTATACGCTGATTTTGGAGTTACATCACTGGTCCTTAATAAGCCCGAAGTCCGGGATATGCTGGCCAATAAGATGAAAGAGGGTATTGAAGTGGCAAAGCGAACGGGTGTGAAATGGGCACTTGTTGTTCCTGGCAGATATGATGAAAGACTTCAGCACGACTATCAGACTGCAAATGTGATTGAAAACCTGCGGTATTGCTGTGATATTATGGAACCTGCAGGATTGATCATTGTGCTTGAACCGTTAAATACAATTCATGATCATCCGGGTTTATTTCTGAATGGCATACCTCAGGCTTATCAGATATGCAGAGCAGTAAACCGCCCGGTCTGTAAAATAGTTGACGACATTTATCACCAGCAGATCACCGAAGGGAACCTGATTCCGAATATTGAAGCTGCCTGGAGCGAAATTGCTGCTTTTCATCTCGGTGACAATCCGGGAAGGAATGAACCTACTACAGGTGAGATAAATTTTAAAAATGTATTTAAGTATATCTACAGCCGTAAGTATGAAGGTGTCCTCTGTATGGAACATGGTATGAGCATAAAGGGTAAAGAAGGAGAAGACCGGGTTATTCAGGCATACCGTGAGTGTGATAGTTTTGAGGTATAAAGTCACCTCACCCCAACCCCTCTCCCGGGGGAGAGGGGCTAATTATCTGAATATAATTGTTTTACTCCCTTCTAGAAGGGGACAGGAGATGAGGTGATCGTAAAAAAGTTAATAAAACTCAATTATGAAGAAAATATTTATTTCGCTTTACGCAATTTTCTTAATCATGACGATATCAGGTTCATGTTTTAGTCAGCCAATCCGTTTGTTTGCGGGAACATATACCGAGAAGGGGGAGAAAGGATTATATCTTTTTGATCTTAACCGCGAACAGGGCACTTTCAAACAGCTGTCGGAAGCAGATGCCGGTCCAAATCCCTCCTATATTTGTATATCGGGAAAGACAAACCTGATATATGCAGCGAACGAAGTCATGGAATTCAATGGATCAAAAGGCGGCGGCGTTACGGCAGTACGATATAGCCCGGGAACCGGTGGCCTGGAAAAGGTTAAAGATCTTCTTGTTCCCGATGGAGGACCATGTTTTATATCATTGTCACCCGGAGAAGATTATTTATTAATGGCAAGCTATTCAAGCAGTTCAATTGCCGTGGTAAAACTCGACAGTAAAGGAATACCGATACTCGTTTCAGATACCATTCTGTTTGATGTAATTGACGGAAAAATATCCCATCCGCATATGATCTCGTTCGGTCCGGCAGGGAAAAAAGTTTATCTGACCGACCTGGGATTGGACCGGATTGTGGTTTATGATTTTGATGCAGCATCGGGCCATCTTAAACAAATTGAAAATGGCATAGTTAATTTCCCAAGGGGTACAGGTCCGCGACATTTCGTATTTAATTCAGCCGGAACAAAGATGTATGTTATCTGTGAACTTAATTCGACAATTTCCGTATTTGATGTAGCTGCTGATGGCACTCTTAAAGCGATTCAGTCATTGACGACCCTTGCTCCGGATTTTAAGGGTGAGAGCGCCTGTGCAGACATTCACCTGGGAAAAGACGGCCAGTACCTGTACGGATCAAACAGGGGTGAGAACACAATTGTCGTTTTTAAAGTAGGCGCCGACGGTAAGCTTGTTCTTGCCGGACGGACAGGTTGCGGAGGTGATTGGCCCAGGAATTTTGTGATCGACCCATCAGGTAAGTATATGATCGTTGCAAATGAAAAATCAGGTGATATTTCCCTTTTTAATATTAATGAAAAGACCGGGCTGCCTACAGCCACTTCCACAAAATATAAGCTACATGCTCCGGTATGTCTGAAGTTTTAGTTTTACTTACTCATGGATTAGCACTTTTTTCCTTCAAATTCAAATGTACTCACTGGGGATGTTTAATATGTCCTTTGTGACCTTTGTGATCCCGAGTACTCGGGATTGAGCACCTTTGCCTTGGTGGGTAAAATCTAAAACATTGAACCACAAAGTGATCACAAAGTGCATCTCTAAGGAACACAAAGGAAAAACCAGCCATAAATTAACTTTTTCAACACCACTATGGGGAGGTGAGTACAATCGTTAGCATTCATTGTGTTCAAAGGTTTTCATTTTATATTTTACATATATTTGCCGCAATCTTTATCGAAAGAATTATGACACGACAATCAAAATATGAAAATGATGTTTATCTGATTGGAACTAAAAAATTTCACTACTATATATTCCTGATACTTTTCATTGTCCTGATACCGGTTACAGGCTTCAGGAAAGATACAAGGAAGCCATTCAAGAATTATGTACTTGTGGTGTCACTCGATGGTTTCAGATGGGATTACAGTAAAATATATCATACTCCTAATCTTGATAAGCTTGCCAGGGATGGAGTGAAGGCTGAAAGAATGTATTCATCTTTTCCAACAGTCACATTTCCAAATCATTATTCAATAGCTACCGGTCTGTATCCTGATCATCATGGAATTATAAATAATAGTTTCCCTGCCCCCGATCTGGGGCTTTTTTACAGAATGGGTGACAGGACAGCCGTTGAAAATCCTGCTTTTTACGGTGGAGAACCGGTTTGGGTAACAGCAGAGAAACAAGGCCTGAGATCGGCTTCCTTCTTTTGGGTAGGATCTGAAGCACCTGTTAAGGGAATGCATCCGACATACTGGAAAAAATATGATGAATCAGTGACTTTCCAGGCAAGAATAGATACAGTAATAAAGTGGCTGGGCTACCCTCCTGACAAACGTCCGGAACTGGTCACCCTGTATTTTAATGAACCCGATGAGACAAGCCACACCTTCGGGCCGGTCTCACCTCAAACAGGAAAAGTTGTAGAGAAGCTGGATAGCCTTATGGGGGTACTCAGGGCAAAACTATCCGGATTACCGGAAGCAAAAAAAATCAATCTGATAATTTTATCAGATCATGGTATGGAAGCTGTTTCATCCAAAAGATATATTAATATTAAATCGTTGGTACCCGACAGAATGATTGCATCTATTTCGGGTGGCAATCCTGTTTACCTGATCAATCCTAAGGAAGGCAGAAAGGACAGTGTTCTTTATCTGCTTAACAGATCAGAAGGTTTAAAAGCCTGGAGTAAATCGCAGCTGCCTACAAAATGGCATTACGGCACCAACCCGCGGATACCTGAAATCGTTGTGGTGGCGGACAGTTCATGGAGCATAGGCACCCGCCCGGATGGTTCATCGATAAGAGGGGGAGCTCATGGATATGATAATTCAAATTCAGATATGTTTTCTATCTTTTATGCAGCAGGACCTTCGTTCAAAAAAAACTATAGGTTCAAAGAACTTAATAATATCGACATTTATAACCTGATCTGCAGAATACTCAATATTGTTCCTGCAAAAAATGATGGAGATCCAGGTCATATAAGAGGAATGCTCAGGTAACCTTTGTTTCCTCAGTAACTCTTCTCTGTGGCTCTCTGTGATTCTCTGTGTCACTCTGTGTAACAAATAAAAGAACTTACACAGAGGTTCACAGAGTACCACAGAGTTGCACAGAGAAACTGAAAAATAATTGAAGTTACTTGATTTTGTTTTTCCGGAAATTTTTCCGTATAATTATTATCAAAATCAGATCTCATATGAACCGCCGGAAATATGTTGAAGATTTAAAAAATCAATCGGACATTACCTGGGATATTATTGTTATCGGAGGAGGCGCCACTGGTCTCGGAATTGCTCAGGACGGAGCCTCACGAGGATATAAAACCTTATTGCTGGAACAGTCTGATTTTGCAAAAGCGACATCATCGCGCAGCACCAAGCTTGTACATGGCGGCGTCCGTTATATGGCTCAGGGTGATCTGGCCCTGGTTATGGAAGCATTGCATGAGCGCGGAATAATGCTCAAAAATGCCCCACATCTTACCTTCAACCAGGAGTTTGTTATTCCTGTTTATACATTTTGGGACTCGATTAAGTACACTTTGGGTTTAAAATTTTATGATCTCCTTGCCGGACGGTTGAGTATGGGGAAATCATATTTTATCAGCCGGAAAAAGACTCTGACCCGCCTGCCTCTGCTAAAACCAAGAGATCTGAAAGGGGGAGTAGTGTATCATGATGGCCAGTTTGATGATTCACGCATGGCAATTGCCCTGGCAGAATCATGTACTGAAAATCAAGGTACTGTTCTGAACTATTTCAAAGTTACAGGACTCTTAAAAGATGAGTTTGGAAAAATCAATGGTGTAACAGCTATTGACATAGTTTCAGGCGAGGAATACCATCTGAAAACCCACCTGGTCATTAACGCAACAGGGGTATTTGCCGATGAGGTTGCAAGACTGGATAATCCGGGATCAAAATCTACTATAAGACCAAGTCAGGGAGTACACATAGTAATTGACAGATCGTTCCTTCAGAGCAACTCTGCAATAATGATCCCAAAAACTGATGATGGGAGGGTTCTTTTTGCAATACCATGGTACAATGAGGTTGTGATTGGCACTACCGATACACCTCTTGATACTATTTGTCTTGAACCGGTTGCTCTCGAGAAAGAGATCAGTTTTATATTAAGGACAGCAGAAAAGTATTTTGTCAGACCTCCGCGACGGGAAGATGTGCTTTGCATTTATGCAGGCTTGCGTCCGCTTGCAGCTAATCCTGATAATCCCGCTTCAACGAAGGAGGTTTCCCGCCGTCATAAAATAACTCTTTCCCCGTCAGGACTTCTTACAATTGTAGGCGGAAAATGGACCACGTACCGCCGCATGGCTGAAGAGACAATTGACAGGGCAATAAAGGCAGGTATACTCGGCAACGCTGAATGCATTACCTCAAAGCTTAAGCTGACCGGACATACAAGGAACAATGTATCAGAAAGGTTAAACATTTATGGAGATCATGCCGCGGAAATAAAGAAAATGATCTTTGAAAGTCCGGAACTTGGAATCGCTATCGATCGCAAGGCTGCCATATACAAGAGCTGAGATACTCTGGATCTGCAGGAATGAAATGCCTGTCAGGCTGGAAGATATCCTTGCCAGAAGAACCCGGTCCTTATTTCTCAACGCCCGTGCAAGCGCGGAAATCGCACCAACTGTTGCCGGTTTGATGGCAAAGGAATTTGGACATGATGAGAAATGGGAAAAGGATCAGTTGGAATCATATAAAGAATTAGTAAAGAATTATTTATAACCTAAGCATATTTGAATTATTGCTGTTAATGAAATTCAAATTATAATCCGGATTACATGAAAGAATTCATTTTAGCACTTGATCAGGGCACTACAAGCTCGCGTGCAATTGTTTTTGACAGGAACGGACTCCCTGTAGCTTCTGCACAAAAGGAATTTACTCAATTTTATCCAAAACCCGGCTGGGTTGAGCACGATCCGGATGAGATCTGGGCAACACAGGCTGGTGTCGCTCTCGAAGTTATCACCAAAGCCGGACTTGAAAGCAGTAACATAAAAGCTATTGGTATAACAAATCAGCGAGAGACAACTGTAGTCTGGAACAGAAAAACAGGCAGACCTGTCTGCAATGCAATAGTTTGGCAGGACAGGCGTACAGCAGGATTTTGCGACCAATTGAAAAGTGACGGCCACAGTACTGTTATTCTAAAAAAAACAGGTCTTATCATCGACGCATATTTTTCCGCTACGAAAGTAAGGTGGATACTCGATAATGTCGAAGGTGCAAGGAAACAGGCTGAACAGGGGCAGCTGGCATTTGGTACCGTAGATTCATGGCTCATCTGGAATCTTACACGAGGCAAACTGCATATAACGGATGTTTCTAATGCCTCACGTACAATGCTCTTTAACATTCATACTTTAAAATGGGACGAAGAGCTGTTAAGGATATTCAATATACCGGCAGCGATGCTTCCTGAAGTAAGATCTTCGAGCGAGGTATATGGAAACACTGAGGGTCACTTTTCAACTTCAATCCCGGTTGCCGGGATCGCAGGTGACCAGCAGGCTGCTCTTTTCGGTCAGATGTGCATTGACCCCGGGATGGTTAAAAACACTTATGGTACTGGCTGCTTTATGGTTATGAACATAGGCAATAAACCAATTGAATCAGGGAGCAAGCTTCTTACTACCATCGCCTGGAAAATAGGGGACAGCACACAATATGCACTTGAAGGAAGCATTTTCATTGCAGGAGCAGTCGTTCAATGGCTCCGTGATGGCCTTGGGATAATCAAAAACTCAGGTGATGTGGAAAAACTTGCAGCAAAGGTAATACATAGCGATGGAGTCTACTTTGTCCCCGCTTTTGCCGGCCTTGGAGCACCCCACTGGAACCAGCATGCTCGCGGGACAATCGTTGGTATCACGAGGGGAACAACATCGGCGCATATTGCACGTGCTGCACTTGATAGTATCGCCTTTCAGACCCGGGAAGTTCTGCTTGCCATGCAGAAAGATTCCGGCATAGATATACGCGAATTACGCGTGGATGGCGGTGCGACTGTCAATGATCAGCTGATGCAATTCCAGTCTGATTTATTACAGATAAATGTTGTCAGGCCAAAAATTACTGAGACGACTGCACTTGGAGCTGCCTATCTGGCAGGACTTGCCGTAAATTATTGGACCAGTACAGATGAGATCGGGAAACAGTGGAAGATGGACCGTACCTTTTCCCCGCAGCTCGAAGACAGTGAGACACACTCACTTATCAAAGGATGGGACCGTGCGGTAAGGGCTGCAAAAGCATGGGCCGATGACGCAAGAAACTGATAACATAAAAACAAAATAATATGAATGCATTTTTTGCTGAGTTTTTTGGAACTGCAATAATAATAGTTTTTGGAGGAGGCGTTGTAGCAAACGTACTGCTAAGTAAAACAAAAGGGAATAACGGCGGATGGATTGTAATAACCTTCGGATGGGCTGTCGGGGTTTTTACCGGTGTATTGGTTGCAGCACCTTATAGCGGCGCCCATTTGAATCCGGCAGTCACCCTGGCGCTTGTGCTGGCGCATAAATTTTCAGTGACTTTATTGCCATTGTATATGTGTGCTCAATTGCTCGGAGCGATGTTTGGTGCCTTACTTGTATGGGTTGCTTATAAAAAGCATTTTGATGCGACGGATGATGCTGATTCGATGCTGGCAGTATTCTGCACTGCTCCGAATATCCGAAGCTACTGGTATAATATTTTAACTGAAGTGATAGGTACCTATATGCTTGCTCTTGCAGTTCTTTATATGGCACAACCCGATGTAGGGTTAGGAGCATTGAATGCGTTGCCTGTATCTATTGTTGTTCTGGGGATTGGTCTCTCCTTAGGAGGTCCTACAGGGTATGCAATAAACCCGGCAAGGGATCTTGGTCCCCGGATCATTCATTTCCTTCTTCCAATCCATGCCAAACGAGACAGCGACTGGAGATACTCATGGGTGCCAGTACTGGGGCCCTTCCTCGGAGCTTCACTCGCAGCAGCGATGTATCTGTTTTTTAAGAGGGTCTGACGGCAATACACCAATTTGCTCCGTGTACCTTTTTCAAAGTGCCTTTTACAGAATTGGTCAAAATCCTTGTAAAAAAAAGTTGTACTTATTTCTTTTCCTGAGATACAAGTGTTATATTAGCGTTAAACATATGTTGGAGGAAGAAGGAGAGAATATTTTCCTGGCTTAATCAGTAAAACCGTAACTTTTTTTAAGTAAGGAAAATATTTCTATTAAGATATTTAAGCAAGAGTAAACAAAGTTCCAAAAGTAATTGTTTATATTTTATTTAATTAATTAATAACAAAACTATGAAAAATTTGACTAGAATCTCTCTATTGGTTATTGCCATGGCTATTTTTATGTCACAAACACCTGCAAAAGGACAGGCGTTTAAAAATGGCGATATGGTAGGAAACCTGGGCGTTGGATTTGGCTGGTATGGCTATGGTTATGGTGCAACTTCATTACCTGCTTTTAGTTTGAGCCTGGAAAAAGGGATAAAAGACATACAAAATGTGGGACCGCTCTCCATTGGAGGCATTATTGGATTCAAACATGCATCATTTAATTATGCTACTAATGACAAGTGGACCTGGAATGATATCATTATTGCAGCGCGCGGTGCTATTCATTATGATCTTTTTAAGGTGCCAAAACTTGACACTTACGGCGGAGTCGCTTTAGGTGTAAGAATAGAAACTGAATCTTATACCGATGTATTTGGGGGAACCGGCAGATTGCATTCCTCTTTCACGCATGGGCTATTCGCATTATATATTGGTGGCCGCTATTTCTTTAGTGATAACCTGGCTGCATTCGGTGAGTTAGGATATGGTCTCGGATATCTGACTCTTGGATTAAGTTTTAAATTGTAAATAATCTGACATTATTTTACAAAAGAATGCTGTTCAACTTTGAACAGCTTTTTTTTTGTCGGTTTATTAAAGTCCAAAAACACGATTATCTTTATTGAAAAAATAATCATGAAAGCAAATATTAAATTGTTTTTAAGTAACCTTAAAAATCGGGCTGGTAAGCCGGTATCAAAAATTATTTTTATCGGTCTTGGGATTGCTTCAACAATATGGTTCCTGATGCGGGTAATCCCGAAGCCCCAGAGAGCTGTCTACCCATGCATGAGAGCAGCCGCCCCATTGATGTCAACATTTATAATATACCTGCTTTCGTTATCAGGCTCAGTTGTAGCATTCAGGAAAGCCTCAGATCATTTCCGGAAAGCCAGGTTCCTTTATGCCGGCTCTTTTTATTCGATTGCACTTGTCAGCATCTTATTCTTCATGGCAAGTAAATCAGACACAATTATAGCCGGCAAGGTTGATATAAACAGTATAATGTCAAATGCACCGATCGGTGTTGAGCATGGCATCTACCCCGGAAGAGTAGTATGGGTGTTTGACCCGAAAGTTGCAACCTGGGATGGCATTGATAAATACTGGTGGGACGAAAAAAGTACTTCACAGGCTGAAGCTGACAGGATGCTGGAAAATGTACTGAAGTCACTTACCGGTAAGGAGAATATTGCAAAGGCCTGGGATGCGCTTTTTAAAAATTTTAATGAAAAGAAGAAGAATAAAAGTACAGGATATTCTGTAAATGAGAAGATTGCAGTAAAAATAAATCAGAATAATACAAAACGACACGCGGATACAACGGGATTAAACGGTACACCCCAGCTGATTTATGCTTTAATTGCCAGTCTTACACATGAAGCCGGTGTACAGCAGAAAAATATTACAATATTTGATGCCAGCAGGTTTATTACCGATAATATTTTCAATAAATGCCATAAAGACTATCCTGAAGTCAATTTCGTTGATAATGAAGGAGGTGAAGGACGAATAAAATCAACCTATGCTGACAGGGCTATACCATATTCTGTTGATAACGGCAAGCTGGCGACGGGACTGGCATCATGTGCTGTCGATGCCGATTACCTCATTAATCTGGCATTATTAAAGGGGCATGTCGGACAGGGTGTTACTCTTTGTGCCAAGAACTTTTACGGAGCGACCAGTATTGACAGGAACTGGCGGAACAACGCACATAATAATTTTGACCAGGACAGGCAGGGTAAAGATAAGTATATGACCTTCACAGATTTCCTTGGACATAAAGATCTGGGAGGGAAAACAATCCTGTTTATGATTGATGGTTTTTATGCTGCGCGTTCCCAGGATGGTCCGCCGTTGATAAAGGACAAATGGAGAATGGCACCCTTTAATAATCGCTGGTGTTCAAGCCTGTTTGCTTCCCAGGATGGGGTTGCTGTCGATGCTGTGGGAATCGATTTTTTAAAGGCAGAATGGCCCGATCTGGCTGATATTGCATATACTGAAAAATATCTCGTTGAAGCAGCCCTGGCTGAAAATCCCCCATCAAAAACAGTCTATGATCCTGAACGTGATGGCACAAGGTTAAAAAGTCTTGGTGTCATGGAGCACTGGAATAATCCTGTCGAAAAGAAATACAGCCGGAATCTGGGTAAAAATTATGGAATCGAATTGGTTTATGTTCCGTTAAACTAGTCACAGTCCTGTTCAACTCTTATAATTGATTTTATATCATAGCCTATATCCACTGCTTTTCCGAGCAGCATATTATAGATTGATTCATCCATCTTTTTTGTCCGGGAAAGAATCCACAAGTATTTATATTTTGGATCTCCTACCAGGACATACCTGTACTCTTTGTCCAGCTCCATTATCCAGTAATCTCCCGAAAATGGCCAGAAGAATTGTACTTTGAGTTTAGCAGGAGTTTTCTGATCGGGGACCCATGCAACTCCCTGAACAGATGACAGCTTTTTGGGGTCAGTCAGGAAATATCCTTTGTTAAGTACTGTTATCTTACCATCCTTACGCAGAGTATATGTGGCGGAGGTGCATTTTAGCTTTCTTTCAAAAAAATTCGGAAGCCTTGCAATCTCATACCATAATCCTTCATATCTGTGCAGGTCGACTGTTGAAACAACTGAAGGTGACTTTTGGGAATTAGCTGAAGAGAAGATCATAATTGCTAAAACGGGTAAAAGTGATTTTATCATATCAGGTATTTGTTTTATAACAACTAAAACTGATTTCAGTTCATAGCAATGATTATTCTGTTAAGAATCTCCTGTTTTTACCGGTTAATTATTAACACTTTTATTAACACTTTATTAACAAGATTTTGACAATTTATGAACACTCAGGCATTAATTTTGCGGTATATTATGATTGATTAAAATGGCTAAGAATTATTAAAAGTGAGATTTAGAGATTTGAGGAGGGAATTAAGATGAAAAAATTGATAAATTTTAGACGCGTTTTGTATTTCTTTTCGATAATCATGGGTGTCATATTCTTACAGAGTTGTGTTGTATACCAGCCTTATAATGCACAACAGGTGACTGTTCCTGACATAGTAAAGATGAGTAAGGATGGATATTCTTCGAAAAGCATTATAAAGGAGATAAGGAAATCACATTCATATTACACTCTTAAAGCTGATCAGCTTTCGAAGCTTCGGAATGAGGGAGTACAGGATTCGGTAATAAATTACATGGAAAAGACTCATATTGATGCTGTCAGAAGAAATCAGCAGATGAATGATTCGTATTATGGATGGCCCGGTGATTACGGGTGGTATGGAGGTTTCGGATATGGCTGGCCTTATGGGGGCTGGGGCTGGGGCTGGGGTCCGACAATAATATATAGCGAACACCGGAGCTTTGGAGGTGGATTCCATGGAGGATCTCATGGAGGCAGAAGATAATAACCGGCGCTTCACTGGCCAATAAAATTCAAGCCTTGTCTGGAAATGGCAAGGCTTTTGTTTTTACCATGTTACAGATGGTCGGATTGTTATATGGTTTCCAATACTTGATTGGGAAGGAAATAAAGACAAAATTACGATTTGAGATTAGGTTTTATGATTTAATTATTTTTATTTTCAGTAACTTGAATGGGTCTTAAATTATCCATTATGAAGAATAAAATTCTAACCATCTTATTTTATATGTTTTGTATTTTCGTTCTTCTATCCTGCCATTCAAAATTCCCTGGCGCTTATAAAGGAATACCTTATTCTGATAAAATATATCATGAAGGTCCTCAGACAATTCCAGGCAGACTTCAATGTGAATATTATGATCTGGGCGGCGAAGGAGTTGCATATCACGATGTCGATACAATCAACTCGGGCAGTGGCAGGTTAAATCCGGCTGATGGTTCTTACCTGCATGAATTTCGAATGAAGGAAGCCGTCGATATCTCTTTTACAAAGTTTCAGGATCCACCAATTGATAACAACCCGTTTAATTTAGTTGAACCTGAAAAGGATCAGTTATATGTAGGTTGGACCATGCCGGGTGAATGGACTAAATATACGGTAAACGTCACAAAAACAGGAACCTACCAGATTGGAATAATGTACACTTCAAATCAATCCGGTAAGATATCAATTTCAGTCAATGACAAGGATGCAACAGGCCCTGTTTTCATTCCGTCAACATATGTCAAGGAAGACACTGTTGCCTGGCGGCAATGGCATCACTGGAACTATATCGATCATATTGCGAGGATCGATCTGAAAAAAGGCCTTCAAACAATCACTCTTCATACAATTGAAACCGGTCAGATGAATTATGACTATATCAATTTTGAGCTGGTAAAGTAACTATTTGTTCATTAAAGCATTCAGGATTGGATCAACCCAGGATTCCTTATCAATGTTGTAGACAATAAAATCACTATCGAATTGCCAGTAGGCCCAGCAAAAGCCGAGTTTTTCTGCAGTGCGGGCCACAAAAGCAGTATAGCGTGCCCTTGAATCCATGTCGCCTTTGTCATAAGCACCAAATTCTCCCAGGAATATTGGCCGGTTGTTTTTCATGGACCAGTCGGCTGCAACCTGGAGCCTTGATTCGATCTCCTTTTTTTCTTCCGGAGTCCCAGTCCATTTGATGCCACTCAGGTTCTTATATTCGCTGGCCCATGCTGCTCCCTGGTGTGTAAACCGCATTGGATGATAAAAGTGCACAGTCACAACGATATTACGGTCATTGTCCGGTAACTTCAGTGTATTCAGACTTTCTATGCCGTTCCAGTTACCGGGTCCGATTATCAGGGTGCGGTCAGGATTGGACTCACGGATTATTTTCATCGCTTCAACCAGAAAAGCGTTCCACATATCTACTGTAAGTTTCTGGTTAGGTTCATTCAATAATTCGAACACTACCTTGTCGGATTTGTCCTTGTACCTTGGGGCAACCTGTCTCCAGAATGAAAAGAACATCTCTTTTTTTGCTTCAGGGTTATCAGCCATTGCTGTGTATTCATGCAAATCGAGGATGACCATAAGATTTGCTGCAAGGCCTTTTTCAACCACCCAGTCTAAGGTTTCCAGCCATTTGGGATTGATTTTATTCTGACTGTCCATTTGTGTGAAGGGAAAGAGATTTACACGGACAGTAGAAAAGCCTGCGTCTTTTATCATTTTAAAATAACGCTCCTTGAACCGCCCTTTATTATGGTCTTGCCAGAATGCTTTATCATATCCGAGGATGTTAACTCCTCTTCCCAACTTAAGGCATTGATCACTTGCAGAAACGGTTTGTGCAGATGAATAATAAGTCATGGCAATACTGGCCATGAACAGAGCGATGAAGATAAATAGTCTTTTCATAGAGTGAAGATTAAAAATTGTCCTGACAGGAATAATGTGTTTTCAGATGTTAAAACAAATTTAATCATTTATTTAACAGGAAATTCAGCCAAGCAAGAATGAATATTCTTGCCACCGTATCAGACACCTTTTAAACTTTCTTCAATAATTTTTTCTGGTGCAACTTTGTGCCTTTGTGCCTTGGTCAGAGGCTTTTTTTTGTCTATGACTTAAACAAAATGTAAATTTGGGAATATGACTTAAAACAACAGCATTTATCCTATCGGATTTCCTTATATCTTTAAATGCACTATGCGACGCCTGAGATGCAGGATAATAAAAACTAACCAAAGTTGAAACGATAATAATAAAAACACTTATGAAAAAATCAGTACTTATTTTTTGCGGTCTTCTGATTGCTGCAGTTTCATTTTGCCAGGAGAATCCTCTCTGGTTGAGGTACACTGCCATTTCACCCGACGGACAGACAATTCTGTTCACATATAAAGGCGATATCTATTCTGTGCCTTCAAAAGGAGGGTCAGCAATTCCACTTACTATAAGCGAATCGTATGAAAGTACTCCTGTGTGGAGTCACAATGGAAAAAGTATTGCATTTTCTTCCGACCGGTATGGGAATTTCGATGTTTTTATAATGCCCGCTGCCGGTGGCGAGGCAAGACGGCTGACTTTCCATTCCAATAAGGAGGTCCCGTCAGGATTTACCAGTGATGATAAAGCAGTGCTTTTCAGTGCATACAGACAAGACCTGTCAACGAATGTTCAATTTCCCACACCAGGGATGACAGAGCTCTACAGTGTACCCGTGGGCGGAGGGAAAGTTACTCTTGTTCTTCCGGTTCCTGCTTTGGATGCAAACATGAACAGGGCAGGGGATAAGATCATTTACCACGACTATAAGGGTTATGAGGACAACTGGAGAAAGCATCATACATCATCAGTTACACGCGATATATGGACATACGATCTCAATTCGCACAAATATACCCAGCTAACCTCATATCCGGGCGAGGACAGAAATCCGGTATGGGACTCGAATGGCAATGATTATTATTATCTGAGCGAACAAAACGGATCATTCAATGTCTTCAAAAGTTCAATGTCCGATCCTTCAAAAAGTGTTGCGCTAACCAGTTTAACAAAGAACCCTGTACGGTTCCTGACCCGGTCAGATAATAACAGCTTATGCTTCAGCTATAATGGTGAAGTTTATACTCTTGAACCCGGGAGTGTGCCTGAAAAGGTTAAAATAACCATATCAGCTGACGGACGTTCGACCCTGGATAAGATAGTTCCTGTAAATGAAGGTTTTACAGAAGCGCGGCTGTCGCCCAACGGAAAGGAGTTTGTTTATATTTTCAGAGGTGAAATATTCGTAACGAGCGTTGATGGCGGCATTACAAAGCGCATTACCAATACACCCTGGCAGGAACGGACAGTGAGCTTCAGTCCTGATGGACGGTCGCTTGTCTATGCAGCTGAGAGGGACAATAGCTGGAATATCTACAAAATTTCTATAAACCGCAAAGAAGAGCCTTATTTTTACGTCTCAACGGTCCTCAAGGAAGAGCCTGTAGCGGCTACTTCAGCTGAAGAATACCAGCCTGAGTTTTCTCCCGACGGAAAAGAAGTGGCATATCTTGAAAACAGGGTTACACTGAAAGTTATCAACCTGGCATCCCATTCCACGCGAACAATTATGACTGCTGATAAAAACTATTCCTATGCCGATGGTGATCAGTACTATAAGTGGGCTCCCGACAGTAAATGGTTTCTCGTGCAGTACGGACACGCCGACAGGGTGATGTCGCCTGAAGTTGGACTGGTTTCAGCTGATGGGAAAGGTGAACTTCATAACCTTACGCTAAGCGGTTATAATGATTATTCTCCGAAGTGGTGTATGGGAGGTAAGATGATGATCTGGGGATCTGACCGCGAAGGAGCACGCCAGCAGGGAGGAGACCTGATAAGCGGAAATGTTTATGGTATGTTCTTTTCGAAGGAAGCATTCGACAGGTTCTCACTTTCAAAAGAAGACTTTGCCCTTGTTAAAGAGAAAGAAGATAAATTGAAAAAGGAGAAAAAAGACTCAACAGAAAAGGTAAAACCGGCTGACAAAAAGGCTAAAAAACCGGCTGAGCCAAAAGCTGAAAGTGATACCGCTTTAAAGGATATTACTATTGACTGGGATAATCTGACTGAAAGAAAACTCCGGCTCACAATATATACCTCGCCGGCAAGCGACTGGGTTCTGTCGAAAGACGGTGAGAAGTTATTCTATCTTACGAGTTTCGATAAAGGAAATGATCTCTGGGTGACTGAGACCAGAACCAAAGAGACTAAACTGTTGTCAAAGCTTGGAGTAAAAAATTCTGCAATGGAGCTGAGCAATGACGGAAAGTTCCTGTTTCTTCTGGCTGACGGGAAAGCAATGAAGGTCGAAACAGAAAACGGCAAATCAGAGCCATTGAAGGTCGGTGGTGAAATGGTGTTGAAAGCAGCAGATGAACGAAACTATATTTTTGATCATGCCTGGCGGCAGTTCAAAGAGAAATTCTATGTTGAAACACTGAATGGTGTTGACTGGGACTTCTATTATAATGAATACAAACAATTTCTCCCTTTCATTAATAATAATTATGATTTTTCCGAGATGCTGAGTGAAATGCTTGGCGAGATGAATGCTTCTCACACAGGCTGCAGATATATCTACAATATGCCGGGAGCTGATCAGACATCATCTTTTGGAATGTTTTATGATTATGAACATAAGGGTAACGGGCTCAAAATTGCAGAAGTAATCCAGGGCGGACCCGCAGATAAAGCTTCATCGAAAATCAAGGCAGGCTTTTTAATTGAAAAAATAGATGGGATTCCTGTAACCGATTCACTTGATTTCTATCAGTTACTGAACCGGAAGGTTGGCAAGCCTGTTTTGCTGTCAATTCTGGATCCCGCTACAAACAGCCGATGGGAAGAAACTCTGAAACCGGTTACAGGTGGCCAGGAAAATGAATTGCTTTATAAGCGATGGGTCAATAACCGCAGGGATGAGGTAACGAAACTCAGCAACGGAAAGATCGGATATATTCATGTGAGGTCAATGGATGATGCCAGCATGAGGACTGTCTTTGAAGAGGCACTTGGAAGAAATCTTGAGAAGGATGCAATTATCATCGATACCCGTTTCAACGGAGGAGGCAATATTCACGAACAATTGTCTGATTTTTTAAGTGGTAAAAAGTATATGGATATTATTCCGCACGGTCAGTATGTCGGATCAGAGCCATACGATAAATGGGTGAAACCTTCAATTGTGCTTATTGGAGAAAGCAACTATTCTGATGCTCATCTTTTTCCGGTAGCTTATAAGTTAAAGGCAACTGGCAGGACACTAGGAATGCCGGTACCAGGCACGGGCACTTTTGTCTGGTGGGAAGCACAGATCGATCCCTCGCTTGTTTATGGTATTCCAATGGGTGGCTGGCGGACCCCTGATGGCAAATTCTGTGAGAATAACCAGCTTGAGCCTGATGTTAAGATCCGAAATGAACCTGATATTATTTCAACAGGCCGCGATCAGCAGATTGAGGCAGCGGTTAAGGAGTTGATGAAGAAATAGCATTATTTTAACGTGATTACACATTTTCTATGAAAGTTGCTGTTACAGGAGCCAGCGGACATATCGGAAATTGCCTTGTACGGGAACTTAAAAAACAGGGAGCCGAGATAAAAGTGCTGGTTCAAAATTTCAGCAGCTATTTAGATGAGATGGATGTTGAGGTTATCCGGGGAAATTTGCTTGAACCTGAATCGTTGATTTCACTGTGCGAGGGAGCGGATGTAGTTTTTCATCTTGCAGCTCAGATTGCAATTGAGAACCGGTCATCATCGCTGACCTTTGAAACCAATGTTACAGGTACCAAAAATATGATTAAGGCAGCAAATCAAGGACGGGTCAAAAAATTCATTCACTTTAGCAGTATTCATGCTTTTCAAATTGGATCACCCGATCAGATGCTGGACGAAAGCAGATCATTGGTTGAATCAGGTAAAACAATCTATGAGTATACAAAGGCCGAAGGTGAAAGGGAAGTGATGAAAGCAGTTAAGGAAGGCCTGAATGCTGTAATTATAAATCCTACAGCGGTTATTGGTCCGTTTGATTACAAAGGCTCCCTTGCTGGGTCAGGCACTTCGTAAAATATATCAGAATAAATTGCCCTTTATGGTCCCCGGCGGATACAACTGGGTCGATGTGCGTGATGTGGTGTCAGCGTCAATACAAGCAATTGATTCGGGACGAAATGGAGAGAGATATATCCTTTCGGGGGTGTACTGCAGTCTCCGGGAGCTATCTGCAATGATCAGTACATTATCCGGATGCAAAATTCCTGTTATTGTTCCTGTTAACCTTGCACGCCTGGCATGTCCCTTTTTTAAGGTCTACTCATCAATTGCTAAAACGGAACCTCTATATACATATCAGTCTCTTAACATCCTGGTCAATTCTCCTTCAAATATTTCAAATGAAAAGGCCAGGAGGGAGTTAGGGTTTAAACCTCGTCCTCTTGAGCAAACACTTAGTGACACGTTTAACTGGTATAAAGAGAATAATTTTATTAACTGATATGATATCGCACGCAACATTTAACATGATTTGCTGGATTTGGATCGCTGTTGCGGTTCTTATTTTCCCAATACTGTTAAAAGTCACCCAACCATATGGTAGGCATTCGAAAGGTAACTGGGGACCAATGACCAACAACAGGTTTGGCTGGTTTATAATGGAGCTGCCTGCATTAGTTATTTTTGGATATTTTCTGGTTTTTAAAGCAGATTTGCTAAACGTGCTGATTCTGCTACCTGCGTTGCTGTGGGGATTGCATTATATTCACCGCGTCCTTATTTTTCCGCTTCAAATAAGGACAGCCAGGAAGAAGATACCTGTCGTAATTGTAGTTTTTGCTTTCATTTTTAATATAATAAACAGCTCGTTAAACGGTTATTGGTTTGTACATTTCGCAACTGATTTCAAACCAGGTGTTCTTATCGATTTACGCCTGGCAGCAGGTGTAATTATATTTATTACAGGCTCTGTTATAAACAAATATCACGACCTGATACTGATTAAGCTGCGCCCGGCATCAGGCAACGGTTACAAAATTCCTTACGGCGGTCTTTTTAAATATGTTTCGTGTCCAAATTTCCTTGGTGAGATTATTTCATGGGCAGGTTTTGCTCTGGTTGCCTTTAATCTGCCTGCACTCTCTTTCTTAATCTGGACTTTAGTCAATCTTACAACACGGGCACTTGATCATCACAGATGGTACCTGAAAGAATTTCCTGAATACCCTAAAGAAAGGGACGCGATATTCCCATTCAGTCTATTTACCTGGTCACGACGTCAATCATAGCATCCGGAAGTCCTGCTGATTCTGCAATCACCTTTATTGAACCCGCTTTTGCAAAGGGTCTGATGATAGCCAGACATTTCCCATTAAAGGTTTTGCATTCAGGTTTACGGAAACTATGCATATCATCTGGTGCAGCATTTCCCGATGCCAGCAGTTCACCGCCACCGGATACTGTGAATTTGACGGTTATGTCTGTATTCGGAACAAGGTTTTCATCTTTGTCCCTGACTTCAACTGAAACATAAGCAAGATCGTTACGGTCAGCTTTAATCTGGGCCCTGTCTGCCGATAATGTCAGGTGAGAAGGCTCTCCGGCTGTTTTGAACACCTTTGTTGCAACTTCTTTCCCATTTATAAGCCCTATGGCTTTTAGCTCGCCAGGTGAGTATGGTACGGTGAATTTTGCGGTAAGCCTGGTTTCGTCGGAAGTTTGTTTTTGTCCTATCACTTTCCCATTTAACTCAAGACGAACTTCCTGGCAACGTGAATAGACAGATACCTGCAATGTATTTCCTGACTCCCCGGGCCAGGTCCAGCTCTGATATTCAGCCGGCCAGCCCCACATTGAAATACCTTCCTTTTTCCCCGCCGGCAGTGGTGCATGAACTGCCATCTCAAGGTTACTTCTGCCCCATACCACATCCCTGAAATAAGACTGAGCCTTCTTTTGTCCGGTGATATCTATATCTCCACACCAGGAGTTATACCAGGGCCACGGCATGCTGAAACTGGTATTCTTTTCATAATACACATGCCCAATTCCCGATTCTCCAAGATAATCCATGCCCGTCCATACAAAATCCCCTATAACCCATGAATCTTTCTCCACCTGCTGCCAGTTTTCAAATGCTTCAATAGGAAAAGACTCGGTACCTGCCATTATCCGATCGGGGTATTTTTTATGGTCATTTTCATACTCTCTCCACTGGTAATTATATCCTCCCAGGTCAAGACTTGCAAAAGCTCTTTCTGAGGCTGACCAATCTGTACCCGGATGATCCCAGAAAAAGCAAACTGCTGCCGTAACTGGACGTGAATCATCAAGAGATTTAACTATCCTGACCAGCTGACCTGCTATACGCTGACCTGATGTGTCTGCCCGTTCGTAAATTTCATTACCTATACTCCAGGCAATCACGCTGGGATGGTTACGGTCACGAAGGATCATCGATTGCAGATCATTTTTCCAGTTATCTTTAAAATAATTACTGTAATCCGAGGGGTTTTTTGGATGTTCCCACATGTCAAACGCTTCATCGATCACAAGCATTCCAAGCCGGTCACAGGCGTCCAAAAATTGCTTCGATGGAGGATTATGGCTGGTACGTATGGCATTATAACCATTGGCTTTCATTATTTCAATCCGTCTTTCTTCTGCCCGGTCGAAAGCTGCAGAGCCAAGTAATCCGTTGTCATGATGCATGCATGCACCCTTTAGCTTAAGTGGAATATCATTGAGACAAAAACCTCTATCCGTACTGAAGCCGAGTGTTCTTACTCCAAATTGCAATGAATAGCTGTCAATTATCTTCCCTTTCACAACAATCTGGGATGTGGCCCTATACAGGTGGGGATTGTCAACCGACCATAGAGACGGGTGTGCTATCCGCAGTGACTGTTCAACTGATAGTGTTCCGTCAGGCTCAATCCCTAAAGATTTTTCCGTATTATCAATAACCCGGTCATCAGTATCACTGATAAAAGTTACAAGCTTTCCTTCAGAGTTTTCATGACCGCTATTTTTAAGCTTAACTGACAGCCGAATCTGAGCAGTATCTTTTGAAAGTAATTTTGTTTGTACATACATGCCGTTTTCATCTATTCTGAGCGGATTGGTTATTGTTAGCCATACATGACGGTATATCCCGGATCCACTGTACCATCGGCTGTTCTTTCCGGGATTCTTTACTTCAACAGCAATCACGTTATCGGATCCCGGGATCAGAAGCCCTGAAATGTCGAACGAAAAGGGGGTATATCCATAGAAATGATCACCTGCCTTTTTCCCGTTCACCCAGACAGTGGTTATCATGTATACACCATCGAAGCAGACAGATACATTTTTCATCCTGTATGAATCATCTGACATGAAATGTTTTCTGTACCAACCGATGCCGCCTTTTACGTGACCTGTGGAAACACCTCCTTCACTCGATTTAGTAAAGGGACCAATATGATCCTCATTATCGCTACCGGCAAAATTCTCAATACTCCAGTCATGTGGCAGATCCAGCGTACGCCATCCGGAATCATCAAACGCAGGATTTTCAGCTCCGGGCATACTGTCTCGCAGGAATTTCCACCCTGTGTCAAAGGGAAGATTGCGATTATTGATAGATTGGTTTTTAATATTATCCGTGGAACAGGACAATAACATTAAACTTAAAGAGAGGAACAAGGGAAATATCAGTTTTTTCATAGCAGAAAGTCTTTACAACTATAGTAAAAATAGAAGAAATTTATTACAATACTATGCAACTTGAGGAACTTAGCATAATAGAAGGGCTTAAATAGAAAAAATCAGATCAATTATGTCTTTATTAAACAGGCATGGGGGTTTATTTGTTATACGCATAATTCAAAAAGGAATATATGTTATAAATAAATTCTAATATTTGTGAGGTTCAATTAACTAAAAACACGTAAAGATGAAGAGAATGTTTCTTTTAACGATGTTACTTTTAACTGGAATGTTGATATTTTCCCAGCCGGCAAAAGATAAATATATGCCAGTTACCACGAATTCCAAATCAGCATTGTTATATTACACCCAGGCTGTAAAGTACTTTGATGATGTTAACCTGAATAAAGCAATTGAGACCTGTAAAAAAGCTCTTGATCAGGATCCGGATTTTTTCATGGCTAATTACCAGCTGGCATCTTTTTACCTTCTGAACCGATCAGCAGATAATTTTGATGAGTATGCTGATGCTGCAATAAATTGTAAAGCTAAACTAAGTGATGCTGAGGGACTTCTGAAAGAAGCCCTGGTTAGCCTGAAACAAGGTCATATCAATGTTACAGACCTGGGGAAAAAGCTTGTGGAAATGTATCCAAACGATCCAAATTCATATAATAACCTGGTTTCATTTCAGTCTCTTGCAGGCGATTCCACAGGCATTGTTGTAACGTTAAACAAGGCAATTAAAATTGCTCCGGATTTTGCATCCTTTTACAACCAGCTTGGATACGCATATTTGACGCTAAAGCAGACCGATAAGGCGGAAGAGGCTTTCGACAAATACATTGAGCTTGAACCGAAGAATCCGAACGTATATGACTCAAAGGGGGATTACTATATGTATATTAGAAAATATGATAAAGCCTATGAATCATATATGACAGCTTATTCAATGGATCCTTCTTTCAGCCATGAGAAAGCTGACATAGCAAAGCAGCTTTATGAACAGACAGAAGGCAAAAAACTGGAAATAATCTCTATCTGATATTACTCCTATTCAGGTATTGGAAAATGAAGATAATTTATCACAGTGTGCTTCATCCGGATATTTAAGACGTCCAATAGTAAAAGTTCAATTATTAATGGTCCGGAATTATGCCATTCGCAAGAAATCTCATCCTTATATATCTTCCATTTGTCAAAATTGCGACTATCTGAATATTAAAATTAAGACATTTTTAAACTTCAGATAATTAACGCAATAGGATACGGAATGAACTGAATATCCATATTTCTTCTGGATTTCTGGTAAATATAGACCTGTATTTGACGAATGACCTTATTCGGGTTGTCAGTCGTTTTTAACCGTAAATACTCTTTCTTTTTTTGTTGATAAAGAGTACCCGAAGCTTTCACATATTCCTTCTAAACACACTTTATCTGCTTGACAGAATCCTTTATGTCCATTACTTTTAAAATGTAAATTAAAACGTATTGAGGTGGTTTAGGATTAACAAAAAATTATAAAGTAGCTATTATTAAAAACTGAAAAAAATGAAAACACTACTACAAAACAAAGTCAAATTTTTAATAATGATGTTTTTGGCATTATCCTTATCAGGTTTTGCATCACCGGATTCAAAGTCGAAAAGTACTTCAAAAGTATACAAAAATGAATATAGAAGCCATAAGAAAGTATGCAGCAGCTTTAAACAACAGGATTATAAGAAATCAAATCAACACAGGAATTTCCAGAAAAGAATAAACCGGGCAAACAGGTAAATATTTAGGTAATCAAATATCGGGAAACAGGGCTTCAGGAAGGGACATGCCATGGCATGTCCCTATATAATTTCATGATGATATATGTAGGGTCACGCCATGGCGTGACCTTAACGATTAATCAAAAGCCTCCCCTCAGATTGAAAGAAAGATAAAAGCAGAGAAGGGATATAAGTGGGTGAGTACCTTAGAACCTGGGAGAAAGGGTTAAGAAAAACATTCTTTATATGTTTAAAATAGTTTAATTTTGGGTTACAGGTGTCATTACCGAATCAAAAGTTTAACTATGAAAACTAGAAATCCTTACAACTGGCTTAGATGGATAGCACGGATCACTGGCATCCTGCTGGTAGCTTTCACGCTATTTATGGTCATTGGAGAATTTATAGAAGGTCAGCAGAGGAACCCCGGATCCGGACTGGCTTCATACACTCCCATTATTTTGATATGTTTCGTTTTCTGGGGCATTGCCCTTGCCGGCCTAGTTCTGGCCCTATGGAAGGAAGGTCTTGGAGGTATCATATCTCTGATAAGCTTTATGCTGGTGTATATCCTGAATTTATTCAACAAGCAAGCTTCAATGAGAGCAAATGCTATTGGAGTTTTCCTTATATTCTGCATACCTTCACTCCTGTACCTGGTTTACTGGAAACTGAATAAAGACGAGTCAAGGAAAGCAGATCTTATTAAACCAGAAAAACCAGGTTAGATATAGCTTTTGGATTGAAAGAAATCTAAAACCTGGTTGTGCTGATCAATAAAGTGAATTTCCTGAGGACATGCCATATCGTGTCCCTAGATCATATCCTGATGATATCTGTAGGGTCACGCCATGGCGTGACCTAAAAGTGATGATTTTTCATAATCAGTGGGAAAATATTAATTAATAAATAAGAATTTGGAGAATATAAAATTAATGTTTTACTTTGTATTTCAAAGTACTTTTAGAATATGAAAAATGATACAAAATCCATCGAGGATATAAAGGTCATAAGAAGAATAATGGAAGAGTCTTCCAGATTTCTTTCTCTAAGCGGACTTGCCGGCTTATTTGCCGGTATAACAGCGGTAGCCGGAGCACTTGTGGCTTACTTTGTCATTCTCCAAAATGGCAATATTAAATATGCGGATAATTTAATGAGCCTGCCGGAACAGAATGCAAGGGTTGTCAGATGGGAGCTTCTCGCAGACGCTCTGATAGTGCTTATCATTTCTGTGATGGTTACTCTCTATTTTTCTATAAAGAAAGCTAAGAAGGAAGGCAAAAATTTCATGACACCTATTTCCAAAAGGTTGCTTATAAACTTTCTTATACCCCTGGTGACAGGAGGAATCTTTGCTGTTGTTCTCATAACCCAGAATAATATCCAGCTCATAATTCCGTGTTTTCTCATTTTTTATGGACTCGCTCTTGTAAATGCAGGGAAATTTACCTTTGGTGAGATATTTTACCTCGGAGTTCTCGAATTGATTATCGGTCTTGTATCAGCCTTTATTCCAGCCTGGGGCCTGATATTCTGGATATTGGGCTTTGGACTCCTGCATATGATATATGGACTGGCAATGTACAGAAAATACGAGGCATGAGAGATCTTATTTCGAATATAAACAAAGTTTTTGAAAGCAGGGTAAGGTTGGGGATCATGTCAGTCCTGATGGTAAACGAATCCTACGACTTTAAGAGTCTTAAGGAGACTCTGGATGTTACTGATGGTAATCTGGCCAGTCATCTGAAAGCCCTGGAAGAAAAGGGGATGATAAAGGTTAATAAACAGTTCATCGGCCGTAAACCTAATACAAGCTATTCAGTAACCGAATCAGGAATCGCCGGATTCAGACAGCATTTAAAAGCTCTTGAAAACCTGATACGGGAGCAGTAATTTTTTTGCATTTATACTTTGTAACTCAAAGCACTTTTAGCTTATTAATAATATAACTTATGAAGGAATTAATAAAAAAACACATAAATGATCCTGAAAAACTCGAGCAATTATATCGTGATGATAAAAATGCATTTGAATCAGGATTTGAAGAAGCCTATGCCGAGATTGAAAAATCTGAACTGTTGAAATTCTGGAGAATAAGACTCGATTTTGCTAAAATGCCCGAAAAGCAGAAAAAATCTAATCTGACTGATATTCTCGTATTGATCTCAGCATGTTTCATAGCCGGGTTCCTGATAAAATTACCGGATATCTTTAATTTAAAGCTGGCTGATTTTATTTTTTACGAGAAAAATGCAGGGTTAATAGTATTCTTTGGATTAACCACTTATGTTGTCTGGATTAACAGGCTATTTGAGCTCAAAAGACTGTCGCTTATCCTTTTTTCATTTCTGATTCTGACAATATATGTTAATCTTTTACCGCCGGTTGAACATAGTGCCTCGATCAATCTGGTTTATATTCATTTACCTGTATTGATGTGGTGCATCTTTGGAATGGTTTTTATTGATTTCAATTTAAATGACCAGCTCAAACGTATTGAGTTTATAAGATACAATGGGGATCTTGCAATTCTAATGGCACTGATTGTTATTGCCGGCGGTATCCTGACCGGGATCACTATTGGCTTGTTTAAGGCAATAGGCATAAACATTGAGAATTTTTATATGAAAAATGTTATCATGGTGGGCGCTGTTTCAGTTCCGATTGTTGCTACATATATTATCAATAATTACACAGTACTGACTAATAAGATCGCCCCGATAATAGCTAACATCTTCAGTCCATTGGTCCTGCTGACAGCCATAATTTACCTGTCTGCCCTGGTAATCACCGGAAAAGACCCTTATAATGATCGTGAATTTTTGTTGATTTTCAATATTATGCTGATAGGAGTCATGGCTGTGATTGTCTTTTCGGTTTCAGAAACATCAATAACCCGGAAGCAGAAATTTAATGAATTGATCTTATTTTCCCTTTCAATAATTACAGTAGTTATTGATTTAATTGCCTTGTCTGCAATTTTTTATCGGCTGGGAACATTTGGGATTACACCAAACAGGCTGGCTGTCCTTGGTTCAAATATTTTGATTTTAGTGAACCTGGTATTGTTAATAATTGATCTGTATAAAGTAAATTTCAAAAAAGCTATGATCAGGGAAGTTGAATTAACGATAGCTAAATATTTGCCTCTTTATCTGATCTGGATAATTTTTGTAATAATTGGATTCCCTCTGATTTTTGGTTTGAAATAGAATGTCGCGCCAAGGATTGCCGTTAGGGTCAAGCTATGGTGTGACCTCTGAATATTTCTTGAATAGGAATGTCTTTCCCCTCCCACCTGGGGGAGGGGATGAAGGGGAGAGGTAAAATCAGAGGTTTGAAATATCCAATCTCGATCTGTTAAAAGATATTGTCGGTATTTTGCAAGTAAATTAAAATTTAATAGTATAATAAGCACTTTGATATTGAAAAGCCCCCGGAATCAGCTCCGGAGGCTTTTTTTTGTGAATTTCATGTTAAAATAGTGTAATGACTGGGTAATTTACTCTTTAAATAACAATCAACTATTTACTTATTTTGGATTTTAGTATCTGCAGATTTCTTGTTATCAGAATTTATTTCACTTTATGCCAGATCAGAATATTGAATCATTTGGTTTTTAAAAATTAATCAGGGATGCTGTATAGATTTCTTATAATTCTACTTTTTATTCTATTCAGCAATTTGTCTTATTGTCAGAGCAGCAATAAATGTGAGAAGAAGCCCGCCATTGCAATAATAGGGAACAGCACCATTGCCACATATGCCGGAGGAGAGTCAATAGCTACACTCATGAATATTACATCGGCTTACTCTATTACTGACATTTCTGTTCCTGGATATACAATACACCAGGAAGATTCCCTGTGGAGAGTTATACCAACAGGAGTTAAACGGATGTTAAATTATGTATTTATCGAAATTGGATTGAATGATCTGGAACCTGAAGAACCTGCACAAGAAGCACTTTTAAGATATCAATCATTAATTAATTTGGTCAGGAGCGAAACAAATAGTTCGTGCAGGATCATTACAAGCACATTGACACCTTGTAAGCAAAGACTGATATATCTATATGGTATTGAAGATGGATTAATTGCTTATAGAAAATGGCTCGAAATGAATGCAGCAATGGTTGGAACAGGGCCCGACAAGATTATTAATTTTGATTCATACTGCAGCTCTCATACGAAAGCATTAAGCGACAGCCTGGGCAATTTAGATAGTTCCTTCGATACCGGAGATGGGATACACGAAACAACAAGAGCCCGCCAAATTATTGCAGATGAATGGGTGGCAGCAATTAAAACTGATCAAACTAAAGTCTCAGATTTAAATCTTCTCAGAGTTCCGGTCTGGAAGTTCTGGTCATTTAAAGTATAATGCTGATTCAGCCCGTCGCTAGTTTAAATTGCATATATTGAGAATTTATTGAATTTGCACTTAAATTTTACTTATAATAAACTAAAAAGGAGGTCATTATGCCAGGTCCGGGAGCTTATTGGTTTGGGAAAGAAGAAATGGAAGCAGTTGTTGAAGTTATGAAAAGCGGATATCTGTTTCGTTACGGTAGCGAAAGCAATCCGGACTTTCTTCATAAAGTATCAACACTCGAAAAAGAGTTTGCCAGGTATTGTGGTGCCAAATTTGCACTGGCAACATCATCTGGAACTTCTTCATTGGTTGCTTCTGCGTTAGCCCTCGGTCTTAAACCAGGTGACGAGATAATAGTACCCGCTTATACATTCGTAGCAAGTTATTCTTCAATAATTTTTGCCGGAATAGTTCCTGTGTTAGCAGAGATAGACGAAAGCCTGACACTTGATCCGGATGATATTGAACATAGGATCACACCGCGTACGAAAGCTATTATGCCGGTGCATATGTTGGGCAACCCTTGTGATATGGACCGGATCATGGCAATAGCAAGAAAACATAATTTACTTGTCCTTGAGGATTCCTGCCAGGCTGCTGGTGCTTCATACAAAGGAAAGAAAATTGGTACTATCGGTGATATCGGCGCATTCTCACTAAACATTTTTAAAACCATAAACAGCGGAGACGGAGGACTGATTGTCACAAATGATAAGTTGCTTTATGAAACTGCTTTTGGCATACATGATCAGGGGCATAAACCTATGCGTTTCGGTGTTGAAGTAGGTACACGAAATGTAATCGGGCTAAATTTCAGGATGAATGAACTAACGGCAGCTGTAGGACTTGCGCAGTTAAACAAGATCGACCTGATAGTAGGTACACTTCAGCAAAAAAGGAACAAATTTAAGAGTTTACTCTCTAACCCAAAAGGTTTTAAATTCAGAACACTTAATGACCCTGATGGAGATTGTGCCACAATATGCACAGTCATATTTGATTCCAAAAGTCAGGCTGCAAAAGTCTCCAAAGCACTTGGATCAAAAACTGTGGATCAAAGCGGGTGGCATGTTTATGCTAATATGGAGCATATTCTGAATCATCTTAAAACGGTAGGACAGCCACACACAAAAGGATCATATCCAAAGACAGATGATATTCTTAGTCGTGCAATGAACATCAGTATTGGCGTTGTCGATGGAGGTCTGGGAGCAGGGTGGGGCATAAATATCAACTCGACAGATATGGAAATTGTAGCCGCTGTTAAAGAATTTACTTATGCCTGTAAATAATTGTTACCAGTTAAAGATTATTCAATTTTTATCCTACAGGCCTGATTGAAAAGACAGCATCAAATGTCAAAAAGTAATGAATGTAATTGAGAACATGGCTATTGCCCCGACTTTTAAAAAGTTTAATAGTAAAACTATTTCAATAAAATAGAAAATGAAAGCAAGGATAGATTTTAAATTATGCCGGTTTATGAGACATATTTTAATAGTCAGTATACTTATAGTTAATGTTCAGTGTAAGAGTATTAAAGGCCCTGACGTTACTGTATATTCCTCATCACGGGATGGAGACAGATTAACAGAGCGAGCCGGTATACCGTTTTCTCCGGATCGGGAGTCTTCACTTCCAACAATTAAAATAGATGAAGGAACTTCTTATCAAAAGATTGACGGTTTTGGTGCAACTTTCAACGAGGCGGGTATGATAAGCCTTAACTCTCTCAGTGAAAAAGCCCAGGATAGCGTTTTAAGAATGCTGTTCGATCCCTCTTCCGGTGCAGGTTATACGTTGATGAAGTCTCCTATCAGCGCTTGTGATTTTGCTTCCGCCGGTCCCTGGTATACTTACGATGATACTCCCGGTGATACATCCCTGGAACATTTTACCATCGAAAGAGATTTAAGACCTGATGGTCTGATTACCTTTATTAAAAAGGCATCCAGATTTGGCAGGTTTGAAATAGAATCTCCTATGGATTTTGCACCCGACTGGATGTATTATAACGTTCAAAAAGGAGAAAAGACTATAAAGCCGGAATATTATAGTACGCTGGCTAAATATTATTCCAAATACATAAAAGCTTATGCCGATAACGGCGTTACAATCAAATACCTTAATCTGTTTAACGAAACCGGTGACTCAGGTTACTCTCATGTTTCCTACAAAACCATGGGATTGATGATAAAAAAATATGTAGTCCCGCAGCTAAAAGCAGATGGGCTATCCACTAAAATACAAATGGGTGAATCTACAGATCGCCCTCAGGCACTTCGCTTATTTCCGGAAGCACTTGATGATCCTGATGTCAGAAAGTACATTAGTTCTCTTACTGTTCATGGCTATGATTGGGATAAATTTTACATTCTTACACAATTGCATATGAAATATCCGGATTTACCGATTTGGATGACGGAAGTTTGCTATGTCAGCAAAACCCTTTTCCCTCCTGGGGGTCCGAAAAAATCTCCTGTTTTCGAGTTTTCTGATGGAGAATTCTGGGGAAACATGATAATAAATGATATTAAAAACTGGGTTTCGGGTTGGATTTACTGGAACATGATTCTCGATCAGGACGGAGGTCCATGGTTAATCTCTACGGTTCATGGTGATCCTGATCCAAACCAGCAACACCCTGTGGTCATTATAAATAGAAATACCAAAGAAGTAACATATACAGGTTTATACTATTATCTGGCACACTTCAGTAAATTTGTCAAACCCGGAGCTTACCGCATAAATTGTACGGGTGGATCTGAACAGTTAAATTTTGTCGGCTTCAGGAATACTGATGAGAGTATTGTGCTCAATATAATTAATAATGGAGATGAAACTGACTGCAAAGTACTGTGGATGAATAAAATGGCTATTGAAAAGCTTAAGGCTCATTCAATAACAACGATAAAGTGGAGTAACCCCACTATCAAAAACAGTTAAAATAATATGAAAACAATATGAAATCATATGAGCAAAAATTAATTATCGTATTGACGATAGTTTTTAGTTTTACATTCAGAGTTTCCAACGCTCAATATTCCCCGACCCAAAAAAGTCTGGAGAAATCTGATTTTCAATGGCCTGAAGGGAAAAAAATGGGATTAAGCCTCTCTTTTGATGACGCCCGGATAACCCAGGTCGAAAATGGAATTCCATTATTTGATAAATATGGCATTAAGGTTACTTTTTATGTATCACCTGACGATATGCTTAAGAAAAAGGAGGAGTGGAAGAAAGCTGCAATGAACGGGCATGATATTGGTAATCATTCTGTTTTTCATCCCTGTTCAGGTAACTTCAAATGGACAAGACCATATTCTCTCGAAGATTACACTCTTGCCACAATGTACTCTGACCTGGATTCTGCAAACAAAATTATTAAAGATGTGGTGGGCGTTGCTCCGGTTTCATTTGGATATCCTTGCGGGCAGAAATTTGTTGGCCGGGGAACAAATGTTAAAAGTTATGTGCCTTTAATTTCTGCGATGTTTGAAACTGGTCGGGGTTGGCGCGATGAGGGACCAAACGACCCTGCTTTTTGTGATATGGCACAACTCACCGGAATGGAACTTGATGGAAAAGCCTTCGAGGAAATTAAAAAATTAATTGACGAAGCAAAAAGTACCGGGCAATGGTTGATTCTTGCAGGTCATGAGATTAACGTAGGCGGTAGCGCAACATCGCGCCTGTCTACACTGGAAGCTATATGTAAGTATGCCTCAGATCCGTCTAACGGTATATGGATAGATAATGTGCACAACATTGCTTCTTATATTAACAAGAAAAGAGGTGAAACTAAATCTGATGAGTTACCGGCATATCTAAATCCCATCTTTTCAATTGATAAACGGGTTGAAGATTTGCTTTCGCGGATGACACTTGAAGAAAAACTGGGGCAACTGAATATGCCCTGGCCTGGTTTGATGGCGCAAACCATACCCGGTCAGATTGATACATGCAGGAAATTTGCAGAAGGTAAGTTATTAAAGAACATCGGTCCTGCAGGTGGATTTTGGGCTACATCTACTTTGTTCAAAGAAGGCCCTGGACCTCAGTCTGAATTCCTTAATGAGCTTCAGAAGATCGCAATACAGAAAACCCGTCTGAAAATCCCTCTTCTTTTTTTTGAGGAAGGTACACATGGTATGTTGGCTCCAAGGGCCACTGTGTTTCCTGAAGGTCTTGCGATAGGCAGCACCTGGAATACAGACCTCGTCAGTAAGATTTACGGGGTTGCAGCCAGAGAGGCGAGGGCAAGAGGTGTCCATTTTTTAGGGACTTTAGTAGTCGAACCTAACAGAGATCCCAGAATGGGAAGAAATGAAGAAGGATATAGCGAAGATCCATATTTGTGTTCCCGGATCGTGGAATCTATTGTAAAAGGTATGCAGGGTGAGGATATATCTGAAAAAGATAAAGCAATTTCCCTATTATGTCATTTCCCGGGACAAAGTCAGCCTGTAAGCGGACTTGAAAGAGGGGCTATGGAGATTTCCGAAAGAACATTGAGAGAAGTATTCCTTCCCCCCTGGATTGCAGGAATAAAAAAAGCTGGTGCATTGGGCGTAATGGCCACATATCCTGCCATTGACGGGCTCCCTGCTCACGCATCAGAGAAATTACTTACAAAAATTCTCCGTGAAGAACTTGGATTTAACGGGTTGGTAATGTGTGAAGGTGACGGAATTAATATTCTGGTGTATGAGAAAATTGTTTCGACAATGAAGGAAGCAGGAGAACTGTGTCTTAAAGCAGGTGTAGATGTAAGTATATGGTACGAAGACGGATATCTGAATGCCATGAGAGAAAATGTAAACGAAGGAAAGGTATCAATGGAGACCATTGACAGATCTGTCAGACGCATATTAAAAATCAAATATCTTTTAGGTTTGTTTGATGACCCATACGTTGATACTGACAGGGCAGTAAGAGAATCTGATACGAAAGAAAGCCGTGAATTGGCACTTCAGACTGCCCGTGAAGGAATTGTTTTATTAAAAAATGAAAAAAATCTTCTTCCTCTAAGTAAAAATATTAAATCAATAGCCGTAATAGGTCCGAATGCCGATGATGAGAGAAGCCAGCTCGGTGATTATGTTAATCATCCTGTTACGCAGCAAGTAATTACTGTATTGCAGGGTATCAGGAATAAAGTCTCTCCGCAGACAAAAATCAGTTATGTTAAAGGTTGTGAAATAATTGGAGATGCACGTGACATTTCTAAAAAAACCCTTGAGGAACTAAACGAATCAATTAGCCTGGAGTCTGCCCGTCACAATTATGTAAGGCCAGGTACCGAGCAAAATGAAATAAAGAAAGCCAGAGAAGCTGCTAAGAATGCAGATATTGCTATAGTTGTTGTTGGCGAAAATGGTGAAATTACAAATGGAGAAGGGCATGATATTGTGAGTCTGGATTTAACTGGCTATCAGGAAGATCTTATAAAAGCAGTTTATTCTACAGGTACACCTACAATTGTGGTACTAATAAATGGCAGGCCATTATCCATACGCTGGACCGCGGAAAATGCTCCGGCAATTGTTGAGGCATGGATGTGCGGTGAGGAAGGAGGCAATGCAATAGCTGATGTATTATTCGGTGACTATAATCCGGGAGGACATTTGCCGATTACTTTCCCGCGTCATTCCGGACAACTACCGGTATACTATAATTATATGCCCTCAAAAGAATATTGGGTGAACGGGTATCATAAGCCATATGTGGATATGAGTGCTTTACCACTTTTTGATTTCGGGTTCGGATTAAGTTATACCTCTTTTGAATACAGTAACCTGAAAATAACACCTGAAATAATTGGTCCTGATGGAGAGGTTAACGTAAGTGTGGAAGTGAAAAATACGGGTAAAAGGGATGGCAGTGAGGTTGTCCAGTTATATATTGATGATCTGATAAGTTCTATGTCGAGACCAGCAAAAGAACTAAAGGGATTTGAAAAAATAAACCTTGCTGCAGGTGAGAAGAAAACAGTCAGATTTACACTTACATCTGAGAACTTGTCTTTTCTTGGCAAGTATCTTGAGCCTGTTGTAGAGCCCGGAATGTTTAAAGTAATGGTCGGCAGTTCATCAAAGGATATCAGGGTAGAAGGTGAATTTGAAGTGAAGAGGTAATAGTATTTATTTTTTAATAATCTAATAATAAAGGTCATGGCAGGAAAATTTAAATTTACGTTTGGTCCCTGGAACATTCATGAAGGCGGCGATCCTTTTGGTCCTTCAGTACGCAAATCTGTCAAATTCAGCGACAAACTGACTTTGTATAAAAAACTGGGATTTGATGGTGTCCAGTTTCATGATGATGATGCTGTACCCGATATGAATAATCTTACACCTCAGCAAATCGTTAATAAAGCAAAAGATCTTAAGAAATTACTTGACGACCATGGATTGACTGCAGAATTTGTGGCTCCAAGGTTGTGGGAAGATGAAAGGACCATTGACGGTGGCTATACCTCTAATAACAAGCAGTTCAGACAGTATGCCATCGATCGTAGTATGCGTGCGATAGATATAGCAACCTGCCTGGAAACCGATCTGCTGGTCTTATGGCTGGCTCGTGAAGGAACGTACATACGTGAGGCAAAAGACAGTAAGATAGCCACAGGAAGAATCTTAGATGCCATTAACCATATGCTTGAATATAATTCCAAAATAAGAGTATGCATTGAACCAAAACCAAACGAGCCAATGGATCATGCATATATTCCAACCACAGGGCATGCGATAGCATTATCCATGTTGTGTACCGATCCTAAACGCGTAGGGGTGAATATTGAAAGCGCTCATGCGATCCTGGCAGGTCTCGATCCTTCAGATGAAATGGGATTTGCTTTATCATTTAATAAATTATGGACCGTTCATCTTAATGATCAGAACGGTTTAAAATTCGACCAGGATAAGTCATTTGGATCTGTCGATCTACGCAGAGCCTTTAACCAGGTTCGCATTCTTGATAAACACGACTATGGCACCAATGGTGAATTTGTTGGTCTGGATGTGAAAGCGATGAGAACACAAAAAGACGATGTCGCTACAAAACATCTGACAAATAGTAAAGAGATATTCCTGAGACTTCTTGAAATATCCAGAAGCCTGAATGATGACTTTATTATAAAGTGCACAAATGAAAGGGATTATGAGGAATTAGACCTTTATATTTTAAAATCATTAATGCATTAACATACATAGTCGGTAAATCACTCTATTATTAACATAACTTCTCCTTTTCGGTATTCCAACACCACGAATTAAATATCATTCCGCTCCGCGATAGCCTGTCATCAGGTTTATTATCCAGGAATCAATCTGCAATTATGGCGGGTTTCGGTTGTTACATCTTATTAAGTCGCATGGATCGCTGATGTCAGAGCTTCATAGTCCCTGATCCATAATGTATTAGTATACACTATTAACCTTTTCCAAAAAGGTATTCATAATAGCGTATTCAAATTACCGGATATAGGTTAAAATAGTGTAATGACTGGGTAAATTTAGCTTAATGTATTAAATATTAATGAATTATTTTTACTTTTTTATGCAGTTAAAGCATTGAAATACAATATTGTAAAAAAACATATATGAATATTTTCAATTTGAGTATGTGCAGAGATTATTGATCCTTAATAACATATGTTCTTTGAATTTGAAATATTTAAGCAGATTTTGACATTATTTGTAAAATGACGACCTCCCTGAAAATCAGACAACAAGGATAAAAGCAGTAATTCTTTGCTGGTTGTATCAGATCTTACTTTTGATCAGGAAATGTATCCAATAAAAGTCTACATGCTAAATGTCGATTTGTTAAGTATAACATATTAAAATACACATAGTTATAAAATGTATTTATTTCAAATGTCCTTTAACTAACATTAAAAGTTGAATTAGTATGAAAAAGAGAAACAGATTTTTGATTTACCCATTAATAATAATGGGAGTAGTATTAATGTTCGCAATCGGTTGTAAGAAGAAAAAGGAGGAGGCACCTTCATTGTCAACAACTCCCGTTACTGAGATTACAATTACTGCCGCAACCAGCGGAGGGCTGATTATATCCGAAGGTAGTTCTGCAATATCAGACAGAGGAGTATGCTGGAGCACAACCGCAAGTCCTACAACAGCTGATAGTAAAGTTTCCGGTACAAGTGCCGTCAATTTTACCGCTGCAATTACAGGTTTAACAGGGGGGACTTTATATCACGTACGTGCTTATGCTACCAATAGTGTCGGCACGGGATATGGTGATGATCTTACTTTTACCACGCTGCCACTCGAAGTTCCTGTAGTAACTACAACAGCGATTTCTGCACTTGTAGATAAAACAGCAACTTCCGGAGGAAACGTTACCTCTGATGGTGGATCGGCAGTAACTGCAAGAGGAGTATGCTGGAGCACAGGGTTAACTCCTACCACTGCCGACAGCAAAACTTCCGATGGTACTGGCACCGGAACTTTCACAAGCAGTATTATCGGTTTAACACCAGAGACTACTTATAATGTACGTGCCTATGCTACTAATGCTGCTGGTACAGGATATGGTGCTGCCGTACCGTTTACTACAACACAGCTTGTAACAGTTGGAGCTCCTTCACTGACAACTGCGGCTATAACCGTATTTACAGATACAACCGCAACAGCTGGAGGTACAATTACTTCAGAGGGTTCCTCAGCGGTAACAGTCAGAGGTGTATGCTGGAGTACAGGCACAACCCCTACTATTGCTGACAGCAAAACTACCGAGGGTTCAGGTACTGGCACCTTTACAAGTGAGATGACAGGTTTGTTATCCGGAACCACTTATTATGTACGTGCGTATGCCACCAATGGTTCAGGTACCGGATATGGTCCTGCAGTATCATTTACCACTGTTGAAGGACCAATTACCGATTTTGATGGAAATGTTTATCATAAGGTAACAATTGGCACTCAGGTATGGCTCGTTGAAAGTTTACAATCACTTCACTATCAAAATGGAGACGAAGTAATCAATATTACTGATGGTAATACCTGGGGAGCTCAGGAAACAGGGGCATGGTGCTATTATAATAACGATCAGGCTACTTCCGCAGTCCGTGGCATATTGTATAACTATTTCGCACCGACAGACCCAAGACATTTAGGTCCGACCGGGTATAGGTTACCCACAAATGCTGAAGTAGATACATTGATATCATTTCTGGGTGGAATCACAGTTGCCGGCGGGCCCCTTAAACAAACAGGTACTACCTATTGGACTGCGCCTAATGAAGGAGCAACAAATTCAACCGGCTTTACTGCTATTCCGAGCGGTTTCCGCGACGCCTATGCAGGAGGTACATTCAACGCTTTAGGGGAAAAAGCATATTTCTGGACATCCACAATATCTGATGTTGACGGCTATCCACTTTACTTTGATGTATTCAATACCGATGCTACCATAAACAAGGAAACAGGTACTCCCAGATATGGATTCCTGGTTCGTCTGATAAAGGGTACGAAATAAACATGCTTGGGTTAATTTGAATATTGATAAATTGAAGGAACCTTCCGGTCTGTAATTCCATGACTGGCAGGTTTCTTTTTATTAAATTTTATTTATTCCGTGAAGTCACTTAGCCTTCAATTTACAGGATAAACTTTCTTTTTCTCTTTTATGCTGTATACATTAAATCAAAATTAAGTGTCAGTAATTTTTTAAATCCTAAGATTGTGAAAAAAATAATTTTAACCCTGGCAATAATTAGTCTCATTTGCGGGCAGTTGTTA
The DNA here is from genome assembly GCA_963791065.1 of uncultured Bacteroidales bacterium. Lineage (GTDB taxonomy): Bacteria > Bacteroidota > Bacteroidia > Bacteroidales > VadinHA17 > LD21. The sequence continues at coordinate 78,268 of CAWBQN010000018.1, forward strand.
GCACAAAAACATATTGCTTTCCTGCAAAAATCCGGTGTTGCAAAACCACAGGTAGGATTGATACAGGCGTTGAAAGACGGGGGATACATAGTTGATACCCTCGACACGCCCTTTAATTTTGAAACTCTTTCAGGGTATAACCTGGTAATTATCGGCAGAAGCGTAAGCAGTGCTGATTTTACAGTTTTTTCATCATGGAACTCCCTGAATGTACCAGTCCTCGTTCTCAGTTCATTTTGTGTACGGGATTCACGGATGAAGCTTATTAACGGACAAGTTGTTTCAAATGCAGACGGGTCACTTATAGATAGCAATCTTGTAACCAATGCCCTGCCGATAGCAAATACAGATGGAACTTATGATGCTGTATTTAACGGGGTGACAACAGGTGCTGCTTTTCCATACGTTAAGTGGTTCTATGATTATCTCGAGTACCTTCCTTCAGGTTTTGGAACCGGACTAAACACAGGTAAGCCACTTGTTGTTCTGGCCAGTGATGCCATAGCAGGTGCGGGCAGAGTACTTATGGCACGATGGGAGCCTGGAGCTGAGGCTTACCCGGGTGCCGGTATCCATGTTAATTACAGGTCATATATGAATATCGGTGCCGATGATAATTTGGGAACACACTTCAATATAGATAGTTATACGGATACTTCACTTAAATTGTTCCTTAATGAAGTATCTTTCTTAATTAGTATTAATACGGCAATTACAGCCCAACCACAAAGTATAACACGAAAAGTCGGCACATCAGCAACATTTAATGTTACAGCCACCGGGACGAACCTGACATATCAATGGAAAAAAGATGGAACAGATATCACAGGTGCAACAACATCCGGTTATACAATTAATAGTGTGGCAATTGGAGATGCAGGAAATTATTCTGTGGTAGTAACTGGTGACCATGGTTCACCCGTGTTAAGTAATAGCGCAAAGCTGGCTTTACCCGGTCATATAGCCTTTTTACAAAAAACTGGAGTCGCCAAACCCCAGGTGGGATTAATAAATGCATTAAAAGGTGAGGGATACACCGTCGATACTCTGTACACACCTTTTAATTTTACAACGCTGGCAGGCTATGATCTGGTAATAGTAGGCAGGAGCATAAGCAGTGGTGATTTTACAGACTTTACATCATGGAACTCCCTCGATGTGCCTGTTCTGGTGCTCAGTTCATTTTGTGTAAGAGATTCACGGATGAAGCTTATTAATGGACAGGTAATCTCAACTGCCGACGGTTCTCTGGTAGATAGCAGTCTGGTTACAAACGCTCTTCCTCTATCTGATTCAGATGGAACTTTTGATCCGGTCTTTAATGGAGTAACTACAGCTGGTGCTGCTTTTCCATATTTTAAATGGTTCTATGATTATCTGGATTATCTTCCATCGGGTTTTGGACAAGGTCAAAACACAGGTAAGCCACTTGTTGCACTGGCAGGAGATGCTTCTGTTGGCGCCGGAAGAGTGCTTATGGCACGGTGGGAACCAGGGGCCGAGGCTTATCCGGGAGCTGGTATGCATGTTAATTACAGATCGTATTTGAATATAGGTGCTGATGATGGGTTGGGAACCCATCTGAATATGGATAATTACACAGATGCTTCGCTTAAATTATTTCTGAATGAAGTAGCTTTCTTAAATAGTGTAATAATTAACACTGCTATTGTGGTTCAACCACAGAGTTTTAAACAGGATCCCGGAACATCAGTTACATTTAGTGTTACTGCTATAGGAACGAACCTTACATACCAATGGAAAAAAGATGGTGCAGATCTCTCTGGTGCAACATCATCAAGTTATACAATAAGCAGCATTACAGCTGGAGATGCAGGTAATTATACTGTGGTTGTAAGTGGTGCAAATGGTTCTCCTGTAACCAGTAATGCGGCAAATCTGTCGATGACAGCAGTCATAACTGAATTTTATGTTGCTACAGATGGAAATGACAGTAATCCCGGTACAATAGATCAACCATTTGCGACATGGCAGAAAGGATTTGATGCCTTAGCTGCCGGACAGACTCTGTACATTAGAGGTGGTACCTATTATCCTGCGGCAACAACATCACATTCCATGTATTGCGGGGTGGTTGCTGACCAGAAATCAGGTACTGCCGAAAGCAAATATAATGTCCTTGCATATCAGGGTGAAACACCGGTTTTAGATTGCCGGAATATAACCGGGACTAGTTACGAGCGAATAGGTATACTGATATATCATTCTGATTATTGGAACCTGAAGGGTCTGGAAATAACAAGATGTGATCAGCTTTCAACCGGTAACCGGTACGGAGGACAAGGATTACTAATTTATGGAGGAAACAACAATACAATCGAAAATTGTGTGGCACATCATAATGGTGGCCCGGGTATGGGTTCCAGGGGAGATGTAAATGAAACACATTTCATAAATTGTGATTCTTATTCTAACTGGGATGAATTCTCTGATCTTCCCGGTGACAATGCGGACGGATATGACATTGGATTTTCGACTAACAATTCTATAATCAGAATGACAGGATGCAGAGCCTGGAATAATGGAGATGATGGCTTTGATATGTATCAGTATCCGGGATACAGCGGGATATATTATTTAACAAATTGTTGGGCATGGCATCAGGGTTACTGGCCCGACGGTGTGACAGGAGGAGGCAACGGCTGTGGATTCAAATATGGTGATGACCCCCAGACGTACGACGGTGTTACCCGACGATTTACATATAACTGTGTAGCATTTGACAACAGGACAAGAGGCTTTTCGCAGGAGCTTGCAGACGTAAGAAAAGAGTTCTACAACAATATTTCTTATCATAATAAACAAAGGGGATGGTCTTTTTATGGACTTGATATACCGGATATACTTCATAACAACGTAGCATTCGGAGATGGTGTTGATCAGCTGGGCACGCTACGGATATCAGATCATAATAGCTGGGATGGAGGAATAACCGTTTCTGAAGCTGATTTTGTAAATGTTGATGGTACACAATTAGCCGGTCCAAGACAATCAGATGGCAGCTTACCGGAAATAACCTTTCTTCATCTTGCAGCAGGATCGGATTTAATAGACGCAGGGATTGATATTGGGTTGCCCTTTAATGGATTAGCACCCGATTTAGGTGCGTTTGAATTTACAGGCATAACTAATCATCCGCCTGTGATCAGTGATCAGAGTTTTGAGATCGAGAATAAGAGTCCGGCTGGAACTGTAGTTGGAACCGTAGTGGCTTCAGATCCGGATGCCGGACAGACACTTAAATTCTCGATAGTGTCGGGAAACACCGGTGACGCTTTCGAAATTGATTCCATAACCGGTGTTCTGACTGTTGCAAAAGATTCTGCCCTTAAGGCTGATTTTGCACTGGTCGTAAAAGTGCAGGATGATGGCCCCGGAAACCTGAGCAGCCAGGCAACCATTTCAATTAATGTCAAGATTGTGGGAATTGAACCAATAGGATCCAATGCAAAAATCAAAGTATATCCTAATCCGGTATCTGATGAATTGACTATTGAACTGGAAGGGAATGTTAACAAACTTGATTTCGAAATTCTGAATTCAACAGGCGTTGTAGTTTTCAAAGGGAACTTGTCAGAGAGGATAGTCATACCAACAACAAACCTATCTCCTGGTATATACTTTATAAAACTCCGGAATGGTAAAACATTTGAATTTAAGAAAATTGTAAAGTCATAACCTGACATTGAACATAGAGTACCTACGTGCTTTAAAGGCTGGCTTATTCGCAAATCGTGAATAAGACTTGTGAATTCGGTAATTATAAAAAATATTTAGATGAAAAAAGTATTAATAATATTATTCTTTACAATAAGTTCATCCCTGTACGCGCAAACAGTACTTACAGTAACCGGACAAAGTTTTTCTTATTCCGAGGTAGCTGGTTTAGGGTACGACGTGCCCAGAAGTACCCCTACAACATTTACATTCAGTAATAATAGTGTCACAGATTCTGATCCGAGCGGACATATGTTATCTGCCGGGGATGAACGCTCTTCTGGTCTTAATAACCACCTTGAGGGAGAAGTTATTACAGGTAATAAATTCACCTATACCGGACCCAATCAGGCCCAATATATATTGCACGGTATATTTACCGGGCACAACATAAATGTATCGGTGATGTATAATTACTGTCTGGACGTACCTATGGCAATTGTCCGTAAGTCAACTGTTCCTATGACGAACACATCGGGTGGGGTGGCCTATAATATAATAAATGACCCATATGCTGTGGGAGTTGCTGTAAAGGGTATAAATGGAGTCAATATTTACAATAATACTATATATAGCACACAACCAATGTATTCCGGGGAGACGGTTCCGGGAACATGGAGGGGCTTAATTGATGTTTATACCAATACTGACGTGAGTCCAAATGTACCGGCAACAGGCACTAAAATAAAAAATAACATCTTTTATACTACACATCAGATCTACAACATTTATATATACGATGCCGCCTGTTTGGATGGATTTGAAAGTGATTACAATGTTTTCTATTGTGAAAGCGGAACTCCGTTATTTAATTACCTGGGCACTATTAAAACATTTGCACAATGGCAGGCCCTGGGGTATGATACACATTCAGTGGTAGTTAACCCGAATTTTAAGGATTTTACTGATTTTGTTCCATCCGGACGTCTGGATTATGGAACCGACTTAGGTTCTGCATGGCAGACCGGACTTTCTGTAAATGCCTTATGGGGAACAACAAATCCGGAACCGACAAATCAAAACGGTACATGGCAGGTTGGTGCACGTGTATATGCTCTTATTGAAGAAGGAGTTTACTACGTATCAACTACAGGGAGTGACAGCAATCCCGGAACAAAAGATTTTCCATTTGCTACCTGGCAAAAAGGATTTGATACTTTATCTGCCGGGCAGACTCTGTACATAAGGGCCGGTACTTATTACCCCACGGCCACAATATCCAACAATATGTATTGCGGTGTAGCTGTCGAAGGAAAAATTGGTACAGCCGGGAACAAATTTAATGTGCTTGCATATCCTGGTGAAACACCGGTATTAGATGGCCGGAATTTAACTGGCACAAGTTTCGAACGGATAGGAGTACTGATTGCTCATTCTGATTATTGGTACCTTAAGGGTTTGGAAATGACCAGGTGCGATCAGCTTTCAACCGGTAACCGGTACGGAGGACAGGGATTACTTATTTATGGGGGAAAGAACAATACAATCGAAAACTGCGTAGCACATCATAATGGTGGTCCGGGTATGGGTTCCAGGGGAGATGTAAATGAGACAAATTTTATAAATTGTGATTCTTATTCAAACTGGGATGAATTCTCGGATCTTCCAGGTGATAACGCGGACGGTTATGATGTAGGATTTTCGAATAACAATGCGATAGTCAGATTTACTGGATGCAGAGCCTGGAATAATGGAGATGATGGTTTCGATATGTATCAGTATCCGGGATACAGCGGGATATATTATTTAACAAATTGTTGGGCATGGCATCAGGGATACTGGCCGGATGGTATAAGTGGAGGGGGCAATGGCTGTGGATTCAAATATGGCGATGACCCCCAGACGTACGACGGTGTTACCCGGCGATTTACATATAACTGTATAGCATTTAACAACAGGACGAGAGGCTTTTCGCAGGAGCTTGCAGATGTAAGAAAAGAGTTCTACAACTGCATTTCTTATCATAATAAACAGAGGGGATGGTCTTTTTATGGACTTGATATACCGGATATTCTTCGTAACAATGTCGCATTCGGAGATGGTGTTGATCAGCTGGGCACTAACCGGATATCGGACCACAACAGCTGGAGCGGAGGTATAACTGTTTCTGAAGCTGATTTTGTAAGTGTAGATGGTACACAATTAGCCGGTCCAAGACAACCAGATGGCAGCTTACCGGAAATAACCTTTCTTCATCTTGCGCCAGGATCGGATTTAATAGACGCAGGGATTGATATTGGGTCACCCTACCTTGGTTCTGCCCCCGATTTAGGCGCATTTGAATTTACAGGCATAAATAATCATCCGCCTGTAATCAGTGATCAGAGTTTTGAGATCGATAAAAAGAGTCCGGCTGGAACTGTGGTTGGAACAATAGTGGCTTCGGATCCGGATGCAGGACAGACACTTGACTTCTCGATCGTGTCGGGAAACACCGGTGACGCTTTCGCTATTGATTCCATAACCGGTGTTCTTACTGTTGCAAAAGATTCTGCCCTAAAGGCTGATTTTGCACTGGTAGTAAAAGTACAGGACAATGGTGCCGGAAACATGAGCAACCAGGCTACCATTAGTATTAATGTCAAAATTGTGGGAATAGAACCAGTAGGATCCAATGCAAATATCAAAGTTTATCCAAATCCGGTATTCGATGAATTAACTATCGAACAAGAAGGGAATATTAACAAGCTTGATTTCGAAATTCTGAATTCAACTGGCGTTGTAGTTTTCAAAGGGACCTTGTCAGAGAGAATTGTAATAGCAATAACAAACTTATCTCCCGGCATATACTTTTTAAAACTCCGGAATGGCATAACATATGAATTTAAGAAAATTATAAAGTTATAACATCCCGGGTTCTTTGAACTGGAGATAATAATGTTAAAGTCATTTCAGAATACTAATATCTTAAACATACGAATTCCTTCATTTCATTAAATTACTTTATAATGATTAAGAAGTTTATTTTAACTCTTTTAATATTTATCCCGGTTTTATCATATGCAACTAATTACTATATAAAAGCAGGTGGTAATGATGCGGCGAGCGGTACATCAGATGCGACAGCCTGGGCATCCATTACAAAAGTAAACAGTTTCTGGAATGCAGGTTCTTTTGTGCCAGGAGATCAGATCCTGTTTAACAGAGGGGATGTATTTTATGGAACCATTACGGTAAAAGAATCCGGCACTTCCGGCAACCCAATAGTAATAGGAGCTTATGGTACCGGTAATAAACCTGTTATAGAAGGATTTACCACTATCAGCTCGTGGACCAATGAAGGAAATAATATTTATTCAGCACCTTTGGCTTGTGAATCTTCTACTTATATGGTGGTAATAGATGGCACCCAATATTGGATGGGACGGTGGCCAAAAACGGGATGGATGTATATTGATGGAACCCCAAGCTCTCAAAGTATTGTTGATAATGAATTGACCGGGACTTTAAATTGGACCGGGGCCGAAGTTGTTATACGCAAGGATCATTGGATTATAGACAGACATCCTATAACGAATCACACTAATAACAGACTGGATTTTTCGTCGTCATCATATTATCCTCCACAGGTTGGATGGGGATATTTTATTCAAAATAGTTTAAATGCATTAACTGATTTTGGTGATTGGTATTATAATGCTTCAACGTCAAGATTGTATATGTATTTCGGAAGTGATTCTCCGGATAATCACATTGTCAGAGCCAGTACTCTTAACAGATGCCTGTACAATAATAGTTATGATTACATAACCATAGATAATATTACTTTTCAGGGAGCGAATGAAAAAACGATTTATGGTTATTATTCTCCTGAATATATGATTATTCAGAATTGTAATATATTATTTTCCGGCACAGATGCTATATATCTGAGTTATCCTCATCATTGCGAATTAAGAAACTCAACAATTAACTATACAAATAACAATGCTGTTTATTTTTCAGATAATGAATCTTTTAACAACACCATTAGCAATAATATCATCACAAACACGGCAACTATCGCCGGGGCCGGTGGAAGTGCAGATGGAACTTATAATGCTATTATCTCTACCGGATCTAATGGTCTTATTGAATATAATAAAGTCATTACAACTGGCTATCTGCCAATTAGATATGGAGGTGCAAATACTATAGTAAGAAATAATTATGTTGATTATTATGCATATTTAAAAGATGATGGGGGAGGAATTTATATATATTCTGATAACAACGCCGGGAAACAAGTTCTTAACAACATAGTCTTGAATGCAATAGGTGCCCCGGGCGGAACTAATGGTACTACTTCCCAGGCAAACGGATTATATGTAGATGGATTTTCTTCTCATGTTTTATTATCAGGAAATACCGTTTATAACGCAGCTAATATAGGGCTTCACATGAATTGCAGTACAGATATAGATGTTATAAATAATACAATTTATCAGACACCTACATTCTATTCAATTCAAAGATGGCCTCAGACAGGTTTCATAACTGACCTTAATATCAGTAAAAATATTTTCGTATCCACACGTAATAGTTCTTCATGGAAAAGTCCAATAGCCTATAATATTGATATGAATGGTTCGGATCTGGCATTTTATAATAATAATATAATTCAGGAAGTAAAACATCTTGGTTACATTGATAGTAATTATTATTATTCCAACACAACAAATGGAATGTATTTAAATTCCAGCTCACCACATTCATTTTCAAGTCAATATACATTTGATTCGTGGACCAGCACTTTTGGGTACGATTCACACTCCAATATTTCCACCCGTATAATTGATGAAAAGGATTATTTATTTGTATATAATCCTTCCAGAAATGATAGCATTATCACCCTGGAAGTTCCAATGATAGACCTTAAAGGCACAAAATTTGAAACAGAGATAACCCTGTCACCCTTTACTTCAGCTGTGCTTTTGAAAGAGTCTGATTTTGGAAACAATCTGCCATCAATTATAGATCAAAGTTTCCAGATTGATAAAAACAGCCCGAATGGAACTGTTGTCGGGACGGTATTAGCATCAGATCCGGATGTGGGTCAAAAACTAAACTACTCTATTGTATCAGGAAATACCAACAATGCTCTCACTATTAATTCCACAACCGGCGAACTAACGCTTGTTAATGGTGCGGCAATAAGCTCTGACTTTGTTCTCACTATTAAAGTACAGGACAACGGTATTGGAAATCTTAGCAGTCTGGCAGACATCACTATTAATGTTAAAACTGTAGGAATTGAACCAATAGGGTCAAATTCAATAATTAAAGTTTATCCCAATCCATTCTCTGATGAACTGATTATTGATCTCGAAGGCAATAGTGACATGGTGGATCTTGAAATTCTGAATTCATCAGGGCTCAGTGTTTTCAGAGGAAAATTATCAGAAAGAACGGTAGTACCCACAACAAACTTTTCTCCCGGGATTTACTTTATAAAACTTAAGAGAGATAAAATATTTGAATATAAGAAAATTGTAAAGTTATGATATGCAACAAGCTTCACATAACTTATTGATTAGGAAAGTTAAAAACATGAAATTTAATATGGAAAGAATAAATTTTGGATCATCGGTTTTAGAATTGGACATTCCGAAGAAAAATCTGGTTTTTAATCTTAAAGCTAATGAAGTTGCTTGTCCACCGGATGAGGTAGAAGGAATAAGAAATTCTATTCATAATCCAATAGGTTGCAAGCGGCTTAAAAATATAGTTTCAAAGAATGATAAGGTAGTTATTCTGGCCGATGACCGTACACGGCTGACTCCGCAGAAACTAATAATTCCAATAGTACTGGAAGAACTATATGAAGCTGGTATAAAAAATGATCAGATAAAAATTGTCATTGCCTATGGTACTCACCGGGCTATGACACATGAGGAAATCGAAGAAAGATTTGGTTCGGAATTGATGTCAGCAGTGGAGATCAGGGGACATGATTGTTTGAACAGGGAAAATCTGGTTGACAAAGGAACAACAAGACGTGGTACGAGAATCTTCATTAATAAAGAAGTTCTGGAGGCAGATATACGGATAGCTATTGGAAGTGTTTTGCCTCACCATCCAACAGGTTGGAGTGGCGGTGCCAAAATGTTGCTGCCAGGTGTGGCAGGCCAGGATACTATTTGCGCCATGCACCTGCTGGGTGCAAATGAACCGCAATTGGGTAAAGTATTAACTCCCTGCAGAGAGGAGATGGAGGATTTTGCGCAAGCGGTAGGCCTGCATTTTATAATTAATGTTATACATGACAAAGAAGGGAAGGTTTTGAAATCAGCAGCAGGTCATTTTATAGATGCTCATCGTAAGGCAGTTCAATTTGGTTTCGAGGTGTTTGGTGTAAAATTTTCTGAGCTGGCTGATATCACACTTAGCAGCACCTACCCGGCTGATTTTGATCTGACCCAGAGTGACAAAGGTCTTTTTTCAGCTGAACTGGCTACCAGAATTGGCGGGGATATCATTCTCGTTTCTCCCTGCCCCGAAGGAATAGCCCCAACACATGCCGACGAGATGGCCAAGCTGGCAAATTTTAATGATACTACATTATGGACGATGCTGAAAAATAAAAAGATTAAAGATCCATTTTGTGCCTCAGAAAATATGTATCTCAATCATGTAAAGAACACTTTTAAGACTACTCTAATGATGGATTCTATGCTGGCCAATATCATGGGATTTTATCACCTGAGTGAAGCAGATCTTCCAAACTATCTGAGATACCGATTGAACCTTGATAGTACACTGAAAATTGGTATTATTAATCAGAGCGGTGAATTACTCCCAATACGTTCAGTTAATAAGTAACACCAAATTGGGTACCATAATGGGAACAAAAATTATATTAATTGATCCTGAGATTGTAAATAACTGGTTATTAATTAAATATAGCCTTTAAGTTTATAAATATGGGTTAGATTCGTAAAAAGATTAATTCTTCAACTTACACTAAAATAGGATAAAACTATGAAAAAACTGATGTCTTTAATGCTGATATTAATTCTTACTGTGAGTATTAATTCCAGCTGCAAAAAAGAAAATAAGGGAGTGGCTCCTGCGTTGCCTCCTATGGAATCTATGTCAATTGATTTCAGCAATTTCACTTCTCAGAAAAAAGCCGTTGATCAGATATTTGTCCAGAAAGGCGTCGAAACCGGCAACTGGGATTTTGCTTCAACTGTTGCATTAGTATGGGAATCGATTATAAACACTACTCTGGTGATTCCTGTTACCACTTTTAAATTGGCTTCCGGAAGTGATCCGGTATTTGTCGCCTCAAAAACCTGGCAGTGGAGCTATAGTTCAACTGTAGCAGGAACTGCTTACAATGCAAAACTTACCGGTCAGATCACAGCAAGCAATGTTCTATGGGAGATGCATATAACCCAGGAAGGAACAGGAGGCTTTACAGATTTTCTCTGGTTTAGCGGAACATCCAAACTCGATGGTACCGGGGGTCAGTGGACATTGAATCAGAGTCCGGCATCAGCGGCAGCAATGCTTCAGATCGACTGGACCTATACCGGAGGATCAATAGCTACAATTAAATATACATATGTTAAGGATGACTCATTTAAAAACAGCTATATTGAATACGGATTAACTACTAATCCATTAAATGCTTATTATACAATTAATTACTTCAATAACGTGAAGTTCTCGGATGTAAATATTGAATGGAATACATCCACCTTTAATGGGAGAGTCAAAAGCATTGATTATATGGGAGACAGTAACTGGTATTGCTGGGATGAGAATAAGGTCAATATTACATGTCCTTAAAAAGATTCAGTTTATAAATCCCGGAGTTTACCGGGATTTTTTGTATAATCTTAATAGGAATCATCCTGAATAAGCCTGTCAGATTAATTGTTTACAGCAAACCGGTGGATCCGGCAAACGGTTCCTTTACTCCCGGGGTTTTTATCTGCACTCATTTTGAGGATTAGCGTATGTTTTCCATCCTGAAGTTCATCTGAAAGCATTATGAGCCAGGGAAGATGCAACTGACTGCTCCACTTTGTAAACTGATCTGCTGATTTAAATTCAGATCCGTCAATACTGAATTCCAAAATTCCAGCATCTGGTCCTGAAGTAACAAATAGTCCGATGGCTTTTCCCCTGAAACTAAGTTTCAACAATCTGCCCGGCTGGCTCACCTCAAGTACCGGATCATTTACAAAACCTTCCCTGACAGAGCTATCATCTTCAGGTTTCCAATTTTTAATCAACTTCCAACCTTCCCCTGGTTTTGCCTTCCCGATTGGTGTAAAGTGCCCATGGATATAAGAAAACGGATCTAATTGCATAACAGGTAATGGTTTAGCCTGAATCTTATTTGCTACGGGCTTCTTCCACGATACTTCAAAGAAATGTTCGATGGTCCTGAAATAAATTTTCTGACCAAACGGAGATGGGTGCAGGTCTTTGAAATCATCACGCCATGAGAACTCCCCGTTCAGAATACGGTCATTTACCTCTTTTGCAAGGTTGATCGATGGAATTGAATAATATTCAGCAACTTTCTCATGCTGTTGAATTACTTCAGGGGTTTTTCCGTTATTATAATCTGCCAGCTTATCCAGGTCGGCAAAATACAGCATAATAATATTCATAAAAGGATTTGATTTCAAAGCCTGATAAATAATACCCTCAATCCCACGTAATTGCTGATCGGCTTTGATCCCATTTGTAGCATCATTCACTGCTGCTTCTTCAAAGAGAAGATCGATAGATCCTTTTGACAGCACATCCTGGCGAAATCGCATTGCTCCGGGAGTTGACCCTAATGATGGAATACCGGCATTAATGAATTCGAATTTAGTGGAGGGAAAACGTTTTTGCAGATAATCACAAACCGAATCACGCCAGCCGGAGTTAGCAGTTATGGATCCTCCAAGAAATGCTACCCGTCCCTTTTTCTCCTTTTCAAATTTTATGCGGCAGTTATCAATGTTGCCACGAAAATTGATGACCATCTTAGAATCAACAGGTGAGGGTTCATCTGATAGCTCAGGAGAAGTATGTGATAATATGAACCGGACAATCGGGGCAGGGTCCTCAAGACTATGAGGATGATGTCCAACTCCTTCTTTTACAATAATTTTAATATCCCCTCCAGCCTCTTTATAGGTTTTTTCAAGAACATAAGTGTTTTCATCGATCGGAACAATGTCATCTGCTGCACCACAGACATGCAAAACCGGAACACCGGCTTCAGCTAATTTTCGGGCATTATATATAGGCATTCCCTTAAAATCGATAACAGTTTCCTCTGTAAGATTATATGCTTTCAGAATATCCGTCCAGCCTGAAGGGATGCCGACTCCTTTCCCTTTACCACCCGGACAGCTTCTTATATCACATACGGGGGCATCAGCATAAATGCAAGCCACTTTTTCCACATTCTCAGATCCCCAGTTATAAACAAACAAGCCACCTATGCTAAAACCCTCCAGCACTGTTTTGGAATTAAGGTGATATTCTTTAATAAGATAATCGTAAAAATGGTTCCATAACATCACAGCTGAATCGTTCCCGAAATATTCTGCAGCCTCAATATGGACAAGATGAAACCCTTTTTCGAGCAAAGCGATCTCTGTCTGAGGCTGAGGCCCCCAATAACGTCCTCTCCATATCCAATGCCGTTGAACTTCTGCTTTTTTTGGAAAAACAATTTTAGCATCATGCCCTTCAAACTTAAAATCCAGACATTTAAATCCATAAAAATCGGTTACCTGCCCTTCGCTTTGATTTGAAGAAAATAAATAGAATGCGAATAGGAATATTGCTTTAACTAATTTGTTCACAATTTTTCAATGCTTTAATTAATAATTTATCAGAGGCTATAATATGCTCTTCCTAAGGATCATGCAATCTACAAAATTTCGACACATGTATTCCAGGCAGGCAGCTATTTTCCAAAAATTTCCCCTAATATCCGGGATCCGAAAATTGTGAAGAAATCTGTTCGCCGGAATGGCCCTGAGAACACAAGGATTGGTCTGGCTCAGGAGAATTTAAAATACTATTATGCAGTTTCCCATTAAAGATGTGAAAGTCTGCAATTAAAACTCTATTATTTGAAAAAATATACTTAAATTTAAATAACCAAAATTTAATTTGATCATGATATCTAATCGACGTAATTTTTTGAAATCCACAACATTAGCAGGCCTGGGGGCTATGACAACTGGTTTGATACCAGGATGTGGCAAGAGACAATCTGAATCTCACATGGCAATGATTCTGGAATCAGTTAAAAAATCCCATTCACAGGTGTTTAATATGTCAGGATATGCAGCTCCGGCGATTCCTACTATAAGGATTGGAATTATCGGACTTGGCAACAGGGGAAGCGCCGCTGTGGAACGGTTATCATATATTGAAGGGGTTGAGATAAATGCACTTGCAGACCTCAGGCAGGTTGCTGTTGATGGTTCACAAAAATATCTTTCCGGCATAGGGCGACCTGCAAAAAAGGAGTTTTATGGGGATGATTATGCCTGGAAAAAACTGGTTGACTTACCTGACCTTGACCTGATTTATATATGTACTCCATGGATTTGGCACACTCCGATGGCAGTCTATGCCATGGAGAACGGAAAACATACTTGTTGTGAAGTTCCGATAGCCAGAACGATTGACGAAGCCTGGCAGCTTGTAGAAACATCAGAAAAAACCAGGAAACATTGTATGATGCTCGAGAATTGTTGTTATGATTTTTTTGTATTGCTCACTCTAAATATGGCACGACAGGGTATGTTTGGAGATATATTCCATGGTGAGGGAGCCTATATTCATAATCTTTTGGAAATGAACTTCAGGAAACCAAAAGATGATCAACAAGTCGACAATGCCTATACAAATATGTGGAGACTAAGAGAGAATGCCACAAGAAATGGCAATCTATACCCTACACATGGGTTGGGACCGGTATGTCAGGCACTAAGTATTAACCGCGGTGATAAGATGGAACGCCTCAGCTCTGTGTCATCAGCTGACTATTCAATGGGACCGAAAGAGAAAGAACTTTTGGCACATGATCAGTTTTATGCAGAATGGAAAGATTCACATTTCAGAGGTAATATCAATACATCCATTATAAAAACTACTCTTGGAAAGACAATTATGGTTCAGCATGATACTTCATCTTCACAACCTTATTCAAGGATTCATCTTGTAAAGGGTACAACAGGTATGGTGCGTCAATTTCCTGTGGAACAAATTGCCTTTGGAGAAAACTGGGCAGATGATGCTAAAATGAAAGAGCTGTATGAAAAGTATTCTCCTGGGATTTCAAAGAGAATAGGAGAAATTGCTTTAAAAGTTGGTGGTCATGGCGGAATGGATTTTGTTATGGACTGGAGGACGATGGATTGTCTGAGGAACGGGTTGCCGCTCGATCAGAATGTATATGATGGTGCACTCTGGAGTTCAATTGCTCCACTGAGCGAATGGTCTGTAGCGAACGATTCACAATCTATTGAAGTTCCTGACTTTACAGGGGGTTCCTGGAAAACGAATGTACCTCACGATATAAACCTCGAAAAGGGAGGTACTACAAAAGTACTGGAAGTGATTGAGGGAAAATCTGAACTGCAAATGGAGGTGAAATAGTTGCGACTTGAATGGGGAGGCCTGTAATTTCTTTCCAATACAGGTCTGATTAGATTTGTACAGACGTATATTATTTATATAAAGGTATATACAACCTGTTCGTTTTGGGTATTATATCTGTGCATGCAGATTATCAGGGCACCGATCGGCTTAATAATTCAGCATTGTTATTTACATGTGTCTAGGGAATCACTGTTTTCTGTGATTGTAAATGGCGATAAATCCTTTCAGGGAAAATTTCATTGACAGACTCAATAGTT
This sequence comes from uncultured Bacteroidales bacterium, assembly GCA_963791065.1. Taxonomy (GTDB): domain Bacteria; phylum Bacteroidota; class Bacteroidia; order Bacteroidales; family VadinHA17; genus LD21. The sequence goes on from CAWBQN010000018.1 coordinate 93,879, forward strand.
TATATACTAATCAGTTAGTTAGTTTACTAATCAGTTAGTTAGTTTACTAATCAGTGTTCTTTAGTATTTAGCTTACTATTAAAAGTACTGTCAGCCCGGATTTTTTAAAATACCGAATCTATGTTAAAATAGTGTAATAGCTGGATAATTCAGGCTACAAAAATTAAATAATTGTTTAATAAATTTACAACATGACCGTATGTTGAAAAACACCTTTGTATCTGATTGTTTAATTGATTAGGGGAATAATTCATTAACCACAAAATGCCTTTGAAATAGCTTTGAATCTTATTAAAGCCAGCAAAATGTTTTTGCAGCTTTAGAACTTGATTGATTGACAAAATTGTTTTTTAAATAATTTAAAATGATTTGATTACTAACTATTTAATACTACCTGAGCATGAAAAAAAATCTTAGTAATATCTATGGATTAAAGAAACCGTACTATTGTTTTCAGAAACTACTTTTACCTCTAAAAATTACTTTACTTATTCTGATCAGTTGTAACTTTAATTTATATGCAATTTCAACTCATTCATCTAACAATTTAGAGTTGCAACAGGAAACAGTATCAGGCAAAGTCACAGATAGTCAAACTGGTCAGAATTTGCCGGGAGTTAACATTCATATAAAAGGAACAACCCAGGGTGTAATTTCCGGGGCTGACGGAAAATATTCTATTGCAGTTCCGGATAAGAATGCAGTTCTGGTATTTTCATTTATAGGATATAATTCCAAGGAAGTTACTTTTGAATCTCAAACTACTATAGATGTGGTACTTGAATCTTCTCTGCAAAATCTTGATGAAGTTGTAGTAATTGGTTATGGTACTCAGAAGAAAACCTCAATTACAGGATCGGTGAGCATTACAAGAGGGGATGAACTTTCAAAAGTACCGGTTGGTAACATTTCACAATCAATAACAGGAAAACTTTCAGGAGTAACCATGCTTCCCAATGGTGGAACCCCGGGTAATGATGACCCTCAGATTTTTATCAGAGGAATCGGTACTACAGGATCAAAATCTCCTTTAATAGTTATTGATGGTATCATAAGAAATAACATTGGTCAGGTTGACCCGTCAATTATTGAATCAGTGACTGTTCTTAAGGATGCGGCTGCAGTTGCCCCATTTGGTCTGGGAGGAGCCAACGGAGTTATACTGATAACCACTAAAAAAGGAGAGACAGGTGCACCCACCCTGTCACTTAACTCATATTATGGCGTGCAAACACCCGATTACTACCCAAAACTTCTGCATGCTAAAGATTACATGAGTTTGAGCAACGAAGCATATCTGAATGAATTTCCTGGAGGAACCAGTCTGCCGTTTGCACCTGATGTGATCGCTAATTATAATACTTTGCACGCTGAAAACCCTGACCTTTACCCTGATAGTAATCCACGAGATCTTGTACATATGGTTTCTCCTGTGCAAAATCATAATGTGCAGCTGACAGGAGGAACTGACAGGGTAAAATATTTTGTGGAAATGGGATATTTCAAACAAGATGGAATGTTTGACAAAGTTGATTACACCCGCTTTAACTATAACATAAATCTGGAATTAAAGGTTACCAAGACTACAAAAGTTTCACTTTTTCTAATCAATTCGGAAGAAAATACAAACGATCTTGATGCCGCATCTTCAGCCAGGTTTATTTTTAGAAGTGCTTACAAATATATTCCTACACAACAAATTTATTATTCTAATGGTCTTTGGGGGCAATGGGCAGGTAATTCTCCTGTAGGGGTGCTAAATAGCGGAGGTTATCAACACATTAATCATAATAATTCATTAAGGACTATCACACTGGAACAAGAGTTGCCTTTTATAAAAGGATTGAGTGTGAAGGGAACAGTCAGTTACGACGGATCAACCGAGTCCGTTAAAGGATGGCACAGACCAATTTATTACTGGGAACAAAACACAAATACAACTCCGTATACTTATACAAAATCAATTTCAAATATGGAAACTGATTCTCCTCCGTTCACATACCTGAAACAGTCACAGTCCAATAGTAAAGTTTTTACTTATCAGGGCTATGTGAATTATGTGAAATCATTTGGTTTCAATGTAATTACAGGATTATTCGTCGTCGAGGCACGCAGCAATAATTCGAATGATCTTTCGGCTTCAAGGAATAATTTTGCTGTCAATATTGATGAAATGGATATGGGGAGTTCAGATAAAAATGATTTCAACAATGGCGGTTCATCATCTGAAGGTGCCCAGATTGGTTATGTGTATAGGTTAGGATATGTTTATAAGGATAAATACATGCTGGAAGCTTCAGGCCGTTATGATGGGCATTATTATTTTGCTCCCGGTAAAAGATGGGGATATTTTCCTGCTTTCTCAATAGGATGGAAGCTTTCCGAGGAAAAATTTATGAAAGACCTTTCATATATCAATAACCTGAAAATCAGGGGTTCGTGGGGAAAATCCGGTAACCTTGCCGGTTCTCCATATCAGTATTTAAGCGGTTATGATTTATATGGAAACTCTTATGCTTTTGGTACAGGTACAATGGTTCAGGGAGCCGTAGTTACCGGTGAAGCCAATCACAATATCACCTGGGAAATATCCACAAAGGCAGATATAGGTTTTGAAGCAGCATTATGGAACAGTTTGTTAAAGGTAGAAGCTGACTATTTTCTTGAAAGAAGAACCGGTATGTTGCTGGCTCCTAATATTACTGTACCTCTTGAATATGGATTATCTCTTTCCCAGGAAAATGCCGGGGAAATGAAGAACAGTGGTTTTGAGCTTACTATTGGTTCCAGATATAAATTACAGAACGGATTAAGACTCGGTTTTGATGGCATTTTAAGCTTTGCCAAAAATAAAATGATACAGGTCTTCGAAACCTCTGCAACCTATAATAATCCTAATCGGAGAGTAACAGGCAGACCTTTTGAGACTCGATTTGGCTATCATTCATTGGGATTATTTTCCACTACTGATGACAAAAATGGAGATGGCATAATTAACAGCTCCGATGGATATAACGTTACACAATTTGGAGAGTTGCATCCCGGAGATATCAGATATGAAGATAAAAGTGGTCCAAATGGTGTACCTGATGGTGTAATTGATGAAAACGATGAAGTTCCAATAGGATACCCTAATTATCCGTTAATGAGTTTTGGTTTTACTCCTACTGCAGATTGGAAAGGATTTGATCTTAGTTTGTTCTTCCAGGGTTCAGCAATGGTTTCAAATTATCTCTCTAATTTCCAGACGGTTCCGTTTAAAAATGACAAGAGTAACACGGATTATGAGTATTTTGATAACCGCTGGACACCAGAGAACCAGAATGCAAAATATCCCAGAGCCATGGGCAGCCCGGATGCAAATAATTCCCAGGGGTCGGATTTCTGGATGGTTAATACATCTTACCTCAGGCTGAAAAACTGTACTTTCGGCTATACATTTCCAGCCAGTGTTACAAAATTCCTGAAGATTAGTATTGTAAGAGTATATTTTTCAGGTCTGAACTTATTTACGTTAAGTAAGCTTAAGTATAACGATCCTGAAATGGCTGATCCGGGCATGTCTGCGGATGAAATTTCATATCCAATAATGAAGTCATTTTCTTTTGGTGTAAATGCAACCTTTTAACTAACTCCTTTTTAAAAATTAGATACTATGATAAAGTTCAGAATAATTAGGAATATTACATTTATAGGACTGATACTTATAAGTACTTTTTCCTGTAAGAAAGATTTTCTGGAAACTACCAGTAAGTCGAACCTGACTGACGCTACTATGTGGGCCAGTGAAGAAAATGCTGATATTTATTTAAATGATTGTTATAAAGATCTTTATATAAAAACCGCAGAGCCTGAAAATCTGGATAATTTTACTGATGATGCAACTATGACTTCTTATTATACATCGTATAACTGGAAAAGAGGTCTTGTAGTTGCTTCAACCAGTGATTTCACGGCATGGTTTGGCATATGTGGTCCTTCCTTTGATGCAAACTGGCCCGGTACATATAGTAGAGTCAGAAAATTAAATCTGTTTATTAAGAAGGTGAACGAGAATGCTTCTAATTTTTCAGCTGAATGGGTCGCAAAACGTGTTGATGAAGCTAAATTTTTAAGAGCTTATTTTTACAGCGAACTGTTTATGCTGCAAGGTGGTCTCTGTATTATAACAGTTCCGCAGGATAGAGCCACTATGAGTGAAGATGAGCTTTATGTTGCAAGAAGTACATTCGAAGAGACCTTTAATTTCATTATAAGTGAATTAGATGCAGTTATTGATAATGATAAACTGGCAGTCAAATATACCCATAGCGATGCAGATGCAGGTAGAGCAACCCTGGGTGCGGCTCTGGCATTAAAAGGATGGATTCAGCTATTTGCAGCTAGTCCGGCTTATAATTCTTCATCACCAGCAGTTCCGGCCAGTTCTGATAATTTGCAAAGTTTTGCAACCCCTGATCCTGGAAGATGGGCCATAGCTGCTGCTACAAATAAGCAATTCATTGATACCTATGGACATAAAGGTACTGGTGAGTATAACTTATTTCCAAAAATGTCTGAGTTCTGGTGGGAGGCAAATGAGTATAATGAGGAAGTCATATGGGACAGACAACTTGTTGGTAATATAATTCCAAATTACTATAGTATGTATGGTGGTCCAGTCTGGATATTTGATACCTATTATACATGGGGTAATTATAACCCTACACAGGAGGTAGTTGACCAGTATCAGATGGCTAACGGGAAGGATATTACTGACCCTGCTTCCGGATATGACGAAAATCATCCGTATGTAGGTCGCGAAAAGAGGTTTTATGATTTTATCGTTTATGACGGGGCGCCTTATAAACAAGACTGGATGCCGTCAACTGACACCATCTTTACACGGATAGATGTAGTACATCCGTCAAAGAACGAAATTGACTTTGGTGGAGCTGATGCCACACAGACAGGGTATTTTTTTAAAAAGAGGTTGGATAACCTGAATGCACCGGGCGGCGGTACTTGCGGAATGAACTATGTTTATTATCGTTATGCAGAGGTACTGTTAAATTATGCTGAAGCCCAGAACGAAGCTGTTGGACCTGATGGTTCAGTTTATGAAGCAATTAATGCTATCAGAACCAGACCCGGGACTGATCTTCCGGAAATGCAACCAGGATTAACTAAAGATCAGATGCGTGAAGCAATTCATCATGAACGCAGAATTGAACTTGTATATGAAGGTAAGAGACTTTATGATCTTTGGCGCTGGAAAACTGCAGAGGTAAATATGAATGAAGAACTGCATGCCATGAAGATTACTAATTCTGTGCCTTCAGATAACAGTGGAGTATGGGTTTATGAACGGATACCGACTAATTACGAGCATGTATTTACTCAAAAAATGTACTTTAATCCAATTCCGCAGGATGCAATTGATCAGAATAAAAAGCTCATACAAAACTGGGGCTATTGAAAATATGTTGAACAGATAGAAATTGTATCGGACATATAGAAATTACAATGAGATAAACATTTTCAAGTTGTTTGCATGGATGAATCGCCAAAGCAAGGGACTTACCAGGCAGTTCATTTAAATATTTGTTTTATGTTAAAATAGTGTAATTGCTGGATAATTTAAACTCTGAATAGCAAGTATTAATATATTAATTTTGTTCGTTCAGGTTTTCAAACTCTTTAAGATACAATACTTTAAAGAAATAATTTAAAGTCTGAAACAATAGAATATCACCTTTATGAGGGGGTTTGTTTACAGTTAAATATTTAAATATATATTAAATACAATCTTAGAAACTAGAATAAAAATGATGAAAGTAACATGTGGATTTACGATTCCTATTACCTTATATGGACTTCCTCCAAGTCTTGAGAACATTTACAAAGTGATGGGAGAAATTAAGGAAGCTGGTTTTAACACCATGGAAATGGAAATTGTAGCTGGCGAATGCAAGGAGTATGCTGATAACTGGGAGAAGGTGATCGACCGCTCCAGGAGATTGAAGCTGGACGTTATAAGCATCATGGCAGTAACATATGAAATGTTTTCCCTCAACAGTGAGAAACGGAAAAAATCACTTGAGGATTTTTCAATGATATGTAAAATGACTTCCGAAATGGGAGCAAAATTAATTACAAATTGCTTCTACCTTCCTCCTGAACTGGTACCCAAACATAAAACTTCGCTTTATCATGGAGGACCCCCGTTATCAGTAGATATTCCCGATGGATTTCAATGGTCGGAATTGCGAAAGATTGTCATTGATCAGCTGACCAGATCATCTGAGATTGCAAGCCAGAACGGATTGAGTTTTGCTATGGAAATGAGGGCCGGGGATTTTATTTCGTCAGTTGATGGGATGATCAGTATTTTTAAAGATTGCGGCACAAATAATATCGGCATTGTATATGATGTTGCTCACATTCATGCCATCAAAGAGTATCTGGATTTAGGAATACTTAAGATTAAAGATTATATCAGATTGGTTCATCTTTCTGACAACGACGGAACTCAGGCATATCATTATCAGCCAGGCAAGGGTAATATTGATTTCAGGAATATCATTGATACTCTAAAAAAGATTCACTATGATGGATATGTGGTTATAGATATAAGCGGAATAGAAAATATTATGTCTGAGGCTGTCAAAATGAAAGGGAATCTGGAGAAATTAATAGCAGAAAGTTAACTTTCGGAAGAGCAGCAGTTGAATTACTTATCAAACATGCGGCATTGCATAATAAAAAATAAGAAAAAATCAGATACTGATGAAATTAAGCATATCGACTAAACTATATTTCAATTACACCTTAGAAGAGACAGTTAAAAGAATTTCCAAAATCAATTATCCCGGTGTTGAAATCTGGGGAGGGAGACCTCACGCCTATTACAAGGATATGAGCGGGGAAATTGCTGCTTCCTTAAATAAAGTAATTGAAAAGTCCGCTGTTCAGATATCCGGCTTTATTCCGGCTCAGTTTGGATATCCTACGTGCATCTGTAGTCCTGTTCCGAGCATAAGAAAGGATAGTGTTGAGTACTTAAAAAGGAGTATTGATACCTCTCTTTTACTGGGCTGTAAAAAGGTTAGTATATGTCCGGGACGTACATTGTATGGTCAGGGGTATGATCATGGAATGTTGCAATTGACTTCCAGCCTTAACGAACTGGTAGATTATGCAATTAAAAAAGATGTTTTACTCCTGCTGGAACCTGCACACATGTATGAAAGCGATCTGATATTAACTATAGCGGAAGGGGTGAGAATTATTGAAGAACAAAAATATGAACATCTTGGCATAGCTCTGGATACCGGACATTGTCATGTTAATAAAGAATCTCTCGTTGATTGTGTCCTGATGCTGAAAGATAAAAAAATCCCGGTTCATATTCATATTGACGATAACAATGGTCTCACTGACCAGCATAAAATCCCGGGAGAAGGAAACATTAATTTTGTCCCTTTCTTAAAAACATTATATGAAACAGGGTACGAAGGTTTTTTAGTAGTTGAGCTGGGATTTGATTACACTACTGAACCTGATGCAGCGGCTATCAGGAGCAAAAAGATCATTTCATCTCTTCTTAAAGAAGCCAGTGAATATTTGCCGCCAAACAGTATAACTTAATTACTTACAGAAATTGAACTCACAGATATTACGAGCCGGAACGGGGAAATGCCGGATCACTATCAGCAAGGGACATGAACATGATCCATTATATGCTAAAGCCCTCGTTATTGAGAATGATACCACTAAGGTTGCAATAATTACATTGGATGTAATTGCAATCGGAGGAATCGGAGCTCTTTCTGAAAATTTCATGCAAGATTTAGGTATGAAAATTCAGAATGACTTTGGTCTGAATGCCAAAAATATTTTAGTTAATGCCTCACATAATCACTGTGATGGATCTGTTATTTTGAGCAACATCATTCAGGGTGATATAAAAATCACTGAAGATATAGTCAACAAAACTTCTCAGGCTGTAAAAAAAGCCCTTCAACAAATGGAGACTGTGAAAATTGGTACAGGGAGTGGCTTTGAGGACCGGATTGGAATGAATAGAAGGGTCAAATTGAAAAATGGGAAAGTCTTTACTATTCGTCTTGCGAATCCAAATATGCCGGATGATTTAATTACAGGGGTAGGAGAAATTGATACTGAGATAGGGATTTTGAGGATCGACAGGCTTAATGGTTCCACAAAAGCAGTAGTTTATAATTATGCCTGCCATCCTTATACGGGCGTTCCCGACGGAAAGGTAACAGCTGAATTCCCGGGTTATGCCTCAGGTCTGATTGAGGAACAACTTGGCCCCGGATGTATGGCATTTTTTCTGCAGGGTGCAGCCGGAGACATTACTGAAGTTCTTTATAAAGACATAACCAGGCCAAGAGATTGTTCACCTTTTGGTCAGATGCTGGGTTTAAGTACCCTGAGGGCGCTAAAGGAAATCAGCACCAGTGAATCTAACTATCTCACAGTCATTAACGAATCACTTCAACTCCCACTCAGAACGGATATATCTGAACGCCTGGAAGCACTTGATAATGAGGAACAGAAATTGCTCGCTACTTTACGGTTAACAAGTCTGAATATCAAATCATTTATTCCTTTGATAGTAAAATATAAGCTTTCTCCTGATTATCCATCAAATTATTCATATTACTATTTGCAGCAGGAAAAGATTCATACCAGGAATTTAAAAGCGTTAGATAAAGCGAACCGTGGCAACATGAATAAATATCTTAACAATATCCTGGCAATGGAAAGCATGGCAACAATCGAGGAAAATAAGACAACCTTAAGATTTAGCAATGATGAAATAAGAAAGATAGGTAGTAATGTTTTATCTGTTGATATACAGGGTATTCGAATAGGTGATTTTGTTGTGGTCTCCTTCCCCGGTGAGGCATTTGTACAGACAGGCCTGAATATAAAAAAGCAATCTCCATATGAACATACATATTTTGCTGGTTATTCAAATGGATACATCCATTATGCTCCTACATCTGAGGCGTACAATGAATGGGGCTATGAAGATATGAGATGTATCCTGGCACCCGAGTGGCAAAAGATCTATGAGGAAAGAATCCTGAAAATCATTAAAAGATTATAAGAATTTACGTCTAAAGATGACTTATACCGGGATACTTCATTCCACAAAGAGAATTTTGTATATCAACTGGACTTATAATTTTATCCGGAACCGCATTACCGGTTGGGCATCTTCCAAATTGTTTGAATGTTATGATAATTGCAACCAATAAGTGTCTCTTTTAAATACGACTATGATACGTGAGAGAAAAATCGGGGTATACTACATCTGGATCGTTGTAGGCATTCTGTGGGTAGTGTCGATGCTCAATTATCTCGATCGTTTATTGCTGGCATCAATGCGTGACCCAATTAAGGTAAGTATCCATATGACTGAGACTCAGTTTGGTTTGCTTACCACAATATTCTTATTAACATATGGTATTCTTAGCCCTTTAGGTGGTTATATCGCTGATCGCTATAGTCGTAAAATGGTAATAGTACTCAGTCTCTTATTCTGGTCGGTTTTTACACTATGTACAGGGTTTGTACATTCTTTTGGTGAGATGCTTGCGTTGCGTGCATTAACAGGTATCAGCCAGGCATGCTATCTGCCTGCCGCTATGGCGCTTATCACAGAATATCACAGAGGACGAACAAGATCACTTGCCACAGGTTTACTTATGAGTGGTTTATATGCAGGCTTAGCATTAGGAGGGGCTGGTGGATATATTGCTGATTATTGGGGATGGCGCTTTGGTTTTCAATTATTTGGCAGTTTTGGAATTGTATATGCTTTAGTACTTTTCTTTATCCTTCGGGATGCTTCAAATGAAAAGTCAAAGGCTATTGAAGTAAATGTCAATACTGAGGAAACAATCGAAAATAAGAAACTCAGTGTCCTGGATATGTTACGGGGTCTTTTTGGATCACGGTCTTACTGGATTCTTATTCTTTATAGTTGCCTCCTTGGCATGACTTTTTGGGTAATCTATGCATGGTTACCAACTTATTTCAAGGAGCAGTTCAACCTTTCTCTCGGTGTGGCCGGAATTTCAGCAACAGCTTTTCTTCAGGTATCATCCTTTATAGGCGTCCTGGCAGGAGGTATATTGGCTGATCGCTGGTCACTCAGGAGCATAAAGGGAAGGATATATGTGCCGGTCATAGGGTTTATAGTGGGAGGTCCATTTCTTTTCTTAACGGCTTCTACAGGGGTCCTTGTTCTGGCAATTACGGGAATGATTTTATTTGGACTTGCGAAAGGGTTCCATGATGCAAATTTTATGCCTATTATTTGCCAGGTAACAGATAGCCGCTACAGGGCCACCGGATACGGAATCCTGAGCTTCTTCAGTGTACTTGTGGGTGCGGTTATGATTTATGTTGGCGGCGCTATCAGAGATGCTAATATATCATTATCCGTTATTTTTCAGCTGTCAGCAGCAGGAGTTTTATTATCCGGACTGATTTTGTTGGGAATACGCCCCCAAAAGAGATAGTTGCTTTCAGCTTATCTGACATCGGCGATTTGTTCAACAAGTTTTCATATTGTTTAAACTAATACTCCCTGTTTACAGGTTGAATTTGGACTTCCGGCTACAATTAAAATCTAAATTATATATGATGAAAATGTATTATTTTTGGTTTGTATATTTCTGGCTTCTTTAGTTTCAGGTAAAGAGCCAAATTCTTTTAATACCTGAGATTAAAATATTATTCTGCAATTGGCATAACTTAGAGATGGCAGGTCGACTTTTATGAAAGATTATATTTCGTATAGTGATGAAGAACTGATGCGGGAAATTAAGGCAGACAATATGTTTGCATTTGATTCATTATACAATAAATATTGTAAAAGAGTATATAAATTTGGTTTTTCAATACTCAAATCACATGAAGAATCTGAGAATCTTATGCAGGATGTTTTCCTTAATTTATGGGAAAATCGCAGCAGGGTCGAAAAAGACTCATCTGTCAGATCATATTTATTTTCAATAACTTATAACTCAGCAATATCCGTTATCAGAAAAAAAGTCCGGGAAACCGATTTTATTGATCATTTGAAATCTGTTGGAAAAATCAGCGAGGATTCTGTTAATATGGAGATTGAATATCTTGAACTTACAAACAGGCTTGGCGAAATTATTAAAACGTTGCCCCCTCGCCAAAAAGAGGTTTACCTTCTTCAAAGAGTTGAAGGACTTAAATATAATGAAATAGCAGATAGATTAAATATTTCGGTTAATACTATAGAAAACCATATGTCGCGTGCCCTTAAAACTATACGCGATAAACTTGGCAATTACTCACTACTTTCTGTACTATTCTGGTTTCTTTTTGTATAGTACAGAGAATAAGGCATTTAATATTTTTATTTTAATTTATTTTTACTTAAGTAGTGGTAAGTCATAATTAGTGCGTCTTACATGTACAATAAGATTAATAGAGGCATTAATTATTGTACTTGTATTGGTTTGTTAGAATGAGGGTAAAAAAGCGCTTCTGGTTTACAATCGGGAGTGCTTTTTATTCGACATAATTTAAGATATGAATAAAGAACTTCTGGGAAAGTATTGTAATAATAAGTGCACGGAGGAAGAGTTAAATTCTGTTTTAGAATGGTTTAAGGGGCCCGTCAGAACATCTGAAGGCAAAGAACTCTTGTTTAAGTTATGGGAGGAATTAACTGATGATGAAGAAGACATAAAAATAAATTTTGACTTAATACTTGACAAAATTCATCACAAAGTTAACCTGGCTCAGTCTAAAGAATTCCTTGAAAAATCCGATCAAAACCTTATTAAGTACAAAAGAAGAGAAAATTTTGTAAGAGCACTTACAAAAGCAGCTGCAGTACTACTGATTCCTGTTATGGGTTTGGGGATTTATATATCCCTTAAGTACCAATCTATGCTGCCAGACCATAATTCTATAAATCAGGCATATAATGAAGTATCTTCATCAGTTGATGCCATTACAAAGGTTACTTTGCCTGATGGTTCTAATATCTGGTTGAATCATAGCAGTACACTAAAATATCCGGTAATGTTCAGGGGTGGTACCCGAACAGTTGAATTAATGGGTGAGGGATATTTTGAAATAGCTCATAATCCAACAATACCTTTTGTTGTGAAAGCAGGAGAGATCGAGGTTATAGCACATGGGACAACATTCAATATTCTGGCATATCCTGACGAAGGCAAGATTGAGACTTCTCTCATTAATGGCAGCGTTGAAATCAAGAGCCCGGATGGAAACAAAAATTCGACAGAACTTTACAAAATGAAACCCTATGACCTGGCCATATATCAGAAAAAGGACAAAAAGATAAACTTTCTTACTATTGAAGATGAGAGATATTATTCATGGAAAGACGGGAAACTTATATTCAAAAAAGAACCATTGGCTGAAGTTGTGAAAAAGCTTGACAGATGGTTTAATGTCGATATACAGATAAAAGATTCTGAATTACTTGATATTACATATACTGCTACTTTCGTACATGAAACACTTCCCCAGGTATTGGAGCTTTTAGCACTGGTGACTCCAATAAGTTATTCAATTTCAGACCGTAAGGAGATGGAAGGAGGAACCTTTACAAAAAGAAAGGTTATCTTAAGTTACAGGCGAAAATAATATAGTTTTAAAACCTCAAATAATATGATGCCCTTATGAAACATTACTGACTATGAAAAAAGCGGGAGAGTGTTGGCCCACCATCCCGCTAGATTAAGTACCTGATTTCTTGAAAAAACTTTAGTAACTTAAACCTATTCAAACTTATGAAAAAATTTCGAGATTATTACGAAAGGATTCCTCGTGAATTCCTTTCAAAAAAAACTATCAGAGTTATGAAATTAGCAATCTTCTTATCAATGATGTCATTTCTTCAACTCATGGCAGGTGTAACTTATTCTCAATCTACAAAACTTACTCTAAAGATTGAAGATATAAAGATTTCAGATGCGCTGAGAGAGATTGAAAATCAGAGCGAGTTCTATTTCCTCTACAGTCCTAAACTGGTTGATGTGGAACGAAAAGTGAGCATCGAAGCAACAAATGAATCAATCAAAGATATTTTAAGTAAAATATTTGATGATAAAGTGAAATTTGCTGTTGTTGACAGACAGATTATTCTCACTCCAAGTGATTTAAAATTTCCATCTGATGAATTGCAACAACCTAAAATAACCGGCGTTGTCACCGATGAAACCGGAAGCCCCTTACCAGGAGTCAATGTGCGTGTGGAAGGCACTACTAATGGTACAATCTCTGATGAGAATGGAAAATACTCTATAAGTACAGCTGATAATAATGCAGTTCTTGTATTTTCCTTTATGGGTTATAAAACCCAGAGAGTTCCACTTTCCGGAAAAACAATTATAGATGTTACATTAGCTAATGATCTGGCCAACCTGGACGAAGTGGTGGTTATTGGTTATGGTACTGTAAAAAGGAAAGATCTCACAGGATCAGTTTCATCGATAAAAACAGCTGAAATCGCAAGATTATCAACAAACAATCCTCTTCAGTCCATGCAGGGAAAAATTGCCGGATTGGACGTAACACAAACCAGCGGTGCATCAGGCAGTGAAATTTATGTTAACTTACGTGGTAATCGATCCATAAATGCTTCAAACAGTCCCTTATTTCTTGTCGACGGAATAGATTATGGAAGCAGCCTTGACATTAATGCTTCTGATATCGCATCGATAGATGTCCTGAAGGATGCTTCATCCACAGCAATTTATGGGACAAGAGGTGCAAACGGTGTCATAATCATCACTACTAAGAGAGGGCTGACGGAAGGTGCCAGAAAAACCAAGGTATCAATTAATTCCTCCCTGTCGCTTAACAGCCCGACCAATCTCCCAATAAAGATGAATGCACAGGACGAATACCTGTTTATGGTTGAACGTCAGCGCTACGCCGATGAATCTGTTACCGGTGCCTGGGGATCTACAAGTCTTAGTAGTTATCCTCCCGAAACCATTCTTTCCAACGTAATCAGTTCACCTTATGAAAAATCTGTTTATCAAATATATAAAGAAGGTGGAATAAACCCTTATAATCTGGTATTTCATAACAGTGTAACCAGTATTAATGATATCGCAATTACAGGTGGCGATGCAAAAACTTCTTTCAGTTTGTCGCTAGGATATATGAAACAGAATGGGATATTACATAATGACAATCAAAACCGATACAACTTCAGAATCACTCTTGATCATAAAATTACACAAAACCTTAAAACAGGTGTAAACTTACTTTATACTTACCGCGACTGGAACCGAAGGGATGATGGCATATACTATGCATTAATTTCAATGTATTCCATATCAGAACCTTATCTGGCCGACGGAAGCCTGCTTACTTATCCGTCAGAATTAGGAAGAAGCTATTCTAATCCATTATTAAATGAAGTGCCTGGCTATTACCAGAATAATCTTAAGAATAGCAGGTTATTCGGAAATATGTATGTTGAATGGGAAATAGTGAAAGACCTGCGTCTCAAATCGGTTTTTGGGCTTGATACCCAATCTCAGCGTGAAGGTGACTATGAAGACTTCATGACTAAAAATCTTCTTCAGAACAGTCAGGGTTCAACATTCTCAGCCCTCAACAGCGGAAACGTCAGTTATACCTCTGAAACTACATTGAACTATTCATTACTACTTGGGAAAAGTCAGATAGAACTACTTGCAGGCCAGCATATTGACCAAAGTGTTTCTGAGTCTCATGGTATGTCAGGAATAGGAGCCATGGATCATTATCTTAAAAGTTCATTTTATGATCTCTCATTTATTCCAATTGGCGGAAGAAATATTTCCAACACATTTATTAAAACTAATCTTCTGTCATATTTTGGAAGGGTAAATTATAAATTTATGGATAAGTATCTTCTTACAGGAACCATAAGGGGGGACGGGTCATCAGTATTTGCACCAGGGCATAAATGGGGTTATTTCCCATCATTAGCTGGTGCCTGGATAATGTCGGAAGAGCCATTTATAAAATCTATCGATAAAATCAGTAATTTAAAACTACGTTTGAGTTGGGGAAAATCCGGTAACTCAGCAATCTATGCTTATCAGACATTAACTGTACTTGGAATAGACAAAATCCCTTACAATTTTGATTCCGGAGTTTTGCTGGGACAGGTTCCAGTGAACCTGGGAAATTCGGACCTCTCCTGGGAAACAACTTCAGTATATGATGCCGGCCTGGATTTATCTTTATTTAAATCAAGAGTATCTGCTACACTCGATTTCTATGATTCGAAGACTTACGATCTTCTGCTCTACAGAGGATTACCCGCTACCTCGGTCTTCCCTCAGGTTTTACAAAATGTTGGTAATACCAAGAATGTGGGTTTTGAGGCAGCATTGAATTTGCGAATCATACAGAAGAAAAATTTCGGTTGGAGTACTGATATAACATACTCAACAAATAAAGATAAAATCGTCTCACTGGCAAGCGGACAGACTCAGGATGTTTCAATTCCATATGCAGCTTTAATAGTTGGCCAGCCAGTACAGGCATTCTATAACTACCAGGCTGATGGTTGCTGGAAAATAAGTGAAGCCACTGAAGCTGCAAAATATGGTAAAATACCCGGTGATGTAAAAATTAAAGATCTTAACAATGACGGAGTAATAAATGAACTGGACAGACGAACCTATAATAAGAGTCCAAAGTTCATATTAGGCTGGTCAAATACTTTAACGTATAAAGGGGTATCATTATCAGCATTGGTTTATTCAAGGGTTGGGCAATGGATAAGTTATGATCTTAATACCCTCTATCTTCCGACCGGTCCAGGAAGCGGACCTGTACTCGATTACTGGACTCCTGAACATCAGAATGCCAAATTTCCACGTCCGGGTATAGATTCCTGGGCTGATCTGCCACCCCTTGCCTTCGAACAGGCCTCATTTGTGAAAATAAAAGAAGTTACATTGAGTTATACCTTCCCTGAAAAAGCAATCTCCAGGCTCGGAATAAGTACTCTGAGAGTATATGGTTCATTGCAAAATTATTTCACATTCAGCAATCTTAATAACTATGACCCTGAACGAGGTGGTTCTTACAACGATCCTTTGTTGAAACAAATGGTGTTCGGAGTTAACCTGGAATTTTAAATACTCTAAATCAGTAAATTATGAAAACTAGACTTAAACTTATTTCATTAATATTTGCCTTTCTTTTGGCTTCAGAATATGCATGTAAGGATTATCTCCTTGAAGATAATAAAACTGGTGCAACTGAAGATGTAATCTATTCAACTAAATCGGGAATCGATGGGTTGCTTGCAGCGTCATACGCTTATCTTCATGGATGGTATGGTCACCAGGGAGGTATTTATTTAAGCGAAGGAGGAGTCGATATCTGGCTCACCGGTTATGATAACCAGGAAAAGATTCTGGCGGACTATTCAAATATTACACCTGATGTCGTTTCTAATATGAATCCCATGTTCGATGAATTCTGGGAATTACTTTATGCAGCAGTGAATACCTGTAACACAGGCATAAAAAATGCAAGTGCACTCAGTACCTCAGTACTTTCGGAAGCTGACAAGAGTATCTATATTGGTGAATTTGAAGCTCTCCGGGCATTCTATTACTGGCACATGGTCGAAACATGGGGACCGGTTCAGATTAACCGTGAACCGATTAACAGCGCAATCACAACGGCAAAACGTGATTCTGAAGAAGATGTGTATGCATTTATGCTTGCAGATATTGACGATGCTATAAGCCGTCTGGCCGGTCAGACAGATAAAACAGGGCATATTAATATTTGGGCTGCCAAAGCAATGAAGGCCAGGTTTCTACTTTACAAAGCAAGTAAGTTCAATGATAACCAGTCTTATATAGACGCTGCAGCCTTAGCCAACGAAGTGATTGATGGCAGCGGACTCTCTTTGCTTCCCAATTATGCTGATTGCTGGAACCTTGAAAACGAAAAAGGTGCGGTAAATAATGAGGTTATCTGGTATGTTGATAACAATGAAGTGCTTGAAAATAATTTAGTGCCTAAACGTTTGAAGTTTAGCGGCTCGGAACAATCTACCTATTCATCCGGTATAGTCGTTTCTGCTACCACAGGGGGCGATGCTGCCCATCTTTATATGACAGGTGTCTGGAATTTTTTACCTGCCTTAAGCACAGTATTCGTTCGTACCAATTCCGAAGCAGCCAAAATATTAACTTATCGTGGTGTTCAATATAACCTGGGAACCAGTTATCAGGCTTACAGCAAAGGTTTTACGGAATTTGTTCCATCAGGATACCTCCTTGATTTGTTTAATGATGAAACTGATCAGAGATACCAGGCTTCATTCCAGGATACATGGTATATCGCTCCGGCACTTCAGGCAGCATTTGCCTCAGGAATTCAACCACCCACAGGCTTTGCAGAAATGCGCGATACTGCTATTTATATGTCAAAATCGATTAATACCCCTTCCAGTATAATTTCAAGAGCTTCAAACCGCTATGTCCTTTTCTCCCGCACTGATGTCGGTGATCCTCTGGTTCACCCTCTTTATCAGGATAATGCAGCAACTTTACCCACAATAGCAGTTTCATCTGCCGGAGATGAAAATTACAAAGGGAACAGGATGTATATACATTTGAAAAAGTTTGATGATCTGAACGGTTCTATAATACGTAATCTTGGTGACCGCGATGTTTTTGTATTTCGTCTGGCAGAAATGTATCTTATCGCTGCAGAAGGAGCCATGATGTCGGGTCAGCAAGGGCAGGCAATCTCAATGCTTAACTCCCTTAGAACTGCCCGCGCTATTCCCGGAAAATCAAATGTTCTGACTCCTGCAGAAGAATCTCAGGTTAATAGTAAAGATATAAATGTTATTCTTGACGAACGGGCAAGGGAGCTTTGCGGAGAACAGCAGAGATGGTTTGACCTTAAACGTACAGGTAAACTGGTTGAGAGGGTCAGGTTGTATAATGGGAGTGCTAAAAATAACATCCAGGACTTTCATGTCCTCCGGCCAATACCAAGACCTCAGCTCGATGCTACCACTAACGTAACAGCCGGGCCTGATCCAAATGGCTTCTGGCAAAACCCGGGATACTAGATAATAATTTATCTTAGGTTTTTGATGATAACGGGTTTTTCTCATTTCATACCCGTAAAAGGAACACTGAAAAGAGACCTGTAAAATGGTCTCTTTTCAGAATCCTTATCTGTCAATTAATTTCATTTGCGTTTTCTTGATTATTTAGCAGCTTTTTTGCACGCTGAATCGCTGATAGCAAGGTACCTGATGATGCACATAGGGAACTCTTTAAGAACACGACATCTGAAAATTTCCCTGAGGTAATTTCAACATAGATCATTTTCAAACAATAATCTGGTTCTGTTTCTAAACAAGTATTTATATGGAAAATAGTAAAAGGCTGGTTGCTCTCGATGTTTTCCGTGGACTGACAATCGCCCTGATGATCGTGGTAAATAGTCCCGGAAACGGGGAATTCGTATATCCGCCACTGCTGCATTCAAAATGGAACGGGTGTACACCGACCGACCTTGTTTTTCCTTTTTTTATGTTTATAGTCGGTGTAGCAATGTGGTATTCCTACAAGAAATGCAATTATACACTGACTGGAAAGATGGTGTGGAAAATATTGCGAAGGACTCTTTTGATTTATTTATTAGGCTTCATTCTAAATGCATATGTAATATTCAGCCTGGATTTAAGTAAAATACGGATTATGGGAATTTTGCCCCGGATTGCTATCGGATACGGAATTGCTTCATTTATTGTTCTTAGCATAAATATAAAATGGGTGAAAGTACTGATAGCATTAATTTTACTCTCCTATTGGGCCATCCTTCTGATTTTTGGTGGTGCTTCCCCTCTTTCACTGGAAGGCAATTTTGCCAGGATATTTGACATAGCACTCCTCGGATCAAACCATATTCCAGTCTATTCAGGAGTTAAATTCGACCAAACAGGTCTCTTAAGTACACTGCCTTCCATAGCCAATTTGTTGCTCGGGTATCTGGCCGGAAGATTGATTGATACTACTGAGATTAAATTGAACGCAGTCAAAAGGCTGATTATATATGGTGTAATTGGTATAGTAGCGGGTATAGCATGGGGATTTATTTTTCCTATCAACAAACCTCTGTGGACCAGTTCCTTTGTACTCTATACCTGCGGATTTGCTTCGGTATTTCTTGGTGCCCTGATCTGGATTATCGATGTTAAGGGATTAACAAAGTGGATAAAGCCATTTCAGATATTCGGAATGAATGCGATATTTATTTATGTTTTATCTCAATTTCTTGAAATCACCTTCCGGATAACAGTTACACATTCGCCGACCGGAGATAATATCTCCCTTATTGAATGGATCTATACTAATTGTTTTCTACGGCTGACCGGAGCTTATAATGCTTCACTACTTTATGCCCTGGCTTTTACATTCTTATGTTGGCTTGCAGGCTGGATTCTATATTCTAAAAAAATCTTTATAAAGCTCTGAAATTCTTGTTCCTGCTATGATGAAAAATAAATGGTCAAGACGGCGTTTTCTGAAACTGGTGACAATTGGATCAGGAAGCGTTTTATTTTTAGCCCGGTGCACAGTCCGGCCGGTAAAATCCTCATGGCGTTTCTTCACAGAAAAAGAGGCAGCACTAATTAATGTCATAATTGACCAGATAATCCCAGCAGATGAATGGCCGGGTGCGAAGGACGCAAAAGTATGCAACTTCATCGACAAACAGTTGGTCAGCACCTATATACGATATCAGAAAATATACAGAAGGGGCCTGGCAGGAATTGAAGCTTCCTGCAAAATGCTATATCAGAAGCAATTTGAGGAATTATCATGGGATGATCAGACATCATTTCTGAAAAATATGGAAGCTGGCAGGCTGTCTGATTTGCTGAAAAGTGTTAGAACGAGCCAGCAGGAAAACAATATATGGTCAGAAGAGTTTGACAAGACTTTCTTTAGCCTGATCCGCGATCATACCATGCAGGGTTTTTACGGCAGTCCCCGTCATGGGGGCAATCTGGATTATGTAAGTTATAAAATGATCGGGCTTGACTATCCCTTCATCAATGGACAAAACAGGTACAAAACTAAAATATGAAAAATAGACATGTAAATGCCGTTGTAGTGGGAGCCGGAGCCGGGGGAGGAGTTGTGGCAAAAGAACTCAGTACTGCCGGAATGTCTGTTGTACTGATTGAACGTGGAGGATGGGTTACATATGATGATCACGATCATGACGAGCTTATTTCACAACGGGTAACTGCACTTGGAAATGCTTATGGCCCTGATAATGAACATAACTGCAGGGTCAGAGTGTCAGCTGACGGAAAAAGCTCCAGGATAGTTTTGCCCAGTGAATGGGAATATTGCAATAATGCAGCCTGTGTTGGTTCAGGAACGGTTAGTTACGGGGCAATGGGCTGGCGATATATGCCCGAAGATTTTAAAATGAAAACAACATACGGTCATGTGGAGGGCTCTACATTAGATGACTGGCCTGTCTCTTATGATGATTTGGAACCATATTATGAGAAGGCTGAATGGGAGATTGGGGTAGCCGGGGATGACAGTCAAAACCCTTTTGCGCCCCCGCGTAAAAAGCCACAGCCAATGCCTCCTTTCGAACACAATAAGGAAGCCAGGATTCTGGAAGCAGCCGCCCGCAGACTCGGATTTCATCCCTTTCCTATACCCATGTTGCGAAATTCAGTACCCTACGGCGGACGTCCGAGATGTTACAGGATACGGACCTGCGTTGGATTTGCCTGTCCTGTAGGTGCCAAAGGCGGGACTCACAATACTGTTATTCCGGCGGCCCTGGCAAGCGGGAACTGCGAATTAAGAACCAACTGTGTAGTAAGCGAAATACTGATTAGCGACCGGGGAAAATTAACAGGTGTCAGCTATTTTGATGAAAATAACCACAAACAGGTTCAAACAGCCGACATTTTGGTTCTGTCAGCTTCGGCTACTGAAACTGCCAGACTTCTCCTTAATTCTAAATCGGGATTTTTTCCAAATGGAATTGGAAATGAAAACGACTGGGTGGGCAGGAATCTCCAGGGTCATGCTTATTGCGGGGCTTACGGAATTTTTGATCAGGATATGTTTGATGATTGTGGCCCTGGCGCTTCGCTGGCTATCGGAGATTTTAATCATCACAATCCGGGAATCATCGGGGGGGGTGTCCTCTGCAATGAATTCATCAGACTGCCATATCTTTTCACAGACATTCGTCCTCCGGGATCTGCTCTCTGGGGATCAGAGCATAAAAAATTTCAGAAGAAAAATTTTAAACGGATAAGTGAGGTGGTTGGACCTTGCCAGGAGATTCCAAGTTTTAATGCCAGGGTTACCGTTGACCCTGTAGTCAAAGACTTTTGGGGTATCCCTGTCGTAAGGCTTTCGGGATCAGGTCATGCAAAAGATGCTGAAGGCACGGTTTTTATGGCAGGTAAAGCAGAGGCCTGGCTTAAAGAAGCCGGAGCTGTTGAGACATGGCAGACCGGAGTTTATGATGGCATCCGTGAATTGAGTGGTGGTCAGCATCAGGCAGGTACCTGCCGGATGGGAAATGATCCAAAAACATCTGTCTGTGATAAATTCGGACGGGTACATTCAGTACCGAATTTATTCATAGCAGATGGAAGCCTCCATGTGAACAATGGGGGTTTTAACCCGGCCCTGACTATTATGGCTCTTGGTTATTGGGTTGGCGGACATATTGCTTCAGAATGGCAAAAAGGGAACAATTTCAAATAAAAGAGTAGAAGATGAGGAGAAGGACCCTGTTACAAAAAATAATATTACTGGTCACTGTTTTATTGATTGCGGTAACTATTTCTTTTGGTTCATTTTATATTTATTGGAATCATGCATCTCCTGATAAAACATGTGCTTCATGTCATGAAATAGAAGGAGCAGTCCATTCATTCTCACAATCATCACATCAGGATTTGCAGTGCAAAGTGTGTCATGGTACTGCATTAAGCAATGGAGCTCATAGTCTGAAGGAGAAAGCAATGATGGTCTTCAACCATGTTCAGAAAAATCAATTTGAAGAGATCAGAATGAATGAATCTCAGATGCTTTATGTAATGGATAACTGCAAGCAGTGTCATGCCTCGGAATTTTCAAATTGGAAATCAGGAGGACATTCTGCTTCCTATAAAGACATTTTTCTTAATGAATCCCATAATAAGACGGAACGTTTGAATTATGATTGTCTAAGATGTCACGGGATGTTTTTCAGTGGCGTTATCTCTGATTTAGTGGAACCAATCAATACAGTAGGCCCATGGGTATTGAAAGATCAGGAAAAAGCCGGCCAACCGACAATTCCATGCATGGTTTGTCATCAAATACACACCGAGGGGGAAGTAGTAAAAAGACCAGATTATGCAAATCCGGCATCTGTATTTTATACCCGTAATATTTCGGAGTCAAGACTAAGCTTCTATGATCGTTATGAAAAAGTTCATATCTCTTCAACGATGACTGCCAAAATTGCAGTTGGTTGAAGGTAGCAGGCAAGTCAAGGTTTCAGACGATTATAAAATGCGTAACTGCGTACAGTGCCATGCTCCTGATGCCTGGCATGAAGCCGGAACGAGTGATGACCGGACCCCGAGAGGTGTTCATGAAGGTTTAAGTTGCATTGCTTGTCATGAACCGCATAGCAATGATGCGAAAAAAAGTTGTGAGAAATGCCATCCTGCCATATCAAACTGCAAGCTGGATGTCAGAACAATGAATACTACATTTTTCGATGCGAAGAGTCCGAACAATATCCATTTCGTAGCCTGCACCAGCTGTCATCATAATGATGTCAGGCTTAAATCAGTTGGAAAATGAGCATATTAATAAAGAAATTTAAATGAAAACAGATAGAAAAGAATTTAATCCGGAGGGTCAAAATATTACGTTTAAGCTCACATTGATGATGTTTTTGCAGTACATGATGTTTGCAGTGTGGTGGGTTCCCTTAGCCGCTTATTTGACAAATATGGGTGTGGAAGGTGTATATAAATCGCTGGTGCTTAGCTCTATGGCTATAGGTTGTATGGCTTCACCCATGATCAGCAGGGTAGCAGACCGTTATTTTGAGGGTCAAAAAGTATTGGCTGTCCTAAACCTGATTAATGCAGTGTTGCTATTGCTGGCAGGCATAACAAAAAATCCTGACTGGTTGTTTCTGTTTCTTCTGGTGGCTATGCTTTGTTATATGCCTACCTGGAGTTTGACAAGCTCCATAGCAATGGCTCATTCCCAATCAGACCAATTTTCACGCATTCGTATGTTCGGCTCGGTAGGATGGGTGATTTCCGGTGTGTTTAGCCTGATCGTGGTTAAATTTTTCAATAGCCGTTTTGACGGAACCAATATACCCTTCTTCTTTGCTTTTGTAATAAGTCTTTTGACTGCAGCCTACAATTTGTACCTTCCGGTGACTCCGCCATTGGGTAAAGGCAAGAAAACATCAATAATGGATACTCTGGGTCTTAGGACCATCCGTTTAATGAAAGACAAAAATTTTGCTGTTTTTATTATTTTTTCCTTTTTATCAATGATTCCTTTTTCAATGTATTGGTCATATTGTTCTGAATTTTTACTGGACCGTAATTTTAAATTTATCAGTTTCACGATGAATTTCGGGCAATTGGCTGAAATATTCTTTCTATTCTCTGTCCCCTTCTTTATCCGGAAAACAGGTTTGCGAAACACAATGATCATCGGGCTCATAGCCCTGAGTATCCGTTATGTTGCATTTTATACAGGTTCAGTTACCAATGCATCGGCATTCTATTTTATTGGGATACTTGTACATGGTATTGTTTTTGGATACTTTTATGTCGGAGGACAAATATACATTGATCAGAAAGCACCGCCAGAACTAAAAACCCAGGCACAAGGGTTTATCTTCTTTGTGACTTTTGGACTTGGACTACTTGTTGGAAATTTTATCAGCGGGCAATTAATAGATCATTTTTCCTCGACTCTGAATTCGGTTAGGATTTACAACTGGAACAGCATTTGGGAAATCACTTCAGCTTCAGCGCTGATACTATTGCTGGCTTTCGTCATGATTTTTAATAATGAGATAAAACCTGTATTTAATAAATCATAAAATGAAAAAAGCATTTTTGTTGTTTATATGCCTGGCAACGACAATTCATTGTTTTTCACAAGAGAAGGATGAAATGTTAAAAGAATGGGAGAAAATGAGTGAATCTAAAACACCCCTTTATAAAGAATATAATGATTTAAAATTTGGGATGTTTATTCACTGGGGCGCTTATTCCTCTCTGGGAGGAATCTGGAAAGGTAAGAAGATCCATGGTCTGGGAGAATGGATTATGTATGAGGCTCAAATTCCACGGGAAGAATATAAAGAGGTATGCAAGAATTTCAATCCTGCTGAATTTAATGCAGATGAATGGGTCAAGCTGGCAAAGGAAGCAGGAATGAGATATATTGTTGCTATGACCAAGCATCATGATGGCTTTTCTATGTACCGTTCAAAGGTTACAAAATTTAATATCTATGATTACACGCAATTCAAACGTGATCCTATTGAAGAGATTTATAAGGCATGTCAGAAATATGGAATCAGGCTGGGATTGTACTATTCTCATTCAATTGATTGGATGGATGGAGGTGATGCAGGTGCTGCCCAATACAAGAAAGAACATCCCGATTATATTGATAAAGAAGCTTCTAACCAGTTTGACCCTTCGCCTGTTTCCTACTCTGATTACATTGAATATAAGGCAAAACCTCAGATGCGAGAGATATTGAAAAAGTTTCCGGACCTGGTGGAAATCTGGTACGATTATCCGGTAAAAATGAATTTAAAACAAAGTTTTGACTTTTATAAACTTGCTTATGATATTCAGCCTGATTGTTTAATAAGTAATCGCGTTGGCAATAATCTGGGAGATATACTTACTGCAGGAGATAACGAAATTCCTTCAGGAAGTAAAAGCGAAACCAAACCAATTGAAACTCCCGGAACATTAAATGATACCTGGGGATATAAGAGCTATGATAACAACTGGAAATCTCACAAGGAAATGCTTTTCTGGATCGCTGAGATTGCAAGTATGGGGGGAAATTATCTCCTGAATATCGGACCAGATGGCAATGGTAGAATTCCGGAAGAAAGTATTAAGATCTTAAAAGGAATTGGCTCATGGATGAGAATAAATGGAGAAGCTGTTTATGGCACAGGCAGGTGGACTACAACGAAAGAGGGGCCTACAAAAAGTGATATAAAGGGCCGTGATGAGGATGGAAATATCCTCACTGGATCGGGAGAGAAAATCAATTTTGATTTTTCCTTTACACCTGAGGATTTCTGGTTTACAGCGAAAGATAAGTATGTTTATGTAATCTGCCTGTCAGATCCTGTAAATAAATTGGTTAAAGTGAAATCTCTTTTTGACTGTCAGAAGAAAATTAAGAGTATTAAAGTCCTGGGAAATAATGAAGCTTTATTGTGGAAAGCTAAAGATGAAAAAGTAGATATTACTCTCCCTTCAGGAAAAAAATCAGATGAACCCGGTTTTGTATTGAAGGTTGAATTCAAATAGTATATGAATGATGTTAAGCAAGTTTGCAGGGAGGGGAGGATATAAGAGATATTATATAATTTAACATTTAAGTACAATGAAGTCATTCATTAATTATTTCTTATTCTTAATGTTAATATTAATTAGTTCTGATTCCTGTTCAGACAACATCAGAGGTCAGAAAAAAACTGACATTATCCTGGAAAACGCTGAATTCAGGCTGATTATCGGAAATGATGGACAAGTAGTCAGTCTTTTACACAAATCTACAGGGCAGGAGTGTCTTCAAAAGGGAGTTCACACACCTTTTTGTGCGTTGACCCAATACCGGCCTTATGAAAATGAACTTCAACTTAGGTTCCCGGCTAAACCCAGAACATTTGAAGCTGATTCTGTCTATAAACAGGGAGACGATCTGATTGTAAGCTTTGAACTTATTAACATTAAAGTAACTATTGGGCTCAAAATAGAAGATGGCTATATCGGATTCATTTTAAAAAAGGTGGATTACAAGTTGCCAAAGTACGGCGACCAGTTAAGAACCATTTTCGATGAATTTACCATTTTGCAGCTTCCGGTGCGTGACAGAGTCAATTTTGGAGAGTGGTTGAATGTTGTCTGGGATAAGAACGTAGCAGTGAATGTTCTGGCAACCGATCAGTACGGCATGATAGATGCTGTGGTGTGCGACGGTTATCATTTGCTTAGGGCAGGAGGTGTTTCCGAGGTTAAAAATATTGGTGTAGGCGCAGCACTGATTGTTACAAAAACCGATCAACTGTTAAATCATATTGACCTGATAGAACAGAATTACAATCTTCCCCGTGGTGTTATGAGCCGGCTCAGGAAAGAATACCGGTATTCATACTACGAGGCAGTTGACCTTACCCCTGAGAATATAGATGAAAATATCGCTTTTGCTAAAAAAGGAGGTTTTCGGGCATTCCAGATTAATTGGAATTCGGTCGTATCGGCATGTGGACATTTCCCATGGAGTTCCCAATACCCGAATGGAATGGCAGATCTTCAAAAAGTTATCCGTAAAATTAAAGATGCCGGTATGATTGCCGGTGCACATTTCTGGTACAACAAAGCACAGATAAATGATCTTTACGTGACTCCTGTTCCTGATTACCGGCTTAACCTCAGCCGCTCATTCACCCTGGCTACTGACCTGGATAAAAAATCAAATGTGGTTGAGGTAGAGGAAAACCCCCGGGGCTGTACGTTAGATGATGACAGAAGAATACTAAAGATTGGGAAAGAACTGATAGAATATACCAATTATACCTCCGGGCGCCCTTACCGGTTCACAGGATGTACCCGGGGAGTTCTTAATACTCACTCTTCCCAATATGAACAGGGGTTGAAGTTTGGCCTTCTGGATGTTGACACCTGGCCTGTATGGGTACGTTTTGACCAGCGTACAAGTATTCAGCAGGAAGTCGCAGAACGGTTAGGAAAGATATATAATGATGCCGGATTTCAGTTCGCCTATTTTGATGGTGCTGAAGATGTTCCGCCCCCCTACTGGTTTAACACCTCTCTGGCTCAACTGAAAGTTTTAAATTGTATGAATCCAGCCCCTATGTTTTCGGAGGGTGCTCTCAAATCACATTTTAGCTGGCATATATTAACCAGAGGAAATGCTTTTGACGTTTTTAGCCCTGAGACAATGAAGGATGCTATACGCAAACACCCGTTTGCAGAAGCTGAATATATATCAAAAGATTTCACTTCGATAAATTTTGGATGGATAAACTATGTTGCCCCATCTGAGAAAACAACCGGTATGCAACCCGATATGTTCGAATTTGCCTGTAGCCGCAGCACGGCATGGGATTGCCCCATTTCTATGCTGGGGAATCTTGAACAGTTAAAAACCCATCCCCGTACAGCTGATAATCTCGAAGTAATACGCCGGTGGGAAGAAGCAAGATTAAATAATTTTTTCAGCGATGAACAAAAAAAATCATTGCAAAACCCAGCCCAGGAACATATTCTATTGATAAATGAAAAAGGTGGATTTGAATTATATCCTTATGAGCAGATAACTGGCGTGGCAAAAGGAAATCCTTCTCTTCGGGCGTTTATCTTTGACCGGTTGGGAAGTACTTATGTCGTGTACTGGCATATCTCGGGGGAACAGCAGGTGAAGATTAACATAAATCCTGAGAAAGTACACCTTTCAAGAGAATTGGGGAAGGAGATTCCGGTCATAAAAAACTACAATGCAATTATAATACCGGCTGGGGAAAGACGTTATCTGCAGGTGGACATGCCCCGTGAAAAAGTGATCGAAGCTTTCAGGAACGCAACTTTGTTATAAGGTTAATAAAGAAACACGAAATTGAAATATTGTGAACATATTGTTTCTTTTTTGTTTTGAATGTGAAGTAGGCTATAAGCAATCAACTGGCTCAAAACTAAAATTATTTACAAATGAAACCAATATTTGAAAAGATAAATAAACCTGAAGATCAGTCCTTTTATCTTGAAGAAGTTACAAAGCCATATTTCCCTGACCCCTGGCATTTCCATCCCGAAATCGAGATCTTGTATGTAAGAGAAGGGTACGGGATCAAATATGTTGGCGATAGTATCAGTCCATTCTTCCCGGGTGATCTGGTCATTATTGGATCAAATACCCCGCATGTATGGTCATGCAGTTCGGATTATTTAAATATGGAAAATAACCGGATATCAAGTGCCATTTGTATTCAGTTCATGGAAGATGTACTGGAAAAATCCTGGGATATCCCGGAATTTCATAAGATCCATGCATTTCTTAATGAATCTAAAAGAGGAATACATTTTGAGAATAGGACGCGTAATTTACTAATCAAACGCATTGAAGAACTACCTGGTCTTATGGGAATGAGAAGATTAATAGGACTGTTGACAATTTTAGATATTATGTCGACAAGTAGTGAAGTAAAGTATTTGTCTTCACCTAATTATAAACCTGTGATTATTAATTCTGAGGAGAAGGACCGCATGGAAATCATTTACAGGTATGTGATTCAAAATTATTCAAATAAGATATTCCTTGATGAAATAGCATCTATTGTCAATCTGACTCCCCAATCATTTTGCCGTTTCTTTAAATCAAGGACAACTAAAGTTTTTTCATCCTTTGTTAATGAAGTCAGAATAGGAAACTCGTGTAAAAATTTAATTGAAAATAAGTATACCATTTCTCAGGTCTGTTTTCAGTCAGGATTCAACTATTTATCTAATTTTAACAGGCAGTTTAAACGTATAAAAGGAATGACTCCTTCTGAGTTTCAACACAAATATAAGAATCACAATTTTGAGCTGGCAGCTGATTAACAGATTTTGCCTCGGATCAGATGAGGTAATCATCATTGCCATCCGGATCAGGCAGGGTCACGACATGGAGTGACCTCAGCCAGAATAAATTTAATACACCTGCAATGAAATTAGTTTTATTACGACATGGAGAAAGTCAGTGGAACAAAGAAAACCGTTTTACAGGTTGGACTGATATTGACTTAACAATAAAAGGGATAGAAGAAGCGAAAAGTGCAGGGAAGCTTCTTAAAGAAGAGGGTTTCACTTTCGATATAGCTTATACATCGGTACTGAAAAGAGCCATTCATACTCTTTGGAATGTGATGGATGAAATGGATCTTGCCTGGATTCAGGTGGATCGTTCATGGAGGCTGAACGAAAAAAGTTATGGCGCACTGCAGGGCTTGAATAAAGCCG
Source organism: uncultured Bacteroidales bacterium (assembly GCA_963791065.1). Taxonomy (GTDB): domain Bacteria; phylum Bacteroidota; class Bacteroidia; order Bacteroidales; family VadinHA17; genus LD21. The sequence goes on from CAWBQN010000018.1 coordinate 123,262, forward strand.
AAACCGCAAAAAAATATGGTGAAGATCAGGTATTGCTTTGGCGTCGAAGCTTCAATGTACGTCCACCGGAATTGGATGTTGCTGACAAAAGACATCCGGTTAATGAGCTGAAATACTCCACAATAGATAAATCACTATTGCCTGCCACTGAAAGTTTGAAAGATACCGTTGACCGTTTTTTACCTTATTGGCACACAACTATTAAACCTGCAATTCTAAATCAGCAAAAAGTTTTATTAGTAGCACATGGAAACAGCTTAAGGGCTTTGGTTAAATATTTGGACCATTTATCAGACGAAGAAATTCTGGAAATAAATATTCCAACCGGAATTCCCCTGGTTTATGATCTTGACGAAAACCTTAATGTGAAGACAAAGAACTATCTCGGCGATCAAGCAGCTATTAATCAGTCGATAAATTCAGTAAAAAATCAGGGAAAGCTTAAATAATTTTTTGGACATCCATAATTTAAGCAAGAGCCAGGCTGCTGGCACCACTTAGGTCAACCTGACCATCAGCGGGGACATGTCAACCCAAAGAAAAAGCCTTGCGGCCGCTGATGCGTCTTTAGAGGTGCCACGCTGTGCTTCGCACAGCTTCGGCATTTTTCTTTGTAGACAAGAGGTTTGAAATATCTAACCTGAGCTTATTGGAGGGTATTATTAATCTGATAAAATTAGTTAATGAGTTTGAGTTGAAATAAATTCTATTATTAGTTGATGATTTTAGAACCGTCCAAAACTAGTGACACCCGAGTTTTAGATTCCATCAGCCCCATACTATAATAATATGCGGTCAATCCACGTCCAGCACTGAAATTATACGTTGCGCTATTGTTTATATTGTAACCACTCCAATGTATCATTGTATCACGGACACTTTGATATCTGGGAAATGATATATCCCAAAATGAAACGACTGAATTAGATAGGTTTTCATTGATCTCAAAGTAATTTATGCTGTCTTTAATTAGGGTAGTATCGCAAATACGATTATCCCAATTTAGGTATCTCCAATTTACGTAAATACCGTTCAATTTTCTCTCAATCGTATAAGAATTAGTTTTAAAAGCCTTGCAGCGCTACACGACTTGAGTGGTTTATTTCACCGGACAGATTCAATTGATATATCGATCTTAAGCCCCCCTTGGTGGGTTGGGGGTAAAAAAAGCTGGTTGATGTGGTGAGTTCAGGACAGAGGATTACGCCTCACTTCGTTCGGCGTGATCCTCTGGGGGTAACAGCCCAAAGAAAAAGCCTTGCTCCCGCCAGGGCGGGAGCTGCGGGCTTTATTAATTTCATCCCTTTCAACAGCAAGCTGTTGACGGTTTGAAAATAATAAAGCCCTGTTGCTTTCGCAACAAGGCTTTTTCTTTGTAGCGGAGGGAGGATTCGAACCTCCGACCTTTGGGTTATGAGCCCAACGAGCTACCACTGCTCCACCCCGCAGTTTATTTGCGGTGCAAATTTAACATTTATAGGACAATTACCAAAAAAATACCGGATTTTTAAAGATTTAAACTTTTAGAAAAGTGAGTCATTCTCCAAATATCTGACACCTTAATTGTTGAATATTTAAAAATGCATTCTGAAAATTAGGATTTTTAAAAACAAATTGGTATGTTTATGTTAATGAAAGTGGTTGGCTTTTTAATGGTTGATTAAATTATAATTATTTGTTATTGAGGCAGATTAGTTAAATGAAATATTTTTAATTGCAAACAAAATATCTTAACTATTTATTATTAAAGCCTATGAAAAAGCTACTTGTCTCTGTTTTCCTGGTGTTATCTGCAAGTTTTACACTACTTGCTAATGATACCGATTTATTCAAGCTGGACTATAAAGCTGTTCAAACAGAATTTTCGGAATTAAATCAGCTAGCCAGTATGGTTACAGCCAATGCAGATCTGACATACAGTTCACTGCAGCTTACAAATTCAAATCTTGTAACTTCTCTGAGGCTTGTTCCTGAAAGTGTACTTCCTGATGGTACAAATAATCCGGTTCTTGGTATTCCTTCATTTCTCTGGGGCTGCGCCTTCGGTGTTGTCGGAATGGCAGTTGTTTATATTGTAAGCAATCAGGATATGGTTGAAACTAAGAAAGCACTATGGGGTTGTATTGCATGGACTGCTGTGGTCGTAGTTCTTGATCTTGTCTGGTGGGGAGCATTCTATCACATATAGCTTAATTGCTGAAAACAAAGAGTATATCAAAAAGAAATTTAGATATACTCTTTTTTTTTGTAAAAAAGTTTAGCTTTATATCAGATCTTCATTTATAATTCGGTTAGAAAAAATCATTCCTTAAAACCCCTGAAGTGTTAAAATATCTCTGCCTGTTATTTTTCCCCCTGTCAGCCATCCAGGTGGAGCCTCAGTTATTTTTCCGGATCAAAACGGATTTTATTATCAAAGCTAAATCTCCAACAGGCGAACAGAGGTTAACTGTCGGTCAGATATATTACGATAAGAATATTAAACAGATAGTTTATAATATAAGCTTTCCCGAAAAGGAAATATGGGTCCAGCGCGATACCACTCTTTATAAAATAGTCAATTCAAAAGTCATCGGAAAACAGCGGATTCCGCCAGGGATTGAATTCTCTATTTTTAATCTGGTATTAAACGGGAACCTGAATGATTACGGCTTAAGAAAAACAAAATTCAAGATCAAGAAGGTTGAAAAAAACGATAATAACATAATTTCAACATGGGAGCCTCCGCTTGAATTTAAAAAATACCTGGGAGACATCCTTCTATCAATTGTTGACCAACAACTTAACGGAATTGTATTTAAAAATAATGCGGGCGAGGTAGTCAGCCGGCAATTTTTCCGGAACTACACTAAAGTACATGGTTTATCATTCCCCCAGGAAATATACAGGGAGAATTATATAAATGGACAAAAAGACATTGAACTGACAACTTATACTAATATAATAATTAACGACTTATCCGGTGAAAATACATATGACTTCAAAATACCTGCAAACTAAAAATTGCCACCGGATTATAATCAGCTTCATATTATTGGCTTTATATCCAAATTTCTGCTATACCCAGAATCTTTACGACAGGGAACACTCCCGGAAATATGCAGAATATCTTTTCTCCAGCAGGCAGCATATTCTTGCAGCAGAAGAATTCGAACGTCTCGTTTACTTTGACAGGAATAATACCAGTTTTAAATACTACCTGGTTAAATCGTACAGGTTGTCAGGAGACTTAAATTCCGGTATTAATCGCATATATTCATTTTACGGGAATCCACCCGATACAATGCCGCAACTGCTGGCTTCAGAATACGTGAAACTTGAATTATTATCTGATTCACTTTCAGTGGTCAGGACATTTACTCAACAAAAAAACAGGTTGTCTCCGAAAAATAAGACGATAGTTCAAAGCTGTAACCTGCTTTTAAGTGGTGATTATAAGCAGGCTAATCTTTTAACTGAAGATGCTGCCGGGAAAATCCCTGATTTCCCGGCAGACCTGAAATACCTTTCTGAAAAAGCTGTAAAGATTAAATTCAAAAGTCCTTTGATTGCTGCAGGTTTTTCAGCAATAATTCCGGGAACAGGTAAGTTTTATACAAAGAACTGGAGCGATGGTGTTGTTTCAATGTTATTTGTAGTGGCCAGTGCATGGCAGGCGTACAGGGGATTCAATGATCATGGTGTTAAAAGCGGTTATGGCTGGACTTTTGCCAGTCTTTCCGCAAGCTTCTATATTGGAAATATTTTCGGAGCTGTAAAAGCAACCAGACGGTACAATAAAAATAAGAAAAATGAAATTGATAATCAGGTATTTGATTTCGTCCGTTCTGATAGTTTTTAGCCAGGCCGCTCTTCAAAAACTTCCTGCTCAGGATTTCGGTGAAACTATAAAATTCGCAGATAATCAATTCAAAGACAACGAATTAATAACTGCATTAAAAACATATCAGAGAGCTCTCTTCTTCAGCGAAGGAAGGCAAACGCTTTATTTATTCAGGCAGATCGCAGAGATTTCATATCAGGTCAATGATTATGAGACTGCACAAAAATATTACGGCTTAGCTTATAATTTGACTGACGATGACAGTTTAAAAACCGAACTTCTTTTTAATAAAGCCTCGAGCCAGATACTCAATAAAAACTACCAGTATGCTTTAATAGATTTGTTTTCGGTGACTGACACATCAGCGATCGTTCAGAAACGGCTCAGCTTCTACCTAGGAACCTGTTATTTCGGACTCGAAGATTTCGGCAAAGCCCGCTCTTACTTTGAATCGTGCGTGGTATTGAAGGATAAGAGGGAAATTGAAGATCTTTTTTCCGGTAAGAATTTATTATCTCCTTCACCAGGGACTGCTAAAATAATGAGTATGATTCTGCCCGGTCTGGGTCAGGTTTATGCACACGACCTTAAATCTGGTTTAAATTCTTTGCTCTTAACATCAGGGCTGATAGCACTTGGCATAAACATTAGTATCAGTTACAGTGCGGTAGATGCAATTTTAGCAATTTTGCCCTGGTACCAAAGATATTATACCGGTGGGTTTGGAAAAGCTCATGATATTGCTACAAGAAAAAGGCAGCTTAAAAGAAATGAAGTATATTCCAAAATTTTGAAACTGACGGGTGAAAGTTCAGAAGAATAATAACTGAGGTAATATAGATTATTTAATAAATGATATCTCCACGGCTTATTAAAATCTCATTTTTTACAGGATTTATGTTTTCACTTTTAAATCCGGTTTTTGCGGTGGATATGAAATTTAATGCTGAAGATACTCTTGTAAATTGCTTTTTCAGGAACCTGTATAATTTTTCATTTCATGAAGCCGATTCACTGGCAGGAGTGATCGACAGTTCGGATATAGATAATCTCACCAGATATAATATTAAATCAAATCTTGCCTGGTGGAAACTATTGAGCGGTGATGAGATCGAAACCAATGTGAGGAGTTGTGAATTAAGTTTAAATGAATCTATCAGGTCAGGATCAAAAAGCAGGCAGAAGGATATCAACTCGCTTTTGAATCTGATCTACTCTTATTCTTTAAAGGCAAGGCTGGAGAACTATACGGGGAACACCCTGAAATCTTTTATTAGTTTTTATAAATCAATTACTTATATCGAAGAATGTATTGAAGCTCCTGTAAAGGATGAAAGGCTGACACTGGTTTTGGGATTGTATTACTATATAATTGACTATCTGAACCATGAATATTTTATGATGAGTGCCATGCTATTTACAGTTCAGAAAGGCGACAAAATCAAGGGTCTTGCATTTCTCGGGGAATGCTCCAGTTCAGGAAATGAAATGATCAGTACCGAAGCTGACTATTTCCTTCTTAAAATTTATTCTTATCTTGAAAAAGATTATTCAAAAGCTAAGCATTATGGTTACATATTGACTCAACAATATCCCGGCAATCTGGTTTATAGTGTGGAATACTATAAGCTGCTCTTAAAAATGCATGAGATGAAGGAGGCAGAGTTGTTCAGAAATAATTTGCTGGAGAAAATAAATAAAGCTGATAATATAAATATGAATCAAAAGAATCATTTTATTTTACAACTGGGCGAAACACCCAATACCTCCGTGAAAAGGTGACAAATTTATGAAATCACTGATAATTATTCTCCTATTAATTTTTTCCCTGGCTTGCAATGCACAGAATAGCAAGGATCTTAAAAAATTTGAAAATCTGTTTGCCGAAAAAAGCCATGCACATAATTGGGGAGCTGAGTTAAAGAACAATAGAAATGAACTGACTTTTATATTTTCAACTGTCTTTGTAATTTACAAAGAGGTATTTTCCTCGCAGGATATCGATGCATGCGTATTTACTCCTTCCTGTTCCGTTTACGCTATTGAGAGTATAAAGCGAAAAGGTGCAGTCGTAGGATTCTTCACAGCTATTGACAGGCTGACAAGATGTAATCCAGGTCGAAACAAAAACCTGCCGGTTGACAAGCTCACAGGTAAGTTTTACGATCCCGTTGAATGACCCTTCAGCACAGTATACTGTCTTAAATATCAAATTGCATACCTCTTCAAAAAGGATTTTGGTTCACTCTAATGATTTAATTATTAAGTTTGTCTGAAAATCTATTACTTGTATTTTATTCCTGTTTTGAGCTGTTTTATTAACTGAAAATTAATTGATATGCCACGGGTATTTAAAGCAACAGAAATTGAAAATGAAGAGAAAGAGGTAAAACGTGATTATCTCGACAGACATATGCCACATGTTTATTGTCCCGACACTGTCAAACGGGGTGAAAAATTTGAGGTTAAGGTGAAACTTGGAGAGGAGTATCCTCATCCCGATGAGCATGACCATTTCATCAGCGTGATCCAGCTCTGGAACAGGGAAACCTTACTTGCAGAGGCCCGTTATACAGCAGGTGTTTATGGTAATGTGCCTTCACACTTTGAGGTGGATTTTTATATTGTGGCACCGGAGGTTTCAATGAACCTTTCTGCAATGTCGGTGTGTACAAAACATGGGCTATGGCAGAGCGAAGACAAACAGGTTAAGGTTATATAAGGTGTTTAAATTTCTATTTTTGAATCTTTAACTCTTTTGATGAGGCAGGATTATTATCTTTGCAGGCCGAATAAATTTTGAAAAATGGCTAAGGACGAGAAGAAAAAAAGCAACTGGCGCGATAAATACAGATTTTCTGTAATAAACGATCATACGCTTGAAGAGGTTTGGAAAATAATACTAACACGGTATAATGCTTTCCTCCTTATCACTTTTATATTGCTGTTTATCATTTGGGGGACTGCCACACTGGTCTCATTTACAGATCTCAGGGAGTTTATACCGGGGTACCCTGATGTTACTATGCGCCGTAATATCCTGATGAGCGCTATCCGCCTGGATTCGCTTGATCGTGAGCTTAAATTGCGGGACAAATACTTCGATAACCTGAATTCTATTATCTCCGGAGCCCGACCTGTTGAAATGACTATGAAACAGGATACTACTGCAAATTATAAAGCAATCAAATTCAGTCCCTCTGCCAACGATTCCCTCCTGAGAGCCGGGGTTGAAAAGGAAGAAAGATATAATCTAACCCTCGGGCCATCATCGGCTGAATCAGTTTCAGGACTGGCCAACCTTCACTTTTTCGCACCTGTAAAGGGGATTGTTTCGGCAAAATATGATGTAAGAACCAAACATTTTGGAACAGACATTGTTACCAGGCCCAAAGCTCTTGTTTCGGCTGTTCTCGACGGAACGGTAATCTTTACCGGATGGACCATGGAGACGGGATTTGTCATTGAGGTTCAGCATCCTAATAATATTGTTTCAGTATATAAGCATAATGCCAGCCTTCTCAAAGAGACAGGAGATCTTGTACGTGCCGGTGATGCAATTTCAATTGTAGGAGATTCCGGTGAACTATATACCTCTGGGCCTCATCTTCATTTTGAGATCTGGTACAAAGGGAGCCCGTTGGATCCTGAGAAACATATTTTATTTTAAAAATCAGGCTATCCGGTATGCCAGAAAGAATTGCATTGTTGGGATCAACAGGATCAATTGGAACTCAGGCTCTGGATATTATCTCCAGGTATCCTGAAAAGTTTACTGTTGAGGTGCTGGTTGCCGGAAATAATATTGACCTTCTTGTACAGCAGGCACATAAGTATCAGCCTGATTCAGTTGTTATAGCTAATCCGGAACATTACCTTCAGTTAAAAGAATGTCTTCAAAATACCAATATTAAGATCTATGCCGGTGACGATGCTGTTGAACAGATAGTAACCTCATCAAATGTTGATGTTGTTATAGCATCAATCGTTGGTTATTCCGGAGTAAGACCCACTATCGCTGCCATAAAGGCCGGGAAAAAAATAGCCCTTGCCAACAAAGAAACACTTGTTGTAGCAGGTGAGATAATCGAAAAGCTGGTTCGGGAATCGGGAAGCATAATTATACCTGTGGATTCCGAACATTCGGCAATCTTCCAGTGTCTGGCAGGTGAATCGGGCAACCCGATAGAGAAAATTACCCTGACCGCTTCAGGTGGACCATTTCTGAATATGTCAGATGAAATGCTCAGGGATGTTAAGCCATGTGACGCCCTTAAGCATCCAAACTGGAACATGGGCTGTAAGGTTACGATAGATTCAGCTTCGCTGATGAACAAAGGGTTGGAGGTGATAGAGGCAAGGTGGCTGTTTGATCTTCTGCCTGAACAGATTTCAGTCGTCATCCATCCTCAGTCAATAATCCATTCGTTTGTGCATTTTGCAGATGGCTCAATAAAAGCACAGCTTGGCATCCCCGATATGAGAGTTCCGATCCTTTATGCTCTCAGTTTTCCGCGTCGGCTGATATCCGATCTTCCGCGTCTGGTACTTACAGAATGTAAAGCTTTGACATTTAATGATCCCGATACCAGGAAATTCAGAAATCTTACACTTGCTTACGAGGCGCTCTCTAAGGCCGGAAATATGCCGTGTATATTAAATGCAGCCAACGAGATGGCTGTGGGGGCATTTCTTGACGGAAAGATAGGATTTACACAGATGCCTGAAATAGTTGAGTTTACAATGGAAAATAGTTTTTATTCCGCAACTCCTGACCTGGATTTCCTTGATGCTACAGATTCAAGCGCAAGGGAGACAGCTCTCAGCTATATAAATAAACTTCAAAAACAAAGATGATAATACTTATTAAAATCCTGCAGTTTGTAATGAGCCTATCAATTCTTGTTATAATACATGAATTAGGTCATTTTACACTCGCTAAATTATTCAAGACCAGAGTCGAGAAATTTTATCTTTTCTTCGATCCATGGTTTTCTCTCTTTAAATACAAAAAGGGTGAAACCGAATATGGCATAGGATGGCTCCCTTTGGGAGGCTATGTGAAGATTTCCGGAATGATCGATGAATCGATGGATAAAGAGCAAATGAAACAGCCTCCCCAGCCATGGGAATTCAGGTCAAAGACGTCATGGCAACGCCTTCTTATAATGACTGGAGGTGTAATTTTCAATTTTATCCTGGCAATGCTGATCTTTATCTGTGTTTTGTTTGCATGGGGTGAAACATACCTTCCAACATCCAATGTCAAATATGGTATTGTTACCGATTCGGTAGGTTATGCAATGGGTCTTAGAAACGGAGATAAAATCCTTTCCATTGATAATCAACATATTGAGAACTTTCTCGAGATTACTTCCGATATTATTTTAAACAACCGCAAGACTATTCAGGTTGAACGCGACGGTGCAACTCTAAATCTTGATATACCAAAGGATTATATTCCAAAAATGCTTAAGGGTAAAGGTCAGATAGATACAAGGATCCCTTTCGGTCCATATATTATTGAAAGCTTTGGGAAGAAGTCGCCTGCCAAAGCAGCCGGGGTACTTGTCAAAGACCAGGTCGTTGGCCTTGACGACAAAAAATTTACTTACTATGATGAATTTCAAAAATATCTTTTCAATAACAAACAACATCCTGTAACTCTGAATATTATCCGCAAAGGTGAGAATGTTAATGTCACAGTGACTCCCGACACACTGGGAATGCTTGGGATAGGCAGATCAGTATCACTTGATCAGATATTTGAACTTAAAACCATTAAATATGGATTCCTTCAATCAATTCCTGCAGGCATTAAGAAAGGTTTCAAGACAATTTCAGATTATTTGAAACAGTTTAAACTCATTTTTTCAAAACATACAAAAGCTTACCAGTCTTTGGGTGGGTTTATAACAATCGGTAACATATTTCCGGGTGTATGGGACTGGCAGAGATTCTGGAACCTGACCGGATTCCTTTCTATTATTCTTGCAGTTATGAACATACTGCCTATACCTGCCCTTGACGGAGGTCATGTCCTGTTCCTTTTATTTGAGGTAGTCACGGGGAAAAAGCCAAGCGACAAGTTCCTTGAATATGCACAAATTGTAGGAATGGTCATATTGCTGGCGCTGTTGCTGTATGCAAATGGGAATGATATACTAAGATTGATAAGGAAATAGATATTTGTTTTTCATGACTTGTATTTTAATAAAGTATTTATAACTTTGTGTAAACTCTAATAATTAAACAGATGGGAAAGATTGGTTTGACTGAAATAATATTGATCTTAGTAGTAGTTGTACTTCTCTTTGGTGGTCGGAAGATTCCCGAACTTATGAAAGGAATTGGTCAGGGGATGAAAGAATTTAAGAAAGCTTCGAAATTTGATCCTGCCAGCGAGGATAAAGAAGTAGCACACAAAGAATAAACTCTGATATCACGATATTAGTTGAAGAACCTGTATTGATATGCAGGTTTTTTTGTTTTTTGTATGTAGTGAATGGTCGCGACCATTCCCTGCATACAAAAACAAATTTCACACCGGCTCATATTTCTGATTCCTTCTTCCGGGAATAAATCCGGCTTCCTTTATGATATCCTGCATCTCACCGGCATTGAATCGGTTATTTGAACCTGCAGCACTTACAACATTCTCTTCGATCATTATTGATCCAAGATCGTTTGCACCTGCATGAAGTGATAACATCCCGATATCCTTTCCAACGGTTAATATTGAAGCCTGTATATTCTTTATATTATTCAAAATGATCCGGCTTAAAGCAATCATCCTGATATAATCAGGACCATTATAGCTGCTCCTAATTCTGTGCTTTTTTAACAGCACAGTTCCTTCATCCTGGAAAGCCCAGGGTATGAAAGTTATAAACCCAAAATGATCTTCCTGTTTTTCAGCCTGCAGATCTCTGATCCGGATAAGATGTTCAACTCTTTCTTCGGGAGTTTCTATATGGCCGTACATCATAGTTGCAGATGTAGGCAGATTCAGTTTGTGAGCCTCGCGCATCACACCAAGCCATTCCTCCGATGTTGCTTTTGCGGGAGAAACTATTTTTCTTACCCTGTCGGAAAGTATCTCGGCCCCTGCTCCCGGCAGGCTGTCTAGTCCGGCATCAATCAACCGGGTAAGTGTCTCATTAAAGGATAACCGTCCCTTTTTTGACAGGTGAACAATCTCCGGCGGCCCAAGCGCATGAAGCTTTAATGTGGGATAGAGTTTTTTTAGATTTCTGAACAGGTCGGTATAAAAGCCTATACCAAGCTCCGGATTCATTCCTCCCTGCAAAAGAAGCTGATCGCCCCCGAGTGAGAGTAATTCATCAATTTTGGAGCTGTAGTCATCAAGGGATGTGATATATGCATCAGGTGACCCCTTCTTCCTGCAAAAATTACAAAAGGTACATTGCGAAAAGCAGACATTGGTGATATTCACGTTCCTGTCAATCATCCAGCCCACAGTTTTTCCCGGAATATGGAGCTGCCTGAGTTCATTTGCAACAAACATAAGCTCTTCCAGAGGAGCACGATTATAAAGTTCGACTCCTTCCCTGTGGTCAAGCGGTTTTAGCCTGAGAGCCTTCTCATATATACCTTCTAAAATCATCTATATATACAAATTATTTACTTGTCTGCCGGAAAACTGAAGTCCGAAGTCGTTAGTAAAGAATCGATCTTGCTTCTGACTTCTGACTTCCGGCTCGCGACTGTCAAAGGTAACTCTTTGGAAACGAAACATTCAATTTTTTAGTTAACTTTACAACTTCTGTTACGACCGTTTACAAATATGAAACCTGTAATTGAGAAAATATCGCAAATATCGACTGTCCAATCTGTTATATGCATTCTGGGAGGTGATGTGATTCCTGACAGGTTAAAACTTTCAGATCAGGAAAATGAGTATGCTAAATCTCAGATTACGTTGAAGGAAGAGTGTGTTTTCATCAACTCCTATAACAGGTATATTTACGTGATCAGATTAAAGGATGGGATCCCACTTTATAAAGTCAGGGAAGAACTCAGGCGTACCGCTTATAATCTCAGAAAACCGATAAAAGACAACAACCTTTCTGAGCTGGTCATAACCTCAGAAAATGCATATAAGGGTGCAATTGAGGATTTTGCAGAAGGATTGATTCTGAGTATTTATTCATTCGATAAATACAAGACAAAGCCAGCTAAAGAAGATAAGAAACACTACCCGGAAAAACTTCTTTTTCAAGGTGATATAGATGACTCAGATCTTAACTGGCTCATCGACCTGACTGATGCTGTTTATTTTACCCGCGATCTTATTAAGGAACCGGTTATCCAGCTGAATGCGGCTTCACTGGCGGAAGCTATCAAAAAAACTGGCAATTCTGCAGGATTTAAAGTCGAGATCCTGACTAAAGGTAAGCTAGAAGCACTAAAAATGGGAGGGTTACTGGCAGTTAATAAAGGAAGTGTGGATCCCCCGGTATTCTGTATCATGGAATGGCACCCGGAAAACTGTCTGAATAAGAATCCGGTTGTACTGGTTGGAAAAGGAGTCGTCTATGATACCGGGGGCCTGAATATTAAGACCGGTGAATTCATGACCGGAATGAACGGGGATATGGCGGGAGCCGCCACAATAACAGGTGTAATGTACACTATTGCAAAGTCGGGCATTCCGCTTCATATTATCGGATTGGTACCATCAACTGATAACCGTCCCGGAGGAAATGCCTATACACAGGGTGATGTAATCACAATGTTTAATAAAATGACTGTCGAAATAGGCAATACGGATGCTGAAGGCAGACTGATCTTAGCTGATGCTATAAGCTATGCTTCAAAATATTCTCCGGAATTAATTATTGATATCGCAACTCTTACAGGTTCGGCAGCAATGACATTTGGAAACCAGGCAATTGCAGTAATGACCAATGCTGACAGAAAATATTTCAATTTACTTCAGGAATGTGGAAATGATGTTTATGAAAGAATCGCAGAATTACCTCTGTGGGATGAGTATGGGGAGCTTTTAAAATCAGATATTGCTGATCTTAGAAATGTAGGAGGACGTGAGGCAGGAGCAATTACTGCAGGTAAATTCCTCGAACGTTTTGCAGAATTCCCGTTAATACATCTTGATATAGCCGGTACGGAATTACTCAAAAAGGATGATTATTACAGATTAAAGACAGGCGTGGCATCAGGATTAAGATTACTGGCTACATTCCTGAGAAGAATTGCAGGGAACTATTCAGATAAGAAAAATTGATATATGGAAAAGAGAACAATACTTGCCGGTATCTCCCAGGGAGATATAAATGGCATCGGATATGAAGTTATTATAAAAGCACTATCTGATCCAACTATAAATGATATATGTACACCTATCGTATATGGTTCCCCAAAAGTTGCTGCTTACCATCGTAAGGCACTGAATATAAATAATTTTAATTTTAATAATATCAGGTCGGCAGATGAAGCTCATGCTAAAAAAGCCAATATGATCAATTGTCTCGATGACAATATAAGAGTGGAACTTGGAAAATCGACTGTTCAGGGAGGGGAAGCTGCAATACTATCACTTGAAAAAGCTGTGGAGGATCTTAAAGACGGCAAGATAGATGTCCTGATCACTGCACCAATTGACAAACAGAATGTTCAATCGGAGAGATTTCATTTTAACGGGCATACCGATTACCTGAAAGCCATTGCCGGTACAGGAGAAGCACTGATGTTTATGATAAGCGAGAGTATGAGGATCGGTATAGCAACCGACCATGTTCCGCTTAGCAAAGTTCCCGGACTGATAACAATTGAAACACTCATTCAAAAGATACGACTGATGAACCAGTCGCTCATTCTTGATTTCGGGATCCGAAAACCACGTATCGCAGTATTGGGACTTAATCCCCATGCAGGAGATAATTCATTACTTGGGACAGAGGAAGCCGAAATAATAAACCCGGCTATCGAGCAGGTACAAAAAGAAGGGATTCTGACCTTCGGGGCATTTCCAGCTGATGGCTTTTTTGGCGCAGGATCATTCACAAAATTTGATGGGATATTGGCGATGTACCACGATCAGGGTCTTACACCATTTAAGGCATTATCATTTGATTCAGGGGTTAATTTCACAGCCGGATTGCCTTTTATCAGAACCTCACCGGTTCACGGAACTGCATTTGCTATAGCAGGGAAAGGTGAAGCTTCGGAGAACTCCTTTCGCCAGGCAATTTACCTGGCTTGCGATATATTCCGGAACAGAGAAATGTACAACGAAATATCGAAAAATCCTTTAAAACACCAGGACATTGAAATTCATAGCGACCGTATAGATGAACTTCCTCCTGATATATTTAATCCCGAACAATAAACATGATTGATTATATCAAAGGTGATATTAAACAGATCACCCCTACATTCCTCACGATAGAAACGGGAGGAATAGGATATTTGGTTAATATATCAATATCCACTTTTTCAAAGCTTGAAGGTAAAAAGGAATTCAAAATCCTGATTCACGAAGTCATCAGGGAAGACAGCCACCAGTTATTTGGATTTGCTGATAACGATGAACGTGATATCTTCAGGTTGCTGATATCAGTTTCAGGTGTGGGAGCGAATACAGCAAGAATGATGCTCTCCTCCCTTAGTCCTTTAGAGATAGAAAAAGCAATTTTAGGCTCGGATGCTGACCTTCTGAAAAGCGTAAAAGGGATAGGATTAAAAACGGCTCAAAGAATTATAGTTGATCTGAAAGACAAGCTTGGCAAACATGCCGGAAGCGGTGAAATATTTGCATTTGCAGACAATACAAAGAGAGAAGAAGCGTTATCTGCATTAGTAATGTTGGGATTTGCCAAAAGTGCTGTTACCAAAGTCCTTGATAGAATAGTTAGAGATGAAAAAAACCTGACAGTTGAGGATATGATAAAGAGAGCACTTAAAAACTTGTAATTCTGAATATAAGCCGGATTGAGATTAGGGATATCATATAAGAATATTCTGATATATTCGTATCTTCTGCTGTTAGCTTCTTTTCTCTTAATGTCCTCAGAAGCAAGTAGTCAGACTGCTTTGCAGAGTACTGGTGCAACTGATACAACCCGCAAATCTGTTCTTAAGCTTAAAGAAGACTCAGGGATTCCCTGGGATTCACAACAAAAAGCCCCGCTCTTTCTTGATAAACCCTCAAATTACAAGTCTTCAGTAATTTACGATGCCAATAAGAATGAATATATTCTTTACGAGAAGATAGGCGCTTTAGATTACCGTACACCTGTTCATATGAGCCCGGAAGAATTCAGGAAATATGAATATTCCAGGGCAATGCGCGATTACTGGCAATCGCGGATCTCAGGAACTGAGGCCGGTTTCAAGTCAAGCCTGATCCCTCAGATCGAGATAGGAGGGGCAGCATTTGATAAAATATTCGGAAGCAATACAATCAATATCGTGCCGCAGGGGTCTGCTGAGCTTATTTTCGGAATTAATATCTCCAAGACTGAAAACCCGACCCTCTCTGAAAAACTAAGAACAATTCCAACTTTCGACTTTAAAGAAAAAATTCAGATGAATGTCACCGGTTCAATTGGTGACAAGATGCAACTTGGGGTGAATTACAACACCGATGCTATGTTTGAATTCGAGAACAGGACCAAGCTTCAATATGCAGGAAAAGAAGACGAAATAATAAAGAAAGTTGAAGCCGGAGACGTCACCCTTCCCCTGACAGGAACCCTGATCACTGGCAGCTACAGCCTCTTTGGACTTAAAACAGAAATGCAGTTCGGAAAGCTGACAGTAACTACGGTACTTTCCCAGCAGAAGGGGCAATCATCTGTTATAGAGGCCAAGGGAGGTGCTCAGCTGACAGATTTTGAAGTGTATGCTGATGATTATGAAGCCAACAGAAACTTCTTCCTTTCACAGTATTTCAGAGATACCTATGATGCCTCTCTGAAAAATATTCCTATAATCAGTTCCGGAATTAATATTGAAAGGATCGAAGTATGGGTAACAAATAAGCAAAGCAGCTTTGTAGATGCCAGCAACAGGAATATTGTAGCATTTATGGACCTTGCCGAAAACTCAAATCATGTCTTTAATAAAGTCCCTGCTTTCCAGGCAACGCCGGGTGCACTTATTTACCCCAGTAATGATGCCAACAAAATGTATGAATCGCTGACAACGACATACAGCAGGATACGTAACGTCGATCAGATAACAAATGCATTTGATCCTTTATATCCCGGATTTCAGATAGGACGTGATTTTGAGAAAATTGAGAACGCCAGAAAACTCGATGAAAGAGAGTACGATTTCAACAGACAGCTGGGCTATATATCGCTAAATACTGCCCTTAATACTGATGAAGTCCTGGCAGTAGCCTATGAGTATACATATGGAGGCAGAGTCTATAAGGTTGGTGAATTTTCGACTGATGGTATTACCGCACCTCAGGCGCTTGTTTTAAAATTGCTGAAAGGAACCACTTTGAGCCCAAAATTGCCTACATGGAACCTGATGATGAAAAACATATACTCTCTCGGATCGGGGAAACTCGATAAGAAAGACTTTGTCCTGAATGTTCTTTACCAGGATGACAAAACTGGCAACTCGATAAATTATATACCTGAAGGCAGCCTGCAGGATAAGATATTGCTTCAGGTTATGGGGTTCGACAACCTGAATTCCCAGCTTGACAGACAACCCGACGGGTTTTTCGATTTTATTGATGGCGTAACCGTTATGGTAGACAGGGGTAAAATTATTTTCCCGGAAATTGAACCCTTCGGAAGTCATCTTAAAGAAATGATTGGGAATCCTGCTATTGCCAGCAAATATATATTCCAGGAACTGTATGATTCAACTCAGACAGCTGCACGGCAGATGGCTGAAAAAAATAAATTCAAGATGACAGGACAATATTCAGCTGAATCGGGATCGGTGATCCGGCTGAATGCAACGAATATACCTCAGGGTTCGGTAAAAGTTACTGCCGGCGGCGTGCCTCTGGCTGAGAATACCGACTATACGGTTGATTATAATATGGGTACAGTTACCATAATAAACAGGGCCCTGATTGATTCACAAACTCCTATTCAGGTTTCACTCGAGAATAACCAATTCTTTGGATTCCAGACAAAAACACTTATAGGTACGCATTTCGATTACAAAGCATCGGAAAATTTCGATATAGGTGCAACTGTCCTTCACCTTACTGAAAGGCCATATACTCAAAAAGTAAATTATGGCGAGGAACCAATTTCAAATACGATATGGGGTTTAAATACCTCGTATAAAGCAGAATCACAATTGCTTACAAAGATAATTGACAAAATACCGCTGCTCAATACAAAGACTCCTTCATCTTTCTCCTTTTTCGGTGAGTTTGCCGACCTGGTTCCAGGGCATTCAAAAGCAATATCCAGTGCAGGCAATTCATATATTGACGACTTTGAAGCCAGTGAAATACCTCTTGATCTGAAGGCCTTTAATGCCTGGACAATCGCCAGTGTCCCCCAGGGACAGGACGATCTTTTCCCGGAAGCACGATTCAACAATAATCTTGTTAGTGGCTTCAATCGTGCCAAGCTGGCCTGGTATGTAATTGACCCTCTGTTTTTAAGGAACGGATCATCTACTCCTGAATACATCAGATCGCATCCGGAAGAGCAGTCGAGCCATTTTGTAAGGGAGATCTATGAAAATGAAATTTTCCCGTACAAGGAAAGCCCGAGCGGGATACCAACGAATTTAACAGTACTAAACCTTGCTTTTTATCCCGATGAAAGGGGACCATATAATTATGATACTGATCCCGGTGTCTATTCAAGAGGATTAAATTCAACAGGCAAGCTTAACGACCCTAAAACACGATGGGGTGGGATAATGAGGGAGGTGTTAACCAGTGATTTTGAAACTGCTAACATACAGTATGTTGAGTTTTGGTTAATGGATCCTTTTGTTGATAATCCTACCGAGGCAGGCGGGGATCTTTATATCAACCTGGGCAATGTTTCTGAAGACATCTTACGCGACTCAAGGAAAAGTTTTGAAAATGGCCTTCCGGGTTCTCCCGTTGTCAAAAACGTTGATACGACTGCCTGGGGAAGAGTACCGACAATTCAGGCTGTCGTCAATGCCTTTGATAATGCCCCTGAATCGAGACTGTACCAGGACGTAGGACTTGACGGACTGATGGACCAGGATGAACAAACATTCTTTTCAAATTATCTTCAGAAAGCTGCTCTGATCACAAGCCCTGATGCTTATCAGGAGATAGCAAAAGATCCTTCCGGTGACGACTTTCATTATTACAGAGGATCAGACTATGATGCTCAGCAGCTTGGAATTCTCGACAGGTATAAAAAGTATAACGGAGAGGAGGGAAACTCCCCGACATCAGAGATGTCAAAAGAATCTTATCCGACTGCCGGATCAACCTTACCGGATATGGAAGATATCAACCGTGATAATACACTGAGTGAAACCGAGAGTTATTACCAGTACAAAGTCAGCTTGCGTCCCGGAGATATTAAGGTTGGTACAAATTATGTTACCGATGAGATTGAATATGAAGCCACTTTCGCAAACGGGAATAAGTCGAAAGTAAAATGGTATCAGTTTAAAGTTCCAATCATTGACTATCAGAAAGTGATCGGACCAATTAAAGACTTTAAATCGATCCGTTTCATGAGAATGTTTCTCAACGGATTTGACCAGCCGGTTATAATGCGTTTTGCAAAGCTTGATCTCATGCGGGCCGAATGGAGAAAATACAATATTTCATTTATGGAGGGGGGCGAAAGGATCACAGTGCCCGAACCTACAGACGGAACTTTCGAAATAAGCTCAGTTAGCATAGAGGAGAATTCAGGGAAAATTCCGGTAAATTATGTTTTGCCGCCCGGATTTACCCGGATAACCGACCCTCAGAATCCGCAACTGAGACAGCTCAATGAGCAATCGATGGTACTCAAAGTCCATGATCTCCAGGATGGAGATGCCAGGGCCGCATTTAAAAATGTTAACCTCGACATCAGACAGTACCGGAAACTCAGGATGGAGGTTCATGCCGAAGCTATTATCGGCCAGCCATTGCAGGACAATGATCTGACAGCATTTATAAGGATCGGGTCAGATTATAAAGGGAACTTCTATGAATATGAAATTCCACTCAAACTGACACCTCCGGGTCATTATGATAATAATTCCGATGATGAGAGAGCAATAGTCTGGCCCACCGAGAATAGCATGATAATAGACCTCTCTGTGCTCCAGGCTGCCAAGCAGGAACGTAACCGTCAGATGCAACTGCCAGGGTCATCATTAAGTGCATCCGATGTGTTTGTATATCAATCCGGAACAGCGAGGGTTTCAGTATCAGGGAATCCAAATATGAGCAATATCAAAGTAATAATGATAGGTGTAAGGAACCCTATTAAAACACGGAACAGGGCTGGAGATGATGGCACTCCGAAATTTGCGGAAATCTGGGTTAATGAACTCAGGCTCAGCGATTTCATTGAAGACGGAGGCTGGGCTGCAAATGCTCATCTGCAGGCTCGGCTCGCAGATCTGGGGACCATTGATATGGTTGGCCAGGCCAGCACACCCGGATGGGGAAGTATTGAGAAAAAGGTAAATGAGAGAAGCAAGGAAAATATAGTTAAATACGACATATCCTCGAGTATTGAGCTTGGTAAGTTTTTCCCTGAAAAAATTGGTGTAAGGCTTCCTGTTTATGTTGGCTATTCAGAGACAAGAATAAAACCTCAGTATGATCCGCTTGACCCTGATATCCTTCTTAAAGATGCTTTAAGCGCAGCTAAGAATAAGGCTGTCAGAGATTCGATATTAAACATTTCTGAAGATTATTCAAGGAGAAAGACAATTACGGTGAGTAATGCCGGCATAACAAAACGTGGAGCAAAACCTCATGCATGGGATCCGGCGAACCTTAGTGTGAACTATACATACAATGAAATTTTCAGCAGCAACACCAATACTGAGATTAACCTTGAGAAAAACTACAGGGGAGGCATAAATTATGACTTTCAGGCACAACCTGCCAATATTATGCCCTTCAAAAACGTAAGATTCCTCAATTCACCGGTATTCAAAATTGTCAAGGACTTTAACTTTTATCCATTTCCAAAAAGCCTTTCTTTCAGAACAGATCTGTACAGAGATTATAATGAATTAATAACCAGAAACATTGATAATCCTTACCTCAAAGTTACACCGTCTTTCAGAAAGGATTTTGAATGGACCCGGATGTACGATTTCAAATATGATATCACAAGGCAATTGAAATTTGATTTTACAGCTACAGATCTGGCCAGAATTGACGAACCTCCGGGCGGAGTGGATAAAAGCAGGTACAGCAGTACTTATTACTCGTGGCGTGATTCGGTACTGAACAATTTACGAAGAGGCGGCCGGACAACCAATTACAATCACTTTATTAATATAACATATACTCTTCCCATAAATAAGCTTCCTATGCTTTCCTGGGTTAATGCCAATGCCCGCTACAGCTCTGATTATACCTGGCTTGCCGGTCCATTGTTCCCCGACAGTCTCCGGATCAATCTCGGAAATTCAATTAAGAACCATAGTGAGTTGACGTTCACAGCTATGGCAAATCTTTCTTCTCTTTATACAAAATTGAAATTCCTGAAAAACATTGAGGCTAATACTCAGCCAGGAGGAGCCCAGAAAATCAAAGCTGATTTAAAAACAGTCACATTCACCAAAATTAACATGAGCTTCAAGGCAAATGTTGCCAAAGCAATTTATCATAATCTGAAAACAAAGGATGTGAAGGTCAAAATTGTGGGAAAAGGGGGTGAAGAGGTGAAAGGCAAGGTGGAAATTGTAAATGATAACAGAGTGAACTTTACTGCAGCCGAGCAGACAGATAATGCCAGGGTTGTCGTTGAAGGAAAAGTAAGGGTAAACAGGAATCCATTTATAGTCACCGGTGAATACCTCGTCAGGGCAATAATGGGAATAAGGTCATTCAGTCTGACGTATACAACATCTCAGGGAGAATTTCTTCCGGGTTATACCCCTGAAACAAAGTTCCTGGGGATGTCAAATGACAATGGTAAGCTTGCCCCCGGATGGCCATTTATATTGGGATACAGTGACAGGAACTTCTTCGACAGGGCCGTTACCAACGGATGGCTATCAACGGATACTATACTCAATACTCCTGCCATATTTGAAAGTAAGCGTGACCTGTCACTTAGAAGTCTAGTTGAGCCTTTCCCCGGATTAAGAATAGATATTAATGCCGACAGAAGATTTTTAGAGTCAGTAAGCTCATATTATATAGCTGATGCCAATGGCACTTTCCCCGACAGCACCCGAAACAGGATTATTAACGGAAACTTTTCAATTTCAATTATATCCTGGGGAACCTCTTTCGAAAAGATCTCGAAAAGCAACGATTATCAATCTCCTGCATTCGAGGCATTTAAGAGGAATATTACCATTATTTCACAAAGAAGAGCGGCCGACAGGCAGAAAGTAGATCCGGGTTATAACCCCGATACTGATCCATTAACAGGACTTCCCATTAACGGACAATATAAGAGCGGGTACGGGCAAACTTCGAGGGAAGTTATGATCCCTGCATTCCTGGCTGCCTATACAAAGTCAAATGCAAATAATATAGGACTCGCGACATTCCCGTCAGCTCTGCAAATGATGCCGAACTGGAGAATAAACTTTGACGGATTGTCAAAATTTGACTTTGTTCAGAGAGTTTTCAGGTCTATAAACCTGATGCATCAGTACCGCAGCACCTATCAGATAGGTGCGTACACAACTAACCTGAACTGGGAACCTGATGCTGATGGGGTAAGCAGAATACGGGACCTTCAGAATAACTTCACTCAGCAATACGAGATAGATGTTGTTACAATCAGTGAGCAATTCAGTCCTTTGATTAATGTGGATATGAACTGGAAAAACAGTCTTACTACCCGCTTTGAATGGAAAAAATCACGGACAGTAGCACTGAATTTGACAAGTAACCAGATTTCCGATGCCAGGATTAATGAACTGATTTTCGGAGCAGGATACAGGTTTGATAATGTTCAGATAATTCTCAAAACCGGACAGGGGCAGCGGGCTTTAAAAAGTGATCTTAATCTGCGTTTTGATCTTTCTATACGTGATAATAAGACACTTGCACGAAAGCTGGTGGAAGATGTTGATCAACCGGTTATCGGAGAGAGAGTGTTTACCCTTGGGGCGACTGCCGATTATGTACTGAGTGACAGGTTTAATCTTCAGATATTTGCCGATCGTACCATGAATAATCCATTCGTTGCTAATACATTTCCAACTTCCAATACAAATTTCGGATTCAGCCTTAAATTTACACTGGTTCAATAAAAGTGTAAATTAAAGGTTCTATTTTGCATTGTATATTTCACACCTAAATCCTACCTAATCTTTATAAACATTTCAATTTAAGTCCATTGCAGAAAGAGAGAAGGAGATCCCTCGCTGGCGCTCGGGATGACAGGTATGTAGTTGATTAGCAGGAGGAAGAAACGGCGATTCGCGAGTGAAATACTTCATGAATAAAATGTCGCTGCGAATCGCCGTTTCTTCCTCCTGTGTCCCACAAAATAACCTGTCATCCCGAATTCCGACAAATCGGAGCTTGCGGAGGTTTGGAGGAATGAGGGATCTCCAAGATGTTTCACGAAAATTTATATTAAACCCCTTCTAGGCTTGATATCAGAGAGTTATGCCAACCCCCGGCTGGGGGTTCTGGGGTGCAATTATACAGGAAGAGTTTTATCATATCAGAAAGCTTCGGGAGTGCCATCATATAGGAAGAATTTTTTTAATAAAACTAAGACAGACAGAAATCGATTGAAGTAAAAGGACTCCCTCCTTCTTGCCTGAAAATCAGCGATTATGATATAAAATAAATGGGTTGTATGTGCCATTTATCGAACCATTTTTCTATTTTTGAATAGTATCAACTGAGAAACTCTGAAGATACCCTTAGAGAACACTGCGAAATAACCTTTGAGTACCTTATACTCTAAAAAATATTTCTTTTATATGAAAAAATCTAAACCGCGTCTTACCTTCTGGCAGATCTGGAACATGAGTTTTGGATTTCTTGGAATTCAGTTTGGATTCGCACTTCAGAATGCAAATGTCAGCCGGATTTTTGAAACACTCGGTGCCAGGGTTGAAAATATACCTATCCTATGGATAGCAGCTCCGGTGACCGGGCTTATTATTCAGCCTATTATAGGGCACATGAGCGACAATACCTGGAACAGGCTGGGACGCAGACGTCCCTACTTCCTTACCGGTGCTCTACTTGCTTCCCTCGCACTGATCCTGATGCCAAACTCGCCTGTACTTTGGATTGCAGCCGGAATGTTATGGATAATGGATGCCTCGATCAATATCTCAATGGAACCATTCAGAGCCTTTGTGGGTGATATGCTGCCATCGGAACAGAGAACTACAGGTTTTGCAACTCAGAGTTTTTTTATAGGTACCGGAGCAGTCATTGCATCGGTTCTTCCATATGTGCTTACAAACTGGTTCCATGTTCAGAATACTGCTCCTGCAGGGCAGATTCCTTTATCTGTAAAGTTGTCATTCTATATCGGTGGCGCAGTATTTATTTCAGCTGTGGTATGGACCATTATAAGAACAAAGGAGTATTCTCCTGAAGAGTTGCGTGAATTCTCTTCACAGGAAAATGCGATGTCTTATAATTCAGCCGATACTGAGAGCTCCTTTGCCACCGGGGTATTTATAAAAAGAGGATTTTACTGGATTTTTGCTGGCTTAGTAATAAGCCTGATTATCTATTTCTATTCACTCGAGAAAGAACTATATATTCTTTCAGTCGGGACCGGGGCGTTTGGATTGATCCAGATTATTTCAGGTCTGTTTGTCTCAGGGGGAAAATCCGGCAGCGGGCTTGTAGTTGTACTGAGTGATCTTTATAAGATGCCCAGAACAATGGGACAACTGGCCATCGTTCAGTTTTTTTCATGGTTTGCACTTTTTTCAATGTGGATTTACACCACATCAGCAGTCACAAATCATATATATGGTACAAAGGACCCTACAAGCGAATTATATAATCAGGGAGCAAACTGGGTGGGGATCCTCTTTGCCGTTTATAATGGCTTTGCAGCAGTGGTTGCATTTCTGCTGCCTGTTCTGGCAAGGCTTACAAACAGGCGGATTACTCACTCGGTAAGCCTGATTGCAGGCGGACTCGGACTAATCTCAATTATACTGATTCACACTCCCCATATGTTAATACTTTCTATGCTTGGAATCGGCCTTGCGTGGGCGAGTATACTTGCAATGCCGTACGCAATTCTTACAGGATCACTTCCTGCGAACAAAATGGGGACTTATATGGGTATTTTCAATTTCTTCATAGTTATTCCGCAGATACTTGCAGCCAGCATCCTTGGATTCTTTGTACGAGATGTTTTTGGTGGCGAAAGTATCTATGCCCTTGTAACGGGTGGTATTTCAATGTTCATTGCTGCAGTATTGATCCTTTTTGTAAAAGATGTCGATGAAACAAAATCAAAAAAAGTATGATGCATATATCTGCATGTATTTTTGATCTTGACGGAGTTATTGTAGATACAGCAAAGTATCATTATCTGGCATGGAAAAGACTGACAGACCAGCTTGGGATCCATTTTACTGTTGAGGATAATGAACGGCTTAAAGGTGTCAGCAGGATGGCTTCACTGGAAATAATTCTTGAAATCGGCAACAGGAATATGGATGAAAGCCAGAAACTGGAATATGCAACACTTAAGAATAAATGGTATACTGATTATATAAGTAAGATGACCCCCGCCGATATACTTCCCGGGTGCCGTAAGTTCATTAAGGAACTTAGAAATGCAGATATCCGTACGGCAATAGGATCGGCAAGCAAGAATACTCCAATGATACTTGAACGGGTAGGTATCCTGGATCTATTTGATGCTGTCGCCGACGGTAATATTGTCTCCAAAGCAAAACCCGATCCTGAAGTCTTCATCAAAGCTGCAGAACTGCTTCAGGTCAAATCCACTGACTGCATCGTTTTCGAAGATGCGGTTGCCGGAGTGCAGGCTGCCCTTAATGCAGGTATGATGTGTATCGGTATTGGATCACCCAGGATTTTAACAAAAGCTCATTTTGTTATTCCGGGATTAAATAAGATGAATATTTCTAAACTCATGACCATAGAAAAAGAAATCAGGGTATGAACAGTTGTTATAAAAAGGATGTCTGGCAGATTATCGAGGAGGGATTCCACCCTGAGAAGAATAGGGAGTCGGAAAGTGTCTTTTCGATAGGGAATGGTTATATGGGCCAGAGAGCCAATTTTGAGGAGCATTATTCAGGCGACAGTCTTCAGGGAAGTTATGTTGCAGGTGTATATTATCCTGATAAAACAAGGGTAGGATGGTGGAAAAACGGTTATCCCGAATATTTTGCTAAGGTTCTGAATGCACCAAACTGGATTGGCATTGATGTTTCGGCTGACGGGAAACCGGTTGACCTGGCTGCATCGAAAATAATTTCATTCTCGCGGATCCTGAACATGAAGGAAGGCTACCTGGAAAGGTCCTTCAGGATAATAGTTTCCGGAGATAAGACTATTGAGATTAACACCAGAAGGTTCTTAAGCATGGCAGAACCCGATCTTGGAACGATCAGATATGCAGTTAAATCAATTGATTTTAATGGCGTACTTGAATTCACGGTTTATGTAGATGGCGATGTCAAAAATGAAGACACTAATTACGGGGAAAAGTTTTGGGTTGAAGTAAGCAAGGAGATTACTCCCGGCTATGGAATTCTTGTTACGGCAACTCTGAAAACAGATTTTCATGTTTCAACCGGAATGTGTTTTGAAGTTTTGAAGGATAACCAGCCTGTTCCTGTAAAACCTGTTACAACGAGTCGCGAAAAATATATTGCAGTAACACTGCCTGTTGACATAAGAAAAAATGAAGAGGTCGTACTGTACAAGTATGTATCTGTTCTTTCTTCATTGAATAATGAAAAAGCCAATCTGACTGACGATACAAAGTCACGGCTTACTGCAGCAAAAACAAAGGGTTATACAAACCTTTTTCTTGATCATGTTAAAGCATGGGAAAAGATCTGGGCCACATCCGATGTCATAATTAAGGGTGATGTATCGGCTCAGCAGGCAATACGGTTCAACATATTTCATCTTAACCAAACCTATACAGGCAAAGATGAAAGGCTCAATATTGGCCCGAAGGGATTTACCGGCGAGAAATATGGCGGCAGTACATATTGGGATACCGAAGCCTTCGGCTTGCCGTTTTTCCTTAAAACAGCCGATCAGAAGGTAGGTAAAAACCTTTTGTTATACCGTTACAAGCACCTCGGCAAAAGTATCGAAAATGCTGAAAAGCTCGGATTCAAGAATGGTGCAGCATTATACCCTATGGTAACAATCAACGGGGAAGAATGTCATAATGAGTGGGAGATCACTTTCGAGGAGATCCACAGGAATGGCGCTATTGCATTTGCTGTTTTCAACTATATCAGGCATACTGGCGATGAGGAATACATAGCCGAGTACGGACTGGAGGTGCTGATCGGCATTTCGCGATTCTGGAGCCAAAGGGCGACATTCTCTGAAAACCTTAATAAATATGTGATCCTGGGAGTGACCGGTCCTAATGAATATGAGAACAATGTCAGCAATAACTGGTATACTAACTATTTAGCCGTATGGACGTTATCATATACTCTAAAAAACCTGGAGATTCTGGAGAAGACGAACCCGGCTAAATTATCAGGTATTTATAGAAAGACCAGTTTCAACTTTCATGACGAAACAACGAGATGGAGGAGATTGATTCAAAATATGCATTTCCCGTATGATGAATCGCGCAATATTTTTCTGCAGCAGGATGGATTTCTGGATAAGGAATTAAAGCCTGCCGACAGTATTCCTCCTGCCGAGAGGCCAATCAACCAGCACTGGTCATGGGACAGGATACTACGATCGTGTTATATTAAACAGGCGGATGTTTTGCATGGCTTATACCTCTTTGAAGATCAGTTTGATACAGAGACAATTAAACGCAATTATGATTTCTATGAACCAATGACAGTTCATGAATCGTCATTATCCGCATGCATTCATTCGATTGTAGCCTCGAGAATAGGAAATATTGACAAAGCTTATGAGCTGTACCTGCGTACTGCCCGGCTCGATCTTGATGATTATAATAACGAAGTTTCTGACGGACTGCATATTACAAGTATGGCAGGGACATGGCTGGCAATCGTTGAAGGCTTTGGAGGAATGAGGATACTCGATGATAAAATACTCATTAATCCGCTTATACCCGGGAATTGGGAATCATATTCATTTCATGCACGATACCGGGGCATTCTTTTTGAGGTCAGGGTGACAAAAGATTTTGTCACTATCAATAATTTATCAGCGAAACCATTAAATCTGATAATCTCAGACAAAGAATGTCAGGTTGAAGGTTTAAAAAAACTTGTTCTTAACCTGAAATTAAATATTTTCTCTTAAGCTATTATGGATCAGAAATTAATTATTAATTGTTCAAATTAACTATTCAGACTATGGAAAAACTGCCTTTAGGTCTAATCGTTGTGTTATTGGCGCTGTCTGTAACGATAGCCGCCTTTTCATTCTTTGGAAAGAAAAAGGAACTTAAGCCTTTTCAGTCAGAAGTTGTCCATCCTGAATGGTCCAAAAACTCAGTATTATATGAAGTAAACGTCAGGCAATACACCGATCAGGGAACTTTTAATGCTTTTGCAGAGCATCTTCCCAGGTTAAAAGCTCTGGGGATTGATGTTTTATGGTTTATGCCAACCTATCCTATTGGAATAGAAAATAAGAAGGGTGAGCTGGGCAGTTATTATTCAGTTAAAGACTATATGAATGTAAATCCGGAATTCGGTACACTTGACGATTTTAAAGCACTTTTGAATAAGGCTCACGAAATAGGGATGCATGTTATACTCGATTGGGTACCGAACCATACATCGTGGGATAATAACCTGACTATTAAACACCCCGACTGGTATGTCAGAGACTCTGCCGGCAAGTTTACTCCTCCTCTTGGAACAGACTGGACAGATGTTATACAACTCGACTGGTCGAAACGTGCACTTCAGGATTATATGATAGATGCTATGAAATTCTGGGTAAATTTGGGTGCCGATGGTTTTCGCATTGATCACCCTCACAATACGCCAAAGGAATTCTGGGAAAGGGCAAGGACTGAACTGACAGCAATAAAGCCGGTTCTGCTGATCGGAGAGATAGAGGACCCTACATATTTTCTCGAAAAAGGTTTTGATATGAACTATGCCTGGGAAATGCATCACCTGATGAACAGTATCGCCCAGGGAAAAGACAGTGTAACCAAACTGGTAAGATATTATGATAGGGAATGGCAGGTATATCCAAATAGTGTTTACAGGCTTCAGTTCCTTACCAATCATGATGAGAATAGCTGGGCAGGTACAATAGATTCATTAATGGGTGATTCCCAGCGTGCATTTGCAACTTTAATTTTTACGGATCAGGGTGTTCCTCTGATATACAGCGGCCAGGAAGATTGCCTTAACAAACGAATAAAATTCTTTGAAAGGGACCCGATCGTGTGGAATGATACCTGCCGCCTCACAAAGTTCTATACTGACCTGGTCTCTCTAAAAAAGCAGAATAGAGCTTTGTGGAATGGTGATGCCGGAGGTCCAATGGTTAAAATCAGTACTGGTAAGGATAAGTCAATCTTTGCTTTTTACAGGGAAAAAGATTCAAACAAAGTTGTGGTTCTGCTGAATCTAACGAAGAAAAAAGTTGCAATAAAGTCTCTACCCGGAAATCTTAACGGAGATTATACAGATTATTTTGGTGGTTCTAAGACAGTATTGCCTTTGACCGATTCCCTGAGATTTGAACCATGGGGATATAAGGTATTCGTGAGATAAAAGACACTACTTAGGCCCCCCTTTAGGGGGGTTCGGGGGCCGAAAGAACAGAGAATTGGGGGTGGCTGGGCATAAAGGACCACAGTAAATCACAAAGTAAAACAAAGAGATTACATTCTAAGTTATGCATTCATTAAAGTCCATATTATTAATTTTGAGTGTGGCCGGTATACTTACATCTGGCTGTAATCCAATGCAGAGCAAAAACAAAAATACCGGTGACAAATCACTGGCTTCAGTTCCTGTCTGGGCAAAGGAAGCGATATGGTATCAGATCTTTGTTGAGCGTTTCCGCAATGGTGATCCGAACAACGACCCTACTCCGGCCGATATGAAGGGATCGTATCCTGATAAACTACCGGCTAACTGGGCAATTACACCGTGGGGACACGACTGGTATTCTCATGAGACCTGGCTGGATAGCGTAAAAGTAAACAGTTTCTATTCAAAAATTCAGGCACGTCGTTATGGGGGTGATCTCCAGGGAGTGCTAGATGAGATTGATTACATCCAGTCACTTGGTGTTACCGCGATATATTTTAATCCGCTAAATGATTCTCCCTCCTTGCATAAATATGATGCCAGGAACTACACGCACATCGACAGAAATTTCGGGCCCGATCCGAAAGGCGACGCAGCGATAATGGATGCAGAAATCCATGATGATCCATCTACATGGAAATGGACCTCAGCTGACAGTCTTTTCCTGAAGGTTATAAGTGAGTTTCATAAAAGAGGGATCAGAGTGATTATGGACTATTCCTGGAATCATACCGGCAAAACCTTCTGGGCACTGAATGATATCAGAAAGAATGGGAAAAAATCAAAGTATGTTGATTGGTATAATATAACCCAGTTTCCTGATAGTGCTTCCAGGAAAGAATTAAAATATGAGGGATGGGGTGGGAACAATCCCTACATGCCTGTATTTAAAAAAGATATTATTCCTCCGGATAAGAAGACAATGCCTTTTGAAGGCAACCTGCATTCGGAATCTTTAAAACGTCATATATTCGATGTAACCAGGAGATGGCTTGATCCTGATGGGAATGGCGATCCTTCGGATGGAGTGGACGGATTCAGACTCGATGTTGCTGGCGAGATCCCAATGGGATTCTGGCGGGAATACAGGAAAGTTGTTCGCTCAGTGAACCCTCAAGCATATCTTATCGGGGAAATATGGTGGCTGGAATGGCCAGATAAAATTCTGGACCCTAACGTCTACCTTAAAGGAGATCAGTTCGATGCTATAATGAATTACAGGTGGTACCGGGTTGCCAGAGGATTTTTCGGGCAGGCAGAACCCATCCTGAATCCTACAGAATTTGTCAGTGAAATAAACAGGATCGACAAAGGTATAAACATTGATAATCTTCAGGTTATGATGAATGTGCCTTCAACTCATGACACTCCAAGATTCTCGACTTCACTGTACAATAAGACTTTGGATAAATATAAAGCAAAGCCATCTGACAATCCTGATTATAAGATAAATAAGCCTGACGAGCGTACAAGAAAAGAACAAATTATTCTTCTGATACATCAGTTCACATTTATTGGAGCGCCGCAGATATGGTATGGGGAAGAGGTTGGCATGTGGGGTGCTGATGATCCGGATTGCAGAAAGCCCATGGTTTGGAACGATATCACTTATGAAGATGAACGTGCTGCTTACGACCCTTCCAAGAGCAGGCCGGTTGATATTGTCAGACCTGATACAGCACTCAAATCATTTTATATGAAACTATGTAAAATGAGAAAAGAAAATCCTGTACTTATATATGGCGATCTTTCTTTTTCAGTAGCAGACAATCAAAGTATGACACTTGCATATAGCCGGTCAATGGGGAATGATGAAATAGTTGTGGTTATTAACAGGTCAGATAAACTCAAAACCATTAAAGTACCGGTGAAAAACAATGGGGAATATCTGAGCCTTATGTCCGGCGGAAATAAAGGTATCTTTAGCACTAAAAACGAAATCAAATTAGATCTTGAGCCTCTGACAGCTGTGGTCCTCAAAAAGAAATGAATTACTATTCTTTAATAATTTTTACCGTTTCAGTGCTTAGAGATGTTCTGACCTGCGCGAAATAAATTCCCGGTGGTGCTGTATTACCATTAGCAGATTTTCCATCCCACTTTACTGATTGAATCTCATCAGCTGAGAGGCTGGTTTTATTTTGCCAGATAATATTTCCGGTCATGTCGTAGATTGAAAGGGATACTGAAACCGGATGCATGCTCCGAATTTCAAAAGTAAACTCTGCCGCCGAGGGGTTAGGATAAACAGTAATGATCGGTTTCCTGCCTGTTGCAACTATGTCATTTATACCCTGCAATATATTTGGAGACGCAAGCTTCCTGGACGTATAAAGTCTGTATTCCCCGGGTTGAAGAATGATCTGATCATTAATATTCGACACGTTTATCGAGTCTCCCTTAAAATACTCATACCACATACCTGCCTGTGGGAAGTTCGGATCAATTGAAGCCGTGGTCAGCCCAAAATTTCCAAGAACATCGACATTCATCGTCGGATCAAACAACTGAATACTTTTAAGGGGTGTTGAGAGCGAGTAAGAATAGCTGCCGGTTCCAAAAGCCGGCTGTGAACTCCTGAGGTTATTAAGCAGTTTATATATAATGTATAACCTGTGACGATCGGGATCAGAGAAATAATTCCACTTTATCGGTTTTTCTCCGGTTCTACCTGCTGAGTCAATGGATATATCATAACCAAGTTCTCCAAATTGCCAGATCATTTTAGGACCCGGCACAGTAAGCAGAAATAGTGCATCAAGTTCCATCCTTTTAAGAGCAGTTTTTTGATTCCGTGTATTATAGCTTCCTGATGAAGCCCCAAATGTAATTGTTTTAAACATTATTCGTTCCTCATCATGGCTTTCCATATAGCTTACGAGGTTGGGAACGGTCCAGCCTGCTCCCTGGGCACTTACGGCGGTTAGATCAGATGAATATCCCATTGCTGCTTCAGCATAATTGTAGTTATTGTTTCCCCAGAGCATCATGCCATAATCTGCCAGCACAATTTCTTCGCTGTTAGCGGTGAAATGTTCAAGAATGACATATGCACCGGGCTTTACCTTCCATATCTGGGAAGCCATCCGTTCAAGAATTGCAATGCGGGAGGCATCATAGGCACTTCCTTCACCGGGAGTATTCGTAAATCCTTTGGTGAAGTCAAAGCGGAAGCCATCTATTTTATATTCTGTAAGCCAGTAAGCATTTATCCGGTCAACAAGCTGTTGTGTCGAAAAGCTTTCATGATTAAAGTCGGCGCCAAATTTATAGACAGGGTTTGGTGACTGTGCATTAAACCAGGGATTTGGAATTTTCATATAGATTTGATCAGAACCATAATGATCGAGATAAAGCTGAACAAACGGAGATTGTCCGTAACAGTGATTCAGTACCATGTCCATTATTACTGCAATGCCTTTGCTGTGACAGATATCGATAAATGCCTTAAGATCATTTTTGGGGCCATAATATTTATCAGGTGCGAAATAGAATGAGGGATTGTAACCCCAACTGATGTTTCCTTCAAATTCGTTTACAGGCATCAGCTCTATCGCATTGATTCCCAGATTAACCAGATAATTTAATGTATCGATCAGAGTCTTATAATCGTGATTTGCTGTAAAATCACGGACCAGCAATTCATAGATTATAAGATTTGATTGCTCAGGGGGAGTGTAGCCTGTTGTATGCCAGGTGTAAGGTACCTGCGCAGTCTGGAGAACTGAAACAATTCCTGAGGCTGTATCTTTAGGATATGCGATAAGATTGGGATATGTTGAAGCAGGTATATATTGATCATTATCGGGATCAAGAACTTTATCGCAATATGGTTCGCCAATATATAGCGCAGTATCAACAAGATACTGAAAGCGATACTCTTTCCCGGGTTTAAGTCCGTTAACCTGTACCCAGTATCTTTCGCCATCAGGGCGTTCTTTTCATATAACCTTTCTCACGTGCGAGCCAACCGGTAAAATCGCCCGTTGCAAATACATAATTTTTATAAGGCGCATGTAAAACAAGAGCTACCGATGTGTCGCTTAAATAATTTATGCCGTCTTCAAAACCCGAAGGCAATGTTTCGGTTATTATTGGCTTTCTGACATAATAAAAGAATGAATCTATAACAAAAACCGGCTTTTTCCATGCAATAACCTTTGCCACAAACTCCCCATATTGATCGGGGAGTATGGTATAGTTCAGAAGATCAGGTGTTGTTCCTGATTTGATAAAATTATTATTTATGTACAATGAAATAGAATCTGCTAGCGTAGCTGAAGCACTAACTGGTATTTGTTTATAGAGTTCAGCAACAAATGAAGATTTGACCGGAAGTGTAAATGTCACATTTAGTCCTTGCTGAAAGACATTCAGAAATATGTCAGGCCTGGTTTGTTGAGTTCCTGCAGAATTACGTATTACCAGGCAAATATTTGTTGGAACATCAGTATCAGAAAGTGAATAGAAAGTTTTAATATCCGGCGCTATATCCAGTTCATAACGATAGTTTCCCAGGTAAGTCAGCTTAGGCTGTGTAGCGTTGTCAGGCCATGTGCCGATAACTTTTTGCCACTGAATACCCATTAGCGTGACACCGGTATGTGCATAAAGATCGCCGGTAAAATTATGAAGATCTCCGGCATCTTTCGAGCTGTCATAATAGATTTTTATGATTTTTCCGGGTGTAGGAACTGCAGGATCAGTAGTCACCAGCTGGCCAACCGACAAATTTGAAAAACCAGTGATAAAGAAGACAATGATAAGCAGGTTTTTCATTGTGTATTTATTATTGGTGGTTTTAGCTGTAATACTTTGTAATTCTGATAATATTATAGAGGCTGTCTTAAAAATCGACAGCCTCTATACATTAATTGGTAACTTTTCAGATTCAAATTAGTTCTGAAATCTTTTTAGTTCATAGTTAAAGTGGCTGCATGAGTCCATGGATCGAAGGTAATTGTATAGTTTCCTGCGACTGTAATTGGAATATTATCTCCGCCAGGTGTAAGCGCATTCAGATTTGCCCCACCGTAGTTAATGTCCCATGCATCGTTTGCCCTGAATTTAAATGCACCAACAACCATATTCAGAGTAACTTTGAGAACTTGATTTACGGGATCCCAGGTCATATTCTGATCAGAATTCCAACCGTCGGGCGTAGCATCTCCGATAACACCCCACCTGTTGGCGCTGTAAGTGTAGGCTAAAGGATGACTTAAATCCAGAGTAAATACATAATCAGCTTCCAGAGCGATGGCAATATTACTGCCACTGGCATCTAATGTGGCATCTGCAGGAGTGCTTCCATAATTATAATCCCATGAATGATTGGCCCTGAATTTAATCGAACCGACAGTCAGATGCATACCCCCGTTCCAGGTGGTTAATGCGGGATTATAAGTTAAACCTGTTTCATCATTCCAGCCATTCGGTGTAGCATCACCAATAACTCCCCAAACAGTTGCTACTGCTGTATATGTCATTGGATTTGTTGATGCGTTAACATTAATTTTATAATAACCCATCGGAGAACTGAAGTTTCCTCCGTTGGCATCCAGTTTGCCTGAACCTCCATCGCCATAATTAGGACCATCCCAGTTGGGCAGGGTAGCGAACTTCCAGGCATTTGTTGCATTTGCCATATATACATAGCCTTCAATATTATCGGGAGCAGAAGCCAGACTCTTCACTTGCGGAGAGTTGGCCGGATCCCAATCCTT
This sequence comes from uncultured Bacteroidales bacterium, assembly GCA_963791065.1. Classification (GTDB taxonomy): domain Bacteria; phylum Bacteroidota; class Bacteroidia; order Bacteroidales; family VadinHA17; genus LD21. The sequence continues at coordinate 157,897 of CAWBQN010000018.1, forward strand.
GAGAGTCGATCCAGGGTAACTGGCAGCAACATAATCACCCGGAACATTCCAGAGTCGCGTGGAAACCAGAGTCGTAAACTGTACATCGCTACCATAGGAAGTACCGACAATGTTTGTGGCATAAGCGCGAACATGATATGTTGTCAGTCCATTTAATTTAGTCAGTGAACTGACAAATATTCCGTCTCCGGTTCCATCAGAAGTTTTACTGTCTGAAATAGTCGGATTCGGGGTCAGTCCGTAGCAGATTCCGCGGGCAGTTATCGGGGAACCTCCATCGTTTGTAATATCACCGCCGCCTGTTGCTGTAGTACCGGTTATTTCAGTAATCGTGTCAGTGGCAAGTGTAGGTGCAATAGGTAAAGTGATAAATGTAATTTCATCGCCATAGATTGTAGCATTCGCATTAATAGCATATGCACGCGCATAATATTTAGTAGCATATGTAAGCCCAGATAATTTGACATTAAAAGTGGCTTTGGTAACAGGATCACTGAAAACAACTTTTGAGTCAGCTGTTGTAGGACCTGTTTGAGTATTATAACAAACACCCCTTTCAGAAAACCCATCTCCTGAAGCAACTACAAAACCGACAACAGTAGCAGAGTCAGATTTAATATTTATAACCTGGGAGGTAGCAAGCTTCGGATCTAATCTCACATTCGATTGTTCCTTTTTACATGAGACAAAAACAATTGTCAGGGTAGCAAGAACAAACAGAAATCTATATAAGGTTAATCTTTTCATAAATAGTTTCATTTTTAATAATTACTGGTTCAATGTAAAAGTAGCTCTGAAAGGAGTAGTATTTATATAGAGTCGTACAGTATAGTTACCGGCCGTAACGGGGATATTTGTACTACTACCGTTATTCCACAGATTATCCAATGAATATCCTGCACCGAGTCCTAAATTGATACCCTGATCCCATGCATCATTCATTCTGAATTTGCAGGTTCCGTTTACCAGGGTGACCGAAACGAACCAGGATCCGGTTTTTGCATCATAAGCCATTTTTGTATCCGGGGAATTCCAGGCGTTCGGTGTACCATCACCAATGAGGCCAATATTGTAAGGAAGAACGGTGTAAGTAAGTGCTTTAGTATCGGCTTTCACCTGATACCATCCGTTAGCTGCCACAGTAAATGCAGAGCCATTAACAGCTAGCGCTGAACCGCTGGAACCATATGTGATATTGGCATCCGGGTCCATTAATGTAAATGGTTTAGTTGCATCAAGATACACATAACCGATATATTTCCCGTCACCCAATACTGATTCGACTTTCTGGGTAATACCTGAATTTATTAAATCGAGACGTGGTAAACCAAAGACGGTAACATCAGCGGTTACAGGGACAGAAGCATATATCATAGGAATGGCACCTGTGCCGGCATCTATTGATAACACTGATCTTATTCGAAAATCAACGGAAGAAACCGAATCAGCAGGGAATTTCTGAAGCAATATCCCGTTCAGGGCACTTACAGTAATTTTTAAGCTGGCATCCTGAGTACTTGAAAGCACCTGTAGTGAATCCTTAAAATTATTTCCTGTTGAACAGGCTTCAAGAAAATAGGTTGCTGAAGCCCTGAACCCAGGATCAACTGCAGTGCCAACAAAAACCAGAGTATCCATACCATGGGTCCTTTGAAGGGTCAGATTAGGTATGGACTCTAATGTTGGAGGAGTTGGATTTGCAAGTATCACGACTTTTGTCTCATCCTTCTTACAGGCGTTGAGCAATAAGCCAAGAATTGTAATATAAAATATTAATTTTTTCATGAGAGTCAAGTTTTATAAATTAATAACCGGTATTCTGGTGAATATTTGGATTTGCAGACACTTCGTCCCCGGGAATTGGAAAGATATTCAGATGGCTATCGGTGTTAGTGCCATTAATTGCACCACCTTTCCATGGCCAGTTATAGTTCCCGTCGGTGAATTTGTCGAAGCGGACAAGATCGGTGCGCCTCTGAGCTTCAAAGTAAAATTCACGGCCTCTCTCATCAAGTAAAAATTGATCGGTAAGCTGACCGGCAGTTATATTGCCTGATGCATCTCCATAAGCACGGCTTCTGACTGCATTAATATCCAGTACAGCGTTGGCATCATCTCCCAACCTGTGCAAGGCTTCAGCTCTCATTAAAAGAGCATCGGCATAACGGAAAACAGGGAAGTCTGTGCTGGCATATGCTGGGTTATAATCTGCAGCCTGACTGCCATCTGTATTTTTAGCAGTGAACTTATATACTCCAATACCATAATCACCACTCGATGAGGCACTTGGTATATTCATGCTTTTCTTGGTTTTCATATATACACGTTTATCCTTGCACTGAGCAAAAGTTGAATCACTGGTAGGAACAGGCACATTACCATAGGTGGCAAGGGTATCGACCAGAACATTCATGAACTGTCTTTTTGATCTGTTTCCGTTCCAGTTGGTGTTTGATGTCAATCCATGAAATCTTTCTGCCCTGATGATATGTGGCATCACTGCAGGATTCGATGATAAATGTACTCCCGACATATCCTTGTGTATTGATTCCGTCCTGAGCCCAGGCAAAAATCATTTCAGGATTATGATCACCATCATTGTCGGCGCTAAAATTCTGTCTGTAATTGGTTGCCAAAGAATATGACCCACTGTTGATCACTTTATCACAATAGATTTTGCAGCTGTCCCATTTTGCGGTTCCGGTAAATACCTGAGCATTCAGATATAACCTGGCGAGTAACATCCAGCATGCAGCCTGGTCAGCCTCGGGATAGGAAAATTTTGGTGCTCCCAGCTTATCCTCTATTGCGTGCAATTCAGATACTACATAATTAAATAATTTGGCCCTTTCAATCTGTTTTGGAAAGAATTTACCAACTATGTCGGCGTCTGTTGTAAAAGGAGGATTACCGAATAGATCCATATCCCATGTGTAGGCCAGCGCTCTCAGAAACCTGGCTTCAGCGTTGTATTGCAGCAGAGTTGCATCTGTGCTTCCATTGGTCTTCTTAATAAAATCGTTGGCATAGGTCACACTCAGACTTAATCTCTGATAAAGCGCAGTAAGAAAAGGATTAGTTGGACTCCATGTTTGTGTATTCAAATCTGAGATTCCTGCATCGGTCCAACCACAAATGGCTTCATCAGTGGTTATTTCCTGGCAATTCCAGAGGGCTCTTGTGGTAGTAAAAAAGTCATTATCAGGAGCACTGATATCAGGTCCACCGTTACTACCCTGACCATTGATTATAAAACTGGCGTAAATCTTCGCCAGGGCTTCCTTCATATAAACAGGATTACTGTTTAAATTGCCAGACATTATAATATTTGGGTCATTCGGATTTACAGTAAGGTCTTTCACACACGATCCAATCATCAATGTTGAAAGAACAATTCCTAGTATTAAAATCTTTTTATTCATATATGTATTATTAGAATATTAGTACGTTAAGCTTATACCAAGCATAAATGTTCTTGGCCGGGGATAGAAGTTGTTGTCAATGCCTCCTGGAACTTCAGGGTCAATTCCTTTGTACTTTGTGACAGTCAAAAGGTTTTGCACGGTTAAGCTGACCCGGGCACTTAATTTGTCAACAATATTGTCGAATCTATAGCCTGCACTAACATTATCAAGTTTTAAGAATGAAGCATTGCTGACGAAATAGTCGCTTGTAAATTGCCGTTTCACGAATTTTGTATCGCTAAGGAAAGTTGTGAAATTCTTGAAATATCCAATCTGGTATAACTGGTCATATGAAGCCCCTGCAGCAACCTGATTATACACGTAGTTCCCTATATTTGCACGGGCGGAAGCAGAAAGATCAAAGTTTTTATAGGCAAAACGTGCAGACAATCCCAATACATAATCCGGAGCTGGATTATGGTATATATATTTATCTGAATTGTTACCGTTTACTGTACCACCTTGTCCGGAAAGATCGACATACAGACCTTCAATCGGGTTGCCGTTAGCATCATAAACCTGTTTGTTCAGGAAGTATGAGTATGCAGGATAGCCTACTCTTGTCACCTGTTTCTGACCGGTGAATGCATCGCCGTAAAGAACACCAATAAATTTAGGATCATCTGTTATGAGCAGCTTGAGAATTTTGTTAACATTATAGGTAAGGTTTAACCCAATTGTCAATGACATATCTTTCTTTGAAATTGGTGTAAGATTCAAGGATGCTTCCACTCCTTTGTTTTCCAGGCTTCCCACATTTGTGTACAACGTATTCGAAAAGTTACTTCCGCTTGGAATTGTAACTGTGTTCAAAAGATTTGTGGTCACACGTTTATATATATCTATTGACCCTGTAATACGTTCTTTCAGGAAACCGAAATCCAATCCCAAATTCTGGGTTTTCGTCTGTTCCCATTTGATCGTCCCGTCATAAGCACTTGGCCGTAAAGTAGGTATGTATTCACCGCCAATGGGATAATATGAGCCGGGCGAAGATACTGTATATATTGCCTGGGCCGGGAAATCACTACCGATGTCCTGCTGACCCGTAATACCCCATCCCAGTCTGAGTTTCAGGTTTGAAAGAACAGCAACATTTTTCAGGAACGCCTCTTCATTGATTTTCCAGGCAAGAGCTGCTGAAGGAAAAAGTCCCCATTGGTTAGGAGTGGGTGATTTTGAGAAGCCGTCATAAAAACGGGAAGAGCCGTCATCCCTTACTGTCAGAGTAAGAAGGTACCTGTCTTTAAAAGTGTAATTAACACGTGCGAAGAATGAGATTAATCTCAGAATGACAGGAGCCTTGTATGTACTGTCAGTTTTTTGATAAGGATGAGTATCGTCCACAATCCCTCTTGAATAGTTAAAGCTTGAACGTTTGAATTGTGACCATGAATATCCTGCAGTCGCATCAATTTTACTCTCGATTCTATCGAGGTTTTTTGTATAGCTCATATAAAAATCAAGAAGGTTGCTGGAATTGGTACTATTATAATCATCCAGTCTGCCGAAAAGCGGAGATGTAAGAACAGAAGGAGCAGTGACAGGAAGATTATTGTGTCCTTTACTTTTTGTATAATCAGTTGCCAGGTTCAGATTTGCATTGAGACCGGGTATGAATGGGATCAGGAGGTTTAACTGGATATTACTGATGATCCTGTTTACCACGGCCCTGTTATCAACTGCCAGGAGCTGTTCAACCGGATTTGGAGTTCCCAGATTTGCACCATAATTACTCCACTGATAATAACCATCAGAAAGAGAATTCCCGTCTTTTACCAGGTTGAGTAGGATCCATATTGACAGCTGAGCCAATTGCTCCCGCATCACCAAAATTATTGTCGGTAGTCATCCCTTTGGCATTGATATTGGCTTTTAAATTGCCATTCAGGAAAGATGGATCAAGACTTACAGAACCAGTAAGTCTTTTCATATCAGTGTTTTTTAATATACCATTCTGATCGGTATAACCTATTGAAGCTCTGTAAGGCAAAGTTTTATAAGAACCTGTTATGCTAAGATTATGATCCTGTGATACCGCAGTGCGGAAAATTTCTTTTTGCCAGTTAGTGTTTGCAGTTCCAAGCAGATGTAAATTCTCAGCACCATACATGCCAATATGATCCAATGCTATCTGCCTCATTTGATCACCGGAATAAACATCTACAAATTTAATAGCGTTTGATATTGACGTATTTCCATCATAGGTCAGACTCATTTTGCTTCCTGCTTTCCCTCTTTTGGTTGTAATGAGTATTACCCCGTTAGAAGCTCTTGAACCATAGATAGCAGTTGCAGAAGCATCTTTTAAAACAGTAAAGGTTTCGATGTCGTTAGGATTAATAAACGAAAGGAAGTTTTGACTCCCGGCAATATTAGTATTGCTGATAGGAACGCCATCCACTATTATAAGAGGATCATTTGAAGCATTCAATGATGAACCCCCGCGGACACGAATAGTTGCACCGGCACCAGGAGCTCCGCCTGCATTTGTTATTACCACACCAGGACTCTTTCCAACAAGCAGATCCTGGGCTGAAGTAATAGCGCCTTTGTTAAAATCTTTTGAGCTTACGGCAACAATCGAACCTGTTGCATCCGTTTTTTTTACGGTACCATAACCAATCACGACTACCTCACTTAATGCCTTGTTGCTGATAGACATTGATAAGGTGATAGAAGATCTGCCATCTACCGGAACTTCCTGTGGTGTATAACCCACATAGGAGAATACCAGAGTGGCGTTTGAGGCAACTGTCAGAGTAAATTTACCATTTCCATCTGTAATTGTCCCGTTAGAAGTTCCCTTTTCCTGGATTGTGACACCAAGCAATGAGGAACCATCTGCTGCATCAGTTACTTTTCCTGAGACCTTTATTTCCTGAGCACTCATTGCTCCTGAAAAAAGGATTCCAAGAAAAAACATGGAGAGCATTGCTAAAATTTGTTTTTTCATAGACTGTTAGGGTTAAGAAGTTTTATAGTTCTCTTTAAAAATTGATTTTAGAATATCTGTCAGTTTTTTCAGATATTACAAATATATTAAAGAAGTATTACAAGAATCAATAGAAAGCATTAATTTTCAATTAATTAACATATTGTTCCGCAATCGTTTGAAATGCTAATTTATTTATTCATTTTATTAGGTTCTAAAATAATTATTTTTTTTTGAATAAGATTTGTCTCATTTGAGCATCGATTTTTATGTTTTTGTGTGAAAGCTAAAATAGAAGAAGGACTTAAATAACCCAGTGACAGGGGGTCTATCACAATGGTCAAAAAAAGATCATTATCACTTTGGATAAACAAAAAAAGGTTTATTTTTGGCTGACTAAACAAAAACCATCTCAATTATGAATGTTCCCGTAAATTTATTGTACACCAAAGACCATGAATGGCTTCGGGTAGAAGGAAATATTGGTTATGTAGGAATTACTGATTTTGCTCAGGGTGAGCTGGGTGATGTCGTTTTCATTGAGATCGAAACAGTAGGTGAAACGCTTAAGAAGGAAGAGGTATTCGGCACTATCGAAGCTGTTAAAACAGTTTCTGATATGTTCATGCCTGTAAGTGGTGAGGTTCTGGAAGTGAATCCTGCGCTTGATAAATCTCCTGATGTTGTGAATAAAGATCCTTATGGAAAAGGGTGGATGGTTAAGATCAAAATAACAGATCCTTCTGAAGCTAATGATCTTCTGACAGCGGAAAAATATAAAGGTATCCTTTAAAAAATAATTTAAATAAGTTGGCGGGAAAATCTTAAAGGGTCTTCTTGACTTCGAATTCCTGGTAACCTTCAATTATGTCACCGGTCTTAATGTCATTGAAATTATGAATGTTGAGTCCACATTCATATCCTCCGACGACCTCTTTCACATCATCCTTGAATCGTTTGAGTGAACCGAGTTCACCGGTATAAATTACAATACCATCGCGAATAATCCTTACACGCGTATTCCTGGTTATTTTGCCCTCCTTAACATAACATCCTGCAACTGTACCGACTTTTGTAACCTTGAATATCTCACGAATCTCGAGAGTAGCAACGATCTCCTCCCTGACTTCAGGCATCAACATACCTTCCATAGCTGACCGTATCTCTTCAATAGCATTATAAATAATGGAATAGAGACGCACATCTATCTCCTCCTTTTCAGCAAGTTTTCGTGCACTTAACGATGGCCTGACCTGGAATCCGACTATGATGGCATTCGAAGCAGCCGCAAGAAGTACATCTGATTCTGAGATCTGTCCAACAGCCTTGTGAATAATATTAAGCTGGATCTCCGGAGTTGAAAGCTTAATGAGCGAATCACTCAGAGCTTCTACTGAGCCGTCAACATCACCTTTTACTATTATGTTAAGCTCCTGGAAATTGCCAATAGCTATCCTGCGGCCTATTTCATCAAGAGTAATATGTTTCTGAGTACGCAGTCCCTGTTCCCTCTGCAGCTGAGCCCTCTTTGTGGCAATATCTTTTGCCTCCCGGTCGCTATCCATTACGTTAAATTTATCGCCGGCTTGAGGTGCACCGTTCAATCCCAGGATAAGTGTCGGAGTGGCAGGACCGACTATGTCAACTCTGTTCCCCCTCTCGTTGTACATAGCTTTTATATGTCCAAAGCAGCTGCCTGCCAGCATTACATCGCCAATACGAAGTGTTCCTGCTTTTACCAGGACTGTCGCCGTAAATCCTCTTCCCTTGTCGAGGGACGATTCGATAACCGTTCCAAGAGCCGGTTTATCAGGGTTGGCTTTCAGTTCAAGCATCTCCGCTTCAAGTAGTATTTTGTCAAGAAGTAAATCTATATTAAGTCCGGTCTTGGCTGAAATTTCCTGGGACTGATATTTTCCACCCCAGTCTTCAACCAGGTAATTCATTGCAGCCAGGGCTTCCTTGATCTTATCGGGATTAGCTGTGGGCTTATCTATTTTATTGATTGCGAAGATTATAGGGACTCCTGCGGCGGAAGCATGATTGATAGCTTCTTTTGTCTGTGGCATTACACCATCATCCGCTGCAACTACGATAATTGCTATATCGGTGATCTGGGCCCCACGGGCACGCATAGCCGTGAATGCCTCATGACCAGGAGTATCGAGGAATGTTATCTGGCGGCCATCCTCAAGGATGACACCATAAGCACCGATATGCTGTGTTATGCCACCGGCTTCACCGGCAATCACATTGGTATTGCGTATATAGTCAAGGAGTTTAGTCTTGCCATGGTCGACATGCCCCATGACTGTAACTATTGGCGGCCGCGGTTTAAGATCCACCTCCTCATCATCCTCCTCACGGACTGCTTCCTGTAATTCTGCACTTACAAATTCGACCTTAAAGCCGAATTCATCAGCAAGAAGTGCCATTGTTTCTGCATCGAGCCGCTGGTTAATTGAAACGAAAAGACCCAGGTTCATGCAGGTGGAAATGATATCGGTGACCGGAATACTCATCATTGAAGCCAGTTCATTAACTGACACGAATTCAGTGACTTTCAGAATATTCTTATCGAGTTCCTGCTGATCGACAACTTCCTGATGTTTCTGACTTATAGCTTCACGTTTTTCCCTCCGGTATCTTGAACCCTTTGATTTTCCTTTTGTTGTAAGCCGGGCCAGAGTCTCTTTTATCTGCTTCTGAACTTCTTCTTCATTTACTTCAGCCCTTACAGGTCTTTTTTTAACGACCTTCTTGCCTGAGGGTTTTTCTTTTTTATCCGTCGTTACCGGCTTTATGACCGGCATTCCTTCTTTTTCTTTAAGTATTCTCTTTCTTCTTTTCTTTCTTCTGAAATCAGATTCCCCACTGACCCTAACAGGCTGGAAAGGTGTAGCTTTCTTTTTCTCCTCAACAGGCAGATCAATTTTCCCGACAACCCTTGGGCCAACCAGTTTTTTAAAATCTGTTTTATAAAGCGCAACAATATCCTCTTCCGGCTCAGGCATTATCAAAGTATCATCAATGATATCCTCAATCTGGAGGTCATCAGTTACCGTCTCAGCAACCTGCTTTTCAACAGTTTCAGTGTCCTTTTTATCAGCAGTTTCAGTTTCAGGTTCCGCAGATATTTCCTTTCCTTTTGTTTTCGTTTTAGCCGGAGCCTTTGCTTTCTCTTTTTGTTCTTCCTTTTTAGAAGGTTTACTCTCTTTGGTAATTGTATCCAGATCGATCTTTCCAACTATCCGGAGGTCAATATTTGATTTCGATTTTTTTTCTTCAACAGGAACAGCTGCTTCAGATATCTCCTTTTCAGCAGTTGTCTGTTTCTTTTCTGTTTTAGGCTGCTCAGCAGGAGCAGTAACAGGCTTATGCACAGATTCTTCCTTGCCGGGAGCTGCTTTTTCTACCTTTGGCTTTAATGTCTTTTCAAGATCAATCTTGCCGACTAGCTTTACCTCGGGCTTTTTGATTTCAGTTTTAATATCCACAGTCGACTTTACACCCGACGAATCTTTCACAAGAACATCTTCGTCCCTTTCGGATTCTTCAGCTTCAAGCTTTTCTGAAAAATCACCGATAGAGACAGATTCCTTCTTCCTGTGCAGGTCCTTGAGAATAAGTTTTTCCGACTCCTTTTTTACGCTGATATCAGTGCTGTATTCTTTTACAAGTAAAATATAAGCTTCATGGGGAAGTTTAGTATTCGGGTTGGGATCAAGATCAAACCCCTTTTTGTGCAGAAATTCCACAATCGTGGATATCCCCACATTAAATTCACGGGCTGCTTTGCTTAATCTTGTAACCTTAATATCCTCTGTCATAAATATGCCTTGCCTTTATTATAACTTCTAAAAATTCTGAGTATGAAAAGCTAATATTTTAATTATTATTCAAATTCGGCTCTGAGTATGTTAACAACTTCTTTTACAGTTTCTTCTTCAAGATCAGTTCTCTTAACAAGGTCACTTATCGAGAGATTCAGAACACTCCTGGCGGTATCGCATCCTATTGCTTTAAGTTCTTCGATTATCCAGTCTTCAATTTCATCTTCAAATTCCTCAAGATTAACATCTTCCTCATCTTCACCGCCTGGCTCCCTGTAAACATCGATCTCATATCCCGTCAGCTGGCTTGCAAGCTTAATATTAAGGCCGCCCTTTCCAATCGCCAGTGATACTTCATTAGGTTTCAGATAGATCTCTGCCCTTTTTGTTTCCTCAACAAGTTTTATTGAAGTAATCTTGGCAGGACTCAGCGCTCTCTGAATAAAGAGCTGATTGTTTGAAGTATAGTTGATTACATCGATATTTTCATTTCTTAATTCTCTCACAATACCATGGATCCTTGAGCCTTTCATTCCCACGCATGCACCTACAGGATCAATTCTCTCATCGTAGGATTCAACTGCAACCTTGGCGCGTTCCCCGGGTACCCTGACTATGTTTTTAATTGTAATCAGACCGTCAAAAATTTCAGGGACTTCCAGCTCGAATAATCTCTCAAGAAATACAGGAGAGGTCCGGCTCAGGATAATGAACGGAGTATTATTTCTCATTTCAACTTTTATCACTACAGCCCTGATAGAGTCTCCTTTGCGGAAATGATCAGAAGGGATCTGTTCGCTTTTAGGAAGGATCAGTTCATTTCCGTCATCATCAAGAACAAGAATTTCACGCTTCCAGACCTGGTAAACTTCACCGGTAACTATTTCGCCTATCCTGTCCTTATACTTTATATAGATATTATTTTTTTCAAGATCAAGAATACGTGCTGTAAGGTTTTGTCTCAATGATAATATAGCTCTTCTGCCGAAGTCGAGGAATTTTACCTCATCTGATACCTCTTCACCTACTTCATAATCTTCATCAATTTCCTTGGCCTTTGAAAGAGGGATCTGCATGACAGGATCGGTGAGATCCTTATCGTCCACAACAACTCTGTTCCTCCATATTTCAAAGTCACCTTTATCTATATTAACAATAATGTCGAAATTATCAGCCGAACCATATTTTTTAGCAAGCATACTTCTGAATACATCTTCAAGAACGCTCATCATTGTAGGCCGGTCTATGTTTTTCAGCTCCTTGAATTCTGAAAAAGTGTCGATTAAATTAACATTTTCCATTTGGTGTAAACCTCTTATTATTATTTAATTGTCAAAATTACTCTTGTCGATTTTATCTGTTCGAAATTGAACGAATTATCTTTCAATTCTATTGCCTTCCCTTTACTTTTTATTTCAGTTTCAAGCTCAAACCCCCCCTTTGTAACATTTTTAAGTTTTCCAATGTGCTTCACGCCTTCGTTGTCAATAACTTCGACTTTTCTGCCTTCATTTTTGTAGTATTGTTCAATAACTCCAAATGGCAGGTCGAGTCCGGGCGAGGATACCTGCAATTCATAATTCTCAACATCACGGTCCAGCCCTTTTTCAATGTGCCTGTGTATTGCAGCACATTCATCAATTGTTATCCCTTCATTCTTATCAGCAAGTACAGTTATCCTGTTTGCATTGCTGACTTTGACTGAGACCAGAAAGAGTCCGCTGCCACTGATATAATCCTCTACCAATCTCTGAATTTCCTGTTTTTCAATCATTTTCCAAAAACCGATAACAAAATAGGGGACTCTGGTCCCCTAGGTCAAATACCCCTCAATTCGTCTGCAAAGGTATGTAATAATATTAAATCACCAAAATAATAGACATTAATATTGAAGTATTATGCTTGTGGTTCAAATATGTAGCTTGCGTATCGGGAAACATTCCGATATTTGCCGACAGCTAGATTCGGATATCTTACAGATTAATTTTTTCAGTGATTACTGTGAAAGAGGCAGATATATATGACATAAATGACAGACTGGTTCTGGAGAATTGTACAGTCTGTCCACGGGAATGCAGGGTAAACAGATTTGAGGGTGGAACAGGATATTGCGGAACAGATGCCGGCCTGAATATTGCAACGGTCTGTATTCATAAAGGTGAGGAGCCCGTTATAAGCGGGAAAGATGGCATCTGCAATATATTTTTTTCAGGATGCAATCTTCACTGCCTTTTTTGCCAGAATCATGAAATCAGCCAGGGCAGTTCAATTATCAGGTATCCGGGATCGAACCTTGATGCAGTTCTCGACATGATTGTGAATATACTTTCGAAAGGCATTCCGGCTATTGGATTCGTATCTCCTTCCCATGTTGTACCACAGGTAAAGGCAATTATCAGGGGAGTAAATGAGCGTGGCTTTAGGCCGATAACAGTTTATAATACAAATAGTTATGATAAGTCTGATACGATTCGCAGTCTGTCAGGACTGATTGATGTATATCTTCCGGATTATAAATACGTTACCAATGAAATTTCCCTTGAATATTCTGATGCTTCTGATTATCCTGAGATTGCTCTTAAAGCAATAAAGGAGATGTATCACCAGAAAGGTTCAACACTTATGACCGATGTGAATGGCTGCCTCGAAAACGGACTGCTTATCAGGCATCTCGTACTGCCCGGTCATGCTGATGAGAGCAAAAAGGTATTACGCTCAATTGCCGAAGAATTGTCTCCGGGTGTTCATATTTCTCTCATGTCGCAATATCATCCTACCGGACTGGTGAAGCAGCATCCTGTACTAAATCGTCCACTTTTCAGAGCCGAATATGAGACCGTAATTCAGGAAATGGAAAAGCTTGGCTTCAGGAATGGATGGATCCAGGATATGGACAGCAATGTGAATTACAGACCGGATTTCAGTAAGGAGAATCCGTTTGAGTAGTATCGGATGCTGGCGAGGATTTGCAATATTACAAATCCGCGCCAGCTTTCTGCGAGTTCGGCTAAGCCAAATCCTCGCCAGGTCTTTTCACATGAATTTCTCTCTCTTCTGAAGATTATATAATGCAACAAGTAAAAATATAACTGATCCGGTAATGAGAATGATCCGATTTTTAAAAGCAATTATTGCCCAGGTAGTCTCATTTACATTGTAGGGCAGTTCATATGGATTGAGGAAAACATTCCATTGGCTCCTTTCCAGGGAATCACTCAGAATCATGAAAAATAATCCAAAAATTATCATCAGTACAGCTGTTCCATTTCCATTTCTTACAACTGTAGCCAGCATGAAAGCCATAATTCCCAGAAACATTACAGGAACCATCACCTGCACACTCATACCGACGAATGGGAATTTAACGATCAAAATAGTAGCGAGGAAGGTGAATACAAGCATGATTATGAAAGCTACTGCATAGATCAGCACAATCCTCACGAGCCACACTTTATACCTGTAGTTGGGAATTCCGAAAAGGATCTCAATGGTGCGTGCATCCTGGTCATTCTGAATTCCGAAAACAGTGGGATAAAAAACAAGGAGTACTCCGGAGAACAGAAAAATACCATAAAGGTCTCTCATATCGGAGACATCCTTGTCAAAGACATAAATAACCGAAAGACCAAGATAAAATATTACAGATCCTGCCAGGAACCAGATAAACCTGTTTGCAAAAATTATCCGCAGGTTATAGACGATCATTTTTTGGACAAGATTCAAATAATTATATAAGTTATTTGCCTTCATTAACTTGCAGTATCGTTATTTATTGAAACCTCAAACTCTTTTCTTCTTAGCAGCCACAGGTAAGCATCTTCAAGATTCGGAGTGGCATTTACAGCTGCTTCCCACGGAGAATTCTCTGAAATGACCCTGACCCTGACATTTTCACCTTCAGACATATGATGCACAACAAGATGTGTATCGACAAAAGCTCCGAATTCACGGGAAGGAATATTGAATTGCCATACATGGCCTTCAGCCTCTTTGGTCATATCAATCGGTTTTCCAAAGTAGCTGAGTTTCCCTTTATTAAGTACAGCGACCTGATTGCATGAACTGGAGATATCCTCTATTATGTGCGTTGAAAATATTACAACCCGTTCACGGCTGAGTTCCACCAGAAGGTTCCTGAATCTTATTCTCTCCCTTGGATCAAGCCCGGCAGTCGGCTCATCAACAACCAGGATACGAGGCAGGTGCAACAGTATCTGGGCAATTCCCATCCTCTGCTTCATGCCACCCGAATAAGATCCGATTTTATCGTTCCTTCGTTCTGTCATATGAACGGCATTCAGAACATATGTCACTCTTTCTTCCCTTGTCTTCACATCGATGATGTTTTTTAACATAGCCTGGTAGTGAAGATATTCATGGGCGCTCATGTTCTCATAACTGCCGAATTCCTGTGGCAGATAACCGATTAGGCCCTGCAGTTCCTCCCTCATTTTCTGGGTGTCCAGCCCATTGATCCAGACTTTACCATAGCTTTGTTCCAGGATACCGCAGATGATTCTCATCAGGGTAGTTTTTCCTGCTCCATTAGGGCCCAGTAACCCGAACATTCCGTTGCCTATGTTCAATGACACACAGCTCAGTGCCTTAAACGGTTTCTTCTTCTTCCCGATTAACGGTACCGCGGCAACAATTTTGTATATATTCTTTCTCAGACCTTTGAATCGTCCTTCAAGTCTGTAGATATCAATGTTCTCCCTAGTAAGCTTTTGTCCGGTTTTATAGATGAATAATCCGCTGAACCAAAGGAAACCAAGAAGGAGAACAACCACCAGGTTTTCCCACCTGTGATAGAACCATATAAGGTTAAGAAGCGGAATAATCCAGAAAATTGCAAAATCAATGATTCCTGATAATTTTCTCAGCCATTTTCTTTCACCATTTGCGGAAAGATTTGCAAAGAGTTCCCTGAAGGAGAGCCATATCGCGGAAAGCATGAACCATGTTCCTATGCTGAAAACGAAGATCCAGAATCCCTTATGAAGGTAGAAATATGTGAAATAGATGATGTACCCTAATAAGGGGATCTGCCATGCAACCTCACTCAGATCTTTAAGCGAACGGAATTGTTTTTGAAGTCCCAAACGTTTTCTGATACGTGCACCGGCTTTCCACTCTCTTGTCCAGCGATTCTCTCTTTCATAGATCTTTACCAGGCTTTGAACATAAATGTTAATTTTTTCGTCAGATGATATAACTGTTTCTCTCGCTTTTCTGAGGCTGTTCATCACAAACCATGCAGACGCGGGAATTAATATTACTGAAAGAATAGTTGTTATGAGTTTCCAGAGGAACTTATCTATATACAGGTAGATCAGGATTATCATTACTGTAAAAAGTATCAACTGTATAAGCTTGTTTTTCCATCCTAATGCATTGAACCACTTTAATGCATTCTCAAGGCCCGTGTAGAAGGTCGGAATAAATACGAGAGTAAGCAGTGTACTGAGAGTTAAACCTCCGATAACAGTTATGGCAAATGATGCTCCAATTACCGATACAAATTCAGCTTTTCCCATAGCCAGTGGAACCATTGCAATAACCGTGGTAGCGGCGGTTATGAGAATAGGACGCAGCCTTGAGACACCTGCTGTCATCAGGGCCCTGCGAACATTGTTTCCCCTCTTCCGTAAAATATTCGTATAATCAATTAATATAATTCCATTATTAACTACAATGCCTAAAAGAATCAAAAAACCGGTAAGCGTATTTAGATTTAAAAGTGAATTCCCTGTAAGTATCAAAGCAATAAGTGACCCAAGAGCGGCAAGAGGTATACTGAACATAAGAACAACAGGAGTGGCAAGTGATTCAAATACAGCAGCAAGGATCATGTAAATAAGAAGGAAAGCAATTCCGATGATATAATACAGGTCCTTCAACTGGTTCTCCTCGTGTACTACTTCAACAGCTATGCCAGAGGGAATATTGAGCCCTGCAACTATAGCTTCTATTTCAGTCCTTGCGCCTTCAAGAAGATCCTTGGAATTTTTAATCTCCTCATTGAAATCATATGTTACAGTAATTCTTTTTTCCTGGTTCTCCCTGTGAATGCTTCCCATTCCTGAAGAAAAAACAATTTTAGAAAGTTCTTCCATCTCCATAACAGAACCAGTGTTGGAATTGACTGCCAGGTGTTTAAGATCATCAATTGATTTTTCCTTATATGTTTTTACAGTACCCGGTTCATCTGCGTACTTTATCATAATATCGTAATTATCGGTTCCCTGCCTGAAGGTAGTGCCGGATGAGTATTCAGGTCCGAATGTAGACAGAGCAGATGCCAGATTTATGGTCGTGAAATTATTCCTCCCGATATAATCCATGTCGAAAATCAGATGGACTTCAGGCTTGTTTTCCTGGATATTTATATTAGAACTGCTTATAGCTGAGAGGTTTGAAACATTAGATTTAATATCGTCAGCCAGATTTTTCATCTGAACGAAATTCTGTCCTTTAATTATAATGCTCTCTCTTTTTGATCCGATTCCCAGAAGATTCATAAAGTCAGAACCAGGATTATCAGTGTCACCTCCTCCTATGTCGCCCGAAAAGCCGCCACTGCCGCCTGATTTATCATCCATGCTTATCTCAGCTGAGGTAATGTGCTTGACCTTCTCCAGGATGTCGTTCTTGATCTCAGGGAGTGTCCGCTTACTCTTTTTATCCCAGCCTTTTGGGAGATTTATTGTTACACTCGCCCTCTCCGCCTCGATACGGCTGACAATGTCCTGTTTCTCGGGGATTAAAGCAAGCCTCGACTCAATTTCAGCTACGACTGCATCGGTTTTCTGCAGCGATGACCCCCCCGGCATAGTTACGGAAAGTGAGAAATTTGGTGTCTGAACTTCTTCGGTTGTACTGATACTTAATCCGAGACTTATCAGTAAAGCAGCGAAAAAAATTATCAGAGTACCTATAATTGTCGATGCTGGTTTCCTCATGCTTGCCTTTAATACAAGATGATAACCCTGAATAAGTCTGTTATGAATTGAAAGTTTTTTAAAGATCTCCGAATTGCCTTTGGACTTTCTCGTAAGCAGAAAGTAAGTTGCCATTGGTATGAATAGCATAGCGATGAACAATGACATCAGCAATGTCGAAACGATCGACACTCCGATGTTCTTACCGATTATTTTGACCATGAAACTATTAGCAAAAATAAATGGCATAAATACAATCACAGTAGTCAGTGTGGAGGCGAATACCGATCTCCATACTTCAATTGTACCCTGTTTGACAGCTGTTTCAGGATCTTTTCCCTGTCCGGCAAGCCGGTATATATTCTCCAGGACCACAACTGAATTATCGACAAGCATTCCGATAGCCAGGGCCATACCCACGAGTGTCAGACTATTGATAGTAATATTTGCTGCATAGAAGAAATTAAATGCAGAGTAAACAGAAACAGGTATGGAGACTGCAATGATTGCCACCAGACGTATATTTCTCAGAAAGAACCAAAGAATGAGGATAGCCAGCAAGCCACCGGTAATTGCCAGATTAATAATTTGATTTATGTTTTTTTCCATTATCTCAGAATTATTATTCTGGATAACGATCTCAATTCCTTCGGAAGCCAAAGACTTATTTAGCTTATTTACTTCGTTTATAGCTGCATGAGACAGATCAATCAGGTTTGCCTGGTTGTCATTTGCCAGCGAAATAGTCACAGCATCAAGTCCGTTCACCCTGCTGTATGAACTCTGTTCTTTAACTCCAAAAATAACTTCGGCCACATCTTTTAAAAGCACGGGACCGGTATTCTTCACAATAAGGCTGCCTATATCTTTAACATCGGTATATTCCGAAGAAACATTAACAAAAAGTTTATTGCTCCCGTCATAAACCTTTCCGACAAAAGCCTTCTTAGCTCCATTATTGTTAAGCAATGACCTTATCTGGCCAATCGATATTCCATTTGCTTTGCAGGCTTTTTCATTCAGCCGTATTTCGATTGAATTTTCCTTTCCGCCAAAAACCTGGACACCTGCAATTCCATCTATGTTTTCAAAATGTGGTTTAATCTCCCGGTCAGCAATGTTTCTTATCCTGTCAATTCCGCCTTCCCCCCGCACCTGAAGGTCCATAAAACGGTTTGTCAGCTCTTTAAGATCAATTTTAATGACATTTATAAAAAATTCCGCCGGAATAGTGGTTTTTACAATATCAATTTTTTCCTGAAGTTTCAGGTTTGCATACTTCAGATTGGCATTCTGATTATAATAGATAAATATATTACCGGTATTGGAAGTGATGTTTGATTCTATCTTTTCAATTCCTTCAAGAGTCCCAATTGATCCTTCAATAGGTATTATTGCCTGTGTTTCAATGTATGAAGGGTCCATTTCAATTGGAGTGGCAACCTGAACTATCAGAAAAGGAAGCTGGGCATTAGGAAATAATTCAACTGATAACTTCTTATAAGATACATAGCCAAGCATTGTCAGCCCGATAAAGAGCATGCTTATGAAAACCCTTCTTTTTAAAATAAAATTCATTTTTGTCTTATAAGAAAATTATAAAGGATTTACACTCTCTTTGTTTCGACCTGTTATCCAACTGCTGAAATTATCAAAGACCCAGTACACACATGGAATTACTACCAGAGTCAGAAGGGTAGAGGATACAAGTCCTCCGATAACTGCAAGTGCCATTGGTGCTCTGAGAGAAGCGCTTTCACCTATACCTATGGTAAGAGGAAGAAGCGCCAGGATAGTTGTCAGGCTCGTCATAAGGATCGGTCTGATCCTTTGAGTCCCGGCAATAACTATTGCTTCTTTCTTCTTTACTCCGCTTTCTCTCAGTTGGTTTATCCTGTCAATTAATAGAATTGCATTGTTAACGGCTATACCTCCTAACATGATTATTCCTATGTAAGCCATCATATTCAGGGTTTTTCCCAGGAGAAAGAATGTCAATACGGTTCCGATTCCTGCCATGGGAATTGTAAGCATAATGACAAAGGGCTGAATGATAGACTCAAACTGTGCTGCAAGCACCATAAAGACAAGGACCAATGATAATATTAATGCGAAGGTCAGATTTGACATTGACTCTTTACGCTTAAGCTCATCACCGGTAAATTCCATCTTGTAATCAATTGGTAACGCTACCACGCTGAGTGAGGATTCGGCATTCTTTATTACCTTATCGAAAGGTGAATTTTTGCTTACCATAGCATTGATAAAACAAGTCCTCTGCTGGTTTCTCCTGGTCACCTCACGCGGACTGACAATGGTCCTTATTACTGCAAGTTCACTGAGAGGGACTTTAATATTACCGGCTGTAATCATCAGGTCCTGCAACTGATGTAACGAAAGATCGCCCAGTTTAATAGTGATATTTTTCATTTCTCCATCTTTCTCAAAACTGCCTGCCGCTGAACCCGACAGATAACTTTTAATCTGATTTACTATAGTCTCGGCAGTAACATTATAATAGCTGGTCTTAAATTTATCAATTGCCACCTCAACCTCAGGAGTGCCTTTATCTATTGAGGTCGTAATATTATATAGTCCGGGATTATTAAGAAGAATTGTTTTCGATTCATTCACGATCCTTTCCAACTCATTGTAATCTTCACCGGATATCTCGAGGGAGAATGGAGCCTCATTTGTTCCGAGAGATGTCTGGAGTGCGGTCTCCTCCCTTGTAAAACTTGATTCAATATCGGGGATAGTTTTCATGTAATTACCGATAAGAGATATTGAGGCTTCGGTCTCAGATGCATAAGCAGGAGCAAGCACAATTTTAAGTGATCCTGTATTTTCACCTTTGGTCACACCTGTGTTTAATGATGAAGTATTATCAGCTCCTGCCTGGGAATAAAGTATTTTGATTTTTTCACCCAGAAGCTCCCTTATTATTCCTTCGGTTTTAGAAATGGTGCTTGATGTTCGTGACAGGCTTGTACCTTCAGGAAGCTTAAGGTTTAAGGTAAATTCTGCTGATTCCGATTTTGGCATGAATTCGCTTCCGAGATGCGGTATAATTAATGCAGAGATCCCAAGCAGTAAAATTGACAGGATAATAACCAGGATCCTTTTTTCAACGACTTGTTCAAGAAAATTCCTGTACCAGTTGAAACGGATTGGCGTTGATATATTCGCATTTTTCTTCTTATCGGTGAAAAGTGTTGAGACCAGCATTGGTATGACAAGCATCGCTACTACAAGAGATGACAGGAGGGAGAAAGCAACAGTCCATGCCTGATCCTTGAACATTTCTCCCGAGGCTCCATGCAGATATACTATTGGAAGAAAAACCACAATGGTCGTCACTGTGGATGAAGTAATTGCACCCCCGACTTCCCCGGTACCCCTTATTACAGCTTCCTTCAGCGGTACCCCTTCTTCACGAAGACGGGTTATATTCTCGAGGACTACAATAGCATTATCCACAAGCATCCCTGCACCAAGAGCCAGGCCTCCAAGGGTCATGATATTGAGTGTGAGGTGATTAAAATACATCAGGTTGAAGGTAGCTATGATAGATATTGGTATGGCTACACTAATAACCAGGGTAGTTCCGATTCTTCTCAGAAAAACATATAAAATAAATACTGCCAGGAGAATTCCTATGAGTAGAGTGTTCTTAACTTCTCCGATTGCATTGTGAATATATGCACCCTGATCCTGAACTCTTATGAACTCATATCCGGGCAAAGCCTTTTCCAGTGTGGCTATTGCTTTCTGAAGACTTTTTACAACGTCGACAGTATTGAATTTGGGCTCTTTGAATATAGATAATCCGACACAACGCTGTCCATTGATTGTGACAATGTTTTCCGGATCTTTGTTGCCGAATCTTATTGTTGCTACATCTCTCAGGTAAACCGGTACTCTTTCTGAATTTGATGCCTGTCCCATCGCAGCTGCCTGATCTGTAATCGGTCCTGCGGGTGTCGCTGCCTGCTGTTTAAAACCAACCACAATATTTTCAAGATCATTAAGATCATTTAACACACTCACCCCTTTTACTACATACTTCAGACCCATATCTTCAATTGTTCCGCCTGACACATTCCGGTTGTAGTTAGCTATCTGTGCAGCGATAGCGTCGGCTGTGAGACCAAATGATTCGAGGATATATTTATTAGTCTCGATAATAACTTCGCTCTCCTCGATTCCGGTGAGTTTTACATCTGCAACACCCTCAATGCGTACTAACTCATTTCTGATGTAATTCTGACCTACCTTTCTCAGCTCATCCATGTTGCTGATATTGTCGTTTTTAAGTCCAACAATCATAACCGGCGAAGCATTTGGATCGTACTGGGAAATTGTAAAGCTTTCAAGATCAGAATTTTGTCTGAAGGTGTTTAGTTCCTTCTGGAGATCGAGAAATGCTTCATCCATATCCTTATTCCAGTCGTAATCGACTGTTATAGCAGCTGATCCGACCTGGCACACTGATGATACCTGCAATACGTCGCTCTGACGGGAAGAAAGAGACTCAATCTGTTCAACGTAATTTTTTTCAATCTCTTCAGGTGGTTTCTGTCCGGCTTTCAACTCGATGAAGATCTTCGGGTTATTCAGATCGGGGAACAGGTCGGTTCCCAGTTTACCAAAAGAAATAAATCCGAGTAGGACTATCCCTAGTACAAGCATTAAGACGGTAACCGGGTATTTTACGGCAAATTGTGCGATCCTGTTCATGTTTGTTATTTAATGATTTTCACCTTCGACTTATTGCTGAGAGTTTCAAAACCACTGATCACAACCCGGTCATTTTTAATAAGGCCTTTTGTAACCTCAACTTCAGAGATGTTTTCAAGTCCGGTTTCAATAATTCTTTCAGCCGCTATTCCGCGGTCAACGATGAAAACTGTTTTTCCACGCTGGCGCGACAGGACAATACTTTTTGGGATCACAATTACTGAGTCTTTATGATTCGTAATTATATCTGCTTTTACAAACATTCCCGGACGGAGAAGATATTTTGGATTATTAATTAGAATATTGCCTTTAAAGGTTCTCGTATCAGGATTTATTGCAGGTGACAACTGGGTTATGTTTCCGATGATGGTATCGTCAGGGATAGTGTAATTTGTCAGTTTGACAATTTGACCTGGTTTAATTACAGAAATATATTTTTCAGGAAGCTGGACATCCATAAACATTACCTGGTAATCCATTATTTTAGCAATAGTCGACCCGGTTTCGACCTGGGTACTCTGGGTATAATATGGCAAATCAACTATTACTCCATCGATAGGTGCGATAATTTTAGTTTTATCAAGCTGCAGCTTTGAGCTTTCAACGGTGGTCTTGGCATTTTCATAATTTATCCCGGCTGTCTTCAGCTCTTTCAGCGTTACGCCGCCCTTTTCATATAGTGATTCTTCCTTTTTAAGCTCACTTTCAGTCAGTTCAAGATTAAGCTGGTTAGTCTCGAGTTTAATGGAATTCACGTATTCCTTATCTTCAAGACGTGCTATAAGAGCACCGGCTTTAATCTTATCTCCCAGCTGCCACAATCTGCCTGTCTCAGGATTTCTTTCAAGATAATACGAGGCAATTATCTTCGACTTGACTGTGATCTCTCCTTTTGGGATGGCAGTACCAGTTGTGTTAATGAATTCTTCAATAGATTTCAGTTTTATGTTTTCAGCAGATACGGGAATTTCAACATCTGCGTTAAGATTCTGCTCCTTATTTCTGCAGCCGGTTAGTATTACTATCGAAACTGCTATCAGGAAGATACTTTTTTTCATTTTATTATTGATTTAATATTGCTTTGTCAAGGGTTATCACAGGTGTAACCTGTTCTTTTTTCTCAAAATCATAAAGTGTCTGAATTTTAAGATTCAGAAGTTCAAGTTTGTACGAGATAAGTGAATTTGTATAGCTGAGTTGCTTCTGTGAAAGCTGATTCTGGAATAAATTGAGGTCCATACCGGTCAGATCACCATTTTTATATCTTTCATTATTAAGGTCGTAAGTTAATTGAGCATTTGCGACATTTTGCCTGGCAATTTCGATCTGATTCGCGAGATTAAGCAGATTCCTGTATACTTTTCTGATATCAAGAATTATGTTATTCTGCTCTACTTCCAGATCTATTTTTGAGGTGGCAATTCCGGCTTCAGAAGCTTTTATCATCGATTTCCTTCTGCCCCAGTCCCATAATGGTACCGCGAAAGTCAATGAGACTCCTTCATTATCAGTTCTGTTTGGGTTTGCATAAATCTTTCTGAAATTTTCATTATAACCCGAAAGTCCCACAGACAGGGATAAATTGCCCTTAAATTCATTAACCGCTTTGGTCTGGATCAGATCGAATTGGGAATTTTCAATCTCAATATTCCTCTGGCGAAGTTCCATTCGATTTTTCAGCCCCTGGTCAATTGCAAAAGAAATATTGACTGATACAGTATCTACAGCAACATTTGGGAGGACAATCAGATCTTCGTAAAGACTCATGCCGATCAGCAGCTTAAAATCATCTTTTGCATTTTCCAGCGTTACCAGGCTATTCTCATAATCAGATTTTGCCGTTGCGAGATTAAGTTCAGCCTGGAACATCTCCTCCCTGGGGGAAATACCTGCATCTACCTTATTTTTAGAGACTTCATGACTCTTCTGCATATTCTGATAAGCCTGATTTGCAATTTCAAGACTCTTCTGCTGCTGATAGACATAATAGAACGACTGAGTAACTTCTTTTTCGAGAGCAAGTAATTGAATTGCATATGATAACTGCGAATTTTCAAGGGCTAACTGAAGTTGCTTAAGCGTAAGCTTTGTGCGATTGTAAGTGAACAGCGGCTGATTCAGGTTTATACCCAGGTTGTTACTGAATACTTTTTGTTTCAGGTTTGTAAACTGACTGTAGCTGTCAAGATAGCTGAGGTCGTTTGTAAGGGAAATAGTCGCATCTGTGAGGACAATTGGCTGAACAATTGAAAATGAACCGGAAGATCCGATATTACGCTGGGTGTTGAAGTTGTTAATGAGTTGATTAAAAACCTTTCCCTGATTGTAGCTGATTGGCGTGAGAGACAGGGAGAACTGTGATTTAAGAGATGCATTTTGTGCATTCAGATTCTCCTGATTTATTGTCAGGTTGAGCCTGGTCTTCTTCATCGTTGGACTATTCAGTTCAGCAACGCGCAGACTCTGTTCAAGAGTCATTCCCTGTTGCGAAAAGGAAATCGTTGAGCTGATTATTAATGTCAGTATGAGCAGACTGATCTTTATTTTATGAATTAAAGGCTTTCTCATATGGTGATTGTTATATTTTAGTTTTTTACCCCCCATACCCCCCATTTGGGGGGCTATTTGATCTCTGTGTAGCTCTGTGCTTCTCTGTGTTTCTCAGTGTAAGTTCTTGTTTTCCCGCAGATTACGTAGATTTTCGCTGATTAGTGTTGTAGAACCCATTTAACCGCATCTCCGATCACAATCCTTCCTGAAGATTTATTTGTTAATTCCACTTTAGCTGAATCATGCGAGAGATAGAACCGTCCCATGTTATTCCATCCTCCCTCTGCATGCAGATAATCAATACTTATGTCATCAACTCCTTCATCATGATATACTTTATAGTGCATATCCTTATATTGATTATTATTTCCCGATTCCTCTCCATCGGCGTTTTCTGATCCGTCTCCCGAACTTATTTTTGATCTTTTGGCAGTTTTATCCACATAACAATAGATATCATAGTAACCTGGTTCCTTAATGGCTGTTTGCCAGCTTATAGATTTATCACCTTTTCCCGACTTTGTATATAGAGCAGAACGTACATATTTTCCATAATAATCTGTAAGAATAACCTGTTGCCAATACTCAGGAGTATTCCATTCGCTTATCTTCATATAGGTATTTGCACTCCTGTTTTTTACCCGCAGAAGCTTTTTTAAGGGACTCGAAATAACCTGTTTGGCATATATGAAACCCGGATCCTCATTATCTACTATTATTTCCGACGGATCGGAGTAGGGAGGCATTGAACTGAGAAGTTCCTCGCCTGAAAACTCTTTAGTATCTCCTCTTGCTTTAACAACATTGTCAAAAGGTAAGGTAATTTCACCAGGTAAATTACTGGCAAACAGTGTGTTTACCATCATTGCCCGTGGTTCATCATCTAAAACTATCCCTATCCTTTTTGCTTCATGCGGATTCAGGAATACTATCCTGGAAATATCATCCGCATCCATTCCCCGCCCACGTAATTCCATTGCTGATTTACTTCCGCCACCGCCTCTGGCCTGCGCCTGGTCAAGCTTCACTTTCATTTCAAGTAAACTCTTTTTGGAACCTCCCGTACTAAAGGAAACATTAAATAAACCGGCTACAGGTTCAGGATTCGAAGCAATAAATGATACCTGGTATCGTGACCTGTCCCCTACAATAATTTCAGTTGCTCTCAGGTTGGTAAAAAGAAATCCGGGTTGTTGTTTGCTGTTGAACCAGGTATCAAGGTAAGGATAAAAATCAATACCGAACTTTGATTTAAAATCATCATTGAATACCTGCAGATCAATTTTTTTAAATCTATGATTGTCAATATATTCTGAGAACCAGGGTTTAAATTCCCTTAATCCGGCCCTGGATCTTAAAAAATTGAAAAACCAGTCGCCTTTTACTGTTAATACGGTCCGTAATGTATCACCTGAAGGATTCTTTGAAAGCAGTTCCCTGAAGCTCATATTTTTAAGGATGAGATTGGCCCTGTCGTTATCAGACAGAATTCCCAGTCCCCTCATAATCCAATTCCCTTCTTCCTGATCTGCAATATGTTGAAGGTGTGATTCAAAAACTGCATTTATAACAGGATAGTCTGCCGAATAGAAATTGTTTTTGAAAAAGTAAAAACTTGGACCAAGACGATATCTCAAAGGTTCGTTTGATGGTGTACCATTTACGAACTGGAAGTTCTCACCACTAATAAATACATTTTTTATAAAATCATTAAACAGCCTTACCTGCAACTCCTTATCAGTAATAACCTGGTTATCGCGGGCCATCCTCTTTTTCTGGTTGTTGAACCTCTTTTTGAACCCTGCATTCTCTATTGTTGATAATTTCTCAGGAAGAAGAACCATTGAAGGCTGAACTTCAGCTCGTGTCTGCGTATTTTTCTTTGGATATGAATAAAACTGAACAGGCACTTCCACAAGACTCAGCGTTTTAAAAGGATATTCTGTTGAGAAACTGGTTTCAAGATCGCGCATAATCCCCGATACCAGATTTGGCAGTGTATCTTTTAACAGATTGAGATCTTTTTTGTAATAATCATTGCCCTTGAAGTAATAGGTTATATATTCAATGGAATCAACCTTGAGAGAATCAGACTTGTAGTTTCCGATAGCGAGTGTAAGCCCTGTAAGCGGACTCTCAGATTTAAACCGGGTGTACCCGTTTTCAATTTTCATTTTCCCCTGTGAAACTGCTGCAAGTCCCTCCTCATTCTTAACACGAAGAGAATATCTGGTGAAATCTACCTTGATCCTTGCCGGATTACCCGGGTAATAGTTCAGAGAAGCAACAGGATACCAGTGAGTTTCGGGTGTGAGTAAGACATATTTATCTTCAAGAAAATATTGTCTCTTATCGACATTCAGGAGCATAATCCTGTACGGAAGCTTCTTCAGATTCTCAGAATAATTAGGGTAGCAAAACGATTCATTAATAGTACCGTTGTATGATATGACAAGACTGTCCTTATTACCACTAGTCAGAGTCTTCAGCGGATCTATTTCAATTACCTGATTTGTCCTCAAAAATTTAAGTTGTTGCCCATTAGATGTAACATTTGTTATATTTAACGAAGGATTCAGAGAGAAGATATAGCTTGTAAGAGGTGTTTTATTATCATTTATTATCTTAAGGAAAGCTGTTGCTTCAAAGGAATTTCCTGTATGAACAAAGGTTATTGAGGCATCTGTGACTGTTTCAAAATTATTATTCTCGAATTTTCTATTTGTCTCAATTACAAGTTTCTTAAAGTTTTTATCCCTTTCAAAAATCGACCAGGTATTAAATCCGCAAACTCCGGCTCCTGCTCCAAAAACAATCAGAAATATGATTGTAAGTGTCCTGTGAACTCTCGACTGCGGCAATCTTTTGAATAATAAAACAGTTGCCAGAACCAGCGCCAACCCAAGAAAAAAATACAATAGTCTCTGGTTAATTATAAATGGCAGATTATCAAATCCGATAACACCTGATTTAAAAACCGGAACACCAAAGGCCATATAATCAAATAATGATCCCAGTCTGAACCACAGGTAGAAAATGTCCAGTGCAGCAATACCCAAAAGGATAAGAAACGTTATAGCCTGATTTCTAATAATGGACATTAATAAAAATGCCAGCCCCAGGCTGAAAATAATAGTTGGCACGGATATGATCAGCAGATATGAAAAATATGACATTAAATCAATTGCCATACTTTTTGATATTATGTTCATAAGCAGGCCCATCGAAAGCACGATAATATCAAGACCAAGGAATAATCTCAGGATCCCCCAGGTTTTCCCGATAACATACTCAAAATTCGACATCGACCTGGTATATAAAACTTCATTGGTATCCAGTTTTTTATCTCTTTTAAGAAAATCAGCTGCCAGAAATATTACTACTATGGCCTGACCGATATTCAGGATGTAAAGGTTAAATAGAGGAACTGACGACGGAATTGAAACAAGTTCCCAATTCTCATCCCCGATAGGGGAAAAGAATCCGATATTCAGAATTGTAAATATGAAAAGAACGAAAAGTGAAAAAAGTCTGAAGAACCAGCTTCTTCTTAACGTTTTGGCTTCATACCGCGCAACTGTTCTTATATTATGAAGAAATGCCATTTCGTATTTTAAAGTTAATCAGTAATTTCAGTGTGCACTTTATGCTCCATGAAATATACATAGGCATGTTCGATGTTCGGAACTATAAGTGAATAAGCGAATTCAGGTACATTATCGGATACAATCTGTACTTCCCAGCCTGCTTCGACCGGTATTGTGGAAATAACATTATAATGTTCCTTGACCCTTTCATAATCGTATGGACTCAGTGTAAGCTTGAAAACATGTCCTTCGGCAAGCTTTACCAGGCTTTCAGGTGAACCGGCAAAGACGAGCTCGCCTTTGTTCAGCAGGGCCATCCCCTGGCAGGTGGATGAGATATCGCCTACTATATGCGTAGATAAAATTATTGTCACATCGTGCTGACTTAGTTGTGAAAGTATGTTCCTGAATCTGATCCTTTCATCAGGATCGAGCCCGGTTGTCGGTTCATCAACAACAATGATTTTAGGATTTCCGATAAGTGCCTGTGCAATTCCTAAACGACGTTTCATCCCTCCCGACAGTCTGTTGGCCTGCCTGTCGCGAACCTCAAGAAGTCCGACCTGATCAAGGAGCCTGTCTACTTCAGCGATCCTCGTCCTCTTGTTTCTTAATCCTGCCAGGGAACCGGAATAGTCGAGGAACTCCCAGGTTTTAAGAGAAGTAAAAAATCTGAAATCCTGAGGCAGGTAGCCAAGGATACTTCTGAGTTCTTTACGGTTTTCCTGGATGTCTTTTCCATCAATAAGTACCATGCCTGATGTTGGTTTCATAAGCGTGACAATTATTCTCATCAGGCTTGATTTTCCCGCTCCATTAGGTCCAAGCAGTCCGAACATTCCTGTTCCAAACTCAAGGTTTATGTCTTTTAATGCATGGTTTCCATTCGGATATATCTGGTTAAGTCCCTTAATCTCAATTTTCATAAAAATCTAATAGGTTGCTTTGTCATCATCCGATCATCTCTCTTTGACGTTATAAAGACGGAAATTATTACAAATGTGACAATAAAACCGAATGTTTTACAACATAAAATCCGATGGCTTAATCTTTTGTTATTAATATGTGATGGCTTAAACTTCTTTTCCGTTATTACCTCTCCCCAAACCCCCCACCCTGGTGGGAGGAGCTTAATTATTTGATTAACAATTTCTTACTCCCTTCTCCCTTGGGAGCCGGAGTAGGGTGGATGAGGTAAAAAATGAAGGCAAAGGAACTAATTCCAGAGGGTTTCTGCATTCTTAAACTTATTCCTATTTTTGTACATAAAAATTTCCCAGGTGGTCTATCTGACTAACAAAAGAAAAATAATTAATGACCCTGTTTATGGTTTTATAAGCATCCCGGGTGATTTTGTTTTTGATCTCATCGAGCATCCGTGGTTCCAGAGATTACGGAATATTAAACAATTGGGCCTTACAAGTTTTGTGTATCCGGGTGCAACCCACAGCAGATTTCAGCACGGATTGGGAGCTCTGCATCTTATGAATCTGGCCATCGCCACTCTCAGGAGCAAAGGGGTCCTGATATCGGCTGATGAAGAAGAAGCCACTCTCATTGCGATCCTACTTCATGATGCAGGGCATGGTCCTTTTTCACATGCACTTGAACGTTCAATTATTGATGGCATTACACATGAAGATCTTTCTCTCTTGCTTATGAAAAAGCTGAATGAGCAATATAATGGGAAACTCGATCTGGCAATCGAAATCTTCAGAGGTACCTACTCCAGGAAGTTTTTACACGAGCTGATATCAGGTCAGATAGATATGGACAGGCTTGATTACCTGAGAAGGGATAGCTTTTTCACCGGAGTTATAGAAGGCGCAGTAGGATCAGACAGGATAATAAGAATGCTTAATGTAGTGGATGATAGCCTGGTGATAGATGAAAAAGGCATTTATTCACTTGAAAAATTCCTTATTGCCCGTCGCCTTATGTACTGGCAGGTATATATGCATAAGACCGTTCTTTCATCTGAAACTCTTCTGGTAAATATTCTTAAGCGTGCTAAAGAGCTTGCAAATAATGGGTATGACCTGTATGCAACTCCCTCACTCAGATTTTTTCTTTACAATAAAATAGGCCATTCCGACCTGATAGATAACGGAAAATTCACACCTGGTTTGATTGCATCAAATTTTACACGGCTCGACGATTCTGATGTTCTTGCTTCCGCTAAATACTGGACTGACCATTCAGATAAAGTGCTATCTGACTTGTCGGGCAGGTTGATGCGCAGGGACCTGTTCGCTGTAGAGCTTCAGAATGACCCTTTCCCGCTATCAAGGGTGAGGGAACTGACCAGTCTTGTGAAAAAAATTATAAATTCAGAACCGGGGTTTGAAGAGTATTATGTTTTTACAGATAGTATTTCAAACCTGGCTTATACTCCGGATGCTCCGGTAGTTAAAATACTTTTGAAAAGCGGAAAAACAGCTGATATTTCAGCTGTGTCTGATATGTTTGATCACAGGTTCCTCTCTGAAAAAATTACCAAGTATTTCCTGTGTTATCCTAAAGAGTGTCGATAATTAAAATCTTACTGTTATGGAATTTACTGCTTCAACAATTGCCGGTTTTTTAAAAGGCGAGATAATTGGGGACCCCGATGTAAAAGTAAATACAATTGCTAAAATTGAAGAGGGGCAAGCCGGTGCTTTGTCATTTCTGGCTAATCCGAAATATGAACATTATATCTATGTTACTAAGTCATCTATAGTGCTTGTCAACAGGAACTTTGTACCTGCTGACAAGGTAAATGCCACGCTTATCAAAGTGGATAATTCATATGAGGCGTTTGCCTCTTTGCTGAGGCTGGTGGATCAGTCTCGGCCACGTAAAAAGGGAATTCACCCGGGAGCAATAATCGAACCGACTGCAAAGATAGGATCCGATGTTTACATTGGTCCTTTTACCTACATTGGTGAGAATTGTATAATCGGTGACGGATGTGCCATTTACCCACAGGTTTATATCGGAGACAACACCAGGGTGGGGAATAATTGTACACTCAATCCCGGTGTTAAGATTTATCACGAATGCATTATTGGTGAAGGATGTATCATTCATGCCGGGTCTGTTATCGGCAGTGATGGATTTGGATTTGCACCCCAGAGTGATAATGAATATATGAAGATACCCCAACTGGGGAATGTTGTACTGGAAGACCATGTTGAGATCGGAGCTAATGTTACAATTGACCGGGCTACCATGGGCTCGACCTTTATCCGGAAAGGTGTAAAACTTGATAATCTTATTCAGATAGGACATAATGTGGAAGTTGGAGAGAATACAGTAATGGCTGCTCAAACAGGTATTTCCGGATCGACGAAAATCGGCAGGAATTGCATGTTTGGAGGGCAGGTTGGGCTCGCCGGACACATAAAAATTGCAAACGGAACAAAAATCGGGGCACAGGGTGGAATTCTTGGGGATGTGAAAGAAGAAAATACTGCGATCATAGGATCTCCGGCAATTGAAGTGAAGAAGTTTTTAAAATCCTCAGTTCTCTTCAAAAGGTTGCCTGAGATGAATGCAAAGATAGATTCCCTTGAAAAAGCGCTGGAGTCGCTGAAAAAGGAGTAGTTTTGTTGCGTGTCCGGGAATGAATCAATTGTACTAAACTAAGTTAAAGGACAATTTTCTGGATTGTTCGGAATATTTTTATTTTTTTTGTACCCGATTTTAATTAATAACCTGCACTGATGAGTGAAAAGCAAAGGACGCTTGCAAAAGAGATTAGCCTTACCGGAAAGGGTCTGCATACGGGTAACAGTGTTACAATTACTTTCAAACCGGCCCCGGTAAATCACGGCTACAAATTCTGCAGAGTGGACCTTCCCGGAAAACCATTAATAGAAGCGCTTGCTGAAAATGTTACAGATACTTCCAGGGGAACGACTCTCGTTCAAAACAATGCTTCTGTTGCTACTATCGAACATGTAATGGCCGCTTTCCATGGTCTGAGAGTTGATAATGCACTTATAGAGTTAAACGGTCCTGAAGCGCCGATTATGGGCGGTTCGGCATGGAAATTTGTTGAGGCAATAAAGGAAGCCGGAATAGTTGACCAGAAAGAGGACAGGAATTATTTCGTGGTAAAGCAGAAGATTACCTTTTCCGATGAAGAACATGGTGTGGACCTGATAGTATATCCTGATGATCATTTCAGTGTTAATGTTCTGATAGATTATAATTCCAAGATCCTTGGAAATCAGTATTCGATACTTGACTCTATCGAAGACTTTGAAGAGAAGATATGCAAGAGCCGGACTTTTGTGTTTTTTCATGAACTGGAACCGCTATATAATATGGGCCTTATCAAGGGTGGCGATCTCGACAATGCAATTGTCATTCTTGAAAAAGAAGTTGAACAGGATGAAATAGACAGGATCGCCAGGCTTTTTAACCGGCCCGGTATAAACACTCATACCGCCGGTATACTTAACAATACAGAATTAAGATACCCTAATGAACCTGCCCGGCATAAATTGCTCGATATTATGGGTGACATGGCCCTTGTTGGTCATCCTATAAAGGGTAAAATTGTTGCTACCCGTCCGGGCCATTATGCTAATACCAGGCTGGCAAAGATCATTAGGCAGGAGATGAAGAAAACTCTCTCGAAACTTGATATTCCTGTTTATGATGCTTCTCTGCCTCCGATATTTACAATTGAAGATATTAAAAAGCGCTTGCCCCACAGATTCCCCTTCTTGCTCGTTGATAAGATAATAGCTCTTGATGAATCTTCCATCGTGGGAATAAAGAATGTTACGTTCAATGAATCATTCTTTCAGGGTCATTTTCCCGATGAGCCAATAATGCCCGGTGTGCTTCTGGTTGAAGCTCTTGCTCAAACAGGAGGATTGCTGGTATTGAGCTCAGTTGAGGAGCCGGAGAAGTACTCAACCTATTTTCTTAAAATTGACAAGCTTAAGTTTAAACATAAAGTAATTCCGGGAGATACAGTAATACTTAAAATGGAATTTGCTGATGTTATCCGGAGAGGTATTGCTACCATGTTTGGTCAGGCATTTGTGGGGAACAAACTGGTTTTGGAAGGAGAAATGACTGCCCAGGTAGTAAAAAACAAATAATAAATTAATGATTTCACATTTAGCATTTATACATCCTGAAGCAAAAATCGATAAAGATGTTATTGTTGAACCTTTTGCATATATCGCCGGCAACGTTACTATTGGCGAAGGAACGTGGGTTGGACCCGGTGCAACTATAATGGATGGTGCCAGAATCGGAAAGAACTGCAGAATATTCCCATCGGCTGTTATTTCAGGAATACCCCAGGATCTTAAGTATCGGGGAGAAGATACCACAGCTGAACTGGGAGATAACACCACCTTAAGGGAGTGCGTAACCGTAAACCGTGGTACTGCAGCTGTCGGAAGGACATTGATCGGGAACAATTGTCTATTGATGGCTTATTCTCATGTCGGTCACGACTGTTCAATAGGCAACAACGTCATTATCGGTAATTCAACCAGCCTGGCCGGAGAAGTACATGTTGGCGAGTATGCAATTCTGAGTGGCGGAACACTCGTTCATCAGTTTTCTCATATTGGAGCCCATGTAATTATCGGAGGCGGAGCAAAAGTAAGAATAGATGTACCTCCTTTTATCAAAGCAGACCGTGATCCTCTTTCTTTCCTTGGATTAAACTCAGTAGGTCTGACGCGTCGGGGGTTTGCGAAGGAACGTATCGATGAGATTCACGAGATATACAGGGCGATCTACCTGAAAGGGATGAACTTTTCGAAAGCGCTGGAATTTGTCGAGAGTGAATTCAATTCATCCCCTGACAGAGATTATATTCTTGAATTTATAAGAAAATCAGAAAGAGGTATAATCAGGGCAAGAGAATCCCATTAGCATTTTACTCATTCCACCCCTGTGCAGTTATCTCAACTTCCGACCCATCATCCCCAACTATAAAATGGCCAGATCCTGATGTGGTCATATGACCAATTATCTTAACAGCCTTTACCCTTTTGATCTTCTCAATCTGCTCAAGCGGAACAGTAAAAAGTAATTCATAGTCCTCACCTCCATTAAGGGCGGGTATCATCGGATCAAGATTGAATTCTTCCGCCAGCCTGGAGGTTTCATGATCAATAGGTATTTT
The DNA here is from genome assembly GCA_963791065.1 of uncultured Bacteroidales bacterium. Taxonomy (GTDB): domain Bacteria; phylum Bacteroidota; class Bacteroidia; order Bacteroidales; family VadinHA17; genus LD21. Next base: position 192,092 of record CAWBQN010000018.1, read on the forward strand.
ACTGTAAAATATCCTGCATCCGGTGTCAGACAATCTGCAGACATGGATCAGGTCCGAAGCCAAACCATCGGAAACATCAATCATCGCGGTAGGTCTGATAGCTTCATTCCTGAGTTCGATAAGTATTGAAGCCGGGATTTCGGGTTTTAACTGTTTGCCGATAACATACTCATACCCTGAAAGATCTGGCTGTGTTACCTTTTCTTTAATAAAAAGCTTTCTTTCGCGTTCAAGAAGCTGAAGTCCCATAAATGATGCCCCGAAATCTCCTGTTACGCAGATAAGGTCATTAGGTTTGGCCCCATTCCTTTTAAGAATACTATTCTTCTCTGCACTCCCTACCGCGGTGACTCCGATAGTCATCCCGGTTATCGAACTTGTAATATCCCCTCCGACCAGGTCGACAGAGTATTTTTCACAGGCCAGCGCGATTCCTTCGTATAATTCCTCAACCTGTTCAACCTGAAATTTTGAACTTATGCCGAGAGCGATCAATATCTGCCCCGGTATCCCATTCATGGCATAAATATCAGAGATTGCCCTGATTACGGCTTTATATCCGAGATGTTTCAGAGGAGTATATACAAGGTTGAAGTGGATCCCTTCCAGAAGAAGATCGGTTGAAACCAGAGTCAGATTCTTACCTGAATCAATAACAGCAGAATCATCTCCTATCCCGGTTATTGTCGATCTGTTAACGCTTTTGACATTGCTGGTAAGATGGTTTACCAGACCAAATTTCCCATAGTCATTTATTGATTTTTTATTTTCTGATTTGTCCATATCCGGAATTAATTAAATCTACTGTCGCTCGAAAATCAATTTATTTACCCCATCCCCAAGGGGAGTAAATTGATTTTCTTCGCTCCCCTTGGGGTCGGGGTAAACGAAGAAAATCAATTTGCGAAGCTTGGAGAAGTAAGTTATAGTACGCCAAAGATCGCAAAGATAATATTGAATGCTGAATACTTTGCGACCTCTGCGCAAACCTTTGCGACCTTTGCGGTTAAGAAATGTTTGCCGGTTTTCTCATTTGCTTACAATATCCCTTCCGAAGGGTGACAACGCAATTGCCGTGAGCTTAAAATGCTGCAAACCAAATGGGATGCCGATAATAGTGATGCAGAGAATGAGTCCGAATATTGCATGGGTAATTGCTATCCATATTCCTCCGGTGATCAGCCACAAAATGTTCATGAATATATACAGGCATCCGGAAGCTCTCGTTGATACAACAGTGTCACGTCCGAAGGGCCATAATGACAGAGATGCCATTTTAAGAGTCTGTAAGCCGAATGGGATCCCCACAATGGTTATCATCAGGATCAGACTGCCGACAAAATATTCTATGGCTATTATCAGCCCGCCAAATATAAGCCAGATAAGATTTCCCAAAAGGTTCATATGCAGATAATTAAAGATTTATTCCAGAATAACAGTTTTATCTTTCGGATATTTAACAGAATAGGTTAATACTATCTTCTTGGTTTCCTGTGATTTGATATCAAGATCCCATGCTATTTCACCGGTCTGCTGGTTGATTTTGCCTCCGGTCAGTTCAACAGCTTCAACGTTGATGCCGCTGTTTGATGAAACAGGGATCTGATCGCTAAGTGTGATTTTTACCGGGTTGGGTTTATTATTCCTGAGAGTGATCAGGAATGAATACGTATCGGTTCTGTTCGCCCCGATCACCTTCCTGCTGGTGAAATCTTTCCGTTTCTCCCTTTTTACAAGGATACTGTTATCGGTCCCGAGGGATATTGTAAGGGTATCTTTCAGCTGGTTCACATCCAGAGTCGATTTGCCAACAAAAGAATTTTCGAAATAGAGTGTCGCTTCTCCTGTCTGAAGGCTTAATTTTGCCCAGTCTGTAATATTCGCAGTAAGATACGCGAGAGGTGATAATTTGGGGATAGAAACATACTTATAATCTGCAGGAGCAGTAATATGCTGGATTTCGACAGTCTGAACTTTTCCGTCTGATGCAACTGTGTATGGAACTGCTACATCGAATGTGATTGTTGTTTCTCCTACCTGCTTTTGAACTGATACAGGAGCAGCTTCGTTTGCCTTTTCCTCTTTTCTATCATAGGAGGCAACAACCATTTCATTCATAACGGGAGCTTCACTTCGTTTTACACCTGAGGCGATTCCTCTTAGCATCATTGGCGCAGGATTATAATAATCAACAAACCATGGATTTAAGACTGGAATATTTCCTGCCACCCACGGCGTGGCATTTGAGAAACTAAGTTTAACATCCTTCCATTCGATCCCTGAGTTCTGAAAAACATTTGCCTTATAAAATATTGTTACCGGGTTTTTTATGTCATCGACTCTGATGTCGTACGAAGGATACCATCCGGCATTTGCTACAACATAACTGAAAGTGAGTCTGCCTGTGACCTGTTTATCCGAACTTATGGAAACCAGGATCTCTCCGGAAGGGAGTTGTTGTTTCCCCAGCTTATCAGCAATCTGTTTCTGAAGAGCGGCGATCTGCTTATTGTAATCTTTTATCAACCTTTGTTTTTTCAGTTTTGTCACATTAATCTGATCCATATTATTTGTATACAGATCCATGACGTTCTTTAACTGCTCAAGAGAAAACGTGGTTTCCTTAACCAGAATGGCTTGATTTGCCGTCAGAAAATCTTTTTTTTCCTGTAATGTGCTCAATGCGGCAGTTTCATCTTCAACTTTAATCTGGAGTGCTTCGATCTGACTCCTTATGTTTTTGACTTCCGGAGAGTCCTCAAGATTTTGCAGGTAATTATTCTGCTGATTTACAGCAAGAATGGTGAAATCACCAAAGCCTTTTACCTGAATGCTTTGTACATCGATATATGGCGACAATCCGGTAAGCTTGAGAACGCTTTTCCCCGGCACCAGTGAAACCGTTGTCTCACGATCAATCTGAGCCCTGTCAGGAAAAACCGTAACATGCTTTATTTCAGCTTTAATCTCTTTCTCAGTCTGGGCCGTGACATTGATACCAGCTAAGATAATGAGTGTTGATACGATCCATATTTTTTTCATAGCCTTAATTTAAAATAGCTGCTTAAAGGTAAAACAATTATTTAAGCCTTGTATCAGTTATTCTTTTTAACCGCAGAGGATGGTAAGACCACCTTCGCAAGGATTAAAAAATGTTAAATATCCGATTTCCTGCATCAGGTAAGTTAATTAGCTTACCTTTGGCAGATATTAAATGCATAGAATGAAGGGATTTAGAATTGGGAACCTGTCTATAACAGTACCAATTATTCAGGGTGGGATGGGAGTTGGAATTTCTCTTTCCGGACTCGCTTCCGCCGTTGCAAATGAAGGTGGAGTGGGGGTTATCTCAAGCGCCGGACTCGGACTCCTTTACAAAGATTTTTCATCTGATTTTCTCGAAGCCAGCATATACGGACTTAAGGAAGAGATACGCAAGACCCGTGAAAAAACTCTGGGTGTTATTGGTGTAAATGTCATGGTTGCTATGACAAACTTCACCGATATGATAAAAACAGCCATCTCTGAGAAGGTTGATTTAATAACTGCAGGAGCAGGACTTCCTCTTGACCTGCCTTCATATTTGAAGAAAGACAGTACCACCAAGCTTATTCCGATAGTTTCATCAGCGAGAGCAGCAAAAATAATCTGTGAAAAGTGGAAAGCAAATTACGATTACCTTCCTGATGCCGTTATTGTTGAAGGACCAAAGGCCGGAGGTCACCTGGGATTTAAAGAAGACCAGATCTTCGATACCAATTATTCTCTTGAAAAACTTGTTCCGGAAATAGTAAAGGAGCTGAAAATATTTGAAGATAAATACGGCAGGAAAATTCCACTTATTGCAGCAGGCGGGATCTATACCGGTGAAGACATTCACAAGATACTCGATCTTGGTGCTTCCGGGGTTCAGATGGGGACACGTTTTGTTACTACCGATGAATGTGATGCTTCACAGGCTTTCAAACAGGCTTATATTGATGCCGAAAGTTCTGATATTGAAATAATTAAAAGTCCGGTAGGAATGCCGGGACGGGCAATCCTCAGCAACTTTATAAAAAAAGTCAGGGAAGGTAAGAAACAGCCAAAAAAATGTCCTTTCAAATGTATTAAGACATGTGATATATCAAAAAGTCCTTATTGCATAATAGTTGCTCTTATTAATGCATTGAAAGGGAACTTTGAGAACGGATATGCATTTTGCGGTGCAAACGCTTTCAGGGCAACAAAAATATCCTCAGTAAAGGAGATCTTTCAGTCTCTTTTAAAGGAATACAGGGAGAGTAAATAGGTCCGCCTGTTTTATCCGCTGGCGATGGAATCCGTAATTCATCGGTTCCTGCAAATTATAGCTTTATAATATTGACATACTGTGATGTCAATGATCCATGGGATATCCTGGTTTTCCATAGCTAGGCAGTTAATAGCTGTCATGATAATTTTTTATCTGATTAAGAATAGATGAATGACAAAAGCAGGATAAAAATTGTTGAATGCTTCTTCAAGTCCTATTTTTTTATATTTTTGTATCTTTATTTAGATTAAATACAAGTAAGGCATTATTATTGTTATTAAGAAATAATAAACAAGATGGTTCAGTCGCCCGAAAATTAATTTATTTACCCCAACCCCATGGGCGCAAGTTTGATCCAATAATAAAAGTTATGGAAAAAGATCAGGATAAAATATTAAGTGATGTAACTACCGGGGAGTACAAATACGGATTCTATTCCGATATTGAAATGGACAGGATCCCGAAAGGTTTAAGCGAGGAGGTGGTCAGATTAATATCGGCAAAAAAAAATGAACCCGGCTGGCTACTCGATTTTCGTCTTAAGTCATATCGTCATTGGCTCACTATGAAGATGCCGACATGGCCAAATCTTAAAATTGCTCCGATTAATTACCAGGAAATTATTTTCTATGCTGCTCCAAAAGAGCGAAAGAATGTTAAAAGCATTGATGATATAGATCCCGAACTGAAAAAAACATTCGATAAGCTGGGCATACCTCTTGAAGAGCAAAAACATCTTGCAGGCGTAGCTGTCGATGCAGTAATTGACAGCGTATCGATCAAAACAACGTTCAAGGAAACACTGGCTGAAATGGGAATCATTTTCTGTTCATTCAGTGATGCAGTTAAAGAATATCCCGACCTTGTAAAAAGATACATGGGATCAGTTGTCCCCTATACCGACAATTTCTTTGCAACTCTCAACTCGGCAGTCTTCAGCGACGGATCATTCTGTTATATTCCTAAAGGAGTAAGATGCCCGATGGAACTCTCAACATACTTCAGGATCAACTCTGCAAATACTGGTCAGTTTGAGAGGACACTTCTGATCGCTGATGAAGAAAGTTATGTCAGTTATCTCGAGGGATGTACCGCGCCCTCCAGGGACGAGCATCAGCTTCATGCTGCGATTGTGGAAATTGTAGCGGAAAAAAATGCTGAAGTGAAATACTCCACTGTTCAAAACTGGTATCCCGGCGATAAGGATGGGAATGGCGGAGTCTATAATTTCGTGACGAAGAGAGGAATGTGCAAGGGCGAAAATTCAAAAATTTCCTGGACCCAGATTGAAACAGGATCAGCTATTACCTGGAAATATCCGTCGTGTATTTTGCGCGGGGATAATTCCACAGGAGAATTTTATTCAGTTGCTGTGACTAACAATCACCAGCAGGCTGATACCGGGACAAAAATGACTCATATCGGGAAAAACACGAAAAGCACCGTTGTCTCAAAAGGTATTTCTGCCGGAAGGGGTCAGAATAGTTACAGGGGGCTGGTAAAAGTTCTGAAGAATGCCACAAATGCGAGGAATTATTCTCAGTGCGATTCCCTGTTGCTTGGTGATAAGTGCGGTGCCCATACCTTCCCCTACCTCGAAGTTGATAACCAGTCCGCAATAGTGGAACACGAAGCAACGACATCCAAAATAGGGGAGGATCAGATTTTTTATTGCAACCAGAGAGGAATTTCAACCGAAGATGCGATAGGCCTTATAGTTAACGGGTATGCACGGGAGGTAATAAATAAGCTGCCGATGGAATTTGCTGTTGAAGCCCAGAAGTTGCTCCAGATAAGCCTCGAGGGCAGTGTCGGCTAGAATAATAATTTCTCACAATCTATATTTATCATGTTGATCATTAAGAATTTAAAAGCCTCAATTGGTGGTAAAAGCATTTTAAAAGGAATAAGTCTTGAAGTTAAACCGGGAGAGATCCATGCTATTATGGGTCCAAACGGATCAGGCAAAAGCACTCTTGCTGCAGCTCTCGCCGGACAGGAATTTCTGGAAATAACCGAAGGATCGATCACTTATTTAGGGAAAAATTTGCTGGAGATGGCTCCTGAGGACCGGGCAAAAGAAGGAATATTCCTCGGATTCCAGTATCCCATAGAAATTCCGGGAGTGAGCATGGTGAACTTCATGAAAACAGCCGTTAATGAACAACGCAAATATAAAGGTCTGGAACCTCTCTCAGCTTCGGATTTTCTCAAGATGATGCGTGACAAGAAAGAGCTGGTCGAGATCGATTCAAAGCTCGCCAACAGGTCAGTAAATGAAGGTTTTTCCGGGGGAGAAAAGAAAAAGAATGAGATCTTCCAGATGGCGATGCTGGATCCAAGACTTGCTATTCTCGATGAAACCGATTCCGGACTTGATATCGATGCCTTGCGTATAGTCGCCAACGGAGTAAACAGGCTAAAGCATCCGGATAATTCATTCATTGTGATTACACATTATCAGAGACTTCTCGATTATATAATTCCTGATGTGGTCCATGTTCTTTATGATGGCAGAATAGTAAAAACAGCCGGGAAAGAACTCGCCTATGAACTTGAAGAAAAAGGGTACGACTGGATCAAAAAAGAGATTGAAAACAATGTAGCATGAATGAAATAACTGAAATAACAGAAAAGTACCTCGGACTTTATAAGGATAATATCAATAAGATTTCCGGTATATCCTCACCGTTCTTCAATACTTTCAGGGCAGCTGCTTACAGTAAATTCAGTGAGCTTGGAATCCCCTCAAAGAAGAATGAGGCTTATAAATATACTAATCTTAACACCTTTTTTGATCATGACTACGATAGTTACTTCATGCCTGTTGCAGCAGATTTTGTTGAAGCTGAGAAGTTCCGCTGTGAGGTAACTGATCTTGATGCCTATGGTATTGTTTTGTTGAACGGTTTTTACCCGACAATAAACGGGAAGCTTCGTGAACTGCCAAATGGTATATGGATCGGCAGTCTTAACGAAGCGGCTATACGGTTTGCAGATAAGTTTGAACAGCATTTTGGCAAGTATGCAAAGAGTGAAACGGATGGCCTTATTCATCTCAATACGGCAATGGCTTCTGACGGTGTTTTCGTATATGTTCCGGAAGGTGTGACCCTGAACCGGCCGGTACAGGTTGTCAATCTGGTTCAGTCTTCCAGCGATGTGTTCAATCAGCACAGGAATCTGATAATTGCCGAAAAAAATTCTACATTTTCCATCATTATCTGCGACCACACACTATCACCACAGAAATTTCTCACGAATGCTGTTACCGAGGTATATGTAGGTGAAAACGCTCATTTTGACATTATCAGAGTACAGAATGAACATAATAATGCGTGTAAAATAACAAACACCTTTATCTATCAGGACAGGAACAGTGTTACCTCATCGAATAATATCACTCTCCATGGAGGTCTGATACGCAACAACACATATCATTACCTTGGCGGTGAAGGGGCAGAGAGCTACTCCTATGGCTTATTCCTTGCTGATAAATGGCAACATATAGATAATTTTGTGAATGTCGAACATGCGGCTCCTAACTGCACAAGCAATCAGTTATTTAAAGGGGTTCTCGACGATATGTCATCAGGAGCCTTTAATGGCCGGATCCTTGTACGTCCCGGTGCACAGGGGACACTGGCATACCAGAAGAATAACAATATACTGCTTACCGACGATGCAAAAATGGATACTAAACCACAACTTGAGATTTTTGCTGATGACGTAAAATGCAGTCACGGTGCAACAATCGGGCAGATCGACGATAATGCATTGTTCTATCTTCAGTCACGTGGTATAAACAAGCGTGAAGCAAGACTTATGCTGATGTTCGGGTTTGCTCATGAAGTGATCCAGAATATTAAGGTTGAACCGCTTCGGGAAAGGATGGATAACCTGGTAATGCAACGATTAAAAGGAGAACTTTCGAGGTGTGCCAGCTGCATGGTAAAGTGCGGATAATCTGATATTAATGAAAGATATTTCTGAAATAAGAGCTGATTTTCCAATTCTTAGCAGGAAAGTTTACAACAAACCGCTGGTTTATTTTGATAATGGAGCAACTACCCAAAAACCACAGTGTGTGCTGGATGCCGTTAATGAAGTGTATGTATCGTACAATGGCAATATACACCGGGGGGTGCACTTTTTGAGCGATATGTCATCCGAAGCTTATGAAAATTCAAGGGAAAAGGTAAGATCATTCATAAATGCGGCCAAAAGAGAGGAGATTATCTTCACATCCGGAACAACCGGTTCAATCAACGGCATTGCTTTCTCTTTCGGCGAACGTTATATTAGGAAAGGCGATGAGATTATCCTCAGCCGTCTGGAACATCACGCCAACATCGTTCCATGGCAGATGATGTGCAACAGAAAAGGGGCTGTCCTGAGAGTTATCCCAATAAATGATAAGGGTGAGGTTATACTGGAAGAATATTATAAACTGCTTTCTCCGAGGACCAGACTGGTAAGCGTAACTCAGGCATCCAATGCACTGGGAACAATCCTGCCGTTAAAAGAGATCATTGCTGCCGCTCATTCAGAAGGTATACCGGTTTTTATTGATGGCGCCCAGGGTATTCAGCATGGTATTGTCGATATGCAGGAACTGGATTGTGACTTCTATGCATTTTCAGGACATAAAATCTATGGCCCCGGCGGGATAGGAGTTTTGTATGGTAAGGAGAAATGGCTTTCGGAACTGGATCCTTTCCAGGGAGGAGGCGATATGGTAGATAAAGTTACATTTGAAAAGACCACCTATAATGAGCTGCCATTTAAATTTGAAGCCGGTACTATGAACTATCCTGCTGCTATAGGTTTGGCCCGGGCACTGGATTATGTACTGAGTTTAGGAAGGGAAGATATAGCATTAAGGGAAAATGAACTTCTTTCATATGCAACCGGGCGAATTTCTTCCATTGATGGAGTAAAAATTTTTGGCACTGCTGACAGTAAGATCTCTACAATCTCGTTTCATATTAAAGATATACACCAGTATGACACAGGTATGATTCTTGATAAGATGGGAATAGCTGTCAGGACCGGGACTCATTGTGCCCAGCCGGTAATGGACCGGTATGGTATAGATGGAACGGTAAGGGCATCACTCTGCTTTTATAATACAAAAGAAGAGATTGATAAACTCGCTGATGGAATTGAAAAGGTGAAAAGCATGTTTGTTTGATTGATTAAAATAATGACCAATAAAGAAGTACAGGATAATATTGTTGAAGAATTTTCACTTTTCGACGACTGGATGGACAAGTACAATCTGCTTATCGATCTGGGGAAAGAACTACCCGTTATTGATCCAAAATTCAAAGTGAAGGATTTTCTCATCGAGGGCTGCCAGTCGAAGGTTTGGCTTCACCCTGATTATGATGGTAAACTGATCACATTCACCGCCGACAGCGATGCAATAATAACACGAGGTATTGTGGCTCTTCTGATAAAAGTACTGTCGGGCCGGTCACCCGAAGAGATTATTTCGACCGATCTATATTTCATTGATAAGATCGGACTGCGTCAAAATCTCTCGCCAACACGTTCCAACGGCTTGCTTTCGATGGTACGTCAGATGAAACTGTATGCAATGGCTTTTAATGCAAAAAATAAATAAGATTACTAAATGGATCCGACTGAACAACTGGAAATTGAAACCAGGATTGGAGAGGTACTGAAAAGTGTATATGATCCTGAAATACCAGTGAATATATATGATCTGGGCCTGATCTATGAGATCAATGTTGATGATGATCATGTTGCACATATAGTCATGACTCTGACAGCGCCTAATTGCCCTATGGTCGAAGAGCTTCTGGAAGAGGTAAAATATAAGGTGGGCGGAACAAAAGGTGTTAAAGACTGTGATCTTAAGCTGACATTCAATCCTCCTTGGGATAAAAATATGCTTAGCGACGAGGCAAAGCTGGAACTGGGATTTCTATAGATTAATATACAGATGACTGTTTCCGGAAAAAATACACTCTCAATCCAAATAAAGCAAAAAGCTATTGACCTTGGCTTTGATCTATGTGGTATTGCTCCATCCCGGCCACTTTTGGAACGTGAAAATGTTTTAAAAACTTGGTGTGCCAAAGGCATGAATGGTGATATGGGCTACCTGGCACGTAATATTGAAAAGAGAATTAATCCGGAATCGCTTGTTCCGGGAGCAAAGTCAGTCATTGTAACCGGACTTAATTATTATACAAACAATAAACAGGAAGAACCAGATGTGCCTGTTATTTCAAGGTATGCATATGGAACTAATTATCACGATGTTATAACGAAGAAGCTTGAGATGATCCTTGAATTCATCAGAGATTTGAGGCCGGGTGCTGATGGCAGGTGCCTTGTTGATTCCGGGCCCTTGTTAGAGAAAGCCTGGGCGGTTGAAGCAGGGTTAGGATGGCAGGGACGGCATTCTATCGTTATAAACAGTAAAATAGGTTCATTCTTCTTTATAGGGACAATTATACTCAATGCTGAACTTGATTATGACGGACCTTTTGAGAAAAACAGGTGCGGAAATTGCACGATGTGCATTGATCAATGTCCGACACATGCTATAAATGAGGATGGTACAATTGATGCAAGAAAATGTATTGCCAACCTTACTATCGAAAACCGTGGGGCAATTCCTGAAGAGATAATCCCAAAAATTGGCGGAAGGGTATATGGCTGTGACAGATGCCAGGAAGTTTGTCCCTGGAATAAAAATGCGAAACCTCATAAAACAGCAGAATTTGAACTTCCCGATGCATTGAAGTACTTAAAACGGGACGAATGGCTTAATCTGACCAGGGAAGAGTTCAACAAGCTATTCAAGGGATCTCCGGTTGAAAGAAGGAAATATGAACCTTTCATGCGAAATGTAACAACGGTAATAAAGCCCGGGAGCTGACTATATATTAACTGTCGGCTAAAACAGTTACGACAATTTCGCGCTTCTCGCGGGGACCGTCAAATTCACAAAAAAAGATATTTTGCCAGGTTGATAAGCCCGGATTATAGTCAATTATGGGAATGGTCTGGGAAGCACCGACCATTCCTGCCTTTAAATGTGCATCCCCGTTATTATCCTGGTGATCATGCTCCCAAATACCAGACGGGATCATTTTTTTGAGAAGAGTGATCACATCATTCTGAACCGACTGGTCCCAGTTCTCCTGTATCATAATTGCAGCAGTTGACCCCCGTGCATAAACCGAGGCGATACCTGTTTTGACCTTGCTCAATCTGATTACAGACACAACTTCATTGGTTATATCATAAAGGCCATTCTGTTTGTCAGTGGTTATTGTAATTATTTTTTGCATAACGGATAAATCGTTAAATGAATTCTTTATTTAAGCGCCGATAGCTATCGGGACACATTTTGGTTCACAAAGGGATTTCAGAATAGAACCAATTCTTTAATAAATTTACAACATGTTTTTTACCTTGCTGTTAATTTGACGTCTTTATATTACAATTCAATAAGAATTTTGATAGATATAAAACTCATAGAAGAGTGCAGGGGAGGGAATTTTAACAATTTCAGAAAACTTGTTGAGGTCACATCCCCGTTTACATACTCAGTGGCATTCAGGATGCTGGGTAATGAGGATGAAGCCAGAGATGTTGTGCAGGACACAATGGTAACTATGTGGCAAAAGCTTAAGACGATCAAATCTGCCGGAGTATTTAAGATCTGGATTTACAGAATCGTCGTTAACAAATGTTACGATCATCTGAGAAAACGGAAAAGGAATCCCGAGTTTATTACAGATGATCATACATGGGAACTGATTGCGAACAGAATATCGCAAGAACCTTCAGGCTCACTTGAGAATGATGAGACTTCAAAGATAATCAGGATCCTGACCGATCGATTGAGCTCCAAACAGAAGGCAGTTTTTGTCCTCTCCGACCTCGAAGGGATGTCCAATGACGAAGTATCTGAAATTACAGGTATGAGCAAATCGACAGTTAAAGCAAACCTTTACCATGCAAGGAAGAGCATTTCTGAGAAGATCGAAAAATATTTATAGCAATGAAACCGGAAAGCGAGAAATACAATAGAATTATTAAACTTCTGAAGGAGTCAAGACCTGTCCCAGGTTCGCTTGAAGATATTGAAAAAGAGGTAATTAAAAGAATATCAGGAACTCAAAATGCCAGGCTGAGCCTTTCACAATTAGTTGATTTCCTGTTCAGATGGGTTTATATCGGATGGGTAAGACGGAGTCTGATAGCCGCGGCAGTAGGTCTTGTTCTGATATTTGTTTATCAGCAGGCAATAATACTGAAAAGGATTGATTTCATAAGCCGGCAAACAATTGTCACTGACAGTGGAAATACATTGGCACCCTCGGGTGAAATCGAAAAGATCCTGATGTCGTACAGGAATTCAGGAAGGTTATTTCCCTCAAAAACAATTACGATATCCGAAAAGCAGATGATGGAGCTTATCGAAGCAGTAAATGAACTTCAGGTTAAATATAAGGATCTTGAAAATCTAATCGAATCGGATCCTGAGCTTAAAAAAATGATCGAGAAGAAGCTGATAGAAAGCACTCATTCAAAAATTAATCTCTGAAAACATGAAAAAAAGATCACTTAAACTGGTCCTGTCATCGATCCTGATGCTTATTGTATCGTGTAATGAGCCTGATACAGTTGTCACTGACTTTGTTCATCCCGACGGATCCATTACTCGCAGGATTTTTATGAAAAGTATCGAAGGCGATGCTGCAAAAAGATTTAAACTATCCGAAATTCAGCTGCCTCTTGACAGCACCTGGGCTGTAAAGGATTCCTGTGAAATAGATAAAAAAGGTGATACGATCTGGATAAGACGGGCTGAAAAACTATTTAAAAGTGTTAATGAGATCAACCTGGCTTACAAATCAGATTCGAGCTCAAACAGAGAGTTTTCAAGACATGCTGAGTTTAGGAAAAAGTTCAAATGGTTCAATACCGAATTCAGATTTTCAGAGAAAATTGACAAGATCTTGTCTTTTGGCTACCCTGTCAATGATTTTCTTAACAAAGAAGAGCTGCAGTATTTTTATTCTCCCGATGAACTTAAAAGCAGTAAAGAAAATAGTTCCGATAGCCTTAAATACAAGGCTTTAAATGAATCCATCAGACAAAAAACAGATAAATGGACAGAAAGGAACCTTGTTTCGGAATGGATAGGTGAGTTTTCGAGGCTCACAACAGGGAAAGCTGATAATGAGATGACTTATCAATCTTTAAAATCGAGGGAGGATGAGTTCGTCGGGATCATTGAGAAAAATGATAAGCAATTAGATAGTCTATGGAAGAATGGTATCCTGCTCAGACAGTTTATAGGTGAGGCGAATGCTCTGAAATACAAAATTGAAGCGGATTCTGCCCTTTCTGTAGTCACAAAAGAAATTTCATCCAATTTCAGTGATTATTCCGTAAGAATTGTGATGCCCGGGAAACTCCTTGGGACAAACGGTTTCATTGACAGCAGCCATGTATTGCTTTGGCCCGTTAAGGCTGACTACTTCATGACTGAGCAGTACGACATGTGGGCTGAATCGAAAATAACAAACTTGTGGGCATGGATTGCTTCAGGATTATTTCTGGCATTCGTATTAACAGGGGTGATCATAAGGGTAATAAAAAAAGACTGAATTGCTCAGTCTTTTTTTAACCCTAATTTACCCGATCCAACTAACTAACATTCTACTTTCTAAAAGTCATTGTTATCTTGAATAATCTTTAAGCATCAGCATCAATTTCTGCCTGGTAAAAAAGATCCTGCTTTTAACAGTCCCTATTTTAAGTCCAAGATCATCGGCGATCTCTTTATACTTGAAACCCTGAATATGCATCCGGAACGGGATCCTGAATTCATCGCTTAAGGAATCAATAGCATTTTCAATTTCATCCTCGGCGTACTTCGACTCAGGGGAGATAAACCCTTTATCGTGTGGCTGGTTTATATAATAGAGATCCTGCGTACCGTCAATAATGGTATTCTCTTTCACATTTCGTCTGTAGTTATTTATAAATGTGTTTTTCATTATTGTAAATACCCATGCCTTAAGGTTGGTATAATCAACAAATTTATCTTTATAAGTAATAGCTTTCAGGTAAGTATCCTGAACCAGATCCAGCGCGCTGTCACGGTCAGAGGTGAGGCTCATCGCAAATCTTTGAAGATTCGTCTTCATTTCTATCAGGCTGTTGTTGAATTCAAACTGTGTCATAGCTATTAATTTTATTGTTGAAACAAATTTATACAGATAATAAAAGAAATCCAAATCTTAATATCTTAAACTCTTTAAAAACTACCGGGGTTATAAATAAAGAACATTTGTATAAGTATGATTTGCAGTTATATATATTGAACTTTGATAAATTATTCTAAATGCTATATAAATTGAATATTTGAATATTTATCTTTTTTTGTCCGACTTTATTCGTCACTAAAAAATTGAAATTAAAGGTTAAACTCTACTCTTGTACAAATGTAAACCATACTAAAAATGGAAGGATTAAGAAGGGGTTAAGGTTCGATTAAGGATAAATTAAATTTCTGCCCATGTTAAATCCGGCAAGAGCATATAATATTTGTCCAACTTTTGTACTTTTAGTAAAAAATTAGTTATGGAATTCAATATAAAGCTAAGAAGTGGACAGATATTGAATGGGATGATAAAAAGCCCGGGTGAAGCTACGAGGGCAGTGATAATTCTGGTTCACGGTCTTGGAGAGCATGTTAAAAGATACCTTTTCTGGGCTGGCTTATTTAACAAAGAAGGTATAGGTTTTATTGGTGTGGATCTTCCGGGTCATGGTCGCTCGCAAGGGAAAAGAGGTAATATAAAAAATTATTCCCTTCCCGAAGAGATGATCGATATACTATTAAAGACATGTCATCATACTTTCCCCGGGTGCCCTGTTTACTTGTATGGTCATAGCCTGGGTGGAGGCATAGTTCTTGATTATATTTTGCGTAAAAAGCCTAAGATAAAAGGTGCAATTGTCACATCACCATGGCTCCGGCTTTCCTTCGAACCGCCAAAAACCAAGACATTAATGGCATCTATTATGAAAAACATTATGCCAGGGCTTATCCAGCCTTCGGGACTTAATGCAAACCATATATCTCACGATAAGTCCGTTGTTGAGAAATACAGGAGTGATCCTATGGTTCATGATAAAATTTCTGTCGGCGTTTTCGATGGAGCTATGACAGCTGCGAAATATTCACTTGCACATGCTTCTGAACTAAACATTCCTGTTCTTCTTCTGCATGGGAGCGATGATATGATTACTTCTCCGGAGGGCAGCAGGGAGTTTGCCGGAAAATCGAATCTTGTTCAACTTAAAATTTGGGATGGTGGCTATCATGAATTGCACAATGAACTATTCAAAGAGGATGTATTTAAATATATAATGAGCTGGATAAACAAAATGAATTAATGTCGGTAAAGATCAGGGAATATGGAATTCAGAACTGTCTTTTCTATTGAACCTTCAAAGGATAAGATCACCTACAACGATCAGGTGATGTTCATTGGCTCATGCTTCGCCTCTGCAATTGGTTCTCAGATGATGCTTGGTCATATGCCGGTGATGATAAACCCTGCCGGTGCAGTGTTTAACCCTGTTTCAGTCTGCAACACACTTGATACAATTACAAGGGGAAAAGAGTTTTTCCTCGAAGATCTTCATTTTTATGATGGTACATGGCTCAGCTTTTATCACTATACAGATTTTTCATCTGACGATCCCTCATCTGTGCTTGAAAAGATAAACAGAAGGTCGAAAGAGGCACTGGATTTTCTCAGGGGTGCCCGGTTCTTATTCGTAACTCTTGGTACAGCAAGGGTTTATAAGTTGAAGAAATCAGATCTGATAGTATCAAACTGCCATAAAATACCTTCTGAGCAATTTGAATCCAAAATGCTGTCGGTAAATGAAATAGTCGCCTTATGGAATGAACAGCTTGACAAACTGCATTCGTTGTTCCCACAATTGCAGGTTGTTTTTACAATAAGTCCGGTCAGGCACTGGAAGGATGGAGCTCATGGAAACCAGGTAAGCAAATCAATACTCTTTGTGGCAGTTGAGGAGCTGCTGAAGCACGATGTGGGTCCCATGTACTTTCCAGCATATGAGCTGGTTATGGACGATCTGCGCGATTACCGGTTCTATAACGATGATATGCTGCATCCATCAACCTCGGCAATAAACTATATATGGGAATCATTTGTGCGATGCTATCTTGAAAGTAATACATTCGATACCTGGAAAGAGGTTGTCAGAATAACCAAAGCTTTTAACCATCGCTTTAATACTAATTCGAAAAACAAGAGGATTTCCTTTGCTGAGAGGGTGCTGAAACAGATTTCAGATATAAAGGTCAATGTTCCAAACGTTGATCTTTCCAGGGAGGAAGAGTATTTTCTCAAAATGAGAAAAGGATAACGGCATGGATATGAGGTTGTTGAGATAGAACTTATTTTATAATTCCAGAAATGATAAAACTAAAGGATAGACTCGACAGCTTTTATAAAATTAGCCGGGTTTCTGGTTATTAATAGCTTTTCGTATGATTTTTTAGTGGCAAACTCTTCAGGAGAATCGGTCAGAATGATCTTTTTAATCATCAGTGATTTTCCTATACTGTTGAAATACCCGATCTTTTTTTCAGCAAAATCAAATGCACTTGAGTTTACCACCAGGTATTCAAATGGTTTGATTTTATGGATCTCAATCACCTCCGAAGCAGGAAGAATTCCTCCGGTGAAGATCACATCAAATCCCCGCTTCTTAAGCGCGTACTTATAAAAAAGGAAATTATTATCGGTAAGATTGTCAGAGGTGTTAATCATTGCAACCGCAGGCTTTAATTTGCCTGAAACAGGTTTAAGTAAGTTATCTTCTATTATTATTATTTGTTTTATAGTATTTCTGACAAATTGTTCCTGTGCTCTTGACAGGCTGCCTGTTTGCCACAGGATCCTGGCTTTTTCAAGAAGAGGGTAGAGATAATGAGAATAGGCATTTTCAATACCCTGGTGTTTAATGTACGGTGCCAGAGCATCTTTGAATGAAGCTTCATTAAACCGGATTGCTGACATAAGAATCTTTCCCGGTTGAAAATTCTGATCCAGATCATCATGTTTACTGCTTACAGTCATTACCTGCTGGGGAAGCTCGTCCTCATCCAGCCTGGCGATCTTGGATATTTTTAATCCATTCCGGTTGAGGTAAGCCACATTAAGGATTTTTTTGAGTTCTGATTCGCTGTAAGTTCTTATATTTGAGTCGGTTCTATCGGGCTCAAGTATTTTGTACCTTTTTTCCCAAATCCTGATTGTGTGTGCTTTAATACCCGAGAAATTTTCCAGATCCTTTATTGAGAATACGTTTACCCCGTCTTCCATATATATATACTATAATAATTTTAACTATTATATCACTCCCTGATGGACTAAACAAAAATTAATTGGGATTGTTTATTAAACCCTGAATAAAACGATCAGTAAATCACTTAAGTTCTGAATAATGCTTTACTCGGATTGTTCGACCATTATTTTTTTAACAACTCTGAGTCCGTCACTGAATATGACAGTTACCAGATAGATTCCCCTTTTGGGATTTTCGAGAGAGATCTTGATAAGTTGCTGTGGGTCGGTATATCGAAATCTGAAAATATCCTGACCAATGATATTTGTAACCTTCACTGATGATATATACCTGTCGGTTTTTATTGTAAAGCTATTATCTCTTACCGGTACCGGGTAGATAGTCACACTAACGTTATTTGCTTCCCTTGAATAATCCCTTTGAGCAAGAGATCCGGCAACATTGATAGTGTCCTTCTGGCCGAGAAGGTTTAAGGTGAATAATGTTAAGAAGATAATGAGTAAACTTCTCCTCATAGATCAGGTTTTGAATAACTCCCTCAAATATTGTGCTAAAGATAGTAATTATTTAAAAAAAGTGATCTAAAAGTAATTTTGCCTTCTCCAGATCATCCGGAGTATCAATACCTATACTCTCCCAGTCCGTAATTGCCGTTCTTATTTTGTAGCAATTCTCGATCCATCTGTTCTGCTCAAGTGATTCGGTCATTTCCAGAGGACTGCGTGGTAACAATGTTATTTTTTTAAGTGTTTCACTCCTGTAAGCATATAGGCCGGGATGTTTATAAAAAACATGATTTCTCGACCAGTCACTTTTTTCGCAATCTCTTACATAAGGTATTGGTGCCCTGCTGAAATAGATTGCATCACCCTTTAAGTCTATAATTACTTTTGGCTGGTTTGGGTTAAAGACATCCTCGCCGGGTTCCACTTTCCGCACCAGAGTAGCTATTTCGACACTCTCGTCCCTGAAACATTCGGTAAGAAGAGTGATCTGTTCAGGCCTGATAAATGGTTCATCGCCCTGTATATTGATTACAATATCGATCTTCTTACCAGTTTCGAGGCTTATCCTGGTCACAGCTTCAGCACACCGGTCTGTCCCGCTTGGATGATCAGGAGAGGTCATAATTGCTTTACCCCCAAACTTCAGTACAACATCGGAGATCCTTTTATCATCCGTAGCAACCCAGACATTCTCAAGAGATTTACGAGACTGTTCATAGACCCTTTGTATCATTGGCTTGCCTCCGATCAGGACCAGAGGCTTACCCGGAAACCGTGAAGATGCATAGCGGGCAGGTATAATTCCGGCAAAATGAAGATGAGGTTCCCTGTTCATGTTGCGAATTTACGAAAAATGCATTTCCCAATGTTTTAAAAAAACCTTAAATTCGCACCATTGTAAAAACGGAAATGAAAGATCTGCAAAATATTAAACAAAGGTTTGGAATTATTGGTAATTATGAGGGACTTAACAGAGCTATCGACATCGCAGTGCAGGTAGCTCCGACAGATCTTTCCGTACTTATTACCGGGGAGAGCGGAACCGGAAAAGAAATTTTTCCGCAGGTTATTCATAGTTACAGCACCAGGAAACATGGTCAATATATAGCAGTGAACTGCGGTGCAATACCCGAGGGTACGATAGATTCTGAACTTTTCGGCCATGAGAAAGGCTCATTTACGGGAGCTTCAGATAGCAGAAAAGGCTATTTTGAAGTTGCTGACGGGGGCACAATTTTTCTGGACGAAGTGGCAGAGTTGCCCTTATCGACCCAGGTACGGTTGTTAAGGGTGCTGGAGGCAGGTGAATTTATAAGGGTAGGGTCCTCGAAAGTTCAAAAGACAAATGTAAGAGTCATTGCTGCAAGTAATGTAGAAGTACCCAGGGCGATTGATAATGGCAAATTCAGGGAGGATCTCTTTTACCGGCTCAATACCGTACCGATAAAAGTTCCGGCTTTAAGGGAAAGAGGTGAAGATATATTCCTGCTGTTCAGGAAATTTGCCGTCGATTTTGCTGAAAAATACAGGATGCCAGCTATCAGACTCGATTCTGACGCTAAGAATATGCTTCTTAATTACTCGTGGCCCGGAAATGTGAGGCAGCTTAAGAATATAACTGAGCAGATATCCATAATTGAAAATGAAAGGGAAATCAATTCTGTAAATCTTCGCACCTATCTTCCAGATTATGGCGGAGTCAAGCTGCCGGCTATAATAAAAAGAGAAGACGAAAAATCATTTGCTTCCGAAAGAGAGATCCTGTACAAGATCCTTTTTGAGATGAAGAGTGATATGAACGATCTTAAAAAGCTTGTTTTTGATCTGATAAGGCGCGGAGAGATCGACATTGCCTACCAGGATAATTCCCGCGCTATAAAGAATCTGTTCAGAGAGGCAAAGGAAGAAGCCCCCGCGCATAATGAGCCGGAAAATCAATCATCAGCTGACTTCCAGCCACATAAGACTATTAACAATATACAGGATACGGAAGAAATAATTGAGGAATCGCTTTCGCTTGCCGATAAAGAAGTGGAAATGATTAAGAAAGCGCTGGAAAAGTACAATGGAAAAAGGAAAATGGCAGCAAGCGAACTCGGTATTTCAGAACGGACCCTTTACAGAAAGATTAAAGAGTATGGAATCGAATCATAAAGATACTTTGAGATACATTACATTAAGATTTACGGTTTTTACCCTGATTGCACTGGTTGCTCTCATTTATGGTTGTAAAGTAACTTACTCATTTACAGGGGCGAGTACAAGCGGCTTAAAGACTTTCAGTATAGCATATTTTCAGAACAGGGCTCCTATTGTTCAGCCGGGGCTCAGCCAGTCTTTGACCGATGCCCTTATAGATAAATGCAAAGGGCAGACTAACCTGAAATACATCACTTCCATCGGAGATGCCAATTTCGAAGGGGAAATTACTGATTACAATACCAAGCCACTGACCGTAGGCGCTGATGCACTGGCTGCTACGAACAGATTTACAATTACCGTCAAAGTGAAGTTTACCAATGTTGTTGACCCGACTCTTAGTTTCGAACAATCTTTTTCAAGATATGAGGATTATAACAGCAATCAGGATCTTAGTGCAGTTGAATCGACCCTTTCGACTCAAATAATTGATATGCTTGTTGAAGATATTTTCAATCAGGCGTTTGTAAACTGGTAGCAGCAATGAACCGGAATGACTTTCTGAATATGATTGAAGATACTGTCCCTGTCAACCGACAAATGATCGGGGAGGTTTATGAACTTATTAATATCTTCCCATATTGCCAGAGCGCTCACTTGCTGTTATTAAAAAGTTTGTATAACAATGGTGACGTAAAATTTGAAAACCAGCTTAAGAGTTCTGCTATTCATGTCGGCGACCGTGAAGTTTTATACTGGCTGCTTAAAGCGAGTACCATTTCTAAAACTGAGATAAACAAGGAAGCAGAGAAAAGTGAAATCAAGCAGGAAGTAGTTTCAGATACTCAGACCGGGGTGAACAGGAACGTACGAGAGAGTGAATTCAGGCAGGAAGTTGTTTCAGATACTCAGCAAACTGTGATTGAAACGGCAAAGAACAGTGAGCTCATGATTCATGAAATTGAAAAAGATTTAAATGAATCTGAAATGAAAGAAAATCAGGATTCTTCTGATCAGGATTCCAGTCATTCAGTAATGATTGCCACAGAACCTGATGTTCTTGAACCGGCCGGAGTAATATTTCTTCAGGAAGAGGAGAATGAATCGAAGGAGGAGAGGGTTTTCTTTATGGATCCCGGCTTTTCTTTTGCGGAGCATTCAGATCTCCTGGAACTCGACCTTGATCTTGATGAAGACAGAAAACCTTTATCTTCAGAGGATGAATCAGATATAAGCAATTGGACTGATAAAAGTTCAAAAAAGCTTCGTCAGGCAGAGCTTATAGATAAATTCATTATTGCCAATCCAAGGATTGAAGCGCAAAAAGACAAACCGCTTCTCCCTGATGAAGATAAGTCAGGGCCCTCTGTCGAGGAGGAAGTTGGTCTGGTTACGGAAACTCTTGCAAAAATTTATGTCTGTCAGGAATATTACTCTAAGGCAATAGATATTTATGAAAAATTAAGTTTGAAGTTTCCGGAAAAAAGCAGTTACTTTGCATCTCAAATTGAAAAAGTTAAGGAATATATAAAAAAGTGAACAGATGGGAATTTATATTTTTGTTTCAATATTAATAATAATTGCGTGCATTTTACAGGTATTGATTGTACTTGTACAGAATTCAAAGGGGGGTGGTCTGGCTGCTAATTTTACGTCAGCCGGTCAATCTATGGGAATACGCAAAACTGCAGATTTCCTGGAGAAGTCAACCTGGACACTGGCTGCTGCTATTCTTATCCTTTGTGTTGTAGCTACGGCTAGTATACCGCGTGGGACTGTATCGGGACGTTCCAGAATTGAAGAACAAATAAAGAATACTGTTGATCCGAATGCAATACCGACCCTTCCGACAGCTGTTCCTCCGGCATCTGGCACTCCAGCAGGAGGTGAGAAAAAACCGGCAAAATAGTTTGACCGAATAATAAGAAATACATTATAAGAGTGTCAGTTTGTCACATACTGATGCTTTTTTTTTGCTATAATACACAAAATGACATTTTTTCCTATTTGGCATGGATTATGATCAAAAAGGAAGTCGGAAAATGATGTTTAACTTTAAAACTATATAAAATGGCACAATTAAAAGGAAAAATTTTAGCCGGAAAGGTTCTTGTGAAACCTAATGAAGCTGAAGAAAAAACTGCAAGTGGAATAATCATCCCTGATTCCGCAAAGGAAAAACCCCGCCAGGGCAAAGTAATTCTTGTTGGCGCAGCAAAAAAAGATGAAGAGATGGAAGTAAAGAAAGGGGATGTTGTTCTTTACGGTAAATATGCAGGACAGGAACTGACAATCGATGGAGATGATTATCTCCTTGTTTCACAGACAGATATCCTTTTTATAGCTTAATTTTAGGAAACTTTTAAAAACATAATGATATGGCAAAAGAGATTAAATTCAATATCGATGCACGTGCACTTCTTAAAGAAGGCGTTGATCAGCTGGCTGATGCAGTAAAAGTAACACTCGGACCAAAAGGTCGTCATGTTGTTCTTGAGAAAAAATATGGCGCTCCACAGATCACGAAAGATGGAGTAACTGTTGCAAAGGATATCGAACTTTCCGACCCTTATAGAAACATGGGCGCTCAAATGGTTAAGGAGGTAGCATCAAAAACCGGAGACATAGCCGGTGATGGAACAACAACAGCCACCGTACTTGCGCAGTCAATAATTAATGTAGGTCTTAAGAATATTACGGCAGGTGCAAACCCGATGGATATTAAAAGAGGTATAGACAAGGCAGTTGAAAAAGTTATAGCGCATTTAAAATCACAGGCTAAGGTAATTGGCGATGATCTGAGCAAGATTGAACAGGTAGCCAGGATTGCTGCCAATGATGATCAGGAAATTGGTAAGCTCATTGCTGAGGCTATGGGGAAAGTTCATAAAGAAGGAGTCATAACAGTTGAGGAATCCAAAGGAACCACAACATCAGTTGAGGTTGTTGAAGGTATGCAATTCGACCGCGGATATATTTCAGCATATTTTGTAACCAATGCAGAAAAGATGGAAGCTGATATGGAGAATCCATATATCCTTATTTATGATAAGAAGGTTTCCACAATGAAAGATATGCTACCTGTACTCGAAGCTACAGCTCAGACTGGACGTCCCCTTTTAATTATCTCAGAAGATGTTGAAGGTGAGGCTCTTGCAACTCTTGTTGTTAACCGTTTGCGCGGTTCACTGAGAGTATGTGCAGTTAAAGCTCCTGGATTTGGTGACAGAAGAAAAGAGATGCTTGAAGACATCGCAATACTGACAGGCGGGACCGTTATATCGGAAGAAAAAGGTCTGAAGCTTGAACATACTACCCTTGAGATGCTTGGTACCGCTGAGAAAGTTACTGTTAACAAGGAAAACACTACAATTGTAAACGGAGCAGGCGACAAGGATATGATCAAAGCACGTGTTGGCCAGATAAAACAGCAGATGACAACAACCACTTCAGATTATGACAAGGAAAAATTACAGGAACGTCTGGCTAAATTGGCAGGTGGTGTTGCTGTTCTTTATATAGGAGCTTCTTCAGAAGTTGAAATGAAAGAGAAAAAGGACCGTGTTGATGATTCACTTCATGCTACACGCGCTGCAATTGAAGAAGGCATTGTCCCAGGTGGTGGTGTTGCCTATTTACGTGCTATAAGTGCCCTGGAAGGATTGAAGGGTGAAAATGAAGATCAGACAACGGGTATTGAAATTGTAAAACGTGCAATTGAGGAACCTTTGCGTCAGATCGCAGTAAACGCAGGTAAAGAAGGCGCTGTTGTTGTCCAGAATGTCAAAACAGGTAAAGCCGACTACGGATATAATGCCCAGACTGATAAATTTGAAAAACTTTATGCTTCCGGCGTTATTGATCCGGTTAAAGTTGTCCGCGTTGCACTCGAAAATGCTGCTTCAGTTGCCGGAATGTTCCTGACTACAGAAGCTGTAATCGTGGATATAAAAGAAGATGCCCCGGCAGGTCCTCCACAGGGAATGGGTGGCGGAATGCCAGGAATGATGTAGGATCTACTTCATAATAAAATGCAGAGACAGGCCCTTAAACCTGTCTCTTTTTTATTTCAGATTTCGGATTGTCGGTTTCGGATTTCAATCCGCAATCCAAAATCCGCAATCCGCAATTTTTTTTGATATCTTTGCCACTTATTAAAAGCAACCTCATCATTAAATGAGTAATATCCGAAATTTCTGTATTATAGCACATATTGATCATGGCAAAAGTACACTGGCTGACCGGTTACTGGAGAAAACAAATACTATAACCGAACGTGAATACCAGGCACAGGTGCTTGACGATATGGATCTGGAGCGGGAGAGAGGCATTACAATAAAGAGTCATGCAATTCAGATGGAATATTTCCATGACAGCCAAAAATATATTCTGAATCTGATCGATACGCCGGGGCATGTAGATTTTTCTTATGAAGTATCGCGTTCCATTGCCTCCTGCGAAGGTGCATTATTAGTTATAGATGCTACACAGGGTATTCAGGCACAGACAATTTCGAACCTTTATATGGCTATTGACCATAACCTTGAAATAATACCTGTGCTGAATAAAATGGATATGGCCAGTGCGATGCCAGAAGAGGTTAAAGATCAGATCGTTGATCTTGTAGGCTGTAAAAGGGATGACATAATTGAGGCAAGTGCAAAAACGGGGATGGGAGTTGAAGAGATCCTTCGGGAAATAGTAATCCGCATCCCGGCTCCCAAAGGAAGCCCCGACGCTCCATTACAGGCGCTTATCTTTGACTCGATCTTTAATTCATTCAGAGGTATCATAGCTTATGTAAAAATTGTGAACGGCACCATACGTAAAGGGGATAAGGTCAAATTTATAAATACGGGGCATGAATACAATGCCGAAGAAATAGGTGTATTAAAGCTTAAGCAGGATCCGCGTGACGTAATGGGCGTAGGTGACGTGGGATATATTATAACAGGAGTTAAAGCTTCATCGGAAGTTAAGGTGGGGGATACGATTACACATGTAAAAAATCCCTGTGAGAGTGCGATTTCAGGATTTGAAGATGTCAAGCCTATGGTTTTTGCGGGAATTTACCCTGTCGATGCGGATGACTATGAAGATCTGAGGATCTCAATTGAAAAACTTCAGCTGAATGATGCTTCATTATCATTTATTCCTGAATCGTCAGCTGCTCTGGGTTTTGGATTCAGGTGCGGCTTTCTTGGCCTTCTCCATATGGAAATAATACAGGAACGGCTTGACAGGGAGTTTGACATGGACGTCATTACTACCGTCCCTAACGTTTCATTCAAAGCTTTTACAACACGCGGTGAGGAAATTGATGTTCATAATCCATCGGGTTTGCCTCCGGTCAATCACCTTGATAGAATTGAAGAACCATACATTATCGCACAGGTAATCACTTTATCAGAATATGTGGGCCCTATAATGAATCTTTGTATCGATAAAAGGGGAGTGATCAAAAACCAGGTGTATCTCACCCGCGACAGGGTTGAGCTTACTTTTGAAATGCCTCTGGCAGAAATTGTCTTCGATTTTTATGATAAGCTGAAGAGTATCTCAAAAGGTTATGCATCATTCGACTATTATTATACGAGCTATCAGAAAGCTGATCTTGTACGGCTTGATATTCTGTTGAATGGTGAAATGGTGGATGCTCTGTCCACTCTTATTTACAGGGGACATGCTTACGAATTTGGCCGGAAGATGTGTGTTAAACTGAAGGAGCTTATTCCCCGTCAGCAATTTGATATAGCAATTCAGGCAGCAATCGGAGCCAAGATCATTTCCCGTGAAACGGTCAAAGCAGTGCGGAAGGATGTGACAGCTAAATGTTATGGAGGTGATATAACCAGAAAAAGGAAGCTTCTGGAGAAACAGAAAAAGGGGAAAAAACGGATGAGGCAGGTTGGAAATGTAGAAGTACCTCAACAGGCTTTTCTGGCTGTTCTAAAACTCGACTAAATAAGATGGTGCCCCCAAAAAACTTAACTTAAAAGCTTATACCCTCTCCCGTGAACATTAAGAATTTTTACCGAAGGATCTTTTTTCAGGTATTTTCTTAGCCGGGTGATATAAACATCCATACTCCTGGCATTGAAATAATTATCGTCAATCCAGATTGTTTTCAATGCAAAATTTCTCTCAAGTATCTCATTCCCGTGCCTGCATAGCAGATCGAGCAATTCAGATTCCTTGGTAGTCAGCTTTATAGTCTGATCTTTAAAAACCAGTATTTGTTTAAGAGGATCAAACGAATACCCGCCAATTGTAAAGAATCCTTCCTTTCTGGCCGGGAGAGGCGCTGTCGTTCTTCTGACTATTGCTTCAATGCGATAAAGGAGCTCTTCCATTGAAAACGGTTTTGTGATGTAGTCGTCTGCTCCAAGTTTAAAGCCTTCCAGAATGTCTTCTTTCTGGTTTTTCGCTGACAGGAAAAGTAGGGGTATCTCAGGATCTAACAGGCGGATTTCTTTCGCGAGGGTAAGTCCATCCATTTCAGGCATCATAATGTCAAGTATACATAGTCCAAAGGATCCTGACGGGAACGCGTTCAGAGCTAGTTTGCCGTTAATGAAGAGAACAGTTTCATAGTTTTTAGCAGTAAGATAGTTCCGTAATAAAATACCCAGGTTGTCATCATCTTCTGCCAGCAGGATTTTGATATTGTTCATAGATATTATTTTAAGTTTTAGAGTTCCTATGCTGTAAAAACCACCAGGCATTAAGCCCATGTCTGAATTATCTGTTACACCAGGTAGTAAATTTCATTTAAACAGATATTACCTTAATCTGTTTTGTGGCAGGAACAGAATGAATTTAGTTCCATTGTTTAACTGACTCTCAGCTTTAATAGATCCGTTATGTGCTTCAATTATCTTCTTTACATAGCTTAACCCGAGACCAAACCCTTTAACATTATGTACATTGCCTGAATGAACACGGAAAAACTTGTCGAATATTCTTTTCAGGTTTTCTTTATTAATACCGATACCTTTATCTTCGATTGTTATCAGAATTCCTTTCCTGACGTTCCTTGTGGAGATTGTTATATAAGGATTTTCCTTTGAATATTTAATTGCATTATCGATTAGATTTGAGATTGCATTCATAAAATGAATTTCATCTATAGAAACCTGAGATCTGGCCGCCTGGAAGTCAGTCTTAATATTTCCGGCCCGGTTACAGATCTGAAGAGCAAAATTTTCTATGGCTTTCTCTATTATTGTATGAACATCCATATCTATAAGGTTGAGTTTCATTCTCATCCTTTCAAATATTGCCATTTGAAGCACTTTCTCAACCTGAAACTTCAGTCTGATACTCTCATCTGAAATAACCTTTGCCAGGCTTTCAATATTTTTATCCTTATCATCTATCGATTTGTCTGCAAGCATCTGAGAGGCCAGAGAAATAGTAGAAATAGGTGTTTTGAGTTCATGCGTCATGTTGTTGATAAAATCATTTCTGATCTCTGAAATCTTTTTCTGGCGAAATATAACTATAAATGTTCCTGTAGAAAGAACCAGCAGCAGCAATGTGAACAGCAATGACATGAAGCCAAGGCTACCGATCTTCTCAAATTTGTACTGCCGTTCCTGCAGACAATAGAGTACAATCTGGTTCTGGCTTGGAACAGGATCATTTGGGAAAAGCTGGATAATAAATTTATTCGTTCCGGGCTTGTCTGCATATCCTGGCGTTTTCCAGATACTTCCATATCGACCTGATCTTATAGAATATTCAAAATCAAGATTAATACCGACATTATTCAGGGCAGACCTGAGTTCTTCTTTAAGTTTTTCAGGATTGATCCTCTCTCTTATATCCGGGGTATTGCGAAGGATTTTCTCCATTATCTTTTCCAGGAATACGATTTTATTTGTCACCCTTCCGGTTATTTCTGAGGTTGTTATCTGTGGTGATGGTTCAGTTGTTTCATCACCGGGAAAAGGTGAGACATTTTCGGAAGAAATAAATATTTTATGACCTGAACTTGTTATAGCAAGTGGTTCATCAGGATTATTAAGACCATACATTTTGAGAAGAGCCGTGTTAGGCTGATAGCCGTGCAGCTTTTTAGCAAGGGGAGAATTGGCAGGAACTATTGCTGTCACAGAATCTGTTGATGCCGGATCAATATCCTCAACGATATTCTTAATAAGCTCTTTCTCCTCAAGATCAAGGACAACTGACTCAAGTGCTTTATTTGCCAGGTAGCGGAATTGCTGATCGGTAATTGCAATTGCATTTCTGATCCAGTATAACTGTATAAGGATCAGGCCTGAAATAGCCAGAAAAAAAAAGATGGCCAGCAATACAATGGTTGTCCGCTTCATACAATTACAAAAGTACTTGTATAAATTTTATATTAACACTGATTAACTTTCTTTAACAGTAGTGAACTAATTTTTGGAGTGAACCTAATTTAACCGAAAAGCACGCTAAGGAGGCGCAAAGTATGCAAAGTCAAGGGCTGGGGACACAGCTCCGGGCATTGTAGGTACTTCAGGTATCAAAAAATTTTAACATATCATTAAATTATTGTTAATTCTCAACTATTTAGAGAAAAACGTTTTTTTATTACGTGAAAGCACCTTATATTTGTACAGGATTTGGCACGATATTTGAAATAGAAAATATAGAGGTTTTTTTCATAGGTTAGGTTAGTTTTAGGGTTATCAAAACTGTGGGTCGCTATCATGGCGGCCCACTTCTTTTATTACCCTTTACCAGTAAGAACAGGAACCTTCATAACATTGAGGTCCCTTTCCCGGGCCGCATGATAAATATGCCGTCTGATATGGCCCGATTTCTTTCTCTGAATCCATGTAAGATTTATTACAAATGATGAACCATCATTAAAAATCAGTTTGATTTTCTTCTGTTTTTGAGCCATCTCAAGCTCTTTTATATCATTCCAGTTGAAAGAGTGTGTCACAGGCTTGATCATGCCGAATTTGTACTCTATTTTAGCTTTATCAATTGAAAAGAACAGATCTGTTCCTTTAAAAGTGGCGAAACCGGCAATAACAGCTACCACAAGGCTGATTCCAAAAGGAGCCAAAGATAAGATCGGAGGTATGCTCTTTTGTCCGAGAAAGAGGCTTACCACCAATATATAAGTTCCGGCCAGGAAAAACAATGCAGCAAAGCTCCATAAAAGGATTTTTCTTCCTCTTGAAAACTCCTCTTCCGACAAACTATAATACAAATTTTCCATGCGCTATTGGGTTAAGTAATGTAAGTTCTTATCCTTTATCGTATTAAAACCGATATTAAAAACAGCAGTAATGGTATCAATCTCC
The DNA here is from genome assembly GCA_963791065.1 of uncultured Bacteroidales bacterium. Classification (GTDB taxonomy): domain Bacteria; phylum Bacteroidota; class Bacteroidia; order Bacteroidales; family VadinHA17; genus LD21. Next base: position 221,752 of record CAWBQN010000018.1, read on the forward strand.
CGCAGGTTTGAGGTTATCAGATTCAGCTCAGCTTCGCTATCTGAGATCTGTAACAGATAATCTACGTTTTTAAGCTTTTCCAGCAGAAAGTTTTTACCTGAACGATTGGAGATAAGGGTAAACCTGAAACCCGAGGCGGGATCATTATTGGAAAACCTGCTGAATGTCAGGTCGGGTTTGTTATTCCCGGTAAGAGAGACAGGGGGAATCGTTTTAAGAGAAATTCTGAATTTTTTGTTTAGCGAAAGAGAAAGTTTGTAATCCGGTTCTGATGATACAAGTCCAAGCAGGATGTAATCATTATTCTGTTCAACATTAAGCTTTACTCTTGTGACCTTCTGAGTACTCTTCATATCTCATTTCTGGACCATATAAAGTTAAATAAAAAAGAGATATTAATCCTTAACCCTGCAATTATCTTTAAGTCTATTCCATGCCTGACCTGCTGCTTCCTGTTCAGCTTCTTTTTTTGATGAACCATGGCCCTCTCCGAATTCCTGCTTATCGATAAAGAGAGTTGTTGAGAAGACAGATTTCTTCAGATTGAAATCATATTCTTCGTTATAGGTGAAGATAAGGTTTGATTTATGTTTCTGGACCCATTCAAAAACAAGACTCTTATAGTCTGTATCTGTTTTGACTATAACATTCAGGTCGAGATATTTATTCAATACATTTTTTATAAAAATCTTCTTGGTCCTCTTGAATCCTTTATCGAGGAAGACAGATCCTATAAGTGCCTCTAAGGCATCACCATAGAGGTTTTTTGTAAGGTGGGAAGAGCTTATTTTGCTGAATAGTATTTTATTGATCCCGATGGAAATGGCAAGTTGATTAAGGACATCACGATTGACGATCCTTGAGCGGATTTTTGTAAGGAACCCTTCGTTAGCTTCCGGGAATTTTTCAAAGAGGTAATCTGAAAGGATTGCATCGAGTACTGAATCTCCAAGATATTCAAGCCTCTCATTGTTCACCTTTTTACCGTCTGGGAGTGTAAATGTTGCGGAACGGTGTATGAAAGCTATTTCATAAAATTCAAGATTTCCCGGAGTGAATCCTAATATTTTTTTTAAGCGGGAACCGAATTCCCGCTTATCTGGCAAATAGGTACCATTTGTTCTTCTACGGAATAGAGACACTAAGCTTCAGCTTTTTTTATGACGACAGAAGCGTTATGACCACCAAATCCAAATGTATTACTAATGGCGATATTAACCGTCCTGTGCTGTGCCTTGTTAAGTGTTAAATTCAGTTTCTGATCGATATCAGGATCAGGAATGCTGTAGTTTATAGTAGGAGGAACAATATCGTGAACCACAGACATGATTGCAGCAATAGCTTCAATTGCACCAGCAGCGCCAAGAAGATGCCCGGTCATAGATTTTGTTGAACTGATATTAAGTTTGTAAGCATGTTCCCCAAAAACACTTACAATAGCTTTCGTTTCAGAAATATCTCCAAGTGGGGTAGCAGTTCCGTGCACATTAATATAATCCACATCTTCTACCTTCAGGTTAGCATCCTGTACTGCCAGATTCATTACATTTCGTGCCCCCAGACCTTCAGGATGAGGAGCTGTCAGATGATAGGCATCGGCAGTAAGCCCAGTCCCAATAAGTTCCGCATAAATTTTTGCACCTCTAGCCTTTGCGTGTTCATATTCCTCCACAATCAATGCACCGGCGCCTTCTCCCAGTACAAATCCGTCGCGTGTTTTATCGAAGGGCCGTGAAGCAGATTTGAATTCATTATTATTTGTGGACAGGGCCTGTAAAGCGTTGAAACCTCCGATTCCCGGTTCATTTATACTCGCTTCCGAACCACCTGTGACAAAAACATCTGCTTTCCCCCAGCGGATATAATTGATTGCATCTATAATTGAATTTGTGGAAGAAGCACAGGCAGAAACTGTTGCAAAGTTAGGTCCCATGAATCCATATTTTATCGATATGGTTCCTGCTGCTATATCTCCGATCATTTTTGGGATAAAAAACGGACTGAACCGGGGAGTCCCGTCCCCAAGAACATATTCTTTAATAGCAAGATAAAATGTTTCAATTCCCCCGATACCTGAAGCCCAGATTACACCAACTCTCTCTTTGTTAATTTTTTCAAGGTTCAGACCCGAATCCTTTATTGCTTCATCAGTGGCAATCAAAGCGAACTGAGAGTACAAATCAAGTTTGTTGGCTTCCTTCCTTTCAAAATAATTTTTAGAGTCGTAACCTTTTAATTCACAGGCAAACTTGGTTTTGAACTTCTGGGTATCAAAACGAGTGATCAAGACTGATCCGCTTATTCCGTTTTTTAATCCTTCCCAATATTCATGCAAATTATTACCCAACGGAGTTAACGCTCCAAGTCCTGTAACTACAACTCTTCTCATAAATGGTTTTTTAAAAATGCAAATTATTTTGCATTTTCCTCAATGTACTTGATAGCATCACCAACTGTGCCGATGGTTTCAGCCTGATCGTCAGGAATTCCTATATTGAATTCCTTCTCGAACTCCATGATTAACTCTACGGTATCAAGAGAGTCCGCACCTAGATCATTGGTGAAACTGGCTTCCGGAGTTACTTCTGATTCGTCGACTCCTAGTTTATCAACTATAATTTCCTTTACTCGCGTGGCAATGTCCGACATAATAATAAATTTTAATTAATATTAATTTTTGAACATGCAAAGAAATATATTTGTACCATATTTTTCAAGAGTTTTGATGTTTTTTTATTTATGCTACAGTTTAATGTGTTGATAATTAGAAAAATAATCTTACTTTAATGGATTATTAATAAATGTTGACTATTCTGCTAATTATCAAAATATGAGGAACATAGCTATTTTAGCCTCCGGCACTGGTACCAATGCCGAAAACATTATTAAATACTTTTCGAACAAAAATACTGCCAAAGTAAGTCTGGTTTTATCAAATAAGCGTCAGGCACCGGTTTTAAAAAGGGCTGAAGCACATAATATCCGCACCGTATTTTTCGAATATAAAGAATTTTACATCACCGGCAAAGTACTCCGGTACCTGTTGTTATATAAAATAGATTTTATTGTTCTTGCCGGGTTTTTGTGGCTCGTACCTGAAAATATCGTTGAACAATATGCAGGGAGGATAATAAATATTCATCCAGCCCTTCTGCCATCTTATGGCGGAAAGGGAATGTACGGAGATACAGTTCATAAAGCCGTGATCGCAAGCCATGATAAGGAAACAGGCATTACTATTCACTATGTCAATAAATTATATGATGAAGGAGATATTATTTTTCAGACCCGCTGCAAGGTTGATCCTTCCGATACGCCTGCTTCGCTTGCTGAAAAAGTGCACGCCCTTGAATATCTGCATTATCCAAGGATTATAGAAGATCTGGTACAAAAGCTGCCCGATTTTCTAATTAAAGGTCCCGAGGAGGCTTAAAACAACACTCTTGACTTTTTCATATCTGACCTTATTCTCCCCTGAAATTGGCTCAACCGGAGGAGCATCAACTTTTAACGGATCTACCGGAGAACCGTTCCTGTAAAACCTGAAATCGAGGTGGGGACCCGTTGACAGGCCGCTGCTGCCGACATAACCTATAATATCACCCTGCTTCACCATTTTACCTGCAGCAATCCCTTCTCCAAACCGGCTCAGATGCATATACCCCGTTGCATATACACTGTTATGCTGTATTTTAACCATTCTTCCCGATCCTCCTTCATTGGTCGCTGAGATAACTCTTCCATCCCCTATAGCATGCACCGGAGTTCCTATCGGAGCGGCATAATCTACTCCAAAATGCGGACGTACGATTCTGAGTATAGGATGCATCCTTGCCGAGGAAAAATGGGAACTGATTCTCGAAAACTGCAAGGGAGCTTTCAGAAAGGCTTTTCTTAAACTGTTTCCATCCGAATCAAAAAATGATTCCTTGCCATCCTGGATAAAGGGTATGGCCGTTATGGATGAGCCTGACCTGTTAAACTGTGCAGCATAAATTCTGCCAGTACCTATCGATCTGCCATCGATAAAAAACTCTTCATATATAACCTTAAAGTTATCTCCCTTCTGCAAACCAAAGAAATCAACCGTCCATGCAAATATCTCAGACATATTGCCAAATAAATTCGCGTGAAGACCTCCAATTTTCATCGCATCCCAGAGTGATGTTTCAATGGTCCCCGAAGAATATTTGATTTCACTTTTTATTTCTTTTCTGAAAGGTGTAATATTCAGAGAATCATTAAAACTAAAAACATAAAAGACTGTCGGGTCATGCTCATAAACCAGATATCTGGCTCTGGCACTGCTGTCTCTGTCGCAATAGAGAAAGTAATCGTTCCCCGATCTTATTTTTCTTACATCGAAAACATTTTTTGAGTTACGAATAACCTGATCTATCTCCTGCATGCTTATTCCATGCTTGAGAAGTATCTGCGAAATGAACCCATTACGTTTTATGTGTCCCGCGACCAGTTCAAATGAATCAGTCGGAATACCATACATAAACAAGGTTTCGTTTGGTTTCTCAACTGTATTCGTGTCAGCCGTAACAGGGAGTGCATCAGTATTCTTATTCTCTGAATTATTGCATGATAACAAGGTGCATGCAAGTACAAAGCCTATGAGGATTCTTCCGTTATTAAGCATTAGTTACCATGGGTATATTTTAAAAAACAATGTTAACGATCCTCTTTAGGACAACTATAATGTTGGAAGGTGTTGAATTTCCGAGCCACTTCTTTGTTCTTTCATCGGCGAGGACTATTTTAACGATCTCTTCTCTGGTCAGGCTGGCAGGGAGTTCTATATTGAATCTCATTTTACCATTGAATGAGACCGGGTAATTAAATTTATCCTCCTTTAAGAACTCTTCGTTGAAGGCCGGCCAGGACTCATATGCAAGAGATTTAGCATTGCCCAGTGATTGCCACAGCTCTTCGGCAAGATGAGGTGCGAAGGGGGACAGGATCCTGATAAATTTACCAGCTGTATCTGCTGTAATTTTGCCATTCTTTGTTGCCAGATTGAGAAAGATCATCATTGCAGAGATTGCGGTATTGAAATGAAGATTCTCAATATCCCACTCTACCTTTTTGATTGTCTGATGCAGTCCTTTAAGTACCTCTGTATCTTCCTCCCCATTAAAAATATTTTCGCTGTTTGACAGGAATCTGAATGCCCTTCCAAGAAATCCGAAGACACCTTTCACCCCTTTCTCATCCCATGGCTTTGTTATATCCAAAGGACCCATGAACATCTCATATAGCCTCAGCGAGTCAGCACCAAACTTTGATACGACGTCATCGGGATTAATAACATTTTTCAGTGATTTCGACATTTTGGCAACGATCTGCCTCAGTTCGGCACTTGTCTCTTTATGAAAATATTTGCCCTCATGTTCCTCAACCAGATCGACAGGGACCTTGGAACCCGATTCTGTCTCATATGCAAAGGCAAGTATCATTCCCTGATTAAACAACCTCTGATAGGGCTCGTCTGTTGAAACAATTCCCAGATCGAACAGTACCTTATGCCAGAAGCGGCTGTACAAAAGGTGGAGTACAGCATGTTCCGCCCCGCCTATGTACAGATCGACAGGCATCCAGTATTTCTCTTTTTCCCTGTCAAAAATAATACTGTCATTTTTTGGATCTATGAAACGCAGATAATACCAGCACGATCCTGCCCACTGAGGCATGGTATTTGTTTCCCTTCTGCCCCGGCGGCCGTTTATATCGGTAATATTCAGCCATTCCTCAGAATTGGAGAGTGGTGATTCACCTGATTCGCCCGGAAGGTAATTCTCAAGTTCAGGAAGTTCGAGCGGAAGTTCATTATCATTCATTACGGTAACTTCACCATCTTCCCAGTGTATCACAGGGAATGGTTCACCCCAGTATCTCTGGCGGCTGAATAGCCAGTCGCGGATCTTATAATGGACCTTTGGTGAGCCAAGCTTTTCAGATTCCAGCCACCTGATTATCCGGGCAATTCCGGCTGCCTTATTCAGACCGTTTATATCAATTCCCGTGGTTTTATCCGATGAGTTAATGAATATGCCGTCTTCTGTCCAGCACTCGTCACCCCTGAGAATCCTGTTTTTCTGATCAGTATCAGTAACATCCGGGTCCTGGATACATACTATCGGGAGGTCAAATTTCTTTGCAAACTCGAAGTCTCTTGTATCGTGAGCCGGAACGGCCATTATTGCACCAGTACCATAACCCGTTAAAACATAATCAGCTACCCAGATCGGTATTTTCTTTCTGTTTACAGGATTAATTGCATATCTCCCTGTGAACACTCCTGTCTTTTCTTTTGCCAGGTCGGTCCTGTCGAGGTCCGATTTAAGGGAGCTGGTCTTAATATAATCGTTGACTGATTTTCTGAATTCGTTTGCAGTGATTGTAACAGTCAGCGGATGTTCGGGTGCAATTACCATATAAGTTGCACCGAACAGAGTATCGGGTCTTGTTGTGAAGACTGTCAGATTTAAATTCAGTCCTTCAATTTTAAAATCAACTTCAGCGCCGGTCGAACGTCCGATCCAATTGCGCTGCATATCTTTGATACCTTCGGGCCAGTCAAGCTTATCAATGCCATTGAGCAATCTTTCAGCATAAAGAGGTATCCGGAGCATCCACTGTTTGAGATTCTTCTTTTCTACCTTATTACCGCATTTTTCATGAGTACCGTCGTTGAGGACTTCTTCATTTGCACACACGGTTTTGCACACCGGGCACCACCAAACCTGGGCATTGTCGTAGTAGGCAAGTCTCTTTGAATTGATAAAATCAATTTTTTCCTTCCCATTCAGGTTCTGTGGTATTTCCAGTTCAGTAACAGGTCTTCCTTTCTGCAAATTATCGTCAAACCAGGTATTATACAGCCTGATAAAGATCCACTGGGTCCATTTGAAATATTTTGGATCGGTTGTATTTATTTCCCTCTCCCAGTCGTAGCTCAGTCCAAGTTCTTTGATCTGTCTTCTGAAAGTATCACAATTATTTTTTGTGGTGATTGAGGGATGCGTTCCTGTTTGAATAGCATACTGTTCTGCGGGCAGTCCAAAAGCATCCCAGCCCATTGGATGGAGGACGTTGAAACCTTTCATCCTCTTGTAACGGCTGTAAATATCCGTAGCTGTATATCCTTCAGGGTGGCCCACATGCAGTCCTGCACCGGACGGGTAGGGGAACATGTCGAGGACATAGCATTTTTTCGGATTTGTCAGATCTTCAGGTGTTTTGAAGGTATTGTTATCCTCCCAGTACTTCTGCCATTTCTTTTCAATCTCATGGAAATTGTAGTCCATCTTGCTCTTTGCTTGATTAATTAGAACCGGATTATAAGTTGGCAAAAATAGAAAATCTTTGGCAGAAATCAGAGAAATGTATTATGTATTAAAGATGATTGGCGATGTGACAGGTCAGGTGGGGGTAGGACTCCTTTGCGACCTTGGTTTTTAAGTCTTTGCGTGCTTTGCGGTTAATGGATTTCATTTAATCCATTTGGTATATTTATGCCTGAAGAATGGTATAATATATTTAATTGACAAACAATATACAGCAACTGTTCGCAATTAATTGGAAAACCCGGCTTTTGGTTATACTTTTGCGATATTGATCCGGTCCCGTAGTTCAATGGATAGAATGACAGATTCCGGTTCTGTTGGTTGGGCGTTCGAGTCGCCCCGGGATCACAAAGACAAAGCGCAATTGAATTGATATTCAGTTTATTGCGCTTTTTTGTTTCTCAATATATTGCGACATTTCTACAACCAAATCAGAAACTCGTAAGGAATACTTTTATATTGATAAGGAAGAGATAGTGGCTCCTGGCTCATCTTTTGAGGTCATTTTTCTATTATCTTTAATTCAAACAAAATTTTGATAATCCTTATGAATCTTTGAACTTACTTTGATTCGATTCCTCTTCATTTAGCCATAAATTTTTTCTCCGAGTTTTAAATTCATTATATATAACCCCTTCTTTGATATAGTAAATTAGGGATCTTGCACCAGGATTAACGGCTAAACCTTGGTAAAGAATTGTTCTCTTGTTATAATGCATATTAAAAATGTTAAGACATTCGGCAATATGTCTATAGATATTCTCAATTTTTTTTAAATCTATTGCGCCAATATCATCTTTGTTAAGCAAAGCATAATCTAGATCTCTATGAGAAATATATTTTGATCTGAAAGCCCTAATTTGTCCTGCTTCTGTTTTTATGGTCGCTAGATTGTCCCTTAAATTATCTTGATCGTTTTGATTAAGGTCATTTTGATGTAGAATAAGTATATCCAAAGAGAGATTTTGATTTTTTGAATGGTATCCAGGATCAGTGAATCTACTTACTGTCATGATAAAATTATTCCAAAATAAATCATGCAGTTTGACAAAAAAACTGGGAGCAACCTTGTTCAATAGATCGATTCTTTCTTTTGATTCTCTAAATATTAGAGAATATTCGTCCAATTCATAAAAAGCAGTAACTAAGTCATCGCTTAATTTATTAATCTCTCTAGGTAAATTCATAAGATTAAATTTGGGAACAATGGCCTATTTAGTTTTTTTAATACTATAACGAATAATATAATGTTGGGAATGAATGAATTAAATTGAGGCTATCTACTAGGTATAAAGAGAGCGATGAAACCACGAGATATAATTCCAGCAAGAACTGCAACTAATAACCAGATAATTACACGGATTACAACCGAGAGAAAATGTTTTGTTTTCGCTTGCCAAATCTGAGTACTATATTTATCAATCAGGTCTTCGAGGTCTACTGCCATATCATAAGCCTCTTTAAATAAAGTAAATGCCTCTTGTGGATCTTTCGATTCTATTTTTTTTGCTTTTTTTACTGAAATTCTAGCTCCCTTCCTCAATTTGGAATATTCATCATAGAACTTTCTGTCATCAATTGATCTTAAATCAACATTATTTGTTTTCCTTTCAAATTTTTGAAAATACTTATTTTGATACACATATAAGTATTTATAACATTCAAAGATAATTCTTCTAATATGCCCTTCCGCTAAGCTAACTTCATGATTTATTGCATTCTCTGAGAAACTATTATCATAGCATCGTGCAACATGATCAAATACAGCACGAATCTCATTATAAATAGGAACAGGAAACTTCTGATATCTTGATTCGATATCAGCGAGTAAATCTTTTATGGTTCCGTTGTATGTGTCATAGATATTCTTAAACGGAGAATCCTCTAATTTTTGACTTCCCATTATAACCTAGCAATCTGTTTGGCAAGCCATGATTCTGTAAGTAATTCACCTAGATAAACAAAAACATTTCCTCTCCCAATTAACCACATGCTTTTTGGGTTTAAAGGTTTAATTTTCCTAATTTTTTTGAATTGCATAAACCTTGCTTCAATCTCTTCTAGAGTAGAATGTTCCATCTCTTTTAAAGTTAATCCTAGATTACGGCTTAACTTCAATTTGTATGCTTTATCAAGCGGATAAAGATTCATAATCTTAAATTTTAAAAGAAATTTGAAAAATTGTTCTCCTAGTTAAAGCGGTTTAATTGTCAAGGACAAGATTTGTTACAGGTAACTCACTATAAAGTAATGCAATATACAAATATTTGCATTATCCAAGCGTATTAAAGATGTTTTTTCAACACAATTGTTCACAATTAGTAGCTTTTCAACAGCCTATTCTCTTTAGACGTATTAAATCCTCTTAAGGACTGATTTTTTGTTAAATACGTTGCTTGTTGCCTAAAATAATTTTTACATCAAGCAAAGAGAGTTTATTTGAATCCACTCATTAGTAAGTAAAATATTTGTTAAACTTAAAAAGTTTCAATTAGGTTTAATCCTATGGTAATTTTCATATTTCGCCTTAGTGATTATCTTTCCTTCAAGTTCACCCATTACAACAACATTTGTTGAATAACTAATTTCGTATTCATCCCTTCCATAATACTTAGCAAAGAATTTTCCCATTTTGCCGGGTTCACCTGGAACATATTTAATAGCAATATCTTCAAAAATGTTTTCAAAGTAGACTTTTTGACCCAGCCGCATTTTTTCATAGATCCGCTTCTGGCCTTTTAATGTACCATATATCACATTTCTTTTAACCATTATCCTAATATAATGAATTTCTGCCATAAAAACAAAAACCCCCAGCATTTCTGCCAGGGGTGAAACCTAATTAAAGATGACCTATTTCATGCTATTGACAGTGTAATTTACATCGGCAATAAGCGAAAGTCAAATTTATTTTAATACAAAAATAAGTTTGATAATTCCTGCCTTAAGTTTAACTTTCATGGATCATTCTAAACTTATAATCATGAAAAAATATTCCTTTATTCCTATTTGTCTTCTATTTTGCAGTCTAGCTCATGCCCAAATTACAACATCAAAAGTTAATGGGGGCTCAGTTGTCACAAAACTTTCATCAAACATTAAGATAAATGATGGATCAACTTTAGCAAGAGAATGGATTGTTATAAATGACGAAAAATGCCCAATACAACTGAAAGATGTAGGGATTAATTCTGTTTATATTTCCGGTGATGGTTACAAGTTTAAAGTTATTGGTACTTTAAATACGTTAGAGCCGATTGCGGCATATGAAATTCATCATGTACTTTATGATGTTTTTGGTGGTCACCTAACATCACTCAATAATATTGATATAAAAGACCTTAATGGACCAATAGACTTAAGCCTATCTCGTGGAGGCTGGAATCCAAGTGAAAACGAGGTGAGTGAGTATTTATCTTGTGTCTCATATGTTGCAGCTGTCAGGACCTCTACAGGTGTTATTTGGAGGTTTAAACCAGAACTAATAAAACAAGAATTAAGTAAAATTCAAATAGCATATGAGGAGGGATATAGTCCATCAACTGAATCAAAAGGGAAATAAACTTATAGGTATGAAAAAGTCATTTTTGTTTTTATGCTTGATATTAGGACTGTATAATTCTATTTTATCTCAAACTGTTGAGAGTAAAATTAGGGATTTTGCAAAACAAGAATATCCGGGCGATAAAGAGATGCAAGATTATATTTATAATCAACAAATCGCTGCATATAATTATATGATCACAGTTACAGATTCTGAAGTCAAGGGCATTGCTATTAGAGAATATCCAGATGATTTTTCAATGCAAAAGTATATTTATAACCAGCAGTTGTCAGCTAAAAATTATATGAAAACAGTTTCCGATTTGAATGTAAAAAGTATCTCTATTCGAGAATACCCTTCTGATTATTCAATGCAAAAATATATCTACGATCAACAATTAGCTGCAAAACAATATATGATTTCAGTTACTAACGCATCGGCTAAATCAAAAGCAGTTCAAGAATATCCCAACGATTATACTATGCAGAAGTATATTTATGATAAAATAGTCTTTGGCGACTAGAATACAACCGTTCATTTTTATTACGGACACTTTTCATACAATCATATCTAATTTACTTAGGCAAAAACGCCCGGATTTCTCCAGGCGTTCCTCGCTGCGGGCTGGCCTCGTGAACCGTCCCGACTTAAATTCTATCAAAATGAACTTACAAGTTAAAGAAATTCCGAGGCCAATTCGAGCGACATGCACTAAGGATTATCCATAGGATATGATATTCAGTCCTGGAATTTTCATCGTCCTCATGTTCCATAACTTCCATGGTACTTCTATCCCACAAAAGCTAAAAGGGGGTGAATTGAGAGCTACCTTATTAATACGCAGATAATGAGGTTGTTAAATTATATGCATTTTTTTAAAGGTTGTGATCTTCACTGCATACTGTTAATCTAAGTTCGGAGATTTGCAAAGGCTAATATAGAAAAAGCACATCGCGTAGCAGAGTTAGTCATAGCTAACATGGATAAACAAAGACGTGCTGATGAACTGGTTATTGCTAATGTGGAAAAAGCCAATCGTATAGTGGAACTTGTTAATGCTAAAAAAGAACTTGCTTTTCAGAACCAGGAGAAACAGAAACGTGTAATTGAGTTAACCATGGCAAACATAGAAAAAGCAAAGCGTAAAGCGGAGCTTGTGGTTGCTAACATAGAAAAAGCAGAACTTGCAGCTGAGTTACTAGTTGCTAATGCGGAACAAGAAAAACGTGCAGATGAGTTGGTTATTGCCAACAATGATAAAACCAAACTTATGGCAAAGGAATTCATCGCTAAAATAGAAAAAGTAAAACAGGATGCAAATGTTGTCGTTGCTAAATTAGGTAAAGCAAAGCTTGTTGCGGAGTTAGCCGTTGCAAAAAAGGAACTAGTGCTTGAAAGAAAGATAGATAAGCTGACATTTGAGATAACAGTTGTTAATCATGAACTTTCCCTTCAAATAATTGAGAGCAATAAGACTTCAGAGAAATTAGAAGAGAAGGTAGCTGAAATCAACTGGGTTAACCAGTTGTTAACAGAAAGAGAAAATAGGGTGGCAGATCTCAAGAAAGAGATTAATACACTTCTAAATAATCGGGGTGAAAAGAATAAGTATGTAATTCATGAGAGAGTAACTAATTAGAGATAGTCTAAAGTTAAACTCACCCACCCAAACCTTACCATTGACTTTTGACATAATTATGTGCACAGGACGGTTAACACATCCGCCATGCAGGAAGAAGTATGTACTGGTATCAGCAACAGCGGCTATTGTTTAGGCTTGTTTTCCATGGGATGATTATGGTTTTAATAATTGGGATTATGGGGAACCTAATAAAGGAGGAGGAGGATGTGGGCAACTAAATCATAGAGATGAAAATGTTGCTATTATTAATTGGCACGATAAATGGGAGGATGCGCTACCGGGAAAACCGGGATCAAATCTATTAATAGAAACCCCCTGAAATCAGTTACGGGGGCTTTCGTTTAAGTCTATTAGTTTTGTTAATAAATTTCTAAAGCAAAACGCCCGGATTCCTCCGGGCGCCTCGCCGCATGTCAGGATGTCTATGATTTCATCCAGAGTGCTGCTCTAATCTTCAACTATGGTTTGGTTTATAAGACGTTGTTTCAGGTTATAATTTATGATATAAAGTTAATATATCACAACATTCGTGTCAAGTGGCAAATGCCAGTTTAATGGGGAAATAGAGTGGTTTAAACTCTTGTTGGTCAAAGGAATGGATATGAATATAACCAGAAAATTTCTGCTTATATTAAAATGATTTCAATTCGTCAAAAATCAGCCTGAATTTACAGGAAGTAAGGAGAGAAATCTGATTTTCCATTTATACTATGTTCTATAGCATTGATTATGTGCATATTAATAAATATTCTTTCATTGGAATTTAAAAACTTCGATTTTGACAAACTGTTTAATTATGAGGATTAAAATTTAGTATTTTGACACAATTCCACGCCATTTGTAATGAAATTAATTTTAAAAACATCAAAAGTGCGATATTAATAATTTTTGACTGCTAAAGTAATTTTAAAACAAAACTTCATTAAAAGACTCTTAAAGGCGATTTTTTAAGTCCGGGAGCTTTTGTCTATCTTTACTTTCCATGGGATATTAGCACATCCCGTCCCGATACCCGGTATGTTTATAAAGACGGGATCAGTTAAAAATAAAATGATATTAATGGAAAGAGAGAAAAAAGAACTTATTATTAAGAATAAGATATTTACCAGAAATGATGTCTTATCATTAATCAGGCTTTTCATCAAAACTTCCTGTGATATTCTTGATAAATCAAAAGAAATCAGACGTAATGACCTGATACAGCAAGGATGTAACGAACAATATCTAAAGGGACGATATATAGATGTGAGTCAGTCAAGCCTCGAATTTACATTCTCCGACAATTCCATTTACAGTGGAACAATTGAAGAATTTGTTGAGACGGATGCCATTCCTGCCGGAAAAAGGATCGTGGAGATAGATTTATATTTCAAAGAGAATGTATTTAATAGCAGGTTTATAATAAAAATCCGTCATTCTCACCCGTTTTCAACTTCAAGCTATGCTATTGTTAAAGGAGAGGATAGAACATGGGTAAGCGGGACAATTGGAATTATAGAGGAATTCCTTTTAAGCTGCAGGAATCAATCCATAATCATTAAAAAGCTGAAGGTATTAATCATTACATCCACTGATTTGATCCTGATGTTATTTCTGATAAATCTGATTAAGCTTTTCATCAGGACAAAAGTCATATTTCCTAAAATTGTTGGTAATATATTCACCAGCGAACTGTTCTATTTCATTGTTCTTTTGGCTCTTATCTCGATAACTCCTGCAATCTTTATTTATGAACGTTTAAAAAAGCTATATCCGGCAGTTGAGATTCAAACCCGCAAGGATTTTTACCAGTCTGAAAAAGAAAAGCGTTTCAAATCGTGGATAATAATTTGCCTGATAATAATTCCAACTATACTTTCTTTCCTGTTTCGTCTGATTTAGTTAGAATAAATTCCGGTGCATGAGATGTTGAACAATCTTTGGAAAATTCTGTTTTATTGCAAACTAACTTGCTAACAGACACTATCATCTCATAATAGAAGGCATGTGGAGACCAGCTACCACTTTAAAAACGGGGCGTAACTGAAAAGCCAAATGAGTAAGATAAATTTATAATTTATTAACGTGAAAAAAAATATTGCGATTTACGCATCTCTGTTATTGTTTTTATTGCTGACACTTAGTTCTGGCTTGCGTGCACAGGACATCATGAAAGTAGGAACAGGCCTCAATAACAAGGTTCTTCTCGACAATGACCAGGTGAGAGTTATAGAGATTGAATCTGCTCCGGGGGTTGAAACAACATGGCATTCACATCCCAATCATGTAGTTTATGCCTTAAGCGATGGCAAACTTGAGATTACAGATAAAGGCAAACCGGCAAAGGTTTACGAATTTAAAGCTGGTCAGGCAGTGTATTTTCCTGCAACGACACACATGGCAAAAAATGTTGGAACAACTTCTCTAAAGCTGATTATGACGGAAATAAAGCCAGTTGAAAAAAAATAACCGGCAATTTGTCCGAACTTTAAAGAAGCAACCTATCTTCAGGTTGCTTTTTTTAATAATAACATAACTTAATTAAATCATTCATATGAAAAAGATTATCCCCGTCATTCTGATTGTAATGCTGTTTCTAATCGCCGGCTGCATGCAAAGCTCTGAAAAGAAGAGTGCTTCAGATATCCCTTCCTCCAACCTGTATGCTGTTGAAGAAGGCTATGTTGACGCTCATGGTGTAATGATTTATTACACAGCATTCGGCAAAGGAGAACCGTTGCTTATCCTTCATGGAGGCCCGGGAGCATCTCATGATTATTTTCTGCCTTACCTTCTTCCATTGGCTCGCAAGAACAGGCTGATATTTATCGATGAGCGCGGATCGGGATGTTCGCAAAAAATTGAGAATATAGACGATTATACTGTCGAAAACATGGTAGAGGACGCGGAAGCGGTCCGTCAGGAATTAAAACTTGGAAGGATTAACCTTTTGGGACACTCATGCGGCGGTGTTCTTGCACTGGCATATGCGCTGAAATACCAGGAGAACATTTCTCATCTTATTCTGTGCAGTACATTTTCCAGCACGAAAAAGATGAACGAAGTATTTAAGCGAATGGAAGAAAAAATGAATCCTGAACTTCTCACAAGAATCAAAAATATGGAAAAGGGAGGATTGTATGGTCATGGGAAGGATTATGAAAAGAACAGGTATACACCAGAATACATGATTGCAGCATGGGGTGAGGGTTATTTCCCCTACCTATATCAGAATCATCCTGATCCGAATTATGATCCGATAGCAAATGGGATCATGTCGTGGGATGTCTACAGAGAAATGTGGGGATCAGACGGTGAGTTTGTTATTGACGGTAATCTGACGTCAGTAGAATATACCGACAGGCTTTCGACTATTAAAGTCCCGACACTGATAAATGCCGGCGATAATGATGAATGCGATCCTTCGCTTGCACGGGAGATGAATGAGAAGATAACAGGTTCTAAACTTGTCATCTTTCCAAAAAGCGGCCATATGACATTCGTGGATCAGCCCTCGCTTTTCATTTCGGCAATTGATGAATTTCTGCATCCGGGGAAATAGCAGGAACAAACTCTGCGTCATTCATGTTATATGATGAACCTTAAATAAGCAGACTATGATTGGGAATGACGTCACAACTGAAAATATTCGTGAAAGGATGTTTCGCGAGATGATTGATAAAAGCATTTTTAGCCAGGTCAGGGATTATGCTTTTGAATATGCCGATAACTCGTTGGCACGGAATGTTTTTCCGACTCCTGAGGCAATTGAGGGACTTAAATCATTTGATGAAGAACTGCCCGTACATCCAAATCAGGCGGATGAGATCTTAAAACAGCTTCATCAGTATGGCTCACCTGCCACAGTAATGGAAACCGGAGGAAGATACTTTGGATTTGTAATTGGGGGCACTATACCAGCTGCTCTTGCAGCTAAATGGCTATCTGATTTCTGGGATCAGAATGCAGGTTTGTATATGACTTCACCAATTGCTTCAAAGCTCGAAGCTGTTGCAGAGAAATGGTTGCGGCAGCTCTTCAGGCTACCCGATAACGTGGTTTCTGGCTTTGTAAGCGGAACCACCACGGCTGTATTTTGTGCATTGGCGGCAGCACGGTACAGAGTGCTCAGGCAGATGGACTGGGATGTGAATGCAAAGGGATTGTTCAATGCTCCAAAGATCAGAATAGTTACAGGTAAACATGCACATGGAGCTGTTTTGAAAGCAATTTCTATGCTTGGACTTGGGAGAGATAATATTGAATGGGTGGAGGTTGATGACCAGGGAAGGATCATTCCAGAGAAGATACCTGAACTCGACAAAAGTACGATTCTGATCCTTCAGGCCGGAAATGTGAACTCAGGATCTTTTGATCCATTTGAAGAGATTTGCAATAAAGCGCTCAAAGCCAAAGCCTGGATCCATATCGACGGGGCCTTCGGATTGTGGGCAGCATGCTCTGAGAATCTGCGCTATCTGACGCAAGGAATCGAAAACGCCAACTCCTGGTCTGTCGATGGGCATAAAACTTTGAATACACCTTATGATTGCGGTATAGTACTCTGTAATGACCAGGATGCGCTGGCTGCGGCATTGCATGTGACCGGTTCCTATCTGATGCATAGTGAAGCCCGCGACGGATATTCCTATACACCTGAAATGTCACGACGGGCCAGGATAGTGGAATTATGGGCTGCGATAAAATACCTCGGCCAGGAAGGAATAAAAGACCTTGTTGACGGATTGCACGAAAGGGCCGTTCAGTTTGCCTCCGAAATAAGGAAGGCCGGATTCAAAGTGCTGAATGAAGTGGTATTCAACCAGGTTCTTGTTTCGTGTGAAAATGATGATGCTACTTCCAGAACACTTGAACTAATTCAAAGATCGGGAGAATGCTGGTGTGGTGGAGCACAATGGGATAACCGTAAAGTAATTCGTATCAGTGTCAGTTCCTGGGCAACAACTTCAGATGATATTACACGATCTGTCAAGGCATTCGCCAAGGCATATCAGGAACTGTAACTGGTTGGGCAAACGATAGGGGAAAATGAAAGGGGGGCGATAATCTGCTAAATCAGCGAGGAATTTTATATTAAATTTTATACATTTATTTAATTATTCTATTCAGATTAAACCTCTAAAACCAATTTCCTATGAAAATGACCAGGAGATTATTCGGCTATTCGCTTTTCCTGTTTATCTTTTTACTCAGCGGATGCAAAAAAGAACAGATCATTACTTCACTTCCCCGTAGTGTTCCGGAGGCTGAAGGAGTTTCATCCCAAGGGATTATTGATTTTCTCGATGCAGCCGCAAAGAGCCCTCATGAATTCCATAGTATAATGTTTCTGCGGCATGGAAAAGTTATAGCCGAGGGTTGGTGGAATCCTTATAAGCCCGAACTACGGCATACTTTATATTCCACAAGCAAAAGCTTTACGGCTACCGCAATAGGCCTGGTCGTAAGCGAAAAACGAATGTCTGTAAATGATACAGTGATTTCTTTCTTCCCCGAATCGTTACCTGATACAGTGAGTCCTTTTCTGTCAGAATTGAAGGTTAAGGACCTGCTGAGTATGTCTGCTGGTCAGGAACCTGATCCGACATTCAACGTAGTGACTAATGACAGCAACTGGGTAAAAGCGTTTCTTGCAGTACCCATAGTAAATAAGCCCGGAACAAAATTTTTATATAACACATTGGCCACCTACATGTTATCGGCTATTGTACAAAATGTGACAGGAGAGAAAGTAATTGATTATCTTAAGCCACGGCTGTTCGAACCTTTATCGATTGATGGAATGGATTGGGAAGTTGACCCCCGGGGAATTAATACAGGCGGTTGGGGTCTGAGGCTAAAAACCGAAGATATGGCCAAGTTCGGACAGCTTTTCCTGCAAAAAGGCA
Organism: uncultured Bacteroidales bacterium; assembly: GCA_963791065.1. GTDB lineage: Bacteria > Bacteroidota > Bacteroidia > Bacteroidales > VadinHA17 > LD21. The sequence continues at coordinate 240,181 of CAWBQN010000018.1, forward strand.
AATGGAACGGAAATGAGGTGCTGCCGGCTTCATGGATCAGTGAGGCTACTACAAAAAAAATTGATCAGGCACCTGATGCTCCCCAGACAAAGAAGGATTCAAGTGACTGGATGCAAGGCTATTGTTACCAGATGTGGCGTTGCCGTCATAATGCATTCCGGGCAGACGGAGCATTTGGACAATATATAATAGTCTTACCTGATCAGGATGCCGTAATTGCTGTCACAGCTGAAACCACGGATATGCAGTCTGAGTTGAACCTTATTTGGGATTATCTCCTTCCATCCATTAAACCTGCTAATCTACCTGAAAACTCAGGCTTAGCGGCTAAACTGAAACAGAGATTATTATCCCTGTCGCTTCCCTTGCCTGTCTCTTATAACGGACATGTGGATGCTTCAAAGATATCAGGAAAGACTTTTGTTCTTGACTTAAAGGAAAAACATACAATTAATTTCCAGTTGTCAGACAGTATCTGCAAGGTGACTATGATGATGGATTCCGTCAGGAATGAATTCTCGTTTGGCTCCGGCCGATGGATAACCGGTGAAACAACGCTTCCGGGGCCCGATCTGTTATTGCACGCTAAAGCTCATCTTGTTGGTCTGCCGCCCGCAAAAGTTGCCGGAAGTTATGCATGGAAAGATGAAAACACTCTGGAACTGGTATTACGTTATATAGAAAGTCCTCATTCCGAAACGATTGTCTGTAGGTTTGATAAAAATAATTTATTGATGGATATCCATTACAGCAATATGCCTGAAAACGCTAAAACCGAATTGAAGGGCGTTATAAAGGATTAATAAAGAAATCTCCTAAGAAAGGTAAAGCTCTTTGCGGACTTTGGATTTAAGCCTTTGCGAACTTTGCGCCTTAACTCTGACTTTCAGAATAGCGTCTGGCCATTTCGGAACAAGGTACCCACTCGAAGGTTGATCCGAAAACAGTTTTGATCCGTTCCGCCAGAACGCCAAGACCTTCCAGGCCAAGCTCAGTACCCTGGGTGTAAAGCGATTGCCAGTGTGTCACAATGACCACAGGATAACCGGTCTCAATAAGCTGACGTATTCTTCCGGTCTTTCCGTCGGGTGACACAAGCCTGTCGATGCCATCCTTTATCATTTTTGGCCGGTCCTTTTTGTCAGGCAGGTCCATCGACCAGAAAATGTCTCCTGCATTTGCAGGTACACTGACAACGACCTGGCCCCGATCCTGATTTTTGTACTTCACATTACACTGATATGGTTTTTCACTGTCAGATGCCGCATAGAGGAAGTACCAGGTCAGTTTTCGTTTAAAAACATTCCATTGGGCATCGGCAAGGGATTGGGCATATTTATCTTCCACATCTATCCCTGAAACCCATGGTGATGTTATTCCGGTTGCCTCGAGTCCTACATTTTTAAGGATCTGAAAAGCAAGTGAAAAATATTCTACAATCTCCTCTTTCGGTGCCTGGGTTATCCATGTGTCCTCATACATATGGCGACGATAATTTCCGTTTTTAAGATCATATGAGCTTAAATGTGTAAGAAATTCGGGAGTTATATCGAATCTCGGAGCAACCCGCTCGCGCATAATCTTAAGGAACTCAAGAAGGTGATCCTGGGGTACCCTTTTGAGTGACTGATCAACGCGACCAAGGCAACTGGGCATCGGTATCACAGTAAACTTTCCCCGAAGATCAAACTTGTCAAAAGTATCTGCCACCCTGCGGGTAAATTTTGCAGGAACCAGAAATGGAGTTTCATAACCCGGGAGCTCATAGAAAAGAGGATCAACCGGTGCCCCGTCATCAATTATGAGGGAAAAGGGGATCTTTCCTGAAAAACCTTTTCCCTGAGCTGGCTTATCCGTATTAGTGAGGGTTGAAGCCATAGCTTTCCCTAAAGAACCTGAAAAAACTCCCGCTGCAATGCCTGTGCCTGCATATTTTAAAAGTGTCCTTCGGTTTATTTTATTCATATCATTTGCTTTATGGTTCGGAAAGGTACAATTTTTTTGATTTTCAGCTCCTCAGTATTTCTATCATTTCAAGGATAGCTTCAGTGTCAATCGGATCTTTTACAGGAGAAAGACCTAACAGCGGCCTTACATTATTAAGATCATAGCCGGTTACAAGATCCTTGCCGATAATTATTATATAAACCAGTGCCGATTTAAGTGTGTTGGACTTTACCCTGAAAGTATGCTGGCCACTCCGTGCAGGGAAAATATGGACAAATCTGCAGGGATTATCGTGAAATTTCAAAGTCCATTGAGAACCATCCGATAACATTATAATCCTGAAGCATTCTATCTTTCTTCCGGCCCACACTGAATACTTCTCACGGTTAAAAATTTCCTTTTGGGTCAGGTACGCTTCTGTTTCGGTGCAAATGTTTCTGATAGAAAGCGGCCCGGTATAAATATCCATAACTGAAGTACCAATATGCTTAAGCTCTTTTGCAAGCACTTGAATATCAGAATTATTTTTGTCAATATTAAGATTTATAAATTCTTTTATGAACCCGAGATGGTGTTTGACCGGATTAAATAAAAATGGTTCAGGTATTTGATAATCAATGTTCATTGCTGTATTTGCAAAGATATATCAATCAAAAGGAAAAAATAAGAATGAATTTTATGGCATATCTTGATATTCATAAATGATTATCTTTAAAACGGAATATGCATGTATGACCATATCCGGCGTTAGGAACTTGATCTTCTTTTATTGTTTTAATTTTGAAAAGGCTTTAAAAATCATGCCGGTATAATAAATAATTTCATTAACCAATAAAAGTATAAAAATGAAAACATTTTCGCTTAGAATTTTTCTTGGAATAATGGCAATTGTCATTATTTGCAGTGCCAAATCAAGTACAAGGGATCCGCTTGCTCTTTATGCCGAACTGGATAAAAACGCACCTGTTAATACCTTGACTGCCAAAGAGAAGGAAAAAGGATGGCAGTTGTTATTTGATGGCAAAAAAACAGATGGATGGCACGGGTATAATTTAAAAGTATTTCCCGATTCCTGGACAATTGAAGATGGAGCTTTTACAATGGTCACAACAGGCGGTAAAGAGAGTCAGGATATAGTCACAAATGAAGTTTATCGCAGTTTTGCTTTAAGCGTTGATTATAAACTGACCAAAGGAGCCAATAGTGGGGTCATATTCCAGATTGCTGAGGACCCCAAATACAAATTTCCTTATGAGACAGGTCCGGAATTTCAGATAATAGACCACGAAAACTGGCCCGACAAATTAGAAGACTGGCAGATAAATGGTGCGAATTATGCAATGTATCCTCCCATGGCAAAACCTTATAGACCAGTCGGGGAATGGAACCATCTGTTTCTTGTCGTTGATGGAAATTTCGTAACACAGATGTTGAATGATGTCGTGGTAGTGAAATATGAAAAAAATTCTCCGGAATGGAAGAAACTGCGCAACAGTGGTAAATGGATCGATTATCCCGATTGGGGAAAATACGATGAAGGTCATATTTCACTTCAGAATCATGGTACAAAAGTTTGGTTCAGAAATATTAAGTTAAAAGTCCTTTAAAACATTCTAAAAATCCAAATTCATGTCAAATTCAGATAAGACCAGGAGAGGGTTTTTAAAAAAAACCGGACTTATTTCTGCCGGAATAACAATTATACCCGGCAAGGTGATGAGCGGTTTTGGATATAAAGCCCCCAGTGACAAGCTTAATATTGCAGGTATAGGAATTGGCGGGAAGGGACATACAAACCTTCATGGGATGGCAACCGAAAATATCGTTGCGTTGTGCGATGTGGACTGGAAATATTCCGATGCTTGTTTTAAAGAATTTCCGGCTGCGAAGAAATATTGGGACTGGCGGAAGATGTTCGATGAAATGGCCGGTTCAATCGATGCAGTGATGGTTGCCACAGCTGATCACAGCCATGCCCTGATAGCTTCTCATGCCCTGACTCTGGGGAAACATGTCTATTGCCAGAAACCACTGACTCACTCAGTATATGAATCGCGGTTGCTCACCAGGCTGGCTGCAAAATATAAGGTTGCCACCCAGATGGGTAACCAGGGGAACTCAGGCGATGGTGTGCGTCAGCTATGCGAATGGATATGGAACAATGAAATCGGGGAGATCAGGGAGGTGCATGCCTGGACTGACAGGCCGATCTGGCCGCAAGGTATACAACGTCCATCAAAAGTAATGCCTGTCCCCGCTACTCTGAACTGGGACCTGTTTATCGGTCCTGCTCCAATGCGTCCCTATAATGAAATTTATACTCCATGGAACTGGAGAGGATGGTGGGATTTTGGCACCGGCGCTTTTGGCGATATGGCATGTCATGTTATGGATCCGATTTACCGGTCCCTTAAGTTAGGTTATCCCAATAAGGTCCGCGGCAGTTCAACCAGCATCAATACCGAATCAGCCCCTCAGGCTGAAACAGTTGAATTCGCTTTTCCGGTAAGGGATAATATGGCAAAACTTGCTATGCCGCCCGTGAAAGTTCACTGGTATGATGGTGGTCTGCTGCCAAACCTTTCCGACCTTCTTCCTGAAGGTGAAAATTTAATGGCCGACGGATTGGGCGGGTGCCTGTTTATCGGTTCCAAAGATGCACTTATGTGCGGAAGCGGCGGTTACAATCCGCGATTGCTATCAGGCAGGGTACCTGATGTAAAACCTTATCTTCGGAGAGTTCCAGGCGGAGCACCTGTTTATCCTGACGGACCGCATGAACAGGACTGGATACGTGCAAGTAAGGAATCACCGGAAAGCAGGATCGAAGGAACTTCAAATTTTGCATATTCCGGACCTTTTAATGAAATGGTTCTGCTTGGCGTGCTGGCAATTCGTTTGCAGGGACTAAACAAAGCACTGGCATGGGATGGTGAAAATATGAAATTCACTAATATTTCTCCTTCAGAAGAGCTGAAAATTGTAAAAAGTGACGATTTCAGAGTTGAAAATGGGCACCCTACATTCGATAAAAAATATGATACTTTCAATGCGCTGGAAAGTGCAAATTCATACATAAAGCATAATTACAGGGAAGGATGGAAATTACCTGATATGCCGGTATAAAAAATAAAACTATATAAGATGAATCGCAGAAAATTTATTCGCAACACTTCATTGTCAATGCTGGCATTGTCATTGTACAAAATGGGTAATGCCACATCAGTCATTAAAGATAACGACAAGAAAATGATAACGGTCGGAGCACATGTATGGGTTTATGCCAGCACAATGCCAAAGTATGATGTTTCTCCCATTCTCGATCAGATCTTCTCTGATGTATCCTATGCAGGATTTGACGGAGTTGAGACTATGGAACAACCATTGAGAAGCCAGGTTTACACAAAACAGATCAGGGAGCTAATGGATAAGTATAAGATAAAACTTATAGGGAGCTCTTATGGGGCTGATATGTGGAATAAGGACAAACAAAATGAAATCTATGAGGATGTGGACCTGATATTTACAAATATGGCCTCAGTAGGCGGCAGAACATTTGGCGTGTCTGTAGGTGAACCTTCAGGGCGGAAGAAAACGGAGGATGAATTTGATAATCAGGCTGCCCTTTTAAGAAGGCTTATTTCACTGGGTGAGAAAAAGGGTATCGTGCTTAATCTTCATAATCATACTGCTGAAGTTGCTGACAATATGTATGATCTGAAAGGTACACTAAAAAGAATTCCTGATGTTAAGCTGGGTCCGGATTTAAACTGGCTTTTGAGAGCTGGAATCAATCCTGTTGATTTTCTTAGAGCGTACCGGAAACAGATCGTATTTATGCATTTACGCGATCAGCTCAGCAATGGGAAATGGCCGGAATCAATGGGAGAAGGGAATGTAAACTTCAGGGAAATAGCAGATGTCATGAAAGAGATTAATTTTCAGGGAGATGCTATTATTGAGTTAGCACATGAGAATGGGTTCGTCCGTACCCGGCCGCTTAAGGAAAGTCTTAAAATGAGCAGGGATTTCATGCGAAGAACTATGGGGTTTTGATTTTATCGGTAACCTTTTCTAACCCGCTTTCAATTTTTAACTCATGAAGAAAAACTCTCTGTATCTCTATTTTATCTGCCTGATTGCGACGATGGGTGGGCTGATGTTTGGATTTGATGTTGCAATAATCTCCGGTGCGGTACCATTTATACAACCCTATTTCGGATGGAATGAACTGGAACTCGGATGGGGAGTAAGTTCACTTCTGGTTGGAGCTATAATCGGAGCTTTTGGCTCAGGTGTGCTTTCTGATATATTCGGCCGTAAAAAGGTTCTTATTGTCGTAGCCCTGTTCTTTGCAGCTTCATGTACATTCACGGCACTTGCAACCTCATCTGTCATTTTTATTTCAGCACGCTTATTCGGAGGATTGGCTGTCGGTGCTGCTTCAGTGCTTTCTCCGATGTATGTGGCAGAGGTTGCACCACCCAAAAACAGGGGAATGCTTGTTTCAGTATATCAGCTTGCCATTGTTCTTGGTATATTATGTTCATATACAATTAATTATGGACTTCATAATATAGATAATAACTGGCGATGGATGTTTGCCACAGGGATTATACCATCTGTCCTCTTTTTCGTGGGTTTATTTTTCATTCCTGAAAGTCCGCGCTGGCTATATAAAGCAGGTCGTACGACAGAATCTCAGAATGTTCTTACCAGGATTGGCGGCGAGTCGCTGGCAAAAGCTGAGATCCTGGAAATTGCAGAATCGCTTAAAGGAACTTCAGTAACGGTATCAAGCGCCGACCTGTTTAAACCATCTGCACGTAAAGTCCTGATTATTGGATTCATTCTGGCGGTACTGGTTCAGATAAGTGGGATAAATACAGTAATTGACTATGCCCCTAAGATACTTCTGGCGGCAGGTGTTGAGATTAATAATGCCTTGCTTCAGACATCGCTTATTGGTTTAATAAACTTCATATTCACTTTCGTAGCAATCCTGTTCATTGATAAAGCAGGCAGAAGGTCACTTTATCTGATCGGCTCTATGGGCATGGTTGTGACACTTTTGATGCTGGCAGTATCATTTTATTTAAAAATGGAGGGTATTTTTACATTGATTTGCATTCTGATGTTCATAGCATTTTTCTCTTCCTGCATTGGTCCTGTATTCTGGACCCTCGTATCTGAAATATTTCCTAACAGGATACGCGGGAAGGCACTTGCCTTTGCTTCTTTCACACAGTGGATATTTAATTTCCTCGTTGTTCTGCTGTTTCCTCACTTTCTTGCATCGATAGGAGGAGCTAAAACATTCCTATTCCTGGCAGTGATGTCATTACTGCAATGGTTATTTACCTTCAAGTATGTACCGGAAACTAAAGGAAAATCACTGGAAGAGATAGAACATCTATGGGATAGGTAATCCAGGTTATTATTATTGCTTATTGTTGATACTTACTTTATTAACAGCTTAAAATAATAAAAATGATTTCATCATCCAGGCAAAATTTTCTAAATACGATCAATCATAAACAACCGGAAAGAGTAGTTGTGGATTTTGGTTCAACAGGTGTAACCGGTATCCATGTACTAATTGTTGAGAAACTACGTGAACACTATGGACTTGAGAAGAAACCCGTTAAGGTTATAGAGCCTTATCAGATGCTTGGCGAGATTGATTCAGAATTGATCAAGGCAATGGATATTGATGTGATTGGACTGTTTTCAGCGAAGAATATGTTCGGTGTCCTGATGGAGAACTGGAAGGTACATAAGACATTATGGGGACAGGAGGTACTTTTTCCCGGCGACTTTAATTATACCCGCAGCGACAACGGCGATATCCTGATGTATCCTGAAGGTGACACTTCAGTTCCTCCCAGCGGTATGATGCCAAAGACAGGTTATTTCTTCGATGCCCTCAACAGGCAGCAGCCAATAGATGATTCAACATTAAAAGTTGAGGATAATCTTGAAGAATTCGGGCATATCACTGAACCAGAACTTGCATACTGGAGGGATCAGGTCGCTTTGCTGGAAAATAACCCGAAAGCAGTGGTTGCATCACTTGGAGGTACAGCTCTTGGAGATATCGCCCTCGTCCCTGCAATCAATTTGAAGAATCCAAAGGGCATACGTGGTGTTGAAGAGTGGTATATTTCAACACTCATAAGAGAGGATTTTGTTAAGGAGATCTTTGATCGTGAGACGGATATAGCTTTGGAGAATTATAAGCTGCTGCATGAAGTTATTGGTAATAAAATTGATGTGGTCTTTACCTGCGGAACAGATTTTGGAACTCAGAATTCGACATTCTGTTCACCTGAGACCTACGACCGGATATGGCTGCCTTACTACAAAAAAGTGAATGACTGGATACATCAGCATACTAACTGGAAAACATTTAAGCATTCCTGCGGGGCGGTAGAACCGTTAATGAGCCACTTCATTGAATCGGGGTTTGATATTATAAACCCGGTCCAGATAAATGCTTATGGTATGGATCCCAGGAAGCTCAAGGAAAAGTATGGTGATAAACTTGTATTCTGGGGCGGAGGTGTTGATACCCAGGGCGCTTTTGCATTTGGAACACCTGCACAGGTCAGGGACCAGGTCAGGAAGCAATGTGAAATACTGAATAAGGACGGCGGATTTGTTTTTAATACGGTTCATAATATCCAGGCCAATGTTCCCTTTGAGAATGTTATTGCAATGCTGGAGGCCTTGAAGGAACTATGATGCACAGGGCACAGAGCACAGGGCACAGGGCAAGAATCACAGAGCACAGAGCACAGAGCACAGGGCACAGGGCAAGAATCACAGAGCACAGAGCACAGAGCACTGGGCACAGAGTTAGTCAACAAATTTAAATAAAGTATATGGACGATTTTAGATTTGAACAGCTCGATATCTGGAAGGAATCGATTGAGATTTCTGATGTTTTATTTGACTATGCTGAGAAAGCAGATGCAAAAAAATTATTCAAATTTGCCGAACAACTAAGGTCCGCCGGGATGAGCATTTCTAACAACATAGCTGAAGGGTCAGGTTCATTTTCTGACAAAGAATTTGCCAGTTTTCTGAATATAGCCCGCCGGTCCAATTTTGAATGTGTAAACATTCTTTATATTTTCGAAAGAAGGAAGATTATTTCTTTTGAAGAAAAACAAGCTATAAAAACTCAATTATTAATACTCAGCAAAAAAATTACTAGTTTTAGAAAAACTCTCCTCTAACCCTGAGCCCTGAGCCCTGAGCCCTGAGCTTCCTGTTGATGAAAGATCACAATATTAACTGGAACTACCTCATAAGTATCTGCCTGGTTTCCGCTATGGGCGGATTACTTTTCGGATATGACTGGGTAGTAATAGGCGGTGCCAAGCCATTTTATGAGCCTTATTTTGGGATTACAAACCACGCCTTCCTGCAGGGTTGGGCAATGAGCTGTGCCCTTGTAGGTTGCCTTGCCGGTGCTGTTATCTCAGGTTGGCTGAGCGACAGACTTGGCAGAAAAAAATTATTAATCCTTGCTGCCGGTCTCTTTGTAGCCGCTTCCCTCGGCACCGGGGGTACGGGTTCTTTTAATGTTTTTGTGTTCTTCAGGATACTGGGTGGCGTAGGGATTGGCCTTGCATCAAATCTTTCACCGATGTATATAGCTGAGATAACTCCAGGGAGTGTAAGGGGGCGTTTTGTGTCAATCAACCAGCTGACCATAGTTATAGGTATTCTTGCAGCACAGCTTATAAACTGGCAGATTGCCAGGCCTGTACCTCCGGGTGCGACTACTTCAGATATTCTTGCTTCATGGAACGGACAAACAGGCTGGCGCTGGATGTTCTATGCATGTACCGTTCCGTCAGGTCTCTTTTTCATCCTCATGTGGTTCGTACCGGAAAGTCCAAGATGGCTCGCGCAAAATATGGAAAACCGGAAGAAAGCCCGGAAAATCCTTGCAAGGATAGGAGGGGAAGATTATGCCCAATCAGAATTTTCTTTAATTGAAAAAACTCTTAATGAAACCAGTGAAAAGCCGGTTATAAACTTCCTTCAACAACCCGGTATATCAAAATTGCTTATTCTTGGAATAGTGCTGGCAGTTTTTCAGCAATGGTGCGGAATAAATGTAATTTTTAATTACGCCCAGGAGATATTCTCCAATGCAGGTTATAATGTTTCGGATATTCTTTTTAATATTGTTATCACAGGGTGTGTAAACCTTATATTCACGTTTATCGGAATGTTCACGGTTGATAAACTCGGAAGAAAAGCTCTTATGCTGGTGGGAGCAGGTGGACTTGCAGGCATCTATGCCGTTCTGGGTACAATGTATTTTTTTCATATGCAGGGACTCCCTTTACTAATTATGGTCGTCACCGCAATTGCATGTTATGCAATGTCACTTGCTCCGGTTACGTGGGTTGTCCTTTCCGAAATATTCCCGAACAGGATGCGCGGAACAGCAATGTCAATTGCTACATTTTCATTGTGGGCAGCCTGTTTTGTTCTTACCTATACTTTCCCGTTGCTGAACCAGTTATTAAAAGCTTCAGGCACTTTTTGGCTCTACGGTTGTATTTGTCTGCTGGGATTCCTATTTATTCTGAAAAGACTTCCGGAAACAAAAGGCAAATCCCTTGAAGAGATAGAACATGACCTGACAAAGTGATTTTATATTTAAATAGAGAATGAAAAGGCTATTCATCGTTTTATTCATTTTAACCGGCTGCTTAAGGCAGAATGACAATATAAGAAAAAGTATCTCGCTTGCAGGTGAATGGAAATTCAGAATCGATTCCCTTGACAGGGGAATTGAGAATCAGTGGTTTAATGCTCTGGGTGATGAGACCGTAAAACTCCCCGGTTCAATGGCAGAAAACGGGAAAGGCGATGAGGTTACTCTTAAAACTGACTGGACTGGTGAAATTGTCGACAGGTCGTACTTCACCGATAAAAAATACGAGAGATATCGTCAGCCAGGTAATATAAAGATTCCTTTCTGGCTGAAACCTGTCAAATATTATAAAGGAGTTGCCTGGTATCAGAAAGAAGTTGATATTCCTTCAGAATGGAAAGGGAAAAATATTATTTTGTTCCTTGAACGACCTCACTGGGAATCAACAGTATATGTAAACGGCAAAAATGCAGGCAGGGAGAACAGTCTTGCAGTTCCGCATCAGTTCGACATAACAGATCTTCTTGTGCCGGGAAAAAACCTGGTAAGCATCCGTATAGATAACCGCGTTGTTGTACCTGTCGGCATAAATTCACACAGCATTACTGATCATACACAATCTAACTGGAACGGTATTGTTGGAGATATCAGTCTCAGAGTTACTTCAAAAGTCTTTATAAGAGAGATTAAGGTTTATCCTGACCTGCAGGGAAAAAAGGCGAAAGTAATTATAGCTCTGGCAAATAAATCAGAAGCTCCTTTTAAGGGTAAAGTCACCATCCGGTGTAAGAGTACTAACTCTGACCCTTTGCAGATCCTGAAAAGTGTCACGTTTCCTGCTAATACTCAATCAAATGAACTTCAGCTTGTCATTGACTATCCAATGGGGGATGAGGTACGATTATGGAATGAATTCAGGCCCTCATTATATATACTTACTGCCAGCCTGCTTGGATCAGGCAATAAATTAATCGATTCTAAATCAGAGGAGTTCGGGATGCGGGATTTTAAAACCAAGGGAACACATTTTGAGGTTAACGGTCAACAGACCTTCCTCAGAGGAACACTTGAGTGTTGTATTTTCCCGCTTACGGGCTATCCGCCTGCCGATATAAATTCATGGTTGAGAGTGCTGAAAATATTCAAAGATTATGGACTGAATACCGTAAGATTTCATTCCTGGTGTCCGCCTGAAGCCGCCTTTCTGGCAGCAGACCAGCTTGGAATGTACTTTCAGGTCGAGTGTTCCTCGTGGGCCAATTCAGGGACCACAATCGGTGATGGTGGAATCCTTGATGAATTTATTTACAGGGAAGGTGACAAAATTATCAATACCTATGGAAATCACCCTTCGTTCTGTATGCTCACCTATGGAAATGAACCAGCGGGGAAAAATCAGAATGCATATCTGGGAAAGCTTTTGACATATTGGAAAGCTGAGGATGACAGAAGGGTATATACATCCGGAGCCGGCTGGCCGGTAATTCCTGAAAACGATTATAATCTTACCGCTGAACCCCGTATTCAGAGATGGGGTGAAGGCCTGAACAGCATCATAAACAGGGAAGCTCCGCAAACTATGTTCGACTATCACGATATAATATCAAAATTCACTATCCCCACAGTAAGCCATGAGATAGGCCAGTGGTGTGTTTACCCTGATTTTAAAGAAATACCAAAGTACACAGGTGTACTCAAACCCACAAATTTTGAGATCTTCAGGGAATCGCTTATGGAGAATGGGATGGGTGATCAGTCCGAAGCTTTTCTTATGGCTTCAGGAAAACTCCAGGCGTTGTGCTATAAAGCCGATATTGAAGCCGCTCTGCGTACCCCCGGATTTGCAGGATTCCATCTGCTCCAGCTGCATGATTTTCCAGGACAGGGAACTGCACTCGTGGGAATTCTTAATCCTTTCTTTGAATCCAAAGGATATATTACACCTGAAGAATTCAGAATGTTCTGCAATGAGACTGTTCCCCTTGCACGAATGCAGAAGATGGTTTATACTAATAATGAGCCCTTCAAAGCTTTCATTGAGATAGCACATTTTGGCGAAAAACCAGTCCGAAATGCTGAGATTATTTGTCAGGTAATCGATGAGAAGGGTAATATAGTCCATAAGGAAATATTTTATAAAGATAAAATAGAAATCGGAAATTGCACTGAAATCGGATTGTATCAGATGGACCTTTCGGATATGAATATAGCTCAGAAGCTTACTCTTGAGGCAGTAGTGCCAAATACAACTTTTAAGAATCGCTGGGATTTCTGGGTGTATCCGGCAAAACAGGACCTTAATTACGGAAAAGTACTTGTCACCGATAAGCTTGATAAGGTTGCCGAAGCTGCGCTTAAACAAGGTGGTTCTGTATTGTTTCTGAATTATGGCAAGATAGGAAAAGATAAAGGGGCACATGTTGCAATCGGATTTTCAACCATATTCTGGAATACGGCATGGACCCGGAACCAGGCGCCACATACGCTCGGAATTCTGTGCGATCCGCTGAATCCGCTTTTCAGGGATTTTCCTACCGAATCTCACACAAACTGGCAATGGTGGGATCCGGTTTATCATTCTCAGGCAATGATACTCGATGGTTTTCCTATAGCCCTAAAGCCACTCATTCAACCAATTGATACCTGGTTTGATAATCACAGGCTTGCGCTGGTATTTGAATCAAAAACTAATGGTGGAAAACTTATGGTATGCAGCATCGACCTTAAGAATATATTACAGGATCGGCTGGTTTCAAAACAATTACTGATGTCTCTCCTGAATTATATGAACAGCGATTCGTTTAACCCGCAGATTGAAGTGGCAATTGATAAGATCAAAGAGCTTGAAACAAAATAAGAAAAGGACATCGCACGACGTCCTTTTCGAAAATAAATTAACAGGTATTTATAATTCTTTAAAATAGGATATGTCTCCTGAAGGAGTAATCCTTACGATAATCTTTTGTGTGCCTTTATCCAGTTCGGCAAAATACATATCAGTATCGTTAAACACGGTTGCCCACAGGACCATATCAGTGTCATTAATTGGATTATCAAGGAAATAGATAATAGGTCCCACAGAATAATCTTTATATGCGGTTTTGATTGTCTGTATTGCTTTTTCCGGCAGATCGGCCAGCTTTTTTGCTGTCGTCGATCCTACCAGGTTTCCATCAAAATCGAAGTAAGCACTTGTCCTCAATTCATCCTTTGCATTTGTAAAAATGGCCTGATTTAAATTGTCTGTTATATGCCATACTACATCCTCTGCTTTTGGATAGTCTATATCGAAATTAGTCATAATTTCCGCGCTAACACTTACTGAAGCCTCTGCGTTACCAGGAGCCTTTTCAGATTTTGCAGGTTTCGCAGATTTCAATTCCTTCCCGTATTCCGGTCCATTGCCTCTTTCTGCTGTCATGGTTTGCGTCTGAGCAAATGAAACAGAAAAAGCCGGCAATATCATCACTAGTAAAAAAGCTAACTTTTTCATAATTTAAATTTTAAAATGTTAATACCAAATAGAATAACTTTAAGTATTGAAAACATTGTCTCTTTAGACATCTGAATTATTAGAATTATTTTTAAAAGTGATAATTTAACAGAAGATTAACATTTTGCCCTTAAAATGTTAATATATTTCATGTATCGTGTTAATTTTAAAGAAAATTGCAAATTCTGAGAACAAGTACCGTCTCTCGATCGATTAGAGGTAAATAGTAAAAAATATAAATATTATGAACAGAAAAATCCTCTTTCTTTTTATAACAGTTGCATTAATACTGCTTACAGGTTTTGTTGCATATTCACAAATACAGGTTTATCAAACCAATCCGCATTACTTCTTCTATAAAGGAAAACCTCTGGTACTCATAACAAGCGATCATCATTATGGTGCAATAATTGATAAGGATTTCGACTATGTAAAATACCTTGATTACCTGGGAGATAACAGTATGAATCTTACCCGTATTTATCCAGGCGGAATGTTTGAACCGCCTGACAAATACCTTCATGGTAATCCTCTGGGTCCACGTGCCGGAAGACAACTGCTGCCGTGGGCAAAGTCTGATCAGGCTGGTGCCAACCCGCTGCTGGCAGATTCCGGCCAGCCGTCCCTAAAGTATGATCTGGATAAATGGGATCCAGCTTATTTTGAGAGGTTAAGAGCATTTGTCGGGCTTGCCGCAAAGAAAGATATCATCGTTGAGATCCCGTTCTTCAATGGGATGTATGCCGATTGCTGGCCGTTGATGGCTATGTATCATACAAATAACATTCAAAATATTGGATATTATGACGTAAAAGACTGTGGATTATATACTTCAACCGATTCACAGAATCAGGAGATTATAAAGTATCAGAAAGCATATATAGAGAAGATTGTAACTGAGTTAAACGGATATGATAACTTGATATTTGATATATGCGACGAGCCTTCATTACAGGGTTTGCCAGATGGCAATATAGTTGTAAATCCCGACAGTGTAATTATTCCCTGGATAAACGAAATGAAAGATGCCTTTATACTTACGGAAGGATCACTTCCTAAAAAGCATCTGCTTGGACAGACCGTCCAGAATCTTTCACCTGATCTTTCCGATAAACAATGGTGCGCGTGGTTACCCTGCGAATATGTTGCTCCTGCTGAAAAAGCACTTAAACTCGATTATAGCCGGAATAAGCCAATTGTTAACGTTGAAACAAATTATTACGGAACCAGTCTTACAAAAAGTGCATATACTCCCGATGCTGTACGTCTTGAAGGATGGTGGTTTATGCTGAGTGGCGGCGGAGGACTTATAAACCTGAATGGGAAATTTTGCAGGGGAAATGAAACAGGAGATAGAATTACACAGACTCAGATCATTCCACAGAAAAAAATACTGTTAGACTTCGTGAACGGCCTGGACCTTGCCGGATTAACACCGTTTTCTGATTTTAATGTTGCAACTTCAGGAGCACTTTCTGCCGGTGTTTTTGATAAAAATAAACAGTACGCAATTTACCTGTTTCATGCATCTCCTGACAAAGAATGGGGATCGAGCTTTGTGCCCGGTCCGGGAAAGTATGCTGATTCTCTGACAATTAATGATATCGGGCCCGGTTCTTATATTGCCGAATGGATCGATCCGGTAACCGGATTTGTAAAAAGCTCGGAGAAGATCAATCATAAAGGAGGAAATCTTAAGTTAACCACTCCCGAATATTCTCTGGATATAGTTTTGAGGATTAATATAACCAGATAAATCGTAGATTGAAATTTCATGCAGGGGCGTTGAATGCTACGCTCACATACCTAATCATTCCTATTCATATCTCAACGCATCTATCGGGTCGAGGCTGGCGGCTTTTCTGGCAGGATACCAGCCAAAAAATATACCTATAACCGTACAGACCACAAAGGATAAAATTTCAGAACTTGGCAGTACCACAATTGGCCATGACATTGCTGATCCGATTATTTTTGATGCTCCAATTCCCAGGAGGATGCCAATAATACCTCCGGTAACACTTAATAAAATTGATTCGGTAAGGAACTGTAATAAGATATCAAATCCCTTTCCTCCGATTGCCATACGAAGCCCAATTTCCCTGGTACGCTCTGTAACTGATACATACATTATGTTCATAATGCCAATGCCTCCGACAAGGAGAGAAATTCCTGCTATTGCACCGAGTAATATTGTGAGAATATTACTTACAGAACTGAATGTGGTTAATAGCTCAGCCTGATTCCTGATCCTAAAGTCATCATCAGCAGATGCTTTAAGTTTATGCGTTCTCCTAAGAGTCTCTTCTATCTGACTTTGAGCCAGGTCAGTCGATTTGGAATCAATTGCAGAAGTATATATAGCCTGAATATAGGGAATTGCCAGTACCCTTTTTTGAACAGTGGTGTATGGTGCCAGAATTAAGGTCATCCTGATCCTGTCCGAAAGTATTCAATCCTTTTGAATCGAGTACACCTATTACAAGGAAACGGTATTTTTTTGAATCTTATTGTCTGCCCGACCGGATCAGCATCGGCGCCAAATAAATTTGTTACAACTGTTTTACCCAGAAGACATACTTTAGCAGCGCTCGCAATTTCCTGTCCTGTAAACATACGTCCGCTCACAACTGAGCGTTCCCTTATCTGGAGGTAGCTCTCGTTCTCTCCAAACAGAGATGTTGGCCAGTTCAGAGCTCCAAATACCACCTGTCCATTGCCGCGGACTTCCGGTGTTGCAGCAAGTACTGCAGGACAATCTGAAAGAATTGCAGTAACATCAGACTCTGTAAGGCTTTGCATTGTTGAGGCTCCGAACTGTACACCGCCTCTCTCCTGTGACCCGGGTATAACTGTTACAAGGTTTAATCCCATTCCGGCGATCTGTTGCTGAATGCTTTGTTTTGATCCCTGACCTATTCCAAGCATAGCAATAACTGAGGCAACGCCTATTATAATGCCCAGCATTGTCAGAAAAGCTCTGAGCTTATTTCTTAGCAATGCATTCATTGCAATTTTCAAAAGATTTTTAATGTTCATCGTTACAGTGTTTACTAATCTACTTCAACTGGGATACTGGCGAGCATATCAACTGCAATGATCCTGTCCTTTACAGGACTCTCTCTCAGAATGACACCATCCTTGAAGATAATATTCCGGGTTGCACATCTTGCTATGTCAGGTTCATGTGTGACAAAGACAATCGTTTTACCTTTGTTGTTAAGCTCCTGAAAGAGAGCCATAATTTCATAAGATGTTCGCGTGTCGAGGTTACCGGTAGCTTCATCAGCCAGAATCACTACCGGATCATTGACAAGCGACCGGGCAATAGCAACTCTCTGTTGCTGTCCACCTGATAGCTGGTTTGGTTTATGATGCATCCTGTCAGCAAGTCCAACCGACTCAAGCGCTGCCTTAGCTCTCTCGACTCTATCCTTGGTTTTAACTGTTTTGTTGTACAGAAGCGGCAATTCTACATTATCAAGAGCAGATGTTCTTGGAAGAAGATTGTAAGTTTGAAAAACAAATCCCAGTTTCCTGTTTCTGAGATTCGAAAGTTCATTTTTACTTAGTGAAGAAATTCCTATTCCATCAAGAATATATTCACCGTGAGTTGGTTTATCAAGGCATCCTATAATATTCAGCATTGTTGATTTCCCCGATCCGCTGGCTCCCATTATAGCAACAAACTCTCCTTCATTTACAGTTAAATCAACTCCTCTGAGTGCATGAACTGTCACTTCCCCAACATAATAGTCTTTTTTAAGCTGTATAATTTCGATAAGTTTCTTCATTGTTTAGTATTTTTTATCTTCTGACAGGAGCTGGCTGCGGTCTGCGCTGCGGCATAAATGGGCTTCTTGTTTGGGAAGTAGCAGCTGTCGCCTTAGTAACTGCAGTCATTGAAAGAATAACTTCATCACCTTCTTTTATTCCTGATTTAATTTCAGTATTTGTTGCATCTGCAGAGCCGATTGTAACCCTTACACGGTGAACAGTATCCTGACGCATAATCCATAAGAAAACAGGTTTCCTTGCCTGTTGTCCGCCTGCCTGGGATCCTCCTTCCTGACCTTGAAAACCTGTCTGGCCCGGAGTTCCGGTTCCAGCGATTTGTTCTGGCCTGAGCCGCCCTGTGCGGATTGATCACCCTGGCCACGGAATTGGCTTCCCGTTCCCGCTTGAGCACCTGTACCTCCGCGCTGACGCTGTCCGAAAGGATTGTTTTTCATATATTCAGCCAAAAATTGAGCATCGGGTGTAAATCTCAGGGCTTTACCCGGCACAGTGAGAACACTGTCAACTTCCTGGGTAAGTACTGTTATATTTGCTGTCATTCCAGGCATCAGTTTCTCTTCCGGATTCGGAGCATTAACGATTACGGTATAAGTCACTACATTTGAGGTTACAACAGGTTGCAGTCTAATCTGTCGTACAGTTCCCTTGAATGTCTCATTTGGATAGGCATCAACTGAAAAATCAACTGGCTGGCCATCCCTCACCTGACCAATATCTGCCTCATCAACGTTGGCCTGCACCTGCATTTGCGTAAGGTCGTTGCCTATGGTGAATAGATTAGGAGTATTGAAGCTTGCTGCAACGGTTTGACCCTGATCCACAGCCCTGTTAAGAACGACGCCCTTTATTGGAGAATAGATAGTTGCATAGGCAAGGTTAACCATTGCTTTATCATATCCGGCCTGAGCTGTTTTCAGGTTTGCGAGGGCTTTATCATAATTATATTTTACCTGGTCATAATCAGCCTGGGCTACCAGTTTTTTATCAAGCAATGCCTTATATCTTTCATAAGTTGCAGATTGAAATGCCACTTCACTTTTTGAATCGTCAAGAGATGCCTGGGCCTGCTGTACCTGGGTCTGAAGAGGTGTTTTATCCAATTCAAGCAGCAATTGACCTTTCTTTACATGTGAGTTGAAATCCACATAAATTTTCTGGATAACTCCCGAAACCTGTGTGCCGATTGCTACTGTTGTGTCAGCCTGGACTGTCCCGGTTGCAGTAATTGTATTTTTTATAGATCCTTTTTTAACAATTGCAGTTTCATAGGTATATAACTTACCGCTTTTATGACAGGAACCGGTCACAAAAAGCACTACTGAAGTAATTATTAAAATAACTGTCCCGTTGATCTTTCTTCTGCTTTTCATTATTGTCAGATTTACTATTAATTATTTTTTATTTGAATGAGAGAGGTTGTCCTGAATAGAAATCAAGCACTTTATAACTGAATATAAGATTGTATTTGGCTTGTAGAAATGAGCTTTCGGTTGATATAAATGTCGTTTTTTGTATCAAAAAATCGACAGAGCTCATTAAGCCCTGGGTGTACTTTTCAGATGCAACATCATAAGATTCCTTTACAGCATTATATGCTTCCAGGCCGGCTTCGTACTCAATCTGATTCGAGACAACATTCTGGCATGCCTGTTCTATAGCTTTTCTGAGAACATCTTTTGTATTGAACTCATTCAGTTCTGCGTTATTTAAATTCAACTTTGATATTTCCACATTTGTCTTTACCTGTCTGTTCAGATAAATAGGAATTGATGCTGAGAGACCTATGGAGGGACTTATATTTCTTGAAAGCTGACTTCCTAAAGATCCTGGTTTATAACTCGCAGAATAACTCGTTTGATAACCTGAATATGAAGACGATACACCTGTATTCAGTGAAACATTAGGATAACGTCCGGCCTTTGCAATATCAATACTTAATTGTGAACTATTTTTGAGGAGTTCAGCATTTTTCACTTCAGGTTTTATTCCAAGTGCAGTTTGATAAACTTCAACAGGATCAGGAGTCCTTTTCTGGTTGATAAGACTGTCAAGATTAGGGTATTGTATCTGAAAGTCATTGGCTATAGGATACTCCATTAACTGCATCAATGCAATCCTGTTTATAGCCAGCTGGCTTTGGGCACTGGCGAGCGTTTGTTTTTCTGTGGCGAGTGTCGATTTTACCTGAAGATAGTCGGAATTGGCGATTGCCCCCAACTTCAACCTCTCAGCTGCCAGGTTCAGTTGTTCAGTAAGCGAAGAGATCTGGTTTTCATCATTTTTGACCTGTTCCGCTGCAAAAAGTACCTGGAGGTACGCATTCAATACATTGAGGCTGACAGTTTCTTTGATTACTTCAGTATTGTATTTATCCGCTTCAAGATTGCTCTCTGATAGTTTTATGGCATTTTGTAGCTTCAAACCATTATAGATTGTCAATCCTGAACTGGCAGAGACATTTATTCCATTTGTTCCTTTGAAAACAGTGGAACTGATTCCTGTGGTGGGATCATTAACATCTATATTATTCCAGTTAAAATTCTGTCTTACAGAACTATTCAAGGAAGGATATCTGGCAGCCTTTGACAGATACACATCCTGATTATAAATGCTGTTGCTTACAAGCGCTTTTTGAACCTGAATATTCTTTTCCAGAGCATATTGAATGCAATCATCGAGGGTCCAGATTTTAGTCTGTCCATTTAACAGAGTTCCTGTCGATAAAATTAATAAGGTAGAAATCAGAAGGGTTAGCGATTTTATTTTCATTTGTTATTATTTTGATCCGTTAGTATTTCGGAGGAGGCAGTTCTGAAAATCATGGGATTTGATTAGTGTATGCTTAAAGTTGTGTCTCTTTTGTTTTCTTCCCAGAAAGACATTCTGAATGGTTTCTTTATTCCTTCTGTGCTTAAAAAATTTTAAAGTTTAACTTTTTTTAACAGAATACAGGCTGTTAATGTATTAACAAAAGATCTTTAAAAAAGTTTAAACCAGGTGAAACAAGAATTAGCTAAGCGAAGTTTGAAAACTTCGATTAGCTAATTTACGGCCGCTTAGCTTTACACCCGGAAAAAGCAACTTCACATCTTATTTATTCCGTTTCAACTTGTTCTTCGATTATTTCTTTCTTCACGATTCGTATATTTGAAAACTATGCAGAAAAACCCCATAAAGAGCTATTTCATGATCGTCTTGCTGCTGGCAATGGCAATTGGTATCATGATTCATTTCCAGGCGGTGACAGATCTTTTGTTCGGGGATGCAGATAGCAGCCATCACAGAAGACTGGTAATAAGCCTTTCACATCTCGGTTGGGAGTTTATAATAACAGTGGTGGTAGCATTCCTGATGTTCACTTTGAATTATTTTATATTAAAACCACTTGAGAGACATGGTAAATTAAAAGTTCTCACGATCTTACTTGCACTTATTCTCACAGTCATCTCAGCTTTCATTCTTAATGACTTATTCTATTCGCTTTTGAATAAGGTGAACCCTGAACCCCGGACAAGGGGATTTCATGATGAATTTGTTTATACGAATTTCTTTGTCTCCGGGCTGGTAATAGGCTGCGTTCTCATAATCCGTTTGATAAATCAGAAACAGTCAGTACAGATTGAGAATGAAACTCTGAAGAGTGAGGCTCTTCAAAGTCAGTTTGAATCTCTGAAAAACCAGCTGAGCCCTCACTTCCTTTTCAATTCACTTACCGCGCTAAAGACCCTGATAAATGAATCGCCAGCAGTTGCGCAGGACTATATTAACAATCTTTCAAAGGCCCTTCGATACACATTGCAAAGTAATGAAAAACAGCTTGTTACATTGGAAGAGGAAATGGAGTTCACACAATCATATTTATTTCTGATCAGGATGAGATACGATACAAACTTTAATGCAATTATCAGTATTGATGGGAAATATCTGGGATATCTTTTACCTCCGCTTACCATCCAGACGCTCGTCGAAAATGCAGTCAAGCATAATGAGGTAAGCAGACGCAAACCGCTTTCCATAACTATTAAAACCACCGATAAGCCCGGTCTTCTTGTACAAAATAGTATCCAGGCTAAAATTACCGGGGAGGATGGCACTGGTATAGGACTGACAAACCTGACAAAACAATTTCAGCTGCTTTTTGATAAGGAAATCATTATCAGCAATGAGAATAATGAGTTCAGAGTTGAAATTCCATTAATAAATCCATGAGATGATGAAAACACTTATCATTGAAGATGAGATTCTGGCTGCAAAGAATTTACAGTTTGTTCTGGAAGAAGTCGGGGATTTTAATGTTATTGGCGTCCTGGAAAGCATTTCAGAAACTATAGAATGGTTTAAAAAAAATCAGCAGCCTGAACTTTTGTTTCTGGATATACATCTTGCTGATGGTTCGGCATTCGAAATTTTTAACAGGATACAAATTAGCTGTCCGATAATCTTTACCACAGCTTATGATGAGTATGCCCTAAAAGCGTTCAAAGTAAACAGCATTGATTATCTACTTAAGCCCATTGATGCTGAAGCTGTAAAGAATTCAATAAAAAAGCTGAAATCATTTTCGAAATCAAACGCAACAAATTCAGAGATTCAAAGTCTGGTTGATTATTTCAAAAAATCCACTTCATATAAAACTCATTTTCTTATTCCGTTAAAGGGTGATAAACTCTTTCCTGTTATGGCGAGTCAGATCACATGTTTTTATATTGATGCAAGCCTGGTGAAGGCTAAAACATTTGATGAGAAAACATACATTTTTGAATATACACTTGATGAATTGGGCAATATGCTCAATCCGTCTGATTTTTTCAGAGCAAACAGACAATATATAATTGGCAGGAATGCTATAAAAGATGTTGATTTCTGGTTCAACAGCAGATTATCGGTCAACCTTAAGGTTCCCACACCCGAAAAAATACTTGTCAGCAAAGCGCGTGTCCAGGAGTTTAAGAAATGGTTCGGAGGAGGACAGTAAAATGCCGCAAATAAAGTCTGAGTCGTCTATGAGATTAATATTTACTTTTGTCTGCTTTATGATCCACACCGCATTAGTCTGCTCGCAGGAACAGATTTCCATTCCCAGAATTGACGGAGAATTAAGGTTTGACGGCAGTGTCGATGATGCCTGCTGGCAGAATGTCAGGCCTCTGACAATGGTAATGCACACTCCTACTTTTGGTAACCCGACAACCGAAAAGAGTGAGATAATGATCTGCTACGACAATACCTACCTCTATGTGGGCGCAAGGCTATTTGATTCAAAGGCGGGTGAAATGCTCATCTCTTCAAAAAAACGTGACGAATCAGAGGTTGCCAGCGAAGAATTAATGCTGATCTTCGACTCCTTTAATGATAAGGAGAACGGGCTTGGCTTTTCAACCACACCCACCGGATTGAGAAGTGACTTTACAATTTCGAAGGATGCAATGGGAGAGGATGATCCTTCACAGGGTCCGTTCAATATGAGCTGGAACACCTTCTGGGATGTCAGGACTACAAAGAATAACCTCGGCTGGTTTGCAGAGATCAGGATCCCGTTTTCGAGCATGAGGTTTAAGGAAAAAGACGGCAAGATCGTCATGGGACTCATTTGTATTCGCAGTATTGCGCACAAAAATGAAGTTGATATTTTCCCTGCAATCCCTCCAAACTGGGGACCATCAAGCGCTTACAGACCTTCAAAAGCACAGGAGATAACCTTTGAAAGCGTGATATCGAGAAAACCTTTTTACATAGCGCCTTATATTATCGGTGGCTATCAGCTGGATAATATTCTGAATAATGCTTCAAATGGTTATGATCTCAAAAGAAATCCTAAGCTCAACGCAGGTCTGGACATTAAGTATGGTCTCACAAATAATCTGACTATGGATCTTACTGTGAACACAGATTTTGCTCAGGTTGAGGCCGATGATGAACAGATCAATCTCACTCGTTTCTCGCTCTTTTTTCCTGAAAAAAGAACTTTCTTTCAGGAGCGTTCGAGTGTTTTTGCTTTCGATTTTGAACCCGGAAGCAGCCTGTTTTATAGCAGGCGGATCGGACTGAATGAAGGTGAACAGGTCCCAATTTATGGAGGGGCAAGAATTACAGGCATGATAGGGAAATGGGATGTCGGTTTTCTTGATATGCAGACCCATGCAATGAACCAGGGAGAAGGAGAAACTAATCCCCTTGCTTCAGAAAATTTTGGAATTCTGCGTCTGAGAAGACAGGTGATAAATGAAAACAGTTATGTAGGGGGAATAGTAACATCGCGTTTTGGTACAGATGGAACATATAATACAGCATATGGAATGGACGGTATATTTAAGATATCCGATAATGATTACTTAAATGTAAAATTAGCACAGGTCCTGGATAATACTTCATCCGATAAAGTACTCTCCCTTGATCCTACAGAGTTATATGTAACATGGGACAGATTTACGCAAAAAGGCTTAAACTATAATTTTACCTATGCCAGAAACGGTAAGGATTTTAATCCGGGGATGGGATTCTTTGCCCGTAATAATTATACTCACTATTATGCTGGTTTTGGATATGGCTGGATCCCGGGAGAAGCATCTTCTATTCAGAATCATCAGATCGCATTTAATGTCATTAGCTATTTTGATAACACTAACAATTCCGCTCAATCCGTTCAGTCAGGAATTACGTATGATTTAGCATTTAAATCGGGATACAGTGGAATGTTATCAATAAGCCATTCATTTGAAAATGTTGCTGATACATTCAGTTTTTCAAAAGAAGCTTATGTCCCTTCGGGGAAATACGGATTCAATCAACTTGAAACTCACCTGAATTCTCCCCGTAGTAATAAATTCGTGTTTGGAGTTGATGGCTATGCGGGATCCTTCTATGATGGAACCCGATTTACTATTGGCACTGAGCCTTCATGGAACGTTGGTTCAAGCCTTCAGCTCGGACTAAGATATGAACATAATTTCCTGAGCTTCAAAAATCGTGGCCAGTCATTTAATGGCGGAGTTGCCGGATTTAAAGTCCTGGTCATGATCAGTACAAAGTTGTCGCTCAGCACATTCGTACAGTATAACAGTGCCGACAATTCTTTGATTACCAACTTCAGATTCAGATTTAATCCTCGGGAGGGGAATGATTTCTATATCGTTTTTAATGAAGGACGAAGTACGTACAGGGATATTGAAAATCCCAGACTTCCGCTATTTAACAACAGGTCGGTACTATTGAAGTATACCTATACGTTTACGCTATAAGTACAGGTAGTCTCAAAAGTTCTCTCTCAAATATTTACCCCTAAATCCCCCAGGGGGGACTTTATCAACCCCCTAAATCCCCCAATTAGGGGACTTT
Organism: uncultured Bacteroidales bacterium; assembly: GCA_963791065.1. GTDB lineage: Bacteria > Bacteroidota > Bacteroidia > Bacteroidales > VadinHA17 > LD21. Next base: position 265,434 of record CAWBQN010000018.1, read on the forward strand.
GAACTCCAAAATCTTAATAGCCCCCCATATGGGGGGTTGGGGGGTTGAGATAGTGGGGGGCTTGGGGGTAAAAGAGTAACTTTTGAGACACCCTCTTATAATTTTACTTAAATTTTAATTATTTCCTTATTTCCTGTAAATTCGTACTGAAAAAGTCTATTTTTCGTAAATCGAAATTAATCCTTTTACCATGAAAAATAAATATTCAAGGAGAAAATTCATTGAAACTGCTCTGGGTGCCGGATTGGTTCTTAAAGGGTCACAGCTGGCATATTCTAAAAATCCTGCTGCAAATTACCCGGGAAAGAAAGTCGATGATCAATACGATGCCAGGGGGCTGCCAACGAGTGTTCTGGGTAAAACAGGAGTTGTAATTCCCAGGATGGCTATAGGTCTGGGGAGCAGATTTCTTAATATTGCCACTCTAGATGAAGCCATTGAAATGTGTAATTATGCTCTCGATAATGGATTGTATTACTGGGATACTGCTCATAGTTACGTGAATGAGACAACAGGTGCCATCAGTGAAGAAAGGTTAGGTCATATTATAAAAAACCGGAGGAAGGAAATCTTCCTCTCAACTAAAATCGAAGCACGTGATGCTGAAAAAGCAAAGCAGGAGATCGAGCTTAGTCTTAAGAGGTTGCAGACTGATCATCTGGATATGTTAAAAATTCATTCAGTCGAATCGCCTGATGATGTGAATATTATCTGCAAAAGCGGAGGTGTTCTCGACGTGATCTCCAGGTACAAGGAGCAGAAAATAACACGCTTCATCGGTTTTTCAGGCCATGGTAATGCAGCTGCACTTAAGGCTATGGTTGATACGGGCCGTTTTGACAGCATGTTATTTGCGATGAATCATTACGGGGGAAATACTGAAAACCGCCAGGGAACTCTGATCCCCGAAGCAAAACAGAAAGGGATGGGGGTGATGCTGATGAAAACAGTGAGGCCAAAAGAGACAATTCAGGGTATTGATGTTAAGGAGCTGGTAAGGTTTGCTTTATCACTCGAGGGTCCCGATGGAATTATTGTGGGTATGGACAGCAAAAAGGTGGTACAGTCGAATTTAGATCTGTTAAGGAACTTTCATCCAATGAATGCGGATGAGAAATTAAAATACGCCAGCCTGTTATTGCCATATTTCAGACATGAGAATCTTGAATGGATGAAAACTGGTTATCGGGATGGAATTTGGGTATAATTAGGCAAATGCCCTGATCTTAACTTTATTCTGACTACATTTATAAATTCCTTTTAATTTTTTAATTAATAATTAATTATCTCAGTTTTATGACAGTAATAATAGTAGGGATTGTAATTATCATAATAGGTTTGGTTGCCGCCAAATCGGATGAACCCATGTTACGAAAATTCAGGTCAACGATTATGACAGGAGGAGTCATTGTTGTTCTGATCGGAATGTCATTAGCATGCATTGTTCAGGTTGAACCCGGACAGGTAGGTGTACAAAAGCTTTTTGGGAAAGTGAATAATAATATCCTTGAGAGCGGCTTAAATGTTGTAAACCCATTGGTACAGGTTGTTATGTTTGATGTGAAAACAGAAAACTATACCATGTCGGGAGTACAGGATGAGGGATCAAAGCAGGGCGATGATGCTATCCGTGTATTGTCAGCTGACGGGCTTGAGGTAATTATCGATCTGACTGTATTGTATAAAGTAATTCCTGCAGAAGCTCCCCGGATTCTTAAAGAAGTCGGAACAGATTACCGTAATGTTCTGGTTCGGCCGATCTGCAGAACTAAGATCAGGGATAATGCAGTTTATTATGATGCAGTAGCATTGTATTCCACTAAAAGAGATGAGTTTCAGTCACGAATTTTTAATACGATCGAGTCAAACTTTAAAGAACGGGGATTACTTCTCGAACAACTTTTAGTAAGAAATATTACTCTGCCGGCATCAGTCAAAGCCTCCATAGAATCAAAAATAAATGCCGAACAGGATGCCCAGAAGATGACCTTTGTTCTTCAGAAAGAAACACAGGAAGCTCAGCGGAAAAGAGTTGAAGCACAGGGTATTGCCGATTATCAGAAGATATTAAGCACCGGACTGAGTGACAGGTTGCTGCAGTATGAGATGATCAAAGCCATTTCTGCCTCGCCCAATGCTAAAGTGATCTTTATGACAAACGGAAAAAATCTTCCAATGATTGTGGACAGTAAATGAAGTACTTTTAATAATTAAAAATTTTCAAACTCATACTCTATTTTTGCATCTTTCACATGTATCTGAAAATAACCAGCATTTTCTGATCCGTCTTTCAGAGCATCCATTATGATATATGTGGTAAGTCCAAACACCTCTGAATCCTTCTTGTGATCGTGCCCGGTAACAACCATAGATACATTGTATTTAGTAAATAACTCTAGTAAGACCTGCACTTCTTCTACCAGCGGATTCGTACTATCGGTATGCCTGGAGCGGATTAAATTGTTGTGTGTAAAAACCATGCAATGGCGATATTCTGAACGATGTGATTTCAAAATATTAATTAGCCAGTCTAACTGCCTGTCTCCCAGTGTTCCACCTCCGGTTTCAAGACATATAAACAGATCTGAAGCTGTTGAGGTCTTTATAACAAAAAAATAACTTGAAGAGCCGAACCTGGAATAGAATTCATTCCAGCCATTAAAAAACAGGTCATGATTTCCTGCAATTAAGAATGTGGCTAATGAATCCTGCGGAAGAAGGTGTTGTTCAAATACATCGTAATCTTTCCCATGACCTGAAGTCAGATCACCTGCCATAATAACGGCTGAAACATTCTTCTTCTTAGCTGTTTTACAGAAGTTATCAAGATTATTTGTTCCTCCTACGTGACTATCACCCATGGTCATGATCATATAATCATCAGTTGGAACTGTTACAACACGGTAGGGATGAGAATTATTCCAATCAAATGATTGAATGAATCTTTGATTTGCAGTTACTGCTGTATCCTCGGGTTTTGTACATGCTGTAAGTACCAGTGCTATCACAGATAGCAACCGGAACCTTTTGTTTATAATATGTCCCATATGATTCCTGCTCTAAAAAAATACCCAAAATGATTTAACTCCAGATTAGTTACACCTGAACACTTGTACCATGCCTGAAAGTACAGGCTGACAGGAGAACTTATTTTATACATCCCTGAAAGATTGAGGACCGGATTAGTTTCCTGATTTATTACAAAATAGTCAATGTTGGTTATCGACAGGCATACATTCCAGTTATTATCTGTGGGTTTAACGTAATAACTCAACCTGTACATCAGATTAAAGATCTCATGAACTTTTGAGTTGTTCTTACTAATGTTGTATTCGTCAACAGCCTGTTGGCTAAAGCTGTAGGTCCTGAAGTTTGATCCAACAGCCGCTTCAAACCGTTTATGATTGATCTGAAGAAGAATTCCCCAGTTGGATTCAGCAAAGATCGCAGTTGGATATGTCCGGGTGTAAAAAGCTTTCAGTTCAATCAGATTGTCTTTAATCGAAACAAACCGAGATGCATTCAAAGTAAAACCAGAAAATCCATTGTTGTAATTCTTCAGGTCTGCCAGAAATCCGGCTGACACCTTATTTTTCCCATACTTATAATGCCCCAGGATTGCAGAATTTATAAAGACCCCATGCGAAACATTGTTTCTGCCGGCATCTGTATAAATTGATAATCCGGGTTGTGCAACTGAAGTAAAACAAATCAAGGAAAAAAGTGGGACGATGATAAGTTTTAAAGTCAATTTTGAATTCATGTCTGTCAGTTATAGGTTTATACTCTTCTAATATGATGTGTATGTGTTTTCTATACAACTATTTGGCAATTGCAGACGGAATTCAATAATCAGGCCAATTGATGTAATGATAAGATATACAGCTACATATAGAAAAATGTACCTTAAAAATGAATTAAAAGTGTAGCTTTTTGCTACAATGAATTGATTCAAAATGCTACAATTATTATCTTTACTAATATTTGCTGTCGGCAGCAGGTAATCATTCATATCCTATATATGAAATCAGACAGATCTGGAGGCGTTCTGGTCGTTGACGATGATAACGATGTATTATATACTGCAAAGCTGGTTTTACGGAGCCTGTTTGATAAAGTTGATACAATAAACCGCCCCTGCTTAATACCTGATTACCTGAAAGCCTGTAAGTATGATGTGATCCTGCTCGACATGAATTATTCACGCGGTACAACTTCGGGTAAAGAGGGATTGGAGTGGCTTGACAGAATACTGCAAATTGATCCTGAAGCCCGAGTCCTGACAACTACTGCATACGGTGAAATCAACCTGGCAGTGCAGGCGATGAAAAGGGGTGCAGTCGATTTCATTACAAAACCATGGAACAGGGACCAGCTGCTTTCATCAGTAAGAAATGTCCTGGAGCATAACCATATAGATCAGGTTATCAGGAAGTCTGTTAAAGGTAATGCTAAGGAGGTGGTAAATCATGAGAAATCAAGGTACCCCGAGATCATTGGCAGGTCCCCCGCCATGGCACAGATCATGGAATCCATAAGAACCGTGGGTCCCACGGATGCCAATATACTTATACTGGGAGAAAGCGGGACTGGCAAGGAATTGGCAGCCTGGGCGTTGCATAATGAATCCTTAAGAAAACAGAATTCATTTGTCCATGTTGACCTGGGATCCATCCCTGAGACACTTTTTGAAGCCGAATTATTCGGACATACCCGAGGTGCCTTTACTGATGCCAGGGAAGAAAGGGAGGGAAGACTTGAGAAGGCTTCAGGCGGAACTTTATTCCTGGATGAGATTGGAAATCTTACCTTGCCCCTGCAGGCAAAGATACTGACAGCGATTCAAAACAGGGAAGTAGTAAGAATTGGCAGTAATCATCCGATACCTATGGATGTCAGACTGATCTCAGCCACAAATTTGCCACTTTACGAAATGGCTGATTCGTTTGAATTCAGGCAGGACCTTCTTTATCGTATTAACACTATTGAGATAATTCTTCCACCTTTAAGAGATAGGAAAGAGGATATAGACCTTCTTGCAGAATATTATCTTGAACTTTTCTCGATGAAGTATGGCAAATCGGGCATAAAAATTACAGAAGATGCTTTACAGAAATTGAAACAATACAATTGGCCGGGCAATATCAGGGAACTTGCACACAAAATTGAAAGAGCAGTCATTTTTTGCAAATCCGGAAGTGTCACTTCAGATGATTTTATCCTGAGAAATAAGCCTGTAAATGTCGTTCAGAAAGATGAGCTTTCAATTAAAGTTGAAGATTATGAAAAGGCTGCAATCATCAGAGCGATGGACAAATTTAATGGAAATCTGTCGAAGGCGGCAGAAGAAATAGGGATGGCGCGCAGTACTCTGTACAGGAAGATCGCCCGGTTTGGAATTGAAAATTAAACGGTAACAAATCTGTAAGAGGACGGGATATTTATTTTGTACTGAATTTTCTCAATAAGTATATAAGTAACTTCCATTATGCAGAATATCTGGAACTATGTTTCTAACCTGGGGACAACCGGACCAAACCGGCAACCGGGTGAACGGACAATTGTCCTGTCAAACCAGTTGAACTTTGTGATGTTAATCACAATGATATTATTAAGTATAATAATTTATCTTAACTCTGTCCTTGCCAATGATCCTATGTCTACCGGAACCCTCAGAGTAGGGATTCTTATGATCCTTAACCTGATCAACCTGATTCTGGCACGATATGGTCTCACTAAACTTAGCAAACTTTCACTGATTTTTCTACCTCCGGTTGTTTTTTTGCTGGGGCCCACATTGACCGGGTATGTAGAGGAGGAAGCCTATACATATTACCCTTACGTTTTGATTGGAGTTTCAATTATTCCCCAAATGTTGTTGCATCCAAAAAAGGAAAAATTCCTTTACTGGTTTTCTTTGACCTATTATTTTATTCTTATTATATCAATCGACTTACTGATGGTCCGGTTTGCACAAAATGCGTACCCCATAGTCGGCAGGATTAATACTTTTTATACTTTCTATAAGATTGCTCAAATTGGCCTATTCTTTTTCGTTAACGTAAACATTTATTACCTGCGGACACTTAATTTTCATTTTGAGGAAGAACTTCATAGTAAGAATAATGAACTTAACCTTCAGAATGCCGAATTAAAAACACAGAGAGATGAGATTGAACGTCAGAAGGATGAACTCGTTAGCAAAGAGATCAGTACATGGCAGAAGCTGGTTGGTATTATCTCTCATGAGATAGTAAATTCAGCGATCCCGATTACAAACCTTGCAGGTATGAGTGCCCAAATGCTTGAAGATGAGTCGGGAGCTGTGCAGAAACCTGAAAAAATAGGCGAGGAGGTTACCGAAGATATTCATCATAGCTTAAAAATAATTGAATCCCGTACGCAGGGTCTCATTAATTTCGTGAAAGCCACAAAAAGTCTTACTGATATACCAAAACCAAATCTGAGGAAGATTCTTATACACGACCTCTTTGATAGGGTTGCCATCCTCTTCAGGGCAAGATTCAGGGAGGCAAACGTTAAGTTTGAAATGGAAATTATTCCCCCTGACATATTTATAGAAGCCGATCTTGAACTAATTGAGCAGGTAATCATAAATCTTATTCAGAACGCCCTGGAAGCCATGCAGGATACCATGGGTCGTAAGCTTTCACTTATTGCGGTGAGGAAAAATGACGAACACGTCGAGATATCTGTTTCTGATAATGGGAAAGGCATTAATGATGATGTTCTCGAAAAGATATTCCTTCCTTATTATTCTACAAAAGCTAATAGTTCCGGCATTGGCTTGAGCCTCTCACAGCAAATTATGATGCTCCATCATGCCAGGATCGAAGTGAGCTCAATGGTAAACAAAGGCTCAACCTTTACACTGATGTTTTGATCATTTGCTCTCCTCGTCTCTTCGTCTCTTCGTCTCTAGGTCTCTTAGTCTTAGTCCTTTGTGCCCTTATAGTCTTCAGTCTCGTCAGTACTTTCAATTTTTGCGAACTGGAGAGGTTTCCTGAAGAAGTTTGTCCTGTACGCTCCGTAAATCAATCCTACTGTTAGCCAGCTTATTCCAACTATCTTGGCTTTTATTCCCAGACTGAACCAGAGATACAGACAGATCGAAAATCCAAGAACAGGAACTATCAGATATGTGAATCTCTTGCGTTCACCCCGCAAATAATAATGCATGAATGAAGACACATTGACACCCATGAATGCCACGAGGGCTCCGAAGTTAAGCAACTGTGCTCCAAGTGGGTAACTTAGAATAAAAACACCACCTAATACTATTACTCCAATAAGAATGATATTGTATGAAGGTATATGTGTTTTTGGGTTTATATGTGAAAAGAATTTACCCGGAATTGCATTGTCTCTTCCCATTCCGTATAAAAGACGACCAGCTCCCAGGTGAGCTCCGGCACCTGAACCGATAGTTGCGACAAGCAAAGCCATATTTACTGTATTGAATAACCAGTGACCACCTGCCTTACCGGCAATATAACAAAATGCTGTATCCTGATCGGGGAAGTTTGTCCCCGGCCAAACCAGCTGTGCAAAATAAACCTGGATCGATGCAAGGATACCTGTAATTACACAAACGAGTACTGTTGCGAGCAGGATGTTACGACGAGGATTATGAACTTCTTCCGACAGAGTTGAAATACCATCAAACCCGATATATGTAAGGACTGCCAGAGAAGCACCGGCCGATACTGAATGAAAGGAAAATGTTTTAGGATCATAGAAAGGCCTGGTCCATTCTGCAGCATTAGCAGGAGGATTCAATAACAAGTATCTGACTGCGGCTCCAAGGAAGAGAATGATAACCACTCCTAAACCGGTTGCGATTATTGCATTGGTACGTGAACTTGATTCAATTCCGCGAAGGTTCATAGCTGTAAACAGACAGGTAAAAGCAATTGCCCAGACAGGATAAGGTATTTCGGGGATCATGTTTATTGCAGCTTTGCTGATCCATATCACACATATTATAGGATTCATTACATAATCGAAAATCATTCCCCAGCCCACGAAGTAGCCAAGTGAGGGATGAATTTCCCTGCTTACATAAGTATATGCTGAGCCGGCACTTGGATATGCATTTGCCATGCGCCCGTAACTGATTGCGGTAAATAACATTGCAACCATACCAATAATAATGGTTGTAACAACATGACCCCTGGCCAGGGTCGCTGCAGCCCCGAAAAGTGGCATTGGAGCTGTAGGCTGTATAAGTATAATTCCGTAAAGAACAAGGGATGAAAGCCCCAGAACACGTTTTAAGCCCGGACCAGAGGGCGATGAAGTATGGGTATCACTCATAATGCTTGCTTATAATAATTTTAATGACCATAAACCTAATAATTATAAACTGAATTCAAAGAGAGGAATGCAATATAAATATAATAAGAAATAGCAGGAAATGCTTTTGATGCAATTCCTGTCAATTAAATTGATTAACTTTAATACTCACAAAAATGATCTTTTCACTAACTCTTAGATCCTGCAGTATGAAAACACGTATTGTCCTTACATTCACCTTAATGACTTTTCTTGCTGTCAATTGTCTGTCACAAGTTCCTCAGAGCGGGAGACTTATTCTGAAAGACAACTGGACAATTCAATCTTCAAAAGAAATAAAATCTGACGGCAAAACTATTTCGTCGACAGGTTTCCAGACAGCTGGCTGGTACCCGACCACAGTTCCAACAACTGTTCTGGCTGCCCTGGTTGCTAATAAGGTCTACCCCGATCCGTATTACGGAACAAACTTTAATAATCTTCCAGGCATAATCCCTTATCCGAAAAGGGAAATGAGTGAAGACAGTCCCTTTAAAGTAGCATGGTGGTACCGCACGGAATTCAAAATCCCTGCTGACTTTAAAAATAAGCATACATGGCTTAAATTTCATAGCATAAATTATAAGGCAAACGTATGGCTGAATGGAAAACTTATAGCCGATACAACAACTATTGAAGGCGCCTATCGCCTTTTTAACCTTGATATTTCGCAAGCTGCTTTACCGGGAGCCAAAAACTGCCTGGCTTTACAGATATTTCCTCCTAAAGGTCAGGATCTTACCATTACCTGGGTTGATTGGAATCCCACACCACCCGACAGGGGAATGGGTATATGGTATGATGTGACAATTAATGCTACCGGGGATGTAGCTCTTGAAAATCCGCAGGTTATTACAAAATTGAACCTGCCTTCGACGGATCAGGCAAAACTAACGGTCTCTGCCGATCTCCGGAATGCAGGTTCTAAAAAGATTACCGGTATTCTGAAAGGCACAATTGAAAATATAACTTTCTCGCAGAATGTTACAATAGAGCCGGGTGAAACAAAAGTTGTAAGTTTTCTTCCGGAATCATTTCCGCAGCTGGTGATCGCAAATCCAAAATTATGGTGGCCTCATACAGTCGGTCCCCAGAATCTGTATAATCTGAATCTTAGTTTTGATGTTTCAGGCAAAGCATCAGATACAAAGAAAATACGGTTTGGCATCAGGGAGATTTCATACTGGATGAACAGTTTTGGTAAGCAGAATGTAAAAGTATTCCAGGTGAATGGGAAGAACATTGTTATAAGGGGCGGAGGGTATGTGCAGGATCTTATGCTGAGGCCTTCCAATGAGAGAGTCGATGCCGACCTCATGTATGCGAAATTTATGAATCTGAACGCACTTAGAATGGAAGCTCCCCGCGGATCAGATTACCTGTTCGAAAGATGCGATGAAGAAGGTATCCTGCTGATGGTAGGATGGTGCTGCTGCAGCGCATGGGAACAATGGAAAAACTGGACGCCTCATACCGGCGACGTTGCTGAGGCAAGCTGGAAAGATCAGATCCTTCATTTACGTAATCACCCGTCTGTATTCAACTGGTTATATGGAAGTGATAATTTCCCACCGGAAGCGGTTGAAAGACGATATATAAAGGTTCTGGAACAATATGATCCGACACGGCCGTATGAATCATCTGCAACGCAGGCACTGAGCAAAATACAGGGAATAACCGGAGTTCACATGGGTCCTTACCCAAATGTATACGCCTATGAAACTCCAAACTTCTGGTACACGAAACTCGAGTTTAATACTGAAGCAGGTCCGACAGGCGAACAGATTCCTCCTATTGAGACTATGAGGATGATGATGCCGGAAAAAGACCTGTGGCCAATGAGCGCATCATGGGATCTTCGTCTCCATAAAGCATTTTACCCGATTGCAAGGGCAGCTTTCGATTCGAGATACGGAAAACCAACCGGTATTGAAGAATACTGTATGAAAGCCCAGGTTTTCCAGCAGGAAGCAGTAAAAGCTATGTTCGAAGCATTTGCCGGGAATAAATATAAATCAAGCGGTATCATTTACTGGATGTATAATGGAGCCTGGCCAAAGATGTACTGGCAGCTCTATGACTATTTCTTTATGCCGAACGGCGCTTTCTACGGAGCAAAAACTGCATGCGAACCTCTTCATATACAATATTGCTACGGCGACAGCTCCATTAAAATCGTGAATAGCTTTTACAAAAATTTCAATGGTCTGAAAGTCAATGCCGAAATCTATGATTTTAATATGAAATTGGTCAATTCTCAGAAGATAGATGCCAATGTAGTCGCTGATACAAGCCAGACAGTATTTAAGCTTGATTATCCAAAAGAGATTACAAATGTCTTCTTCCTGAAATTGGGCATGACCGATGCATCAGGTAAACTGGTTTCATCAAATTTCTACTGGCTAAGCTCGAAGGGCGATGAGAAAGCCGACTTTACCGATCTGAATAAACTGCCTGCATCATCAGTAAATGTTACTGCCTCGGCGCTAAAAAAGTCAGGTAATAACTACTCTTGCACTGTCACGATTGAGAATCCGGGGACAACTCTTGCCTTCGCTGTTAATCCAAAGATCCTGAAGTTGAAATCCAAAGAACCTGTACTTCCTGTTTTCTGGGAGGATAACTATTTTTCACTTCTTCCGGGTGAAAAGAAAACTGTCAAGGTTGATTTTGATTCAAAATACCTTGATGGTGATAAACCTCTGTTAAAGGTTGAAGGATGGAATGTGGCAGCTCAGGAGAAGGAGGTAAAATAGCGTAGAGCGTAAAGACGAAGAGACGAAGGGACGAAGAGAAATCAATTCCCCCCGAGCGAAGTCCCGGGGGGAGGGTCTCTGTGTCCTCTGTGCATTCTCCGGATTTCCTCTGTGTAAGTTCTTCAAGTTTTTTCTTTGCGTTCTTTGCGCCTACTTTGTGCTCTTTGCGGTTAATGGATTTAAATATTAAATGACTTAGTCAGATCATCTCATGAAACACAACTTAATGGCAGCATTAAAACTGATTATGCTGCAAATCATGCTTTTATCTTTTTCAACTGTCATCGAAGCTGAGATTCATGCAAAATTCAATGTTCTTGTTCTTGCGGAACGCGGTGGCGACCATGAAGCATTCGTGGCTGCTGCTCTCGACTGGCTAAGTACATTTGCAGCAAAGAACAATTTTGGATTCGCAGTCATCAATCACGCCAGTGAGATGAATGAGGAGATGTTATCAGAATATCAGGAAATTATCCAGCTGAATTATGCGCCATATGCATGGGGAGATACTGCAATGTCAGCTTTTGTGAAATATATAGAGCAGGGCAGGGGAGGCTGGGTTGGATTTCATCATGCATCGCTGCTGGGTGAATTCGATGGCTACCCTATGTGGGACTGGTTTTCGAAATTCATGGGCGGGATAAGGTTTAAAGACTATATAGCAGCAAAGGCTTCAGCCACTGTGAATATTGAAGATAAAAAGAATCCGGTGATGAAAGACGTGCCTTCGGATTTTATCATTCCCGATGATGAGTGGTATATATTTAATGCAGACCCGCGACCTAATGTGCATGTAATTGCAACGGTCGATGAATCAACGTATAAGCCTGCTTCGGACATTAAAATGGGTGATCATCCTGTGATCTGGACAAATGAAAAAGTGAAAGCGAAAAATATATATTTTCTGATGGGCCATAGCCCGACCTTGTTTAAATCAAAGGAGTTTAAGACGATGTTTGGGAATGCGATTATGTGGGCAGCAAAAAAGCCTCTCCCCAAACCCCTCCCCAAGGGGAGGGGCTTAGTTCTCTTATTTTATTGAATATCACGATAAACCCGGAAGATGCCGTCGCTAGGGGTTCCTTCTTTGCGAACTTTGCGCATTCTTTGCGCTCTTTGCGGTTAAATGATTTAAGTCTCTGTGGTTCTCTGTGCTTCTCTGTGTCCCTCTGTGAAAGTTCCTGGTTTTTTATTTTTTGCCATCAATATACCTGTTGCCATTAATAAGCTTCCGCATCTCTAACACATTGACAGGTCCCTGTATACGATAAATGATATTCCCGCCCTGTTCCACGAGCATGGTATAAGGAAGCGCACCTGACCATTTTGGATCGACAGCTTCAACAAAGGCTGAGTTATTATCGCTGTTAAATATGTAGTTCTTATTAGATGCCTCATTCTTTTGCAGGAACTTCAGCACATTGTCTTTCCTTGATAACTGATCTGCATTGATTGATACAAATTCAAACTGCCGGCTGCGGTAGATACGATCGATAATTACAAAATCAGGAAATTCCTGTACGCATGGACCGCACCATGAAGCCCATACCGTAATTAATCTTAGTTTATCGGATTTATTCCGGATGAGTGTTCTTATCATGGATGTATCTATGTTCTCTAGTGTTATAGGAAGTTCGGACCATTCTTTATAAAGCTTTGAGGTCCCTTCTGTTTTCCAAGCCCATTTGGTAGAACATCCGAATACTTTTGTTACGGGTTTATCAATTTTCCTGTCCTCCAGAACAGCATCAATAGCATTACTGAGTGTTTCAGCTTTTCCATTTTCCATTGACGGATCGATGCAACCTACATACTGCAGTTTGCGGTTCTTATCGAAAACATATGCATGAGGAGTTGCCTCCGGTCCATATGCAATTGCGGTTTTTTGATCATCGCCATCATACAGGTATGGGAATTTGAAATCCTTGTCTTTTGCACGGATCTTCATGGCATCAAAAGAATCATCGAGATCTGACCAACCCTGTTCCCATAAGTTGAGAGATTTCATACTGTTCGGTGAAATCACTACAAGCGACACTCCTTTTCGTGTGTACTTGTCATAAATGTTGTTAAGCCGGTCCTGGTATGCCTGAGCAGTGGGACAGTGGTTGCAGCTGAAGACGATCACCAGCACTTTAGATCTTGCAAAATCGGATAATGAATATACATTATCATCTACACCTTTCAGTTTGAAATCAGGTGCCCGGGATCCAATTTCGAGAGTTTTTGGTTGCGGATGACTTTCCTGTCCGGATACTGCATAGCCTGTCAGTAATAATGGGATCAATGCCAGGGAGACTATTTTTTTCATTTAAGTATTCTTTAAAATCTCCCACAAATTAGGAATAAATTGTAAGACCGCAAAGCACGCAAAGCCCGCCTTCGTGTCTCTGGCACTCCAGACGACTGGTTTCTAATTTCTTATATATTAAAAGCTGTCAAATGGTCGAAAGAGGAGTACTGAGCGATATATTTATCTGATTCAGATTCATGAACAGCTTCTTTCAGAATCAGGGATCGTATATACTCCTTTGAATCATTAAGGAATTCAACCTGTCTTTTTGTGAGGACCCCGGTGGTGGCATAATGTTCCTTCAATGAAGCTATAAATTCGTGTTGTATTGTATTCAGGTGTTCCTGATTGTTCTCCAGGTAATTAAGGAGGATTTTGATTTCCTGACGGTCCATTATCTATAAGTATTTAATTAAACAATTACAGATACCTAAATTATGGCATGGCAGGATTTGGAAAATTAAAATTGCATTAAGATGAGATTAGCTTCGGATTAATCTTTTTGGATCTGGCCAGTTAAAGTTGAGGTTGAGGTTAGTCAGGTGACCGGTTAAATGTCTTTATTGAAATGTTTTACAATTAACTGGTTCAGATATGCTTTGTTGAAAGGTTTTGGGAAGTAATCATTAATTAAAGTTCCTGAGAAATCTTCAACTAATTCGGATAATGCAGCAGCAGTCATTACAAAAATGACAACCTTTTTATTTATTTGCCGGATTCTCCTGGTAGCTTCAAAACCATCCATGTTATGCATATAGACATCCATTAAAATCAAATCTATATCGGGGTTATTCTCAACTGCGCTGACAGCATCTTTTCCACTGTCAGCAAAAATAATTTCACTGCTATAAATTTTAAGCATCTCACCAAGAACAATCCTTATCGGGTTGCTATCGTCAACTACTAAGATTTTGAGATTATATGTCTTCTTTTCCTGATCTGAAATCATAATTCCTATTTTGAGTTCAAAGAAAGCTTAAATTGATAATAAAGCAAGTTACTTAAATAAACAAAAAACGCAAAGAAGTAAATAAGGAGTAAGGAGTAAGGAGATTATTTTATTCATATTTCAAGCTCTCCGAGGGATTAGCTCGTGATGATCTTAAGATTTGTATACTTATTGAGATCAGAACGATAAGGCATGATAATAAACCAATCAGGAAAAACATTGATAATTTTATTGGCGCTTTGTATGCGAAATTCTGAAGCCAGAGTTTAGAAATGAAAACACCCAGAGGAACCGCCAGAATATTAGCTATCACAAGCAACAGTAAAAACTCTTTGAAAAACAGTTTTGATATTGTTAAGGAAGTTGCCCCCATAACCTTCCTGATACCGATTTCTTTAGTTCTCTGTTTTGAAATAAATAATGATAAGCCAACAAGCCCCATGCAGGCAATAATCGATGAAACAATAGTAAAAGCCAATACTACTGATCCCAATCTCAGTTCCGAAATATAATTCTCATCATTTATTTGATTGAAAAACCTTATGTCAAATTTATCACCTGGCTGGACATCCAAGATAGACTTTCTAATATATTCCAATGTGGCCTTAATATTGTTTTTATCTACCCTGATTGCAATGTCCTCAAATTCATGATTGTTAATAACAATTGCAGTTGGGATTATTTTTTTATGTAATGAATGAATATGGAAGTCTTCAATAATTCCTATTACAGTGAATTTATCATACATAAAATCAACTTGTTTCCCCAATTCATCGCTTAATAAACCAATACTTTTCAAAGCCGATTTTGTCATGATAACTGACTTGGTTGCACTTGAAGAAGAAATGTTTGAGAAATCATTACCTGCAACTAGTTTAATGCCTAAGGTCTTAATAAAATCTTTTTCTACGACAAACAACTCGAGATCAATTTTCTTTTCAGGGTCATCTACACATCTAACTTTCTGTATCATAGTATTGGCAGTTGGAGGTAAGAACATTGTAGCACTGACATCTAAAACTCCAGGACTTTTTATTAATTCTTCTTTGATAGCATTAAATCTTTCTCTCGAAATAAAATTCCAACGTCGAACAATTAGTAAATTTTCCCTGTCAAAGCCTAAATCTTTATTTCTAAAATAAGCTGACTGGTTATTAATTATAGTTGAAAACTGCATGAGACTAATGAACAGGACCAACTGTAGGCCTATTAATATTTTCGCAAGCAGACTTCTTTTTAAAACTGAATCTGGGAATGACATTACTATTTCGACTGTTTTATATTTGGAAATTTTTCTGGAAATTATAAACCCGGACAGAAAACCAACAATTAATGTAGCAATTATTATCATAGCTAACACCTGCCATTGAAGGGTATCCATTAATCGTTTCCCAAATATAGCTTCACAATGAGGAGCCAGATAAACATAGATAGAAAAAGCAAAAGGGAAAGCGATTAGAGCTTCAATCAATGATCCGCTGATAAGTTGTATGAAGAGATACGTATTATTGCTTCCAAATGCTTTTCGAATTCCAACTTCTTTAAATCGTTTTGATGCCCGTGCGGTAGAAAGAATAATATAATTTGCACAACCTGCAATCAACAATACCATAAGAACAATCAGGTAAATCCAAATAATTACCGGATTGCCATTCTGATTAATCGTGTTATTTACCAGGTACGATGAATGGAGATACATTTCAGGTAACGGCTGAAGCTGGCAAGTATAATTTATATCTTTTACAGTTGACAGATTGTCGTTTATTTTCTGCTCAATTTCTTTTGGTATTGCTTGCCGGGTGAGTAAAATAAAGGTATTTAGTATGCCATTATCCCTTAGATTAGTTGATTTAATATCTATATCAAGTAACTTCTGCAAAAAAGAGATATTAGTCAGAAAATCAAACTGTAAAGTTGAATTAACGGGTAAATCCGCAATGACTCCTGTAACAGTCAAAGAAACATCCTTACCATTCTTGTCGATCATTAATTCATTGCCAACAATATTAAGACTGTTAAAATATTTAAGCGCTTTTGATTTAGTAAGGACAACTGAGTTCGCTTCTTTTAATAATAAAGAAGGATTCCCGGCGAGAATTCTGAATGAAAAAATGCTGAAAACAGAATTATCCGTGCAGATAAAATTATTTTCCGTTATGAGCTCATTGTTTTTCTTAATATCTACAGTAATATTTTGAATCCTGCATGCACTTTTAATTTCCGGTATCCGACTTGAAAAAAACTCTGCAGCATAAAATGAAGTCATGGGGGAATATGCGTCAAAGTCTTTGTTTTTTGTAATTATTCTAAATATTTGTTTCCCGTTTTTTTGAAATTTGTCATAAGAAAGCTCTGTTGTAAGGTAAAGCAAAATGATAAAGGCAGAGGCTAAGCTTAATATCAGACCCAGAATATTGATTCCGGCATATAATTTATTGCTGAAAATATTCCTGAAAGTAAGTTTGATAAAGTGCCTGAGCATATAAACCGGTTATTAAAACTTAAAAGTTGAATCAGCTATTGTAGGGTTAATCAGATACTCCTTGATGGTTACTTTACTGAAGCAACCACCATGATTAGATTGAGAAATCTCAAAGGGAAGCTGCATTCCTTTTACGCTTTTGTAATTCGAATATGTCGCAATGGTAGGGTCTGGAAAATCAGGAAAGTATACAACCTGTTTTAGAAGATAATTTTTTGAATCAATATAATATACAAGAGTATCAGAGGAATTTGTAATAATTCGGATCTTGAATAGTTCATTCTTATTTATCATAGTTTTGCCTTCATATTTAACTTGCTTGCATTTTTTTTGCCAGTTATACAATAGACCCTGGATATCTGACTTTTCCATTGATTGTATCCTGTCGATACTTATATCAGGGAAATTTTCTTTTCCACTATTGCCAGTAAAAGGACTGAGTATTCCGCCTTTTCCGTTATTGTATATAATAGAGTGAATCTTACCAAACATATAGATATCAACTCTGAACTTATCTGGATTTTTAATATATTCTTTAAAGTCATCCTTAACATTGACTTTTATTACTGTACGCTCTCCTTTTACAATAAGGGTTTGAAGCTCATTAAATTTTGTTTGGCCCCTTGCCAGGAGATAATTATCAATGATCTTATCTAACGTTTGTGAAAAAAGGGGAGTTTGAAACATACAAATCAAGAAAGTAAAAAAGAATGCATTTTTAGACATTGCATTAAGTATTGATTTGAAATATTATAGATGTTGTTCAATATCGTACAGTATGGATGAACATTATCTCAATCCATCTTAATGACAATATTTTCTTCTTCATTTAATGTGACTTCTTTGCTTTTATTAGCTGAAACATTGATAACTGTGATCTTTGTAACACTGGCAGGAATTGAATCGAGGACAAATTTTCCTTCAGAGTCAGCTACCGCTCCAACAGATTTGTTTGTTATCGGATTAAAAAAAGTTATTAACGATCCACCAACAGGCTTCATGTCTGCCGCATTAACAACTTCACCGGTAATCCTTCTATATTTAATAATGGTTTTGTCCTCAGTTATTCCACGTTTGTGTTGTGAACCTGAACTACAGCTGTTCATGCCTGATAATAAACTCAAGCTTAATAGTACAAAAACAAATAATCGTGATTTCATAGGGCTAAAGGTTAGTAGGGTTATGTTTAGAATATCAAAAATTATACCAACTGAATCTCAGATGTTTAAGTAGTTTACTAATCTGGCTTTTCATATTTTTAAGTATTGATGGTAATCTCAGTCTGGCTGATTTTCCTGAGAGTTTTCATTGTTTCAACTATACTGATGTTTAATTTCTTGTTAATTGGTTTGTCTGATACGACCAGGGATTCGGAAGCTGAATTGATAAAATTGATTTTTAGAATATATGTGAAATTATGACTTAAACTGCCACCGATGTTAACATTAGGAAGGTGTTTATCGAGTTCAATTTTCCTGATCGAACTGAATTGATAATCTGTTGTGGAATCCGCTATTCTTTTTATAATACCAGTTCTTGTGAATTCGATGTCACCGATAGCTTTAATGTTTTTAAAATTGGATTTTAGTAATAAGTAAAAGAAAAGATTGAAACATATGAGCGTCGCTAACAAGATTATATAAAGAATAGTAAAATCAATATTAAGAATTTTCAGACTAAGAACGAAAAATAAAACAGGTATGGTAGATATTACGGCCGAATAAGCGATTATTCGTCTCATTTTTATTCCAAGATACTTTGGATCAAAATGGTCGATCTGATAAATTCTAAATTGACTCACGATTTTTTGAGTTTTAGTGTCTGCTTAGTCGGTGTAAAATGAATTCATATTTGAGTCAAGATAAGCAATAGTTTAATATGTTGTCAATCATCGTAGTGAGTCGTCTGACATTTTGTTTAGACAGGGGATTTTCTGCATCAGTTGCATAAGCCTTCAACTGAACGAAACTACTCATTAAGTGTTAAAGAAGTGACGGATTTATTTAATCATGGAATCAAAAGATACAAACTCATATAAATTGGCGTACCAATTAAGCCTGTTTACCATCTTTTACAACATTATCGAAGGGTTAGTATCAATGATTCTAGGCTATGAAGATGCAACCCTCACATTATTAGGTTTTGGAGCAGATAGTTTCATTGAAGTAATGTCGGGGATTGGCATTGCAATAATGATATTACGAATCAAACAAAATCCGGACAGTCCAAAAAGTACTTTTGAGATAAAAGCATTAAAAATTACAGGTACTGCTTTTTATCTTTTGTCGGCAGGATTGTTTGCAGGGATTGTTATTAAATCTCATCAACCATCATAAACCGGAAACTACACTTTGGGGAGTAATAATATCACTGATTTCAATTTTAGTAATGGTCTGGTTGATGAATGCCAAAAAGAAAGTTGGCAGAAAACTGCATTCTGAACCAATAATTGCTGATGCCAATTGTACAAAGGTTTGTGTATATATGTCATTAGTACTGCTCGTATCAAGTCTTATTTATGAACTCACAGGATTTGCCTATGCTGATGCAATTGGTGCTGCAGGTCTGATTTATTTTTCCATAACTGAAGGTAAAGAAGCTTTTGAGAAGGCTAAGGGTCAGGTAAAATGTATTCAATAATTCTGAGGACCAGGGATCTCACAGATCTCAGCCTTAACCTCAACCTAAGCCCTGGCCTCTGGCCAGGTTTGTCTATTTTTCCCCCATTGCGTTTCTGAGCCCGTTTATGGCTTTTATGGGCGCTTCGGTGATTAGCCTGTTGGAGATCCAATTTGGGATAGTTCCTGCAGGATCAACAAAACCATCAAGGACAATATGAGTCATTTCTTTACCGGCAGGTATTATGATCCATGTCTGCCGGTAGTCTTTTATGCGAATCATGTCTTTGCGTTCAGGAATGGCTCCATTGAGCGCAACTGCATCAATCCTGCGTTCCCCGCTAACTGCATCGACAGTAATTGTAACATTTACGCATAAGTCACGATCAGTAACTGGCCAGGGTAAATTATATATCATATAGTACTGCGCTCTTTTATCCTTTTCATGAAGCAGCACTTTGATCTGAGTAACCTTCTTGTCCCACCAGGCAGTATTATTGACATCCTCCATCAACTTGAAAATCTTTTCTGCCGGGGCATTTATGTCGGTAATCGCTTTATAGGATTTCAGTGACTTTCCGGCCTCTACACGTGTGAATACTTTAATACCATCTTTTTCTTTGATAAAATCCCAGGATTGTGCTTTTATCGAAGATGGAAGCATCAGGATAATGAATAACATTAAAATATAGTCAAACTGAGTTTTTATTCCTGAATAAATCAATACCATATTTATAAATCCTTTAACTACAACGGAACATAAAGTCAAGCTCATTTTATATCCGCAAGATTATTTAATCCTGTCAGAACATCCTCCTTTATTATTTTCTGCATTTTATCGGGTTCCTCAAAAAATGGACTGTGAGCGGATTTTTCAAAGATGTAAAATCCCTTCACAGGTGCTTTGAGTTTCTCAAAATACTTTTTTGCCTCTGCAGAAGAACAGGTGTAGTCATATGCTCCTTCAAAAAAATATACAGGGATCTTAAGCTCAGTCACCTTTTCTGACAGATCCGTGGCCAGGATATTCGTCCAGACAATGCTTATGCCTGCGCGTGATTTACTAACCCACGTATTTACCTTTTCTGATAATGTATATTCCCGGCATTTCAGTGAAGGAAGGAAGATTCCGCTAATTACCGATTTCATATCGTGAATTGTGCCGATGCCCAGACTGTGCATGCCAATATCCCTTATATAAGTATAAGCCGGGGGCGTGCCGTTTTCCGGCGTTACCGGGGAAGCTTCCAGTTTCTTTACCATTTTTAAATCTCCTTTATCCCGGAATTGTTCAAGCATAAAATTATATGCAAGTATCTCTGATCGGAGCTGATTTGAAATCTGGGCAACTCCAAGATAAGCGTTGTATAATTCCGGATACATTGCTGCCGTCTGGATTCCAACGAATGATCCGCCGGAATGTCCCATCAGGTAGATCTTTTTCTTTCCAAACCGCTTGAGAAGGTAATTTGTGATCTCTTTCGTATCGGAAATCATTTGTTCAGGCGTCATGGTCGAGGGTGGAATCGTTTTGCTGTAGGAGAGTCCTGAGCCACGCTGTTCCCACCATACCATTGTGAAATAGTTTTCAAGACCTGTCGGATATTTTTCATTGAGAAAATAGTCTGGCATACCGCCATGAAGATAAAGCAGCACGGGGTTGGCTGCATTTTTGCTTTTGATAAACATGCCTTGCCTCACTCCATTGATGTCGACAAACAGTTTTTCTGAAATGCTTCCCTCAAGAGGTTTCCCATTTTCATCTAAGAATGGTTTAGCTTTTCCCGGACTGTATATCAGAAGCGCTCCTGAAAGAATGAGTATGCAAACCAATAAGAAAGAAAGTATTATCAACATAATTCGCCCCCCTTTTTGTATGTTTGATATATTTGAAAATCGCTTCATTTTACTTACTTGTGTCAGCTGGTGTTTAGATCATACAGGAAGTGTAAATTTTATCAGGCACAGCCTCAATGTTATTATCAAATTTATCAAAAAAACGACACATTCGCACCTTTTCCGGTCTGCCTGCGCACGTTCTAAAGTTGTAAATTGTTGACAACTAGCGAAAAAGAGGGGGGATGCCTCCCCCCTTCAAGAACCTCAGGTTATGTAACTTGAGGTATGCAAAAAAAAAGATAGATCAAAAGTAGTCTTTAAAGACTATAGTCCCAACGTTTTTGAAGAGTCCGGTTAACATGCTTGAATTTGTTTCGGTAATATCTATTTTCTTTAAATATTCACTTACTATTTCAATGATTGCACTAACTGCTTCTTTATCTCTCCCTGGTCTGAAATTACCGGTGTCCAGGATGTAAGGAGTATAGCGAATTCTCTGTTATTCCTGATTGCTTCAAGAGATTCTACCAGGTCGGGATAGCTGTCATAATTAGGTATATCGTTCTTCAGTGGAATGGAGTCTGCTGTAAACAGTATCTTATCTTCCTTGAAAAGGACGTTTAGAGATCCTTTTGAATGACCGGGTGATCAAATTCGATAAGTTCAATCGGGGCACCATTATGTTCAATCATTGCAACCCTTATGCCAGGGGTATTTGATTCAGGTTTAGAAATAACATTGAAATCATGGATAGAAAGTTCATAATCTATATCCTTTACTTCAAATGCAATATGTGGAATCGTTTGAATTAATTTGTTTACCGGGCTGTCGTTTTCAAATCTCATCCATTCAATTCCAAATGGACTAGCACTGAAACCGGATACATAAAATTTGAATTTTGTTAAATAAGTTTCACCTGGCATTTTCTTTGTTGTCGGAATTCCTAAATGATGGTATTTCCATCCCCATTCACTTATTGAAATTGATAGTTCATGGTCTAATCTTGGTTTGTCCATCGGGCGAGAATTAAGAAGTAAGTAGTAAGAATTAAGTAGTAAGTAGTAAGAAGTAAGTAGTAAGTAGTAAGTAGAAGTAATTAGAAAGCGTCGTTTGACCTATATTTTTCCGTATACCGAATTAGCTGGTTCTATTTTTTAAAGCTTTTCTGCCAAGGATCAGACTGATGCCTATTAAGATGCCGGCAATGACATTGATAAGCTGTCCCTGAATCCTGGGAGCACCAAAAAGTAAATACCCATTTAAAAGACCATCAAGAATGAAAAATGTAATTGCAAACCAACCTGTGTTCCAACCTGTTTTACTTTGATCTTTTAACAGGAAGAATGCGGAGATCAAAAAGAGAATCAGAACAATTATCAGACCTGATCCTGCGATGATGGTCTGATTGCCTGACGCTGAGATTTCTAATCCGGTAGTTAACATCTTGCCACGGATAATTAACAGAAAACCTCCGTAGCCTCTGAGAATACCGACCAGGATCATTAAGATCGAAGCGATTACCAACCAGGTCTTTTTCATGATTTTAATTATTAAACCGGAACCATCGACTGAACTTAAAGCAATGGAATTCCTCTACCAATTATAGGTTATATCTATGATTTCAAAAACAATATCTTCTTTGGCCCGTTTTAAAATAACTTTGTCTCCATTTTTTTTATTTATTAATAGTCTTGCCATAGGTGACAGAAAGGATATCTTTCCTTTGGAAATTTCAGCCTCATCAACACCTACTATCTGAAAAGTCTGAATGTTACCGGATGCTTCTGTTTTGAGGGTTATTATTGCACCGAACCTTATCTCGTTTTGGGGCTGCTCTTTCAGATTTACTATTCTGGCTTCAGCAATCCTGTTGTTCAACAACTGTAATTTTTCATTAATATAGTTCAGAGCTATTCGTTTCTCATTCTCGCTGGTGTTGACCAGATCGTCTTTTTCATCTGAAAGCCTTTGTTTTTCAGCCAATAATTGATCCATACCAACCTGCGTAACAAAATTTGTTACTCCTTCCGGTAAATATGCCCTCTGCGGAACTATCGGAATTTCTTCCTGATCGTCTTCTTTGACAAATCCTCTGCTCATAGAAGTAAAGGTAAGCAATATCCGGTAAGTTGTTAGGAGTAAGGAGTAAGGAGTAAGGAGTAAGGAGTAAGGAGTAAGGAGTAAGGAGTAAGGAGTAAGGGTCGGAACTGCGTAGTCTTTTATTTATTTGCCCTGAGCTCTGAGCCCTGTGCCCTTTGCCCTGTGCTATTTCAGCTCTTTACAATTGTATTCAATTTCCTTCAGCACAAATTCCCCATAGCAAAAATCACCATCAGGCCTCTGATATATGGTTGAGGCAGATGAACAAACTCTGATGCCATTGACAACCTTGGATTCTTTTACCGGGGTTGACCAGGGATAATTATTGTAAGTATTGCCATCAGTTGTTTCAAACCGGTCATTGCTGATGAAATTTTTAAGTTCCCCGCTTTCATTAAATATGAGTGTGGCACTAATTGTTATTTTCCCGTTAGTGAACATTGCCTTAACTGTCAAAGGATCGACTATTTCCCAATGAATAGACTTATCAATTAAAGTTGCAGGCGCCATACAGCACATATCATTAAAAACGGTCACAGTTTCTCCCTGATTCATTTCACTTCCACGTGCATCAACAATTTTAAATAGTCCCAAAAGCTTAATTACCATGGAAGCTTTCTCATCCCTGTACAGATGAATACCCATTGCCGGGATCCCCATCTTATAGGCTTTTATATAAAAAATCCGTGTGGGATGGTCAAAAAAATTGTATTGCTCAGAAGAAAAATTCATCCAGCTATCCTTAGGTTTGGATCTGATCCTTCCTTCAAATTTTATTCTCATGTTATGGAGCCGTTCCGTACCCACAATACCTGATTGAATAAGGTATTTTTTTACTATGGGTGGCAAATGATCCAGATCGTTCTTTGCAATTAATGAGGGTATCACAGAATTTGTACGGAGCAGTCCGGTCCGGACTTCATTTTTGTATTGCCTTTTCATTATCTTATCTCAATAAACATTGTCCCTCGACAAACTCCAGATTATCCCTCTTCAGGCTCGGGATAACAGAGAATAGTAAAGGGGAAGAGTGTCTCTATGAATGATTTATGCTTTTTTTTGTCCACCACGTTCCGATTACCGCATATCGGATTATTATTATTTGATAAACTCAAATTTACGTAAAAAATCCTCAGCTTTTAAATCGGCTTGCTTTTGAATCTCCGGATCAGGTTTGGGCCAGCCATTGTCACCCAGGGAGGTGGGTGTAAATAAATGTCCAACGTTATCATATATCCGGAATTCGCAATAGTTACCATTTGCAATAAGCTTGTCATGAAACAGTTGTACGCCTTCCAGGGGAGTTACTGTATCATCTCTGCCCTGAAGTATTATGGCCGGTGGCAATCCGGGTTTTACATGGTCAACAGGAGAATAGTCTGCAGGATTTATTTTTTCTCCATTCAGAAGCTCAGTAAACCAGCCTCCGGTACCTGTCCCCGGCGAGGTAAGCAGGATCGCATCAGGTGCACTGACAATTTTTGAATCTGGCAGGGTATCGGGAAAAATGGCAAGTGTTGCGCATAATTGAGCTCCGACAGACCAGCCTGATGCTGCAATTTTATTTTCTTTTATTTTTAAAGAATCAGCATTTTTGCGAAGCCAGAACATTAAATCTTTTACATCCTGAATTGCGTCGACAGGAGTTACATCCTTAAAGTTGGAGAGCCGGTATTGAGCTGCGATAGCTATCATACCCATACCTGCATAATGCTTCGCTTTCTCAAAAGCCCATGAAGGATTTCCCAGAACAAATCCTCCACCATGAATAATAACCATGGCAGGTCTTTTATCACTTTTAATGATTTCGCCAGGATAAAAAATATTTGCTTCCAGCTGAAATCCGTTTATTGATTTGAAAATTTTTACAGTATGATTCTTGTCAGAATCCAGGTATGAATTGTACAGATCATTGATCTTGCTCCTATATATCTCTGTTTTACACGTTCTGTTAAATTCTTTAATATACTTTTCACTGTTTGACAACCAGGTATTTTGAATGTGCTCAGTCAGATACTCTGATAACCAGTAATCAGTCAAGACGCGGTTTTTGAAGATAATTGGTATATACTCAAATAAAACATCCATCTTTTTAAGATTATAATGCTTATGATCAATGATTTTATCAGCTAATATATCAGTGTTATAATCAATCCATGCTCTGCAGTATCTTTTGTAGCTTTGCAGATCTGACAGAGCGGTGTCATCAATCGATATTGAATTAAGGTAATTGTAACATCCCTCGCTCAGAACTACTTTCTCACCGGTATAACTGTAATGTTTTGCAGGATATTGAAGTATCAGGGAGCTGAAACTGAATTCAACATCTGCTTTAAAAAGTTTTGTAAAAGAGTTTGAAATATCCTTAGTGTGAACTGAAGCAAAAGGCTTTAAGAAAAGTTGTTTTATTGAATCCAGTGTTGAAATAAATTGCGCCTCATTTTTAGAATGAATCTTTACCCAGTTCTTATTAAAGAAATCATTCGTTTCAGAGTTTATCAAAGATGCTTTTTTCAAATAATCGTTTTCAGCACTCAGATCTCCTTTATATATTAAACCACGCAAGTCGCCCGGTTTAATTTCAAACTCAACTGTTTTTAATGGTTCCAGATAGATTGACCAGTTCAAATTGCCATAATTAATTTCAATGAAACACGGGAATTTACGTTTAGCTGTAAAAATAAATGAACCATTGTCTGACAGGTAAAGGGTTTTTTCTCCGATTTTTATAGTGTAATCATTGGGTGTCAGAATTCCTCCTTTTATTTTAGCGCTATCTCTTACCTGGGAGTAGTTTGTTTGTGATAGTATCAGAAGTAAAGTAATAACAAAGAGAAATTTCATAATAGAATTATTTTATAAGTATTTAACTGCTATAAAGTTTATAGTAAATTGATAATGTGCCTATAAAATTACGCAAAACTACTCACAGAGGGAGGGGAAGCCGGAAGGATTATTCATTCGTAAGTACATATCTTAATCCTTTTGACCATGTTGGAAAAATCATATCCATATGATCAAAATCGTTTAATACAATCGATTTGAATTCAAATCCCTTGTAATTCCTCCTTTTTAATATATCAGTAAAGACTGTCAGCATACTATCGACATCACCGATTGTCCCTGAACACATAAAGAGCTTTACCGGCAATGAATCTGTATGAGTCGAAAGTTTTTGCTCCAGGTCAACGAGATACTGGTCATTTATAACAAAAGGACTGCCTGCAATATAATTTTTGAACATCGGCTTATCTTCTGCTGCACTCGAAAGCAAATTATACATAACGTAATATCCGCCTAAAGAATGGCCGATTAATGTATTGTTTCCGGATTTTGCTCTGTATGCCGAGTCAATATATGGAATCAACTCATTCCGTAAAAAGCCAGTAAATAGTTTTCCTCCTCCGCTTCCTGGTATTCCATCTTTTTGAGGATAGGAGTAATCCCGTCCTCGTAAAGAATCCATTACCATAAAGTCTTTATATCCAACACCAATATAAATTGCCTGTTTGCAATCTAATCCATTACTAATTAATTTCATCAATGTTGAAATCATATCAAATGCAACGTTAGCATCTAAAACATATACAGCAGGATAAGAATTTTTATCCTTATTATAATTTTTGGGAAGGCATGTGAAAATTTTGAAAGTATCCTTTTTATCCCGCACAAACATTATTTGCGTGCCGCACTGTCAGGCGCCATTTACCATCTCGCTTCATCCAGACATCTGTATATCGACGATGCAGTGCTGTTCCTGCGTTCGGAGCTCCCTTCGAAGGAACAACGATCTCATCGCCCATGACAACTACCATGTCTTTAAAGAACAGGAATGTTTCAGGATGACGCTCAAAGGATGTGTATCGAATGACACCTTGTTGGACTAGACTAAGTAATTCTTTCTTTCCTCTCACAATCCTGTTTGTCGGATGGTTAATAGTAATGTTGTCATCCATCAGGCTATCTAAAGCTGCCTTGTCTCCATGAAAAATTGCATTAGCATGTGCTAATTCAAGTTTCCCTATCTCCTCACGGATTGCGGTGTTATCATTTTGGGCCGCTAATCTTGAAACAATTACAAACATTGCAAAAGCAAGCATCACATTTTTTACCATAAGAATTCCTCCTTTGTATGATTTATTTGAATAAGTTCTTGAAAATTTACCAACAGATAATCTGACAGTATTGTTCGAACCAGTTCGTCGTGTGCTTGCCTCCCGTGTAATCGAAGACAAAACAACTCTGTGCCCTCAGTGCTTCTCCGGATTTCCTCTGTGTAAGTTCTTATAAAATGCGTCGTACGTATTTTGAGAGCACAGAGAGTCTAAACCTTAACCTTAACTTCAATCTACCACTCTTTTAATTGTGGATAGAAAGTCACACCAATACTTCCGGGTACAAAAAGTGTTTTAAGCTCATCAAACTCTTTACAATTACGTAATTTTTCACCAATGGCTTTTACCTTTTCCATATTTTCGTAGTGGTATATAAATAACCATGCGTTTTCCCCGGTATCTTTCACCAGTTCAGCATTAATAAAACCATCCTGCTTTTTCTGGAAATCATTAAAAATATCAGCCTTCAATGTCAGCTGTTCATCTGTTGTTGTTTCCAACGCCTTGAATTTTACAAATTCTGTAATAATTGTGTCTTTCATAATCTGTTTTATTTAAAGTTTATGAAGACAAAAATAGGTGGTGAAAAACTGAAGAAATAGTATAAATACGACAGCTAGGTCAATTTTCCTATATTAAATATTGAATTGTTTTGATGAATAAAGCCTTTAGGTGTATTTCCAGCAAAACGTTTGAACTCCTTAATGAAATGCATCTGATCGAAATAACCATTGTCATAGGCCAGGTTTGATAATTTGGAGTAATCGCTGTAAAGAAGTTGATTTAGACTGTTTTGAAAGCGGTTTATCGTGCCAAATGTATTAGCAGATACGCCCACATATTTATTGTACATGCGTTCCAGTTTACGCATACCTAGATTGTTCCTCTGACAGAATTCAGATATCTGCAGCGGGTTTTCGCTTTGTTTAAGTGTATTAAAGATCTGCCGGAAGTTCTCAGGAGTATGATTGCCTTTATTAAATAGCAGGACCAGCTCGCTTTCAAGAATATCTAATCTGGAGCCGACATCCGGAGCCTCCTTTAGCCGTTCACTAATTGTACTGGCCAGCTTAAACCCAACTTCCCGGGCTCCGAGCAATTGATTTTTAAATTCAGAGACAGGTATTTTTAAAAAAGGATAAAAACCATCAGGTAAAAAACAAACGCCAAGCATATCAACCTTGCCATTTAATTTCAGATGGGCGTTCCTGAAATGATCATGTAGGCCCCAAAAGAATACATCTTCTAGTAGATGGTCCTTTTCATTCAGACATACATATTGAGGAGTTTCACTCAGATTGAATCTCAGATTGATATTTCTCTGAGGAATTAACTTGTGATTAAGCTGCATATGATCAATATGAATCTCCCAGAAGAATTTGATATAATTCTTAAGCAAAGGATGCTGAACGGGGTATCTTTTTATTTCATGCTGCATCTGAAATCGAAGCGTAAATTAAACTCTATAGTAAAAATAATAAAGAGTTTAACAATAATTAGAAATAAATTGAAATGAATACAAATATTAGCACGCCCTGT
The DNA here is from genome assembly GCA_963791065.1 of uncultured Bacteroidales bacterium. Taxonomy (GTDB): domain Bacteria; phylum Bacteroidota; class Bacteroidia; order Bacteroidales; family VadinHA17; genus LD21. The sequence continues at coordinate 294,480 of CAWBQN010000018.1, forward strand.
GCCCTGAGCTCTGTGCCCTAAGCCCTGTGCCCTGAGCTCTGTGCCCTGAGCCCTGTGCCCTGAGCTCTGTGCCCTAAGCCATTCATTTCTGAATTATTTTTCTTAGTTCCTTAAAAGTCGAAAGGGGCACGTTTACAATAAAAGGGTTTGCCAGCCAGGCTGGTATTAACCCCCCGGGCTCTACATGCATCTGATAAGTTACAGAAGTTGTGGATGTATCAACTGATGTTAAAAGCCAGTAACCATTTGCTTTTGCCAATCTGACGATTCCTTCTTTGGGAGGAATATACTCAGGTATTCCGGTCACAATTACCTTTTCTTGTCCGCTGTCAATTCCAATATATTGAAAGTGATATACCATATCCCTGTTTTTAAAGGGAAAGGGGATAGATGTTTCGATATAGAAGTACTCATCATTATTGTCACTTTTAAGCAATTTTACTCCCTTGCAGTTAACGATCCAATTATTAATACTCTCACTGTTTTTTAAAACTCCAACAATATTTTCAATTTTGCAGTTTACCTGCATTTCAGCTTTAAATGCTTTATAATCAGAACCAGATTCGTGTTTTGTATATACTTTAATTCCGTCTTCTTCTTTCACAAGTTTCCAGTTCTCCTGGGCAGAGGAACCAAAGGATATTAGCGAAACTATTGAAATAGTCCAGAATAGTCGTTGTTTCATGAATAAATAGAAATAAATGAATTAGTTGAAATCAAAGACAAAAGACAAAAGTAAAAAGATAAAAGTGAACAGTAAATAGTAAATGTGAACAGTAAACAGCAAGTATTAAGAACTTACACAGAGGAAATCGGGAGAAGCACAGAGGGCACAGAGCGAATTGAACTTGGTGAGTCTTTGTGTCGCAGTTTTCAGGGCAGGCAGGTTAGTGGCAAAAAAGTTAAAAGGTTTTTGTTCCAATTTATCGCAAATATTTCCTGACAACATAGTAGTCAGGATACTCCTTTATTATTCTGAAATTGTATTTTTTATACAGGTCTAAAGGTCCTTTATAATGTTTCTCACATGATAATTCACCTATCCCGGGGTAGGCCTCCAGATAATCGTAATCCTTAGATGAATAGTCAATAATAATTTGCTCGAGAATTTTTTGTGCGATCCCTTGCCTCCTTACGTCAGGGTTTATTACAAAGCATACAATTGAACATACTTTATCATCCGGGTTATCAATTAAATCATAATACTTTAATAGCCTTTGGTAATTAAGCCGATTATTAACGTTGCACCATCCGACAGGTTTATCGTCGTGATATGCTAAATATCCGGTCATTTTCTTCTCTTTGATGAGCTTAATTACTGAAGAACGGTTAGCATCTTTTTCCCATTGATCATTTGTCCCTATAAAATGGAATGAATAACAATAACATCCCGACCAATCCGGATTTTCAGTAAAGACAATATTGTCAAAGAAAACTAAATAGTCGTTCAGCAGGTCAGTCGTTAATGGTTTAATTGAAAGATACATAAAAAAGGCAGATGTGTGGTGTATCAAATTTACATTGAAAAGATTTGACGGGCAAATTTTTTCCAGCCTCAGTAAGTAATAAGAACTTACACAGAGGTGCACAGAGGAGCACAGAGAACACAGAAATTTTTGTGCCTTGTATCTCTGCATTTATTTCACGACACATTTAAAAGTATCCGGATATCTGGCCAGAGAGTCCAGTTCGCCGGCTTTCAGTTCAATATTTAATCCCCAACCCTTGTAGAATATGAAGGCCTTGTCAATGAATGCTTTATTAATGTCAGTTGAATAAGGTACAAAATACTGATTCACCACTTTGTCATGATCACAATTGATATCTAATACTTTTGCTATACCGGGACAATCAAAATTTAAGTCTTTAAAATCTATGATCTTCGTTAGAGGATCATATGGGGGTTGCTTCATGAATATCTTTCTTTCGCCATCAATTAAAGGCGTTTCAAAAACCTTAAAGTATATACGCATGTCAGTTATATCATATACAATACTCCATTTAGTAAAGAGTACCTGGCTTACCATCTTTAAAGTACCAAATGCGTAATCAATGGTCGAATCTGCCGTCGAAAGTGCGGTATGATTTGTTTGCTTTGCAGCGATGCAAAAATGAGAGAGTGAAGGATTCGATTGTGTATCGCCATTATTGTTATAACAGCTCACGGACTCATCATACGTGCTATTTGCCAAAGCCCGGAAAGGAAGATCCCTCCCGGTATGACACACAATCTTTCCGTTGAGGAACTCTATTGTTGCTGAATTTCCGGAACGATCGCAGATTAAGAAATGTATTTTACTGTTATCCTCAATTCGCAGGAATGTATCGCTATTTATCACTTCTTCAATTGTTGAGTAATAATCCAATTGAAATTGAATCCACTGAAAGGCTCCTATCACATAACGGTTGTCTTTGGAAGGATATTCTGTTTCATCCAGCGTCATATGTTCTATAACAAGTCCGTTTTCATTTATGCCGCCGAACGGCAGTTCTCTTCCAATCTGATTGAATGTCAAACTTCCGAATTTCGAGACCCACTTGACAGGTTTCTCTGAAGAATTTACAAGTGCAACTTTCTCAAGATTCCTGGCGTTAACCATAACCAGTCCCGTACCGGTATACCAATCTAAATTGCGTCCGAAGACCAGCCTGTTTCCCTGCCGGAGAACAAAAGTTGTGCAAGGATAAACAGTGAAGGGGATTAAAATTGTCATAATGATGACAAAGAGGATTATTATATATTTCCGTTTTTTCATGGTGTATCTGATTATATAGTATTCTCATTTTCAGGCTTCTTTGATTTTACTAATTCTATAGCTTTGTATAAGATCACAATTTCTAACAACTCAACCGGTATTGCAATAATTTCACCAACAAAAGCTAACAGGATTGTCAGGTAGAAGCATGCTGCGAAAATTTCAAAGATGCCTGCAATGACAGGAAGCTGTCCAAGCGCTTTTTGAAGTTTGATAAGCGAGACCCCAAATAGGATACCTATTCCTCCAAATGTCAAAGCTTCAGAACCAAGTATAAATTCGCGTTCAACGGAATTCGTAAAATATTGAAGCTATATCATAGCTGATGATAAGGAAAAATTCCAAAAATCAGGAAGAATGACATTATTTTTAGCAGGTAGTTTTTAAATAGGTGGCCCACAATAATGAAACCACGCTGAAAGAAAAAGAATGCTATCAGGACAGATATCTTCATGCAAACATAAAAGGGAATGCTGAAAATCATCTGATGCTCTTTTATTCTGTAATATTCCGCAGCTCCCTCTAGAAATCCTAAAATGAAATAAATTAGTCCGGATAACCAGGCTATGTTCAGTTGTTTTACAATATAATCCGCTGGCCTATCCGGACTTATTTCTATTAGAAGGATCTCTCTAAGCCATTCGAAGAAGTTTGGAGCAGTTTTATCATCAAGATCTGATATTTTAGTCAAGTCATATTCAAGGGCAGCAAGAATAGTTTTTACAGTATAGCTTCTTGGGGTTACTTCTCCTGACTCGATTCGCTGAAGTGTCCTGACACTTATGTTACATTTGTCCACAAGCTCTTCCTGTGTAAGACCTCTATCTTTCCTTAATTCGGAGATCTTTTTACCTAATTCCGGTTGTTTCATAGCATCGCATTTAAAGTTTCATCAATATTACAATCGAAAAACTTATGCAAGAAATATTTGGGATGTACTTTACACGTCATTTACACGTCGTTTGGATGAAATTGCAAACTATCCAGGTCCCCCGACGAAAAAAAACATGTGAGTCCGATAGTCAGACCAGCATATTCAGTATCAGATTCTTTATTTCTCCCGCACACCGCATACCGATTTGCATGTGTTGCGCGTCGTGTTACAAATTTTATTTTCCGGAATTCTCCAGAATTATACTCACAACATCAGGACCAACAGCATCAAACATTGCTTCAATATTATGAGTATAGTCTTCATTATGACTCATGATAGCGTCTTTTATAAGAAACGCCTTATAGTCATTATTCTGGGCTCCGATCCAAGTTGCTAGAACACACCCTACTGCACTTAAGCCACAAAGGAATACGGTATTACAATCTTTCTCTTTTAAGACTTTATTTAGATCGGTTTTATTGAATCCATCAGGATATGTCTTAATTACTTTAGGGTCATCAGGTTTGATTAATACTGACGTTGGAAATTCAAATTGTTCGGTTCCCTGTTCCGGACCAAATTGTTTGCTGTAATGATAAATCCTGATTATTGGGAAGCCATGGCTGCGAAAAAATTGTATATAGTAGTTTATATTTACCATAGCTACTTCTTTTTCCCTTTGAGCCATTCCGCTCAGATATGCATTTTGAATATCAATAACCAGCAGAGCTGGTCTTATTAGAGTCTTTTGCTCCTGTTGCTCCTGGGAGAATGTGTTACATGAGATAATCACAAAGATGATTATCAAACCAAATTGGATGATTCTGCTTTTCATAGTCTGAATGAATGAAAATTTGATATTTATGGTTGCTTAGAGCTAAGTTATGAAATTTATCGGTTGAATAGTAAAAAATGGCGTCAGTTGTCATGCGTCGGGCGTCAGGAAATCACCGCGCACCGCATGTCACCTACCGCACACCGTATTTAAGGTCTGATATCAAAAAAACCGATTCCAACAACCGTCAGAGCAGCAGAAATAAGTGTTAGAATAAGCAATGTCTGTCCTGCTATTTTATAATTGAACGTCGAATATGGTTTTGATCTTTCGAATGCAGCCATCCTGAATACAGTGCGGTTAAAAAACCGAAAGTATCAGGTCATTTCGCCTGAGGTAAGTCAGACCATGTATTTTCTCAAAAGGGAACGCAAACCATAAAAAAAATCCGACTACACTTAAAATGCTGTAAACTGCAAACACAACGATAGTCATGAAAGCAAATTTTCTCAGAAAGCTTCCATTTAGTATCTCCGGATTACCCGGCTGAATTCCATTTTCAGAAAATAATTCGCTCATTTGTGTTTTGGATTTATTGTAAAGAACTAATGCTCAAGTATAAAGACTAAATAAAATCCGGACTGCTGCACCGTAAAACGCACAAAATCCGTAAAGCCTGTTATGAACACTTTTACAAATGGACCTAGAATGTAATTGAAGGAGCTTTGAAGGTATTAGGATCATTGGTAAGTCCATGTTTATAATTAATTACTTCCATGGTCTTTGGTGCAATTTTAATAAGGACAAATGTGTTCTGCCAGTTCGGAATACCATTCCAGTAATCCCGTTTCATTTTAATCAGTAATTCTTTATCATCTATAACTTCTCCTATTCCTGTAATGGCAACGTAACCTTTTGCCGAATTGTGGTTAGCATAATAAACACAAACTTTGGGATTGCTTTTTATTTCTCTTACTTTCCGGCTGGTTCTTGAAGTAGCGAACCAGGTAATTAATTCTTCATTTGCAGGGAAGGGATTCATGGTACGTATATGAGGCTGGCCCGTGGAATCAATTGTTGCAAGAGCACAAAATGTGGTTTCCTTAATTATCTCATGTGCTGCAACGATTATTGAATCCCGGTTTAATGTTGTTTGAGCATTACCCTTTAAACAGAATACAGAATACAACCAGGCACGCCAATGTTAGAAACGATCTTTTCTTTTTCATATAAATTGAAGTTAGGTTAAACGATTACATTACATATGATCTGTTAACATGATTTTACCCTATTGAATAGATATAAAATAAATAATCCCGCCTTCTGCGGGATTCATTTAAGTGTTGCGGACTTTGTCCGCCGTAGCTCGCATATTCATTTCTCGTAGTCACCCTATCGGGCTATGGCGAGCGAAGGCGGAGAGAGGGGGATTACCTGCGGTGATCCCTGTGGGGGGACCTTGCAACACTTAAATGAACCCTTCGGGTTTTATTTATTTTTCTTCAGATCCTTCAGAAAGTAAACTTTCTTCGGCTCTTCAGTAAAATAAATAATCCCGCCTTCTGCGGGATTCATTTAAGTGTTGCGGAGAGAGGGGGATTCGAACCCCCGGTACCCTTTTGAGGTACACACGCTTTCCAGGCGTGCCAGTTAAACCACTCCTGCATCTCTCCCTTTGTCCTCCGGAGCTTTAGCGAAGGAGGATTTCCTATGTACAATGTTATTAAAAACCGGGCCGCAAAATACAAAAATAATTTTACAAACCGGCCGGTTATGTGATTTCTCCAGCCAATGATATTTTCAATGAATTTACAACTTCTTCCTTTGAAGAAAATCTTCCCAGAAGGTGCATTAACTTTGTGACAGATGCCTCTGAGGTAATATCTTTTCCGCTTATTACACCGGCAGCAAGCATCTGACGGCTCGTCTCGTACAGTCCCATTTCAACACTGCCTCCCGGACACTGTGTGACATTAAATATAATTCCACCCTTATCAATATATTCTTTCAGATCATCAATAAACCATTGATACGTCGGAGCATTACCCGAACCGAATGTTTCAATTATGAGACCTCGCAATCCTTCAGTTCTGATAACTGAAGTTACCAGTTTCCTGTTTATTCCGGGGAATAATTTCAGAATGGCGACATTTGTATCAAATACTTTATGAACAATGAGTTTCCGGTCTCCTGGAGGAGAGCTGATAAGATTATTGAAATATTTCAAATGTAATCCCACTTCAGCCAGAGGGTGATAATTGGGCGAATTGAATGCATCGAAATGTTCAGCGCTCATTTTGGTGGTCCGGTTGCCACGGGTAAGCTTATTATCAAAAAAAACACATACCTCGGGTACAGCTGGTAATCCATTTTCTATAGCAGCTGCGATCTCAATAGCAGTTATCAGATTCTCCCTGCCGTCTGTGCGTAACAGGCCAATCGGCAACTGAGATCCGGTAAGTATGACCGGTTTTCCAAGGTTTTCAAGCATGAAACTCAGTGCTGATGCAGTATATGCCATAGTATCAGTGCCATGCAGGATTACAAATCCGTCAAAATCGTCATAGCCTTTTTCAATGATACCAGCCAGATTAATCCATACTTCCGGATCAATATTTGACGAGTCTTTAACCGGGTCAAACGATATCACGTGAAGTTCATACCCTGATTTCCCGAGCTCGGGCACATGATCTGTCAGATTCCTGAAATCAATTGGTACAAGCGAGCCGCTTTCCGGATCGTGAACCATTCCAATCGTTCCTCCGGTATAAATTATAAGTATGGAGATCTCTTCTTTATTTTTCATTCCTTCTTCTACAAATTAAATAGACTGACTGAATTGGAATAAGTTATAGATGCTATTTCTTCTTCTTTTATTCCAAAAATATCTGACAGTTTTTTATTTATAATGCAAATATAAGAACTCTCATTTCTTTTTCCCCTGTATGGTACTGGAGCAAGGTATGGAGAATCGGTCTCAAGAATTAGGTTATCGGGTCCAATCTCCTTTACAATTTTATCAAGCCCCGAATTCTTAAATGTCACAATTCCTCCGATCCCGAGTTTAAATCCCAGATCAAGAACTCTCACTGCGTCTTTAACTGTGCCTGAAAAAGCATGAAAAACTCCTTTTAAAGGCTTGCCCTTAAATTCATCCAGGACTGAAAAAATCTCATTAAATGCATCCCTTGAGTGGATCACAACCGGTAATCCTTTATCAGAGGCAAACGCAACCTGTCTCCTGAATGATATCAGCTGTTCCTTCAGAAAAGTTTTGTCCCAGTACAGATCAATCCCAATCTCACCAACAGCAACAAATTTTTGTTTTGTTAAAAGATCCTCAAGTTTTTCCAGCTGTGAGGAATAATTCTCTTTTACCGACGTGGGATGAAGGCCTATCATTGGATAACAGGTGCCAGGATATCTGACCACTGCAGCAAGCATCTGATCAACAGAACTTAGATCAATGTTTGGAAGCAGCATTTTAGAAACACCACTGCAAACAGCTCTGTTTACCACTTCATCCCTGTCGGCATCGAACTCCGGAAGATAAATATGTGTATGAGTATCAATTAACTGCATTAAACAACTCCCTGGGCGATCATGGCATTTGCCACTTTCACAAATCCTCCTATGTTAGCTCCGTCAACATAGTTTATAAAACCGTTTTCTTTTTTGCCGTACTTCTCGCATGTTTTATGAATATTCTTCATAATCGTACGAAGCTTCTCATCAACCTCTTCCCGCGACCATGGCAATCTCATGGAGTTTTGTGTCATCTCAAGACCTGATACGGCAACTCCTCCTGCATTGGCTGCCTTACCGGGGCCATACAGGATCTGTGCATTGAGAAATACGCTTACAGCTTCCAGGGTTGAAGGCATATTGGAGCCTTCTGATACACAATTGCACCCGTTCTTAACAAGTAATTTAGCCTCATCCTCATTAATTTCGTTCTGTGTTGCACAGGGCATGGCTATATTACATTTAATTATCCAGGGCCGTTTCCCTTCAAAGTATTCAACGCCAAATTTTTCAGCATACTCTTTAATCCTTCCCCTTCGTACGTTCTTGAGTTCCATTATGAACTTAAGCTTATCGCAGTCTATACCCTTTGGATCATAAATAAAGCCGTTTGAATCGGAAGAGGTGACTACTTTTCCACCAAGCTCCGCAACTTTCTCAGTTGCAAACTGAGCTACATTTCCTGATCCTGAAATACATACTATTTTCCCTTTTAAGCTTTCGCCGCGTGTGGAAAGCATCTCCTGGGCAAAATAAGTGGCGCCGTACCCTGTAGCTTCCGGACGTATAAGTGACCCGCCCCATTCGATACCTTTGCCGGTAAGAACGCCGGTAAATTCATTCTTAAGTCTTTTGTACTGGCCAAACAGGAACCCTATTTCGCGTCCTCCTACTCCTATATCGCCTGCAGGTACATCTGTATCAGCACTTATATGACGAAATAGTTCTGACATGAAGCTCTGACAGAATCTCATTACCTCATTATCTGACTTGCCTTTCGGATCAAAGTCAGATCCTCCTTTTCCTCCACCCATTGGCAGGGTTGTAAGGCTGTTTTTGAATACCTGCTCAAATGCAAGGAATTTAAGGATTCCCAGATTAACTGTCGGGTGAAGCCTGAGGCCACCTTTATAAGGACCAATGGCACTGTTCATTTCGATCCTGAATCCACGGTTGATCTGAACTTCGCCTTTGTCATCCAGCCATGGCACCCTGAATATTATCGTCCGTTCGGGTTCCGCAATTCTTTCCAGAATTTTTGCATGTTTATACCTGGGATTTTCTTCAATAAAAGGAATCAGTGATTCTGCCACTTCCTGAACAGCCTGATGGAATTCATTTTCACCAGGATTTCTGGCTTTAATCATAGCCATGAATTGTTGTACTTTCGGATCCATGATAAAAAGTTTTTTAGTTTAAAAAAGGTCAATTGGAGGGATAAAAATATAAAAACAAAGCCACAAATTATATTGTTTGCTCATTAATCTGGCTGAGAATATTTGAAAGGCTGAAAAAGACGAAATCCATTAACCTAAGTTATTACTTTAGGCACTTTGCTCTTCTTCTTTTTTCCCTCCCTTTAGGGGCTAATCTCTCGTCACATTTCAATTTAAGTCCGATGCAGAAAGAGAGAAGGAGATCCCTCGCTGGCGCTCGGGATGACCGGTATGTAGTTGATTAGCAGGAGGAAGAAACGGCGATTCGCGAGTGAAATACTTCATGAATAAAATGTCGCTGCGAATCGCCGTTTCTTCCTCCTATGTCCCACAAAATAACCTGTCATCCCGAATTCCGACAAATCGGAGCTTGCGGAGGTTTGGAGGAATGAGGGATCTCCTTCTCATAGCTGGGATGTAATAAAAAAGATGTGATGTAAGATTAGGTTTAGGGGGTGGGGGGCAGGCAAGACAGAGAGTCTGATAGGTTAACCTTATACCGTCCTGTACAGATTTCCCGGCGAACATTTCAGTAGTCCCTTGAACTCCATCTGCAGGAGGAGGGAGGATAATTTATATACAGGAATCTCAATGGACCTGCAAATAGTATCAATTGTCTGTTCTCCCTCCTTCGATAGTAATTCAAAGACCTTTTTTTCAGTCTCATCAAGGTCGGAAAAAAGTGTTCTCTGCACAACCTGTTTTGATTTTTCAGGTTTCCAGTTAAGGAAATATTCAATATCATCTGAGCATTCAGTTAGAAATGCCTTGTTGTTTTTGATCAGATTGTTGCAGCCGGCTGACCATTGGTCATCGGGTCTCCCAGGCACTGCGAAAACGTCACGGTTATACGAGTTGGCAATATCTGCAGTTATCAGTGCTCCTCCTTTTATTCCAGACTCGATTACCAGGGTCGCATCTGACAGTCCTGCAATTATCCGGTTTCTCTTAAGGAAATTATTTCTTTCCGGGAGCGCATCTGAAAGGAAATCAGTAAGCAGACCTCCGTTGTTTACCATTGTCTTTGCTGTTGTGGCATGAATAGCAGGGTAAGTTGTTTTAAAGCCATGCGCCAGTACCCCGATTGTCGGCAGGTTATTTGCCAGCGCTGCCTTATGGGATGCTATATCAATTCCGTATGCCAGGCCACTGACAATAATCAGATCGGGGTGATCTGCAGCAAGTCCTTCAATAATCTTTTCACACACTTCCCTCCCCCTGACAGTGGCATTGCGAGTACCAACGACACTCAGGATCCTGGAAGCATCGAGATTACAGTTACCCTTAAAGAAAAAAACTACCGGCGAATCATCACACTGTCTGAGTCTGAAAGGGTAATCATTATCAAGATAAAAATAAGTCCTGATATTGTTCCTGCTGACGTATTCCGCCTCTTTTTCTGCTGTATATAAGATAGGACCTGTCACTGATATATTTTGCAATGCCTGAACCTATCCCTGGTATTTTTATCAGGTTGCCGTATGGCTCATGGAATATAGCTTCAACACTGCCAAAATGTGATACCAGTTTTCGGGCATTAATATCGCCGATACGTGGAATGAGACCTAAAGCAATTTTATGCTTAAGCGGCACCTCTGTCATTGCACGAAGAATTGAGACAAGTAAAGATAAAAAAAAGAGCTGGTTAACCAGCTCTTTTTTATTTGAAAAAACCTAAAATAAACTATAATCTAGATCACGCCCATATCGAGCATTGAATTGGCAACTTTCAGGAAACCGGCAATATTGGCTCCTTTGACATAATCAACATAGCCGTCTTCCCTTTTTCCATGCTTAACACACTGCCCATGTATATTGCACATAATTTCATGTAGCCGGCCATCAACTTCCTGTGTGTTCCAGCGTAATTTCATTGAGTTTTGAGTCATCTCCAGGCCCGAAGTGGCTACACCACCTGCATTGGAGGCTTTACCTGGTGAAAAGAGCAAACCTTTTTTCTGTATAATCTCTACTGCTTCAGGAGTACTGGGCATATTGGCGCCTTCACAGATACAGATGCAACCGTTGCTTATGAGTTTTTCTGCGTCTTCAGCAGTCAGCTCGTTTTGTGTAGCACAAGGGAGGGCAATATCAACCTTTACTTCCCAGGGGTGCTTGCCTTCATGAAATTCAACGCCTTCAAATTCGTACGAATATGGTTTAACTATATCCTCATTTGAAGCACGAAGTTCAAGCATATAGTCAATTTTTTTTCCGGAAATTCCTTCCGCATCATACACATAGCCATCAGGACCTGAGATAGTGACAACTTTCCCGCCAAGTTCTGTTGCTTTAAGTGCCGCACCCCAGGCAACATTTCCAAAACCGCTGATCGCTACCCGTTTTCCTTTGAATGATTCGCCTTTTGTAGCGAGCATCTCTTTAGCGAAATAGACACAGCCGAAACCTGTTGCTTCAGGTCTTACCAGTGAACCTCCCCAGTTGCTCCCTTTCCCTGTCAGAACACCTGTATGTTCGCCTGAAAGTCTTTTATACATTCCGTAAAGGAAGCCAATCTCGCGTCCCCCAACTCCAATGTCACCTGCCGGTACATCGATTTCAGCTCCAATATACTTCCAAAGCTCTAGCATGAATGACTGGCAGAAACGCATCACCTCAGCATTAGATTTCCCTTTTGGATCAAAATCAGAACCGCCTTTTCCACCACCCATTGGAAGTGTTGTAAGTGCATTCTTGAATATCTGTTCAAATCCCAGGAACTTCAGGATTGAAAGGTTAACGCTCGGGTGAAAGCGCAGGCCCCCTTTATAAGGACCAATAGCATTATTATACTGGATACGGTATCCAAGGTTTACCTTAACATTTCCTTCATCATCAACCCATGGAACTTTAAAGGTAATAATGCGGTCAGGTTCAATAATTCGCTCTATTATGTTGGCGGATTCAAATTGAGGATTTTCGTTATAAACCTCTTCTATTGATTCCAGTACCTCTCTTACTGCCTGTAAATACTCTACCTCGCCGGGATGTTTTTTCTCGAGGTTATTCATGATTTTATCTACATTCATTATTTTAGTTTTTAATTATATTTCAGTCTATAAACAGGTGGGGCAAATTTGATATTGTTTAACGTCATTAAAAATGATAAATCTCATGTTATCAGATGATAACCTTCACGCGGTCGGAGAATACGATTTCAGGGTCATCAAAACTTTAGCTTTCTCTTCTTTCGACAGAGCGCTAATGTAAACAGGCGGATATTTTGCCACTCCTTCATTAAACCTCTGAAACAGGGTAATACTTTGAATCAGTCCAAAAAATCGTGATTCGATCTTATAACCTGAGAATGTCCTTTTATTAATCTCAACCGAATTCTTCTTGCCGCTGATTAGTCCTGTACTGAAATAGCGGAAGATAATTTTTTCACCTTCATCGGAAAAAAATATAAATTGATAATTTAGAAACATTGGCGTAAATGTGAGCACGAACCAGATGAAAACGAGTATGAGTGTCACCACCGTATCGCTCATGCCGAGTAGCGGGAACTTAATCAGTCTGGCTACGTAGGTCAGGGCTATGTAAGCCAGCAAAAGAATCGTTGCCAGAAAGAATGCAATTCTCAGATTAATGATTGTCTTGCTGTTATCAAATGTCATGTTAATATATTTTAGATAAAATTAATGTTTTTTATTGACTATAAAAATGAAATCCATTAACCGCAAGGATCACAAAGTACCCCACCAGGGAACACAAAGAAAAAATTAATGTGGTCCGGGCACCCCTCCTTCAAAACTAATCTTTATACACATCTTTTCAAACGTAGAGATCCCTCGCTCATCCACCATGCATCCTTCCCCTAGTACACCCCAAAAACCTGTCATCCCGAACGAATCCACCCTCAATACTTTTCGTAAGCTATGGGTTTGAGGTGGATGAGTGAGGGATCTCCCAGAAATAAACAGATCTCTTACTGGTTATGATTTTTTGTTGTACAGCTCATGAAAGAGTTACCTGTCAATCAAATTTTATGTAATTTTGATACACTGACTGAAGTGTGTTTTTATGACGTCTATGCTCCTGGGGGTTAGTCCATAAAATGATCTAAACCGATATTATCTTTTGTTTTTAAAAAACTTCAATAATAGCTCCCTGCATTCTTTCTCCCGTACACCCGATTCCACAATGGTTTTAGGATGAAGCAATGAGTCTGATATTGTATTATAACCTTTATTGTCATCCGCAGCTCCATAGACAAGACCTGACGCCTGGCTCCAACCAATGGCCGCAGCACACATGGCACATGGTTCGAGAGTTACGAATATGGTACAACCTGTGAGATATTTTCCACCCAGAAAGTTTGCGGCTGCCGTTATAGCCTGCATTTCTGCATGCGCCGTCGGATCCTTCAGAGTTTCAGTAAGATTATAAGCCCTGGCTATAATAACATTATTGCATACAACAACTGCACCGACAGGAACTTCCAGTTTGTCAAAAGCTTTATTTGCTTCGGCTAGAGCAGCTTTCATGTATTTTTGCTTATCTGAGGGATCCATTCCTGAAGATTCTGAACCTTAAAAGTATAAAGATTAATGGATTTAGGAACCTCTTTTCAAACTGATAATTTTCTTACTTTTGCTGAAACCCAAAAAATAAGGAAATGTACAGGACAAATACATGTGGCGAGCTAAGCATGACGAATACCGGACAGGATGTTGTTTTATGCGGCTGGGTTCAAAAATCACGGGATCTCGGAGGCATGACTTTTGTTGATCTTCGCGACAGGTATGGAATAACCCAGCTGGTCTTTAATATGGAGACCAACAGTGAGCTTTGTGAAAAAGCGCGTAAGATTGGACGTGAGTTTGTGGTGCAGGTTAAAGGCAAGGTCAGAGAACGTAGTAACAAAAACCTGAAAATGACAACAGGTGAAATCGAAATAGATGTTACTGAGTTTAATATTCTTAACAGGAGTGAGATACCTCCATTTACAATTGAAGACGAAACTGATGGCGGTGAGGAGCTGAGAATGAAATACCGGTACCTCGACCTTCGTCGATCCACAGTCAAAAATAATATTTTGCTTCGGCACCGGGTATCACAGGAGGTCCGTAAGTACATGGACTCTATCGGTTTTATTGAAGTCGAGACTCCGGTACTTATCAAATCAACACCTGAAGGAGCACGTGATTTTGTAGTCCCCTCAAGAATGCAGCCAGGGACCTTTTATGCTCTGCCTCAATCACCGCAGACTTTAAAACAGCTGCTGATGGTTGCAGGGTTTGATAAATATTTTCAGATTGTCAGGTGTTTCAGAGACGAAGATCTGAGAGCTGACAGACAGCCTGAGTTTTCACAGATCGACTGTGAGATGTCGTTTGTTGAGAGAAATGATATACTTGATACCTTTGAAGGTCTCGCAAAGTTCCTTTTCAGACAGGTCAGAGGTATTGAATTCGGAGAACCATTTCTCAGGCTTCCATATCGGGAAGCGATGGAGTTTTATGGGTCGGATAAACCTGATCTACGTTTCGGAATGAGATTTACTGATTTGTCGGAAACGGTCAAAGGGAAATGGTTTTGCTGCCTTTGACAATTCTGAATACATAGGCGGATTCTGCGCTGAAAATTGTTCAGATTATACAAGAAAACAGCTCGATGAACTGACCGAATTCGTAAAAAGGCCACAGATAGGAGCAAAGGGACTCATCTATCTCAGATATAATTCAGATGGAACTTTAAAATCATCAGTCGACAAGTTTTATACCACTGCGGATCTGAAAAAATGGACGGATAAAATGAATGCACGCCCCGGCGATCTGATCCTCATATTGGCAGGCGAGAAAAAGATTACCAGGGCAGCACTTTCCGAGCTGAGACTTGAAATGGGAAACAGATTGGGATTAAGGACCAAGGATAAGTTCTTTCCTTTATGGGTCGTGGATTTTCCGCTTCTGGAATGGGATGATGAATCGAATAGATTTTATGCGATGCATCATCCGTTCACATCACCGGTACCTGAAGATCTTCCACTTATGGAAACAGATCCGGGAAAAGTAAGAGCAAACGCATATGATCTCGTGATAAACGGGGTCGAAATAGGAGGCGGCTCAATCAGGATTCATGATGCCACAGTTCAGAAATTAATGTTTAAAGTCCTTGGATTCAGCGATGAAGAGGCAACTGAGCAGTTCGGATTCCTGCTCAATGCTTTCAAATTCGGTGCTCCTCCACATGGTGGAATTGCCTTTGGATTCGACAGGTGGGTTGCGATGTTCGGAGGGCAGGACTCAATCCGCGATTTCATAGCTTTCCCAAAAAATAATTCGGGACGCGATGTTATGCTGGAAACTCCCGCTCCTATTTCTGATAAACAGTTAGATGAACTTCAACTTATAATTGGCAACAAAAGATCAGAAAAAAAACTTTAGTTATCCTGAAGCTTTGTTTTTATAATGATCACTCCTCCATTTGCACGGCTGCCATAAATAGAGCCTGATGCGCCCTTAAGGATCTCTATTGATTTAACTGTAGTTGGTGGAATATCAGGAAGGTGATCCAAATATACACCATCCAATACTACAAGCGGATATACATATCCGTTTAAATTGCTGGATCCCTGGATAACAAGGTCGCTCCCATAAATCTGTACTCCTGAAACCTCTCTCTGTATCATTTCGGTAAGAGACGTGTAGGTAGAATATTTTTTATCGGTTCCGTCAATTTTATTAATATTGGTTGTCAGGTTTTTCTTTTTAACAGTACCATAACCGGTATTGACTGCCTGCTCCCTGTCACTCAGGTTTGGATTGAGTTGTTGCGATATAATAGTGGTGGAATTAAAATTAATATGGGTCCTCCCGTTAATGGAGGTCTCATAAGTACCATTGCCAGTGGTGAATACTCCGATCGTTGATGCATCAGGATTAACCCTGATCTTATATTTTCCTCTGGAATTGGTGAGGGAACCGGTCTTCTGGCCGTCAATCATGATTATAGCATTGGCTATCGGGGAGTTGTAAATATCATACACTGTTCCGGTTATTTCTACTCGCTTGCCAGATTTTTGTGCTGATATACTGTTTATAAATAAAACAGGAATAATTAGTAAGAGAATCTTTTTCCACATAGCATTTAATTTATTAGATTAATAATCAAAATACGATGAAGATAAGAGGTTTCAACCCACTAACAGACATACAAAGAAAAAGTTCACGACCGTAAGAAGCTTTTACAATCGTCACGAATATCCGAAAGGAAAATTCTAAAGATACATAAAAACGCTGTTCAGGCAGATCATAATTCCACCGGATGGCGAAAAGAACAAGAGAATCTTTTCAATCAATCTTGATCTTGGTTTTGATTACGATAGCGCCACCATACCCCCTCGATCCGTAAATTGAAGCTGCGGCACCCTTCAGTACCTCAATCGATTTAACATTGATAGGTTGAATATCAGGCAATCCCTCCATAGGGATGCCATCAACCACAATAAGAGCAGGGACACTGCCCCATAAATCTTTAGAGTCTTGAAGTACAACTGATGAACCACTGATCTTAACACCAGGTATTTCCCTTTGTAACATATCAGAAAGAGAACGATAGGAGGCATACTTCTTATTTGTACCATCAATCTTATCCACAGTGGTTGTGAGGTTTTTCTGCTTGACTGAACCATATCCGTTGCCTACTGCCCTCCTCGCCGGTTGGAATGTTTTGATCCTGAACTTGTTGAGTTGCTGTAACTCCAAAATTAAAGTTGATCTGAGTCCTTCCGTTTATTGCCTCCTCTTTAGTGCCATGACCAAAGGCGATTATGCCAATCTTTGTGGCTGTCGGCTTTACCTTAACTTTATAATATCCTTTGGAATCGGTTAAAGAATTGGTTTTTTGATCATCTATCATAATTATTGCATTCACGATAGGTTCACTGGAGGAATTCATTACTATACCAGTAAGTGTAATTTTTTTATTGTTTTTTTTCTGGGCATCTACACTGGTAATACAAAGTACTGATAAAAGATTAGAGAAATTAGTCTGATTTTCATTAGAATATGTTTATAATTAACTGAATATTTTGTTGCTACTTTTCAGTGCCGTTTTTAAGCACAATACAGATGACTCCATTCGTCCCATTGACCCCATAAATTGAAGCTGACGAACCCTTCAGGACTGAGATGGATTTTACCTCAGTTGGATTAATATTATCGATGCTTGGGACTACCACTCCGTTTACGGTAAAGAGAGGTGTACTGCTGCCAAAGAAGGAATGCCCCTGCTGAATCTGAATACTTCTTCCACTGACAATAACTCCGGGGACTTCTACCCGGATCATCTGATAGATATCATTATAGGTGTTCATCTTTTTCCCCCTTGGTCTGTCAGTTTCTTTTAAACTATCCGGTATCTGCTTCTCTGTTGCATTCCCAACTGATTTTACTGCAGTAAAAGGTGCATCAAAAATAAAATCAATTGAAGTTTGCCCATTTATTGCAATCTCACGGGATCCGTACACAGATGACCGTACTTCAATCTTAAGGGCGGTCGGGCTTACTTTGATTTTAAACGTTACCATTGCCTTTGGTCGTATTGTTTGTCGGAATATTATCGATATAGATAACAGCTCCTTCGACAGGTTCTTTATCAGTATTCAACACTTTTCCGGTGATGGTGATGAGCTTATCAGATTTTTTAGAAGATGTTTGTCCGGCCGATAACTGTGAAAGACCAAGAGCGAAAATAATTAAAAAAGAAATATTCCACTTCATGATTGCAGGTTTATTTGACGAGTGCAAGTTACTGAGTTGAGAAGAGAAGAACAAATTATTCAGAGATTAAATACTTCTTCCAATCAGAGTGGCCGAAGTACACCGTTCAATTAAAACCTTTACATATTTTCCCTTCTGATCATCTCCTCCCGGGAATACAACAACCTTATTCTGTGAAGTACGGCCTGATAAATATTCAACTGATCTCTTCGAAAATCCTTCGATCAAAACATCAAAGATCATGCCAATATCAACTTTTTTCGATTTACCGGAAAGCCGGTTCTGGAGAGAAATCATTTCGCTTAACCTTTGAGATTTTACTGGGTCAGAAACATCATCTTTAAGTTTCCTTGCAGCTCTCGTTCCTGACCTCTCACTATATTTGAACATGTAGGCGAAATCAAACCCGGCCCACTCCATAAGCGAAAGAGATTCTTTATGATCTTCTTCTGTTTCCGTACAAAACCCGGTTATCATATCGGTCGATAAAGAGCAATCAGGAATGATGGAGTGAATGGCCTTTACGCGGTCCATATACCATTCCCTGGTATATTCACGATTCATTAGCTTAAGAATGCGGTTGCTCCCGCTTTGTGCCGGCAGATGAATATGCTTACATATATTTTTATGTCTGGCAATGGTATATAAAAGTTCATCCGAGATATCTTTAGGATGTGATGTTGAAAACCTGACCCTCAATAGCGGATTGATCATGGCAACATTTTCAAGAAGTTCAGGAAACCTGACAATGCCGGTTTTTTTATCCCAATTATATGAATCAACATTCTGTCCGAGCAATGTCACTTCCCTGTAACCCCAATTAAATAGTTCTTGAGCCTCTTTAAGCACTGACTCAGGATCTCTGCTCCTTTCAGCCCCCCGTACATAGGGCACGACACAATAAGCACACATATTGTTACATCCCCGCATTATAGAAATAAATGAGGAGACTCCATTCTTATCCATTCTCACGGGTGATATGTCAGCATAGGTCTCTTCACGTGATAGAAGAACATTTATTGCTTTGTGACCATCACCAGCTTCCGATATCAGAAACGGCAATTCCCTGTATGCATCAGGCCCGACAACCATGTCAACAAGTTTGTCGGTTTCAATAAGCTTTTCCTTTAACCGTTCAGCCATACATCCTATAATACCGATCTTCAGTTCATGGTTTGCTTTCTTCAGATGACTTATTGCTTTTAGACGTCCCCAGATCCTTTGTTCTGCATTGTCGCGGATTGAACAGGTGTTTAACAGTATTAATCCTGCATCCCTGATCTCTTCAGTAAGTTCATATCCGGCACCGGAAAGTATAGACACAACTACTTCACTGTCTGCAACATTCATCTGGCAACCATACGTTTCAATATATACCTTTTTAATCATATTCCTTTCACTTCCCGCTCATCGTTTCTCGTTATGCATAACTGCTGTTTCCCCACTCTCCCCTTCTCCCAGTCTCCCCCTCATTTTCAATTCCGGCACAAATCTATAAACTATGACCGAGGTTTGAAAGAATTATTTAATTTTGCATTCTGTACAATTAATATCTGAAGTATGTCAGGACATAGCAAATGGTCGACCATCAAACGGAAAAAAGGGGCAATTGATGCAAAAAGGGGTAAGAAATTTACCAAGATTATCAAAGAGATAATAATTGCAGCAAAAGAAGGTGGTGGCGATATTGACTCAAATGCAAGGTTAAGGCTTGCGGTCCAGAATGCGAAAGGCGCCAATATGCCTAAAGATAATATTGACAGGGCAATTAAAAAGGCTACCGGAGCTGATGCTGAAAGCTTTACAGAAACTTCATTTGAAGGATATGGTCCATGCGGTGTTGCGGTATTTGTTGAGTGTCTGACAGATAATAATAACAGGACAGTAGCTTCAGTGAGATCGGCTTTCAATAAGCATGGAGGCAATCTTGGAACTAATGGATCACTTACTTTCCTGTTTGAGAGGAAAGGTATTTTTACTATTAAAAATGAAGGATTATCCCTCGATGAAGTAGAGCTCGAGATGATCGATGCAGGTGCGGAAGATTTTGAAGTAGATGGTGATATGCTTACAGTTACGTGTGCTAAAGAGGATTTCGGGAGCGTAAACAGAAAGCTGAACGAGCTTGGTATAGAACCCGAGGAAGCCGGACTAAAAAGGATCCCGCACGATACTAAAAAACTCGACCTTGAATCTGCCAGGAAGGTCCTCAGGCTCATTGATACACTTGAAGATGACGATGATATACAATTCGTATATCACAATCTCGAAATGACCGATGAACTGGCTGCCGAGCTGGGTTAGAAATTTTTACTACTTTTGCGTCATGATCAGAAAACACTTCCTGATATTATTTATTCTGGGCTGTTCTACTATTATCAGCCAGTCACAAACCTTTGTCAAAGTGTCGGATCTTTTTAAAAGACCCGACAGCAATTCAACAACCGGCCAGCTTAACATCATACAGGATCCGGCATTAGATACACTTATAAACAGATATATCCTGGGATATGAGAATCTCGAAGCAAAAAACGGATATTCAGGCATGGAGGGATTCAGAATTCAGATATACTTTAAAAATATCAGAAATGCCAGGGAAGAATCAAATAAAACCAGAGCTCAGTTTATGAGCAAGTTCCCCGACATAATAACATACCAATTGTATCAGGACCCAGGATATTTTATTATAAGGGCTGGCGATTTTAGAACCAGAACCGAGGCTACAAGGCTATTTTTATTGATCAGTAAAGTGTTTCCCGACGCATATATCGTTCCTGATATTATTAATTTCCAGGGCCTGAATACTAAATAATTATGAGCGATAACATCAAACACGAGTGCGGCATTGCAATGTTAAGATTGCGGAAGCCGATGGAATATTTTATTGAAAAATATGGTACATGGAGCTATGGATTGCAGAAGATGTACCTGATGATGGAGAAACAGCATAACAGGGGACAGGACGGGGCAGGTATTGCAGGAATAAAGCTGGATGTTCCACCTGGCAACAGGTATATATTCAGACAGAGATCGAATCAGGCTAACCCTATAAAAGAAATTTTCAGTGTCATATATAAGGACATAGATACATTGACACTATCTAATCCGCAGGGGTTCAAAGACCCGGACTTCATTAAAGGAAATGTACCATTTGCCTGCGATATTTACCTGGGTCATCTGCGATATGGCACTTATGGAAGCTATAATATCGATTATGTTCATCCCGTAAGCCGTGAAAACAACTGGAGATCAAAAAACCTTGTCATGGCTGGCAACTTCAACCTTACGAATGTGGGCGAGGTGTTCAGCAGCCTTGTTGAGTTAGGGCAGAACCCGGTTGATTTTTCAGATACAGTAACAATCCTGGAAAACATAGGGCATCGCCTCGATGAGGAGAACGAAAGATTATTCCGGAAATTCAAGGACGAAGGTTTTTCGAAGAAAGAGATATCTCCTTTGATTGAGAAAAACCTCGATGTAAGCTCAATTCTGAGAAAAGCAAGCCGTAACTGGGACGGAGGGTATGCAATGGCCGGTATGGTTGGCCATGGTGATGCATTTGTAATGAGAGATCCAGCCGGTATCAGACCTGCATTCTATTATGTTGATGATGAGGTAGTTGTTGTTGCATCTGAACGTCCCGTGATCCAGACTATATTTAATGTCAGGACAGACAATGTAATTGAACTTCCCCCTGCAAGCGCAATTATCATTAAGGCTTCAGGTGAGACTACAATCGAAAAAATCAGGGAGGAAACAGAACCCAGAAAATGTTCCTTTGAGAGAATATACTTTTCAAGGGGAACAGACAAGGCAATATACAGGGAAAGAAAAAAACTCGGTGAGCTCCTTGCGGACCGTGTTTTGAAAGTTGTTGATTATGATCTCGACAACACAGTATTCTCATATATTCCAAATACTGCTGAAAGTGCATTTTATGGGCTCATAAAAGGTGTGGAGAAATATCTCAACCAGGTAAAGATTGATCATATACTGAGCAGAGGAAATTACCTGACCAGGGAAGAACTTGAAAAAATTATTAATCAGCGTCCCAGAGTTGAAAAAATAGCAGTAAAAGATGCAAAGCTGAGGACCTTCATTACTGAAGATACGAGCCGTGATGATCTGGTCGGACATATTTACGATGTAACTTATGGCGTGATAAGGAGAGGGGTAGATAACCTGGTAGTAATCGATGACTCGATCGTAAGAGGCACAACGCTGAAGAAAAGTATAATCAGGATCCTTGATAAACTGGATCCGAAAAAGATAGTCGTCGTTTCATCATCTCCGCAACTCAGGTACCCCGATTGCTACGGGATAGATATGGCCAAGCTTGGCGATTTTATCGCTTTCAAAGCCGCCATTGAACTTTTGAAGGATACAGGCAAAGGGTCCTTGATTCAAACTGTTTATAAAGCAGCACAGGAAGAACTGAAGAAACCCGTCGAAGAAATGAAAAACCTGGTTCGCGAAATCTATAAACCTTTCTCTACCGGGGAGATATCGGAGAAAATATCATCCATGCTTAAATCAGGCGATATCAAATCGGAAGTTAAAATTGTTTTTCAGTCAATCGAAGGGCTTCATGAAGCTTGCCCAGGACATCTGGGGGACTGGTATTTTACAGGCAATTATCCGACTCCGGGCGGCAACAAGGTTGTAAACCAGTCCTTCATTAACTACGTGGAAGGAAGGAATATCAGGGCTTATTGATTCTCATGTGAAAACCATGTGATTTCAAAATCTTTCTTATATGAAGCGAGGTGCCTGTTGATCTTTTCAACATAAATATCCCTCAGCGTGATCATTATTCCGGTTTCTTCTACATCTCCGAACTTATGATTTATGAAAGTGCCAAAAGTTTTCATTGTAGGGGATAAATTCATATAGGCATTTATTAGAGGAGGAATATTTTCATTCAGGTTACGGACCTCTCTTGACAGGATCTTATAGTTCTCTTTATATCTTCTCCATCCCCAGGCCCTGAAGATCTTTTTCATTTCGGCAGTATGCAGATCAATATTGGCAGGGTCGATGGGAATTACCAGGCCGTCAGGATCGCTAAAATGCTTTTTGAGGAAATATAGGATCATGCTTCTTGCTTTCTGATTGAAATGCGGATACATCGTCACTTTCCCGAACAGATATTTAAGATGGTGATTATCAATTATAATCGCGCCCAGTCCATCCCAGAGGTTATCGAGTGCATACATGCTTTTCCTGCCCATCGTTCTCGATTGGTAATCGGGATGGACAAATGATCTGCCAAGTTCCATCAGATGAGGGTAATACTTGCTAAGGAATTTTTCTGAAAAATGGAAATAAGCCGACGAAGCAAGCTTTGTAATATCACAGTCTGTACATCCCTTTTCGGGAAAATAGAAACGATATCCGCCAATGATTTCTTTATTTTCAGGATCCCATACAATCAGTTGTTTCTGAGGATCAGATATTGCGGTATCAAATTCATCTATATCGATCTCTTTTCCCGTACCTCCACCCGCATGTCTGAAGGTAAGCTCCCTCACCCGTCCAACCTCGTTCATAAGAGAAGGTGAATTATTATTGTCAAACACATAAACCTCATTGTTCCCGTTGTTGGTCCTGCGCAGAAGCTTATCGCTGGTTAGCTCAGCAATAATCTGATCCTTTGGTAGTTGGGCAACAATTGGTTTCATTTAATATTAAAAATGGGGGTAAAATATCCGAATATCAATTTCACAAAACAGAATGCAATTTAGTGATTTTTTTTGTTTAACTGTCACCCCTGAATAAATGATTCCAGGTCGTATACTTTAGATTTTACCCATCCGGCCCATTCCGGAGCTGACCGTGCTTTATCAAAAGTCTGCCATGGAATTGGCTCACCGAACACCAGGGTTATTTCTTTATCTTTTTGTTTAAACATCTCATCAGCAAGATACAGCATTTCAATATTTGCTTTTATTCCCAGGAACTTTCTGATATTTGAAAGATTGTAAAAAAAATTTGAGTTTCTGCCTGAAAAAAAGGCCGGCATTATGTCTCTCTTATGTTGTATGGATTTAGTTATAAAGCTTTTATGCCAGGGCAAATCCTTAATTACCCCTCTTTTTTTTCTGGAACATAATCCGGCCGGGAAATAAAGAATCTGGTCATCAGACGAGTATGCCTCCTCAATCATCATGGCAGATTCCTTTGCCTGTCCTCCGTGCTTATTTACGGGAAGAAAGATCCCTGAGAGGTTTTTGATGTTTGTAAGAATATCGTTTACGGGAAATTTAATTTTATTGAAATGTTTTGATATTTCATGAATAAATACCAGTCCATCAAGCCCCCCCAGGGGATGATTTGATACAAAAATATACCTGCCGGTTGTTGGTATTCTTTCACTTCCAATGACTTTGAATTTTATTTCAAAATGCTCCAGACCGGCGGTTATTAATTCCGAGTCTTTCTTATGGCCCCATTTTCTCAGGAATTCATTTAATTCATCCTGATGGACAATCTTTTTCAGATAATTTATCACAAATCGGGGTATAGTCCTGGACAAGGCCGGGTTTTTTGAGAACAAGACTTTTTCAACATCCAGTCTTTGAGTTTCACTATTGCCCGATTGACTATCCATTTTCCGGTAATTATTAGTAAAGATGAGGGTTCAAATTTACCAAAGATACTTTTAACGGCCAAGCCCGCCCGGCTG
Organism: uncultured Bacteroidales bacterium; assembly: GCA_963791065.1. Lineage (GTDB taxonomy): Bacteria > Bacteroidota > Bacteroidia > Bacteroidales > VadinHA17 > LD21. The sequence goes on from CAWBQN010000018.1 coordinate 319,257, forward strand.
ACATGTTTATCTAAGCATGAAGCATCTTTATTTTTCTCGTCAAAAAGTTATTAACATTAATCAAAAATAGTGGGGCATTGTGGAGCAAAGTGGATAATTTTTCATTATTTTAGCCCTTTATTTAGAAAAAGCAAAGATGGCCACATTTATAGGTGATTACCAATGCAAGGTTGATGTCAAAGGCAGGATCATTCTTCCGATGGCATTTAAGAAGCAGATGCCTGCAGATGGACTGGATCATTTTGTGGTACGGAAGGATATGTTTGAAAACTGTCTGGTGCTCTATGCTATGGAGGATTGGAACAGACAGTTGGAAAAGATCAGGAAGAAGCTGAATCCCTTTAACCGCGAACATAATAAATTCCTGAGGAATTTTTTTATGGGAACTGCAGAACTTTCTCTTGACAACAATAACCGCGTTCTTGTACCGAAAAGGTTAATGGATCTGATCGGTGCAGGCAGGGATGTAGTCCTTGCCGGCCAGGACGGCAGGATAGAGATATGGTCAGCTGACATATATGCTAAGATAGCAATGCCTGCTGATGATCTTGGTAATCTGGGTGAGAAACTGTTGGGAAGTACAAATGAGCCTTAACGATTATGGTTTACCATATCCCTGCGTTGCTCAAGGAGAGTATTGATGGGCTGAACATACGGCCTGAGGGGATTTATGTTGATGTAACATTTGGAGGAGGGGGGCATTCAATGGAAATTCTAAAACGCCTTGAAACAGGCAGGCTAATCGCTTTTGATCAGGATGAGGATGCTGTCATAAACACCCCGGTTGATGATAATTTTCTCTTTCTCAACCAGAATTTCAGATTCCTGCGTAACAATCTGCAATTCAATAATATCCAATCCATTGACGGACTCATTGCTGACCTGGGAGTCTCATTTCACCAGTTCGATGAACCCGACAGGGGATTTACCTTCAGACAGGATGCTCCTCTTGACATGCGTATGAATAAAAAGGGGACCGTAACGGCGGCCCACCTTTTGAATACTTTGGATGAGACTTCCCTGGCCGATATTTTTTACAGATACGGTGAACTGACAAATTCAAGAAGGATTGCTGCTGAGATAGTAAGGGCAAGAACGGCAAAACCTTTTGCAACGGTAAATGATCTTATGAACACCGTTGGGAAACTTGCTCCTTTCCGTCAGGAACATAAATTTTATGCCAGGCTCTTTCAATCCTTAAGGATCGCAGTAAATCACGAAATTGACTATCTGCGGGAGATGCTTGAACAGGCACTTTCACTTCTTAATCCGGGCGGGAGACTTGTAGTAATAAGCTATCATTCGCTCGAAGACAGGCTGGTAAAAAATTTCATGAAAACAGGCAATTTTTCAGGGGAGGAGAAAAAGGATTTTTACGGGAATATCGAAACTCCTTTCCGGATTATTAACAGGAAGGGAACTACTCCGGATGATAAGGAGATAGCAGTAAATAACAGGGCGAGAAGTGCCAGACTCAGAATAGCTGAAAAGATCTGACTTATGGAAGATAACAAGGAAACAAATACTGAGAATAATAAAAAGCAGATCAAACCCGGAAGTTTTATTAAAGAACTGCTTAGCGGGAGTATGGTTTCAGAGAAGATCATCCTTAAGAATCTTGGATATGTTTCGCTCCTTGCGTTTCTCGCTGCCGTTTATATCGGAAACAGGTTTCATGCTGAAAAGATCACAAGGGAATCAACACGGTTGCAAAGGGAAGTAAAGGATCTCAGGGCAGAGTCACTCTCAACATCAGCAGATCTGATGTATATAAGTAAACAGTCTGAGGTATACAGTATGATACGCGAGAAGGGACTGAATCTTGAAGAGCTGAAAATACCACCATATAAGCTATTAGTTGATAAGAAGTAAAGGAAATGGCAGCAAGGGATGAAATAGTATGGCGTGGCGCACTGGTATATTTTGTACTGGGATTACTGGCTCTGACCTTACTTGTACGCATCCTTATACTGCAATATATTCAGCGAGGCAAATGGGCTGATATGGGGGAAAAGTTTGTTTTCAAGACCGGAGAGATGCAGGCAAACAGAGGCGATATACTTACAAGCGACGGACGCCTGCTGGCAAGTTCGGTCCCATATTATACTATTTATATGGATACCCGAAGCAGCGGTATGTTATCTTCTACATGGTCGGACGGAATTAACGGATTATCGGCTGGTCTGGCTAAGTTCTTAGGTGTAAGGTCAGCTGCAGGCTGGAAATCAGCCATCTCTGAAGCCCGAAGAAAAGGCGACCGTTATTTCCTCATTCAGAGAAAGGTTAATTATGAAACACTTAAGAGACTGAAGGAACTGCCGATATTCAGGGAAGGACAATTCAGGGGAGGCATGGTAGCTCAGGCTGAGAACCGGAGGATCCTGCCAAACAGCGACCTCGCGTCACGTACCATTGGCTATCTTAATCTGGGTAGTGAAGGCAATGAGGTAGGGGTAGAAGGAGCTTTTGATAAGGATCTTGCAGGGAAGAACGGGGTTGCAGTTAAACAAAGACTTACCGGTGGCGACTGGATAACAGTCGATGGTCCGAACAGTGTCGAATCACGTGATGGTAATGACGTTGTAACTACTCTTGATCTTGATCTGCAGGATGTTGCATCTACTGCACTTTTGGGTCAGCTCAGGAAGAACGGCGCTGATCACGGCTGTGCAGTGCTCATGGAGGTTTCGACAGGATATATTAAAGCAATTGCTAACCTGGGTCTGCAAAGCGATGGCGATTTTCACGAATCCTACAATTATGCAATAGGTGAAAGCACTGAACCGGGTTCAACCTTCAAGCTGGCGTCTCTTATGGCCGCTATTGAAGATGGTGTGATCGATACTGGTGATTATGTCGACACTGGTACCGGAAGCATTAAGTTCTATAACCAGATTATCAGGGATACAAAGGAGGGCGGCAATGGTAAAATTACCGTCAAGCAGGTATTTGAAAAATCATCGAATGTGGGAACTTCCAAATTGATCTACGATCATTATAAAGACCATCCTAAAGATTTTGTAAACAGGCTTTATGCAATGAGACTGAATAAGCCTCTTGGTCTGCAAATAAGAGGAGAAGGGGAACCTCTTATCAGATATCCCGGTGACAAGTTATGGTCAGGGATTTCGCTCCCGATGATGTCTCATGGTTATGAAGTACAGCTGACACCTTTACAGACACTGACCTTCTACAACGCTGTGGCAAATAATGGCAAAATGATGCGTCCGCTCTTCGTGAATGCGATTATGCGAAACGGAAGTGTGATCAAAACCTATGAACCCGAAGTCATTATCAACTCAATTGCCTCGAGATCAACAATACGAAAAGCAAAAAAAATGATGGAAGGTGTTGTTGAGAATGGGACCGCCACTAATCTCAAAAATCCTAACTATAAAATTGCAGGAAAAACAGGAACAGCACAGATAGCCAGGGACAAATATGGGTATAAAACCGGGGCAAAAATATCCTACCAGGCCTCTTTTGTCGGATATTTCCCTGCTGAGAACCCTCTCTATTCCTGCATTGTTGTGGTTAATTCTCCCTCGAATGGAGTTTATTACGGTAATGTGGTTGCAGGAACTGTTTTTAAAGAGATCTCCGACAAGGTATATGCAACAAGATTTTTCAGGGATTACAAACCTGAAAATAAAGATGATATAAAGCCGTCTGCACCGGATGCCGGGAATGGATACAGGGCTGATATAAATCAGGTGCTTAAAAACCTTGATGTCAGGTATCGCAGGACTGCGGATGATGACTGGGTCGCAACGCATGAGAGCGGGGATACCGTCAGGCTTTCAGGAGTAAAAATCCAGCCGGGTCTGGTACCTGATGTGAGAGGGATGAGTCTGCGCGATGCTATCTACCTTCTCGAGAATACGGGACTAAGAGTAAAATACAGTGGTAAAGGAAGAGTGCTCAGGCAATCTCCTGAACACGGAGCCAGATATAATGAAGGTATGGTTGTCACTCTGGAGATGAATATGTAAAAACATGAAGATCGAAGAAATAATAAACGGAATTAATATTGTTTCAGTCAAAGGAGCAATAGACATTGAGATTTCCAGCGTTGAATTTGATTCGCGAAAGGTAAAAAAGGATTCACTCTTTGTTGCCGTAAAAGGATATAAAACCGACGGGCATGATTTTATCGAATCCGCCATAAAGGCTGGTGCCATAGCTGTTATATGCGAATCCATTCCTGACCCTCCCCAAAAAAATATATGCTGGCTAAAAACGGATGATTCTGCAAAGGCCCTTGGATTGGCAGCCTCTAACTACTTTGGGAATCCATCATATTCTCTGAAGCTGGTAGGCGTCACCGGGACTAACGGGAAAACTACAATTGCTACCCTGCTATACAGGATGTTCCTCAGACTGGGATATAAGTGCGGATTGTTTTCAACTGTATGTAATTATATCAATGAAAAGGAATATGAGGCAACCCATACAACTCCTGATCCTATCCAGCTAAACAGACTTTTATCAGCTATGGTTGAAGAAGGCTGTGACTATGCATTTATGGAAGTAAGCTCGCATTCAGCTGATCAGAAGCGTATAGCCGGCCTGAAATTTGAAGGTGGGATATTCACCAACCTTACGCACGATCATCTTGATTATCATAAGACCTTTGACAATTACCTTCTGGCAAAAAAGAGGTTTTTTGATTCACTGCCACAAAGCTCTTTTGCGCTTGTTAATATTGACGACCGTAATGGGAGGGTAATGCTGCAGAATTGCCCGGCCCGCCATTATACATTTTCGGTAAGAGGTATGGCTGATTACCGGAGCAATATAATCGAACAGAGTTTTGCGGGAATGGGATTAAAAATCCAGGGAGAGGAAGTATGGACAAGATTCATAGGTGATTTCAACGCCTCAAATCTGCTTGCAGTATATGCTGCTTCGGAGCTTTTGGGAGCTCCTAAAAATGAGATACTTACAGTTCTCAGTGATCTTCATGCTGTTGCAGGCCGACTTGAAGTAATCAAATCCCCCGGGGGAATTTCGGGGATAGTCGACTATGCCCATACGCCTGATGCTCTGCTAAATGTTATAGATACTATTAATAAGATCCGCGAAGGCAGTGTTCAGCTTATTACAGTTGTCGGAGCCGGTGGGGACCGCGACCGTACGAAGCGTCCAAAAATGGCAGCAATTTGTGCCGAAGGAAGTACGAAAGTGATCCTCACTTCAGATAATCCCAGGACTGAAGATCCTGAAAAAATAATTGACGAGATGGAAGCCGGGATAACTCCTGAACTCAAAAGAAAAGTTCTCAGAATTACTGACAGGCATGTTGCAATCAAGACTGCAGTAATGATGGCGAATGAGGGCGATGTGATACTCATTGCGGGTAAGGGACATGAGACATACCAGGATATTATGGGAGTGAAAAATCACTTCGACGACAGGGAAGAACTGAAAAATGCATTGTTACTTAAATAAAAAGAAGATAAATGCTTTACTATTTATTTAATTATCTTGATACAATTAATTTCCCCGGCGCACGGTTATTTACATTCATCTCCTTCAGGTCAGCTGCTGCAGTAATTACCTCGCTGATCATTTCACTTCTGATAGGCAAGAGGATCATTCTGTATCTGCAGAAAAAGCAGGTGGGAGAAGTGGTCAGGAACCTGGGTCTCGAAGGACAGTATAAAAAAGAGGGAACGCCTTCAATGGGAGGGGTTATAATTATTGCATCAATAATAATACCGACTCTTTTATTCGCAAAGCTTGGAAATGTTTACATCATTCTGATGCTGATAACAACTGTCTGGCTTGGACTAATCGGTTTTCTGGATGATTATATAAAGATCTTTAGAAAAAACAAAGAGGGTCTGGCAGGGAAGTTTAAAATAGCAGGTCAGATTGTTCTGGGCATTATTGTCGGGTTAACACTCTTTTTTAGCAGTGAAGTCAAGATTGCAGAAAAAGTAGATGTTGCCAGTCTTACATTAAGGGAAAGACATGAGATGATCGACACTTCAGTGCCGATACCGGAACAGGGAGTGATAACGATGGAGAAAAAATCAACCAAAACAACTATCCCTTTTGTAAAAAATAATGAATTCGATTATGCCTGGCTGGTATCATTTATCGGTGAAAAATACAGGCGGCCTTTTACCTGGATTGCCTTCGTAATAATAGTAATATTCATAGTCACCTCAGTTTCAAATGGTGCCAACCTGACTGACGGACTCGACGGACTGGCGACCGGCACTTCAGCAATTATGGGTACAGCGCTGGCAATACTAGCTTATGTATCCAGTAATATAATCTATGCTAACTATCTGAATATAATGTATATTCCAGGTTCTGAGGAACTTGTTATCTATGCGAGTGCTTTTATCGGAGCCACTATCGGTTTCCTGTGGTACAATTCATACCCGGCCCAGGTTTTTATGGGTGATACGGGTAGTCTTGCCCTGGGGGGGATAATTGCTGTATTTGCATTTATTATCAGAAAGGAACTCCTGATACCAGTGCTTTGCGGGATATTCCTGGTTGAAAACCTGTCAGTTGTATTACAGGTGAGCTGGTTTAAACATACAAGGAGAAAGTATGGTACGGGAAGGAGGATTTTCCTGATGGCCCCGCTTCACCATCATTATCAGAAAAAAGGATTTCCTGAACCGAAGATTGTCACACGGTTCTGGATAGTAGCTATAATATTGGCAGTAATAAGTATTGTGACGCTTAAGATAAGATAAAGAATGATAAAGAAAATCGTAATACTGGGAGCAGGTGAAAGTGGTACGGGATCAGCAGTGCTTGCACAAAAAAATGGATTTGATGTGTTTGTTTCCGATCAGGGTCAGGTAAAGGAAAATTATAGGGAAATCCTTGAAAACCACAAGATTAAATGGGAGGAAGGAAGTCACAATGAAACTATTATACTTTCGGCCGATGAAGTAATTAAGAGCCCGGGGATCCACGAGGATGCTCCGATAATTACAAAGATCCGTGGGAAGGGTATTCCTGTCATATCCGAGATTGAGTTCGCGGGAAGGTATGCTAAAGGAATAAAGATATGTATCACAGGAAGCAATGGCAAAACAACTGTGACCAATCTCATCTACCATATTCTGAAAAAAGCCGGGAAAAATGCCGCAATGACAGGCAACGTTGGCAATAGTTTTGCAATGGCGGTTGCCGAAGGCTCCTATGATTACTATGTGATCGAGCTAAGCAGTTTTCAGCTGGACGGGATGTATGAATTCAAAGCCGATATTGCTGTGTTGTTGAATATTACTCCTGATCATCTCGACAGATATGATCATAAATTTCAGAATTATATAGATTCCAAGCTAAGGGTAACACAGAACCAGGGTAACGATGATTTTCTTATTTACTGGGATGGTGATCCGGTCATAAAAAATGAATTATCGAAAAAGAAATATAATATGAAACTGTTGCCTTTCTCAGATGAAAAAACCGAAGGCATGACCGCTTATATTGATAACAACGAATTGATTATTGATTACCAAAATAAAATCAACCTTATGACTATTCATGATTTTGCGCTCAAAGGGCGTCACAATACCTACAATTCAATGGCAGCCGCCATTGCAGGGAAAATCCTAAATATCCGCAAAGAGGTCATCAGAGAAAGTCTGGCTGATTTTCAGGGGGTTGAGCACCGGCTCGAGCCAGTCATAACGGTCTGTGGAGTCAATTTCATAAACGACTCAAAAGCTACAAATGTAAATTCGACATGGTATGCCATTGAGTGTATGGAAACCAATATAGTATGGATCGTGGGAGGGGTTGATAAGGGGAATGATTATTCAGAGCTTTTTCCTGTGGTCAAAAAGAAAGTCAGGGCCATTGTGTGCCTGGGAAAGGATAATAAAAAGATAATAGAAGCTTTCAAGGATAAAGTTACGACCATTGTGGAGACCACTTCTATGGAAGAAGCTGTAAGATCATCTTATTACCTGGCAAAGAAGGGGGAAACTGTATTGCTGTCACCCGCCTGCGCAAGTTTTGATCTGTTCAAGAATTATGAAGACAGGGGTCGTCAATTCAAGAAGGCTGTACGGGATCTTTAAAAAACACTGATCAATGCAACAAGGCTGGCTTACAAAGACATTTAAAGGAGACAGGGCAATATGGGGCCTTGTAGCACTTTTTATGTTCTATTCACTTTTAGCTGTTTACAGCTCATCAGTTGGTGTTGCCTTTATGAAGTATGGAGGAAATACAACTTACTTTCTTAAGAGCCAATTTTTTATGCTGGCTTTAAGTCTGGTCATTATCGTTGTCGTTCATTACCTGCCATACAGAATCTACTTTTCAATGGCAGGATTGATTCTGATAGGTGCAGTAGGATTGCTGGTACTGACTTTTGCATTCGGTTCAAGGGTTAATGAAGCAACGCGATGGATTGTTATTCCGGGGACGGGATTCAAGCTTCAGACATCCGATGTAGCTAAAGTAGCGCTTGTTTTGTATCTGGCAAGATCACTGGCTAAATACCAGAAAGAACTGAATAATTTCCTGCTGGTCTCAAAATATTTTATACTTCCTGTAGGGATTGTTTGCGGACTGATCCTGCCCGAAAATCTCTCTACTTCGCTTATGATTTTTGGAATGAGCATGATAATCATGTTCATCGGCAGGGTACCGCTTAAATTCCTGCTGGCCTATGTGGGTGTCGGGGTTGTGGGAGTACTGCTTTTTGCCATGGTTCTGACAGTCATTAAGAAAGATAACAGGGTACAGGTATGGAAAAACAGGATTGAACATTTCTTCTCAGGTAAAGGAGATGAAGACGGTGACTATCAGTCGAACCAGGCAAAAATTGCCATCTCAACCGGAGGTTTATTCGGAAAGGCACCTGGTAAAAGTACTCAGAGAAACATGCTGCCACAATCAAACTCCGACTTCATCTTTGCAATTATCATTGAAGAATACGGACTATTATTCGGCGCCATCCCCCTTATTTTGGCATATATGATTCTGCTCTTCCGGGGGATCACTATCGCTAAAAAATGTGAAACTGCTTTCCCGGCTTTCCTGGTCCTGGGGCTGATCGTGATGATCGTCATTCAGGCAATGCTTAACATGATGGTAGCGGTGGGGCTGTTTCCAGTAACCGGACAAACACTGCCTATGGTTAGTTGGGGGAGAACCTCTGTTCTGGTCATGAGTTTTTCGATTGGAGCGATCCTTAGTGTGAGCAGAGTGGTAAATGCAAGGATTAAAAAGGAAGAACTTCCTGAAGAAGAAAAATCTGATGAAGGAGAAAAGATTTATGAACCAGCAAAGACATAAAAGGGTGATAATCAGTGGTGGAGGTACAGGCGGACATATATATCCGGCTATATCAATTGCCAATGCTCTGAGGAAAATCGACCCTCAGATTGAGATCCTTTTCGTTGGTGCTGAGGGGAGAATGGAAATGGAAAAAATTCCGGATGCCGGTTACAGGATAATCGGTCTGCCGGTAGCTGGTTTACACAGGAGTCTGTCGTTGAAAAACATTTCAGTATTGATAAAACTTCTTAAGAGTCTTAATAAAGCGAAAAAGGTTATAAAAGAATTTGGACCTGATGTTGTTGTTGGTGTGGGTGGTTATGCCAGTGGCCCGGTTCTGAGACAGGCAGGCAGAATGGGCATTCCGACTCTTATTCAGGAACAGAACAGTTATGCAGGTGTAACAAATAAGCTCCTCGCAAAAAAGGCCGCAACTATCTGTGTTGCATATGATGGAATGGAAAAATATTTTCCTGCCGGTAAAATAATTAAAACAGGTAATCCTGTCAGGCAAAACTTTGAGAACCTCAGAAGCCTGCAACATGAGGCCCTTTCATTTTTTAATCTTAAAAAGGAATTCCCGGTAATACTTGTTCTGGGGGGATCGCTGGGAGCCGGAACAATAAATAACAGCCTCTCAGAAAACATAAATAAACTCAGGGACACGGATTGTCAATGGCTGTGGCAGACCGGGAAATATTACTTTGAAAATGTCAAGGCACTGGTTTCTTTATCTTTCAGCGGGAACATCTCTGTGCATGGATTCATCAACCGTATGGATTATGCCTATGCTGCTGCGGATATAATAATATCGAGGGCAGGCGCCGGAACTATATCTGAATTATGTCTGGTTGGCAAACCTGCAATTCTGATCCCTTCACCCAATGTTGCAGAGGATCATCAGACCAGGAATGCGGAAGCCCTGACTAAAAGGGACGCTGCTTTGCTAATATCAGATAATCAGGCAGTTAAAATACTGGTTGATGAAGCTATTAAACTAATATCTGATAAAACCAGAAGAGACATGTTTTCTGAGAACATCCGTAAAATGGCAGACAGGGATGCCGATCTGAGGATTGCCAGGGAAGTACTTAAGCTTACGAAAAATGATTGATTTCAAAAATATTGAAGGGATTTATTTTGTCGGCATCGGTGGCATCGGCATGAGCGCGCTTGCACTATATTTTGCCAAAGGAGGCTATTCAATTGCAGGGTATGACAGATCAGAAACTGTGATTTCAGATTCGCTGACTCAAAACGGTTGTGCGGTTACTTATAGGGATGATATAAACTTTTTGCCACGATTGTTCAGTAACTCTTCTGATAGAAACAAGGTCATAATTGTCTATACACCCGCAATTCCCGTTGAAAATAAAATCCTTTCGTTTTTCAGAAATAATGGCTATCAGATCTATAAGCGATCCGAGATCCTTGGAGAGATATCAAAGAACACCGACACTCTTGCAGTGGCCGGCACGCATGGAAAAACGACAATTTCGACTATGACAGCTCATCTGCTGAAGCAGTCTTCTATAGATTGTTCTGCCTTTCTTGGCGGAATATCAAAGAACTACAATTCAAATCTTCTTATTGGCGACAGCAGGTATACGGTCATGGAAGCAGATGAGTTCGATCGCTCATTCCACCGTCTCAGTCCATTCATAGCAATAGTGACGTCTCTCGATGCTGACCACCTTGATATTTATGGCGATCAGAAGACGATGATAGAAGCCTATAATGTATTCTGCAGTAAAATCAGACAGGGAGGCAGCCTGATTGTCAACAGCGCGATCCGCAAAGAAATTATAGTTCCTGAAGGGGTGACCTTTTATACCTATGGCCTTGACGAGGATGCCGATTTCAGTTCATATGGTATTATCCATGAAAAGGATTATTATAGATTCAGCATTAAAACACCATCAGGAATAATTGAGGACCTGCATTTTGCGTTCCCGGGAATTATTAATATCGAAAATTTTACTGCAGCTATTGCCATGGCACATTTGTGTGGTGTGACTGAGCCTGAAATAAGGAAAGCTGTTCTGCTCTTCCAGGGGGTAAAGCGCAGATTTGATATAAGGATAAATATACCCGGCCTGGCTTATATTGATGATTATGCTCATCATCCTGAGGAGATCAGAGCATGTATAAAATGCATAAAGGAATTTTTTACAGGAAGAAGAATTACAGGGATCTTTCAGCCTCATCTCTTTTCGCGAACCAGGGACCATGCTTCGGGCTTTGCTAAAATCCTGGATGAACTTGACGAAGTCATTCTTCTGCCAATTTACCCTGCACGTGAAAAACCTATTGAAGGAGTTACATCGGAACTGATTTTCAATAAAATGCGATCAGGTAACAAGCGGCTGCTGATGAAAGAGGACATTCCGGATAAGCTTGACTCTTATAATCTGGATGTGCTGGTTACTATCGGAGCGGGTGATATAGACACCCTTGTTAACCCGATTGAGGAAAAGCTAAGGAGAGAAAGAATAAAATGAGGAGGATAATGAAAATATTATTTATCATCCCTGTACTGTATCTGATAGTAATACCAGTCTATATGGCAAGTTCTACGAGCTCCAGGCCATGTGGAGGAATAGTTATTGACATAAGTGATTCGTCTGATTATCATTTTGTTACAAAAAGACAACTTCTGAATCTTGCATATGGTAATTCGACCAGGATTGCCGGTAAACCGCTTAAAGAGGTATCAGTTTCGGCTATTGAAAACAGAATAAATGTGCTAAGAGAGCTAAAGAAGGCTGAAGCATATATGACTGTTGACGGTTTGGTTCATGTTTATGTTGAACAACGCGTTCCGGTAATGAGAGTCATGCCTGATAACGGCGGAGACTATTTTGTCGATGAAGACGGAGTTGTTGTGAGGAAAAGGAACCTTTTTAACCCTCGCCTTCACATAGTCGAAGGTAATGTAAATATTAGCTCAGCAATGCTTAATGGCGTAAGCGTGCTTGATACTGCTATTAAAAACTCCATCCTGAAAGATATTTATCACCTGGTAACTTATATAAATGATGACAAATTCTGGTCGGCTCAGATCGATCAGATAGATGTTGACGGTAACGATGAAATTGATCTGATTCCCAGGGCTGGTAATCAGCTGATTCATCTTGGAACCGCCGAAAATTATGAAGGGAAGCTCAGAAACCTTCAGGCATTTTACGATAAAGTTCTTCCTGAAGTGGGATGGAACAAATATTCATTGATAAATCTTGAATTTAAAGATCAGATAGTTTGCAAAAGAAGAGATAATCAGAAATAACCATATTAAACGATGAATAAAAAGGAACAGTATGTAGCAGCCATCGACATCGGAACCACAAAAATTGTGGCAATTGTCGGTAAGAAAAACGAGAACGGCAAAATTGAGATTCTCGGACTTAGTAAAGCTCTTTCAAAGGGTGTGAAGAGAGGCGTTGTTCTTAATATTGAAGAAACAGTAAATGCCATTCAGACTACCGTTGATGACGTTCAGAAGAGATCCGGGATTCTCTTCTCAGAGGTCTTTGTGGGCATAGCCGGCCAGCATATCAAGAGTATGAAGAACCGTGGCTATATAATGCGTGATGCGTATGATGACGAGATCAAGAAAGAGGATGTCTTCAGGCTGATTGAGGATATGCATAAGATTCATATCGACATCGGCGAGGAAATAATTCATGTTATACCTCAGAACTTTATCGTCGATAATGAAACAGGAGTAAAGAGCCCTATAGGAATGTGCGGCAGACGGCTGGAGGCTAATTTTCATATCGTGATCGGACAGGTCGCCGCTGCTAAAAATATCGAAAAATGTATCAGGAAAGCCAATCTGACCGTAAAGGATATGATACTGGAACCGCTGGCATCTTCCGATGCGGTACTTACGGATGATGAAAAGGAAGCTGGAGTTGTCCTGGTGGATATCGGAGGCGGGACAACAGATGTTGCTGTCTATTATGACAATATCATTCGCCATACCGCAGTGATACCATTCGGCGGTAATGTAGTGACAAAAGATATCAAGGAGGGTTGTGCAATTCTGCAAAGGCATGCTGAGCAGCTTAAGATCCAGTATGGCTCTGCTCTCGGGGATATTGCTCCTGAAGATAAGGTCGTATCCATTCCGGGGATCAGTGGTCGTGAGCCTAAGGAGATTTCTTTCAAGAGCCTTGCTTATATCATACAGTCAAGGATGGAAGAAATTATCGATGCGGTCAATTTCGAAATTCAAAATTCGGGCTATGCAGATAAGCTGGCTGCAGGGGTTGTAATTACCGGCGGCGGTGCCATGTTGAAGCACCTTCCTCAGCTGATGAAGTTTAAAACTGCGATGGATGTCAGAATTGGCTTTCCGAACGAACATCTGGCCGGAACAGCGAAAAATGAAATTAATCAACCTATGTATGCAACAAGCGTAGGGCTGATAATGCGTGGCTTTGAATACCTTGAAACTTACAAGAAAACCTTCAACGCTGGCAGTCCTGATGAATTTGTCAAGCCTAAAGCTGTAGTGGTTGATATACATGAGACGGATGAAGAGGAAGACGCTTTTGTTCCTCCTGTCCAGGAAGAAGAAAAAATCCCTCTTACCGAAAAGATCAAAAGTATGCTTTCCAGGATGTTCGAGGTAGAAGATCAGCCTATCAAATGATAAAATATGGTTTTATAAATATATGCTGTTCATAATCAATTAAATAATTACACTATGTCAGACGATATAATGAACTTTGATCTTCCGGTAGAGAGATCGTCGATTATAAAAGTTCTCGGAATAGGTGGTGGAGGCAATAACGCTGTCAATCATATGTTTGAAAAAGGTATAACTGATGTTAATTTTGTGATTTGCAATACTGACCATCAGGCGCTTATAAAAAGCCAGGTGCCTGTAAAGGTCCAGATTGGAGAATCGCTTACCGAAGGGAGGGGCGCCGGAAGCAAACCTGAAATTGGCAGGCAGGCTGCCTTAGAAAACATAGACGATGTTATGGCTGCCTTATCGGGTAACACTAAGATGGTTTTCATAACAACAGGAATGGGAGGAGGTACTGGTACCGGAGCTACACCGGTCATAGCCAAGGCTTGTAAGGAAGCAGGATTCCTCACCATAGCAGTTGTTACAATTCCTTTTAAGTCGGAAGGGAAAGTACGTATCAGGCATGCGATTGATGGTGTTACCGAACTCAAGGACTACGTCGATTCATTGCTCGTTATAAATAATGAAAAGCTGAGAGAGATCTATGGCAATCAGCCTGTCTCAACTGCATTTGCCAAGGCCGATGACATTCTGACTACTGCAGTAAAAGGAATTGCTGAGATCATAACCGTCACGGGTTATATTAATGTTGATTTTGCTGATGTGGAAACAGTCATGAAAGACTCGGGAGTATCCATAATGGGTATGGGTAAGGCTTCAGGTGAAAACAGGGCAGCAAAAGCTATCGAAAATGCTCTTGCATCACCGTTATTGAATTCTAATGATGTCACAGGGGCAAAGAGCATCCTGATAAATATTTCCTCGGGAGTAGGGGAGCACGAGATCACAATGGATGAACTTGGAGAGATAACTGATAATATGTACGAGGCAGCATCAGATGATGCCCTGATCATCAGGGGATTATCGAAAGATGAAAATCTGAAGGATGAGATAAGTGTTACAATTATTGCAACCGGTTTTGAAGCTAACAGCATTTTCCAGCCTTACAGACCAAACAGGACTAAGACGGTTGAATTACTGACAAATAAGAATGCAATACCTTCAAGGATAATACCTGAAACCGGAGAAGATGTTTTCTCCGTGAGGGAAAAAGGCAAAAAATCTATTATTACCGATTTTGAAGAAGAAACTCAGGGTGTAATCGATTTCAGCCTTGAGCATAGCCATGAGTTGGAGGAGATCAGGAACAGGCGGACCAATGAGAATGAAGACGCTCCCGAGAAACCTGAAGCAACTCTGAGAAGGGTGAAGCATATGCAAAACCTCCTTAAAAGAGAGGGCCTTTCAAATAAGACTATGAAGGAGAATATTGATACTTTCGAAGATGTGCCTGCATATGTAAGACGCAACCTGTCACTGAATGCACCGGAAGGCGGAAACGAAAGCAAATTATCAAAGTTCACGCTTACCTCTGATGATAATGATGAACCTGTTTTAAGGGAGAACAATGCCTATCTGAATGATAATGTAGACTAGAAGATTGCGGATTGCGGATTGGGGATTGCGGATCATTACCTTTTCGACCTTAACGCAAACCTTTGCGTTCTTTGAGGTTAATTTGTATTCAGATTATCTATATTTGCACCTGATGATCAGACATATTTTTATAATATTGCTTCTAGCGATTTCTTCAGGTTTATATGCCCAGAGACAGAACGCCATTCCATCCAAACCAATTGCACAGAAGCAGGACTCCTTAAAAGTTACAAAAATATCAAATGCCCATAAACAGGATACAATAAAGAAACCAAAAATATTAAGAGAATGGACACTTTCTCACGACTTTTCCGAGGAGGTGAATATTCCGATCGATACTGTCTTTTCATTATCAAACAGGTTCAAATTAGCTGATAAATATTCGCCGGTCAACGCTAGCCTGGGCAATTATGGACTGCCATTCTATCAGCTCAGTTTTTTTGACAGGGTAACTGACCCTGACAAATTTCTCTACACCTCGTATTACCCGTTAATGCATACCTCCTCAAATACTGTTTTCACAAATACTCAGATCCCCTTTACTGAACTGGACTGGAGCTTTGCTGGTCCGGTTACAACTTCGGAACAAACTTTCAGGGTAAGGCATTCACAAAACGTGAACAGGTATTTTAATTTCGGTCTAATCTATGATATAGTGTTCAGTCTTGGCCAGTATAATTACCAGAGATCATCTGATAAGACATTTACTTTTTATTCCTCATATACAGGAGAAAAATATAAAATGTATTTTTCAGCTGATATAAATAATCTGTTATCGTACGAAAATGGGGGTATAGTAAGTATTGCAGATCTCAATCTGCTGCCAAACACTCTTGATGTTAAGACAAATCTTGGTGGTCTTCATGTCGCAAACAGTGATCTTAAGAATCGTAACATATTACTCATACAACGATATAGCTTAACCGCCAGTCCTGCTACAAAAAATGACAGTACTTCACATAAACGATCGGGATTTTTCGGGTTAAGCGGAACTATCTCACATATCTTTGAACTTGAAAGCAATACGCGGACATATAAAGACAATGATCCGCTATCGTCACTTTATGATTCTATAGTATATGTTACACGAAAAATCACCGCCGATTCCCTTTATTCAAGAATAATAAGAAATACGCTGAGGTTTGATTTTTCAACTAATGAAACAAGGAAATTCAGGCTGGGTGGGGGCTTTGGGATCAGGAATGAGATCCTGACCTTTAGCTATATAATTCCCAGACCTTACATTCTGGCTCCCGGTACACCGGTGTTGCATACCAGCAGCAATATTCTGGTCGGGAGACTGTTTAACAACATCGGAGAAAAGTTCCGATGGGTGGCGACAGGAGAATTATATGCCACAGGTTACAGGTCGGGAGACTTCAATCTTGACGGGGAAATAACAAAATCATTTGACCTTAAGAAAGGAAGGGCGTCCTGGCTGATATTTGGCTCGATGAAAAACAGACAGCCATCATTCTGGTTTGACCATTGGGGTGGTAATAATTTTGAATGGACCAATAATTTTAAAAAAGAATTCAGGACAGATGTAGGTTCAGCTTTTATCTATCCGGCAAGGAAAACGGAACTAAAATTCAATTATGCTATAATAAAGAATTATACTGATTTTGATACAACTGCACATCCCTCGCAATATTCAGGAGGACTTTCTGTAGCATCCGTTGCAATCAAAAATGAGCTTAGAGCCTGGAAATTTCATCTCGCCAGCGATGTAATTATACAGAAAAGCACTAATTCAGAAATACTTGATCTTCCGCTTGTTACAATTCGTGCTGCAGGATATTTTGAACATCTTTTCAGATTTGTTAAAACCCGGGGTGAGCTAAATACACAGCTTGGTGCAGATGTGACCTACAACACGATATATCATCCGTATGCCTATATGCCGGCTATCGGAAGGTTTTACCGGCAGGATATCGCAACTGCAGGTGATTATCCCTTTATCAATGTCTTTTTAAATTTTAAGATCAAACGGACAAGACTCTTTGTAATGTTCGATCATATAAATGCTAAATTGATGGGCCTGCACTATGAGATGGTGCCCACTTATCCAATGAATATCAGGATGTTACGATACGGCCTGGCATGGACGTTCTATGATTAGGCAAAAAGTTGTATCTTTGCCCCTGTTTTAAAAAGCATTTGTTTAACTAAAACAACATTTTGATAAATAAATCTTTATTACTGTTAGTGTTTTTTGCAACAGGTCTTTCTTCCTGTTCTGATAATCACTCATCCAGGAACTTAAACAGGAAATTGGTTTTTTCAAATCCTGTAAGTGAAGCAGAAAACCAAATTTCCTTAAAGTCATTTAATTCCGCTGCCTATTTTACCTACCGGGGAGAACCAATGGGTTTCAGTTACGAATCAATGAAGTCATTTTCAGATTATATCAGATATGATCTGGAATTCAATACCTTATATTGTATTGAACATACTTTTGTGACTGCCGACAGACTTTCTCTGTACGATAACATGATAAAGAAGTTCAGCATCAGCATAAAATGGGACTGGAGGCTTCTCGCTTCTCTTATTTGCCAGGAATCGCAGTTCAACCCAGGTGTGGAATCATATGCAGGTGCATTCGGGCTGATGCAGATTATGCCGGATACAGGAAACAATTTTGGAATTGATATCACCTCTTCACCTGAAAATAATATGAAAGCCGGGATCAGATATATAGGTTGGCTTTATACTATCTTTTCCCACAGGATTCCTGATGAACGGGAAAGGCTTAAGTTCATTCTGGCAGCATATAATGCGGGACCAGGACACGTCCTTGATGCAGTGAAACTTGCAGAGAAAAATGGGATGAATCCTCAGAAATGGGACGGAAACGTGGCAATCTGGCTTTTGAAAAAGGCTGAACCTAAGTATTATAATGATACTGTTGTTAAGAACGGGTATTTCAGGGGTATCGAGTCGGTGAAATTTGTCAGTCAGGTTCTTGACAGGTTTGAGCATTATAAGAATGTCATCCCGGAAGGAAGAAACCACCCCTTCTGAGAATTATAAGAAACTCATGAAGAATCATCGCGGTGGCACCCCAGATTGTATTACCCTCGTAATCAAAATATTTGACTTCAAGCATTTCACCTCTGATCTCGAAAGGTTTTAATTTGATTACTGAAGGATCAAGAAGCTTCCTGAGATCAGCATAAATCAGAAATAGTACCTCCTCATGACTTAGATTAAAAGAAGGTATTTTATTTGTCCAGCCAACTACCGGCGTTACAACTATATTGCTCACCGGAATAAATAAAGGAGTAAGAGTGCTTATGATATCCACCGTATCAGGATCAACGCCTGTCTCTTCATAGGCTTCACGTAAAGCAGTTCTGATTACATCCTCATCTTCAGGTTCTTTCTTACCGCCGGGAAAGCTGATTTGGCCACCATGCACACCGTTATAATCGGGCCGTTGCATAAATACAGTAAACACTGACTTTGAAAAAGGATATAGAAGTATCAGCACTCCGGCCTGACGCGCATCCTTGCCGGGATGCCTGGGGAAGCTCTTTGCAAAACGGTCCGATGAAGCCATCTGCCATTGTACATCTGTGCCCGGCAGGCCCTTGAGTATCTCAATTTTTAGCCTGGCTGCAAAATCATTCATGGTAATTAGTCCTCCGGATTTTAACAATCTTGACTTGAATATTGTTTCATACCCGGATTTACCCAAAAATTTAAAACCCAATAACCGCAAAGGTCACAAAGATCTTGAACAAAGGCCGCAAAGGAATTCATGACATAAGTTACTTTGCGTTCTTTGCGCTTGCTTTGCGTACTTTGCGGTTAAATGGATTTTAATGGTTATTCCTTAAAGAACAGCATCTCTTTCGGTATTGGTAGTGGCTGAATTTTTTTACCGAAAGTTACATATCCTAATGTTACTGATTCACCGCCTGTTTTTTCAAAATAATCGATCCTTACCGGATAGTAACCAGGATTCAGAGGAACAGTCTTTACTACGGGGTTGTCGGCTGAATGCAAACCATCGTTATCAAACAGCAACTGATTATTAAGGTATACTTTGGATCCATCATCTGAAGTAATCCATAGCTCATACAGATCTTTTTTTGTAATATGCAGATATCCTTCAAATTGCACACCAAAACTATCTTTCTTAAGGGCAAAGTTTAAATCGAGATTAGCGGTTGTTCCGATCTTTTCTGGAGTAAGTTTTGAAAAATCCGGAACTGAATTCCATACTCCTTCATAGTAAGAATATTTTAGTCCAGGCTTAAGGTTTTCAACAGATTCCAAGCCGTTCATATATTCACCGGAAGAGAATACCCGGGTAACAGATGGAAGATTTTTATAATTTGACACAACACTTTTTACCTTTAAGGTACAGGGTTTATTAATTTCAATTCTTTCCTTGCATTTTGGGGAATTAATAGTTGGCTCAGTTCCATCAGTGGTATAATGGAGGTTCGGATTAATATTCTGAATGAGAGCATATGTTGAAGTCCCCTTTGGCAGAATGGCTGCCATAGGAAAGACCATAAAATTGCCTCCGGCATCGAATATAAAACGAAGGCCGTCATAGACACTTTTAAAAGGTACGGAACCGTGATCTTCATTTGGATAAGCCACTATTTTCCATTTCAAGCCAGCTGGTGCAGAACTTTTGAGGACCTTTTCCATGGATGTAATGCCCATTCCTTTCATTCCTGAACCCTCACGTCCTGAAATAAAGATGGGCTTATTCCAGTTTTTAGCTTTCGTGAATTCAAGCTGAGCACTTTTAACCTGCATTTCATTCTTATACCAGAAACTCGGATCAATTGCTATGTAGGCATCAAACAGATCAGGATCATTCAAAAGTGCGTGCATAACAAATACTCCTCCAAAGGAATGGCCGATCAAAACATTAAAAGGCTCGGCTTTGAAGTTTTTATTTACATAAGGGATTAGCTCCTTTTTAAAGAATTGTAAAAAATTATCTGCTCCGCCACCGGTGTTGGCAGCCTGGCTTGAGTCAGGAAGAAAATCATGATTCCTGTCTATATTGAATACCCCGACTATGATAGCTTTTGGCATCTTGCCGTTAACAAACAGGAATCTTGCAGTCGGAACAGTATGCTGATCACGGCCATCAGCGTCGAGAACATACAGAACAGGGAATTTCGCATCTTTAGCATCATACCCCTCGGGGAGGAAGATGCTTATCTTACGGTTTTGCTTCAGAACTTCTGACTGGATGGAATCCTTTTTTATAGTATATCCATCTTGTGATGAGACTTTTACAGATACAAATAGTGCAAGGGCTAAAAGGATAATTTTGATTTTCATAAAAACGATATAAGGATTAATAATATAAATATATCAGTAATGATTTGATTTCAGGTAATTCTCCGGTTAAACTTCATTGTCAGGGTATAGAATAATGACTGAAAATTCAGGGGAAAGCTACATACAGGGTTTCTGTATTGCGGTACTAGCTCTAAAGGGGGGTTAATTCTTGTTATTATATTGAATTCATTATGGAAACCGAATTTGTGTGACTGTTGAAAAAGTCGAAATCCATTAACCGCAGAGGCCGCAAAGAATTTGCGCAAAGGTCGCAAAGAAAAGAGTTATAATGTTTTGACTTTGCGTGCTTTGCGCCTACTTTGCGTACTTTGCGGTTAAAAAGGACTTTTTCGACAGACCATACGGCGGGAGGGGTTATTCATATCTGAGCGCCTCAACAGGATTCTTTGTTGCAACCCGCCAACTCTGGATAGTTACAGTGAGAAGTGAGATTGTCAATATTATAATTCCTGAAGCCAAAAATACCCACCACTTCAATTCAGTTTTATAGCTGAAATTCTGAAGCCACTTATGCATTGAGTACCATGCAGCAGGACAGGCAATTATAAATGCAATGACAAACCATCTGATGAAATCTGAATTTAACATTGAAAGCAGATCTATTACCCTGGCACCATTTACTTTACGTATGCCTATCTCCCTGGTTCTTCTTTCTACTAACACTGATGTTATTGAGAATATGCCCATACATATTATTACAATTGTAAGAATTGAAAGGTAGAGAGTTAATTGCGCCTGAATGAGTTCTTTCTGATAGGCAGAATTATAAAGATCACCGATTAATTCATACTGAAACGGATAATCGGGTAATTCCTGTTCCCAGATATTTTTAAAGCTTAATATAGCTTCCTGTCTCCGGGCTGAATCTACCTCTACCAGATAGCACAGATAAAATATAGGTTTCTGAAACATAACATACGGTTTAACTTTCTGTTTTATCGTTGTTATATTAAAGTCTTTTACAACACCAACCACGGTGCCTCCAAAAAATATTCCCGGAGGATCAAACCTGATATTAAAAGGTTTTCCTATTGCTTCCTGGGGAGTCCAACCCAATTCTTTTACGGCAGTTTCATTTAAAATATAATCTTCGCCCTTCCGTTCAGGGTTGTACTTTGAAAAATTTCTTCCGGAAATAAGCTTAATATCGAAAAAGTTAAGAAAGTTATCTTCGACCGATAATACAAATAAGGGTTTATCCTTGTGACTGTCATCAAGTGCAGGGGATTCTACGGGAAGAGCATCTAAGGTTTCTCCCCCGGGTTCTTCCATGGATGCAGTAAAATTCTTTATAAGTGGATTTTCGAGAGCCTTGTCGCGGATTGCCTGGTATTTGTTTCGTATTTCCCAGTTTTGTCTTTTAAAAACGATAATGTTCGGGTTCATTTTCCCAAGGCTACGGGAAAACATGAGTTTTTTTTGCTGTGCAATAGTGATGGTTGCAAACATAAGTATCACTGACAGACAAAATTGAATTGTCATAAGAATTGAATATGACGATACCTTGCCGCGACCCTGAACAGGAATGGAATTTATTGTAACTGCTCTTAATTTCCCCTTAAAAATATGAACAACGAGAGGAAGACTTCCTGTAGTCAATGCTGCAAGGATTATTAATAACGCTACAGGCCAGATTCTGACTAATTCTCTGATGCCATTTGATTGAAGATTAAGTCCGGGGAATGAACTTGCAAGTATATGCAGGAGATCGAGAAAAATAACAGCTAAACAAAATGCTAGGAGAACAGTTACCGATGAATCAATAAGGGAATTGAAAATAAGACCTTTACTATCCGACCCGAAGATTTTTTGAAGATATATCGACTTCTGAAGAGACAGTATTTTTGCCTTATTGAGATTGTAAAAGTTGACAAATGAGACTACAAGCAGAACTATTGCGATAATCACAAAGAGATAGATAACAGTAATATTCCCGTTAGGCTCAACTTCGCGATCCTTATTTGAACGGAGGTGGATATCAGTAATATTTTGAAGATATGGGGTAAAAGTCCTCTGATCTGAAACATACTCATGAGATTTAATAAATTCCGGTAATGCTGAAATGATCTGTTCAGGTTTTGTCCCTTTCTTCAGGAGAAGGTAAATGTAGGCCCATCCGGGTGCCTCATTTGGATTTGTAAAGGAAGTAAGTATGTCAAAATGAATATGGGAATTTACAGGAGTATCCTTCATAACTCCTTTTATTGTACATAACATCATTTTTTCATCATATTCACCCGAAATACGGATTGTCTGACCTATCGGGTCAATATCGCCAAAGCATTTATGTGCGATTGATGACGATATAATAGCTGAATGCGGTTCCTTTAGCACCTCATCCGCATTTCCTGACAACAGGGTGATATTGAATACCTTAAAAAAGTTTGAATCTGTGGCAAAGATCCTGTCGGAGTAAAATTTATTCCCACCGGCTTTAAGAGCTGTATGACGATACGGTGCTAATCGTACAAGCTGTTCAATCTGAGGAAATGTGGCAGGCATCTGCGATATCCAACTCTCCCAGCATCGAGCAAAATGCAACCTGATGCCTGACGTATTTGTTTCAAATGTCAGACGGTAAATCCGATCGGCATCAGGCAGATGTTTGTCGAAGCTCATCTCATTCCTTATCCACCCGGCAATTCCCAGTGTACAGGCAAGTCCAATAGCCAGACCCAATATGTTCAAAGCAGTGTAAATTTTCAACTTAAGAAGAGTTCTGCTTATAAGCCTGATGTTGAAGATCATATAATTGGTTTTCTAGTTTCCTTAATTGTTTATCAAATTTTCCGTCCTCTCATCTATTTTTCACCCATTCCCGCATTCTATTCATACCGTAGCGCCTCCACCGGGTTCCTTGTCGCTGCCCTCCAGCTTTGCCAGCTTACTGTCAATAAGACTATTCCAAGTGCAATAATACCTGTAAGGGCAAATATCCACCAGCTTAATGAAGTTTTATATGCGAAATTCTGAAGCCATTTATGCATTACATAGAAAGCAACCGGACCAGCAATTATGAAAGCAATGGCAACCCATCGTATAAAATTTTGATTCAACAGGATCATAACTTCCGATACTGTGGCACCATTCACTTTCCTGAGACCAATTTCTTTTGTCCTTCTTTCATTCATGCTAAGGGATAACCCAAGAATTCCAAGAATGCACAGGAATATTGTGATAGAGGCAAACAACAGAAAAAGATTCAGGGCTTTATGTTCTGCCATGTAATAACCCGCAATCATGTCATTTAAAAACTGATATTTAAATTCCTTTCCAGGAAATATTTTTTTCCAGTTTTTATCCAAAGCGGCTATTTCCGAGGGTAGTGCACTTTTTGAATTGGATGAAGAAGGTTCAAGCTTGATATTAACAATCCGGTAGTCTCCTGGATAATTAATAAACACACATGGTCTGATTTTACCATGAATTGAGCCTGAATGAAAATTTTCCACTACACCTTTTACAAATGCCCCGTTTCTTCCTATCCCGGGCATCTTTAACCCAATTACCTCGTTGGGATCAGTAAAACCGACTTCAGTCAGAAATTCCCTGTTTAAAATCACTGAAGAGGAGGTATCTCGGAATGAGAAATTTTGACCTGCCACAAGAGAGAAAGAATATAACTTTAAGTAGGACGAGTCAATTGACTTAAGTTCAGCAACTACCTGCTTTTTTTCGTTATTTTTGTATAAACTGAAGTCACTCCATTGTCGTGGCTCTGCAGGGGCGGCCGAGCTGAATGAGATTGCTTTCACGCCGGGAACTGACATCAATTCACCAGCTAGAGAGATATAAGATTTTACATTTTCAGGAAGTTGGGCAAGTATAACATTTTCAGAATTGTATCCCAGATCCTTGTGATTTATGAAGTAGATTTGTTTCATTAGTACAAGGGTACTGATTATCACTGCCTGGGCAACAACAAACTGGAGAATTACGCTTGTTTTTCCGAATACATTCTCTTTACTGGAATCTCCTGAATCACTTTTCTTTAATAGTAATGATAAAGATTTCAGATTCAAACTGAAGATAGAGAATATTATCGAAAGGAATCCTCCAAGAAGAAGCAAAATGATAACAAACAAAAGCAGGGATAAGCCAATTTCCGGAAAATATCCTTTTGGAATATCAATAAAAGAATAGAAGTTTTTAATGATTGGTCCAGCTAATTGTATACTGAAAAGCAGTGCACAGAAATTTACCAATATCGCCTCAGTAAAAAACTGAATGAAAATCATGCGTGGTTTACTGCCCAGAATCAGTTTTAATGCGATTTGTTTTCTCTGTTTTAATGTTTCTGCCAGAAAAAAGTTACTATAATTAAAGCAAGCGATAAGGTATATAAAAGTTCCAACAAGCGTTATTGCAAGAAGCAAACCACCGCTCACCGTTCGATTGTTATAATTTCCATATTCACTTTCTTTATGAACTTTGGATAGCGGTTGCAGCTTAAATGATCTTTTTTCAGCCATGTCGCCATCTGCAAATGGTTTGTAGATTTCTTTGAATTTTCTTTCAATGGATTTTACATCACTTTTATTATTTAGCACTACATAACATTGGTAGTTATCAGACAGTGAACCCCAATCAGTAAGAAAACCGGGATAGATTACTTCACTGAACGTGCGTATTGATGCAATTACTTTAAAAGGAAAATCAGTATTGACAGGAAAATTTTCAATGACACCTTCAACAGTGAACTTTTTACCAAACATAAATATATCCCTGCCTATCGGATCCTGATCAGAAAAAAATCGTCGGGCAGTTTCACGTGTAATGACCGCTGTAAATGGTTTATCGAGAACCTGAGCTCCCTGCCCGTTCAACCATTTGATCCCATTTTTCCCATAATCAAAAACTTTAAAAAAGGAAGGATCGGTGAATACTAATCCGTCATCAAAATCAAAAGTTTTTCTGTTTGTCGAATCCTTACCGGCAATCTCAATCTTCTGACCTCTTAGGTAGAACATGGGAACAACCTCCTGCAATTCAGGGATGCCTTTTTTTATCTCCCCCGGGAAAGGAAAATGTACTCCCGTTCTGTATTCTAAACCACCGTTAGTATATTCCAGTCCTGATGTAACTCTCACTACCCTGTAAATATCTTTGCTCCTGGAATGGTAATTGTCGAAGCTTAATTCATATTTAATTTTTGTATAAATAACCAGGCAACTTGTCAAACCTATCACCAGCCCTGAAAATATTATCAGTGTCGCTCTGTAATTTCTGAAAATCCTCCGCACTGCCACCTTAAGATACTGTCCGTTCATAAATTGTCGTTTATCGTTTATTGTTTTTTGTTTTTTCGTTTATTGTAGTTTTTTCATTAAAAGGTTTTTAAGTCCCTCCCCCTGGGGAAGAGATTTAGGGAGAGGTAAAACCGAATTACTCATACCTCAGCGCCTCCACCGGGTTTCTGGTAGCTGCCCTCCAGCTTTCCCAGAATACTGTCACCAGGGCAATTCCAATAGTAATTATTCCCGATAGTATGAAAAGCCATATATTAAGATTGATCCTGTATGTGTAGTTCTGAAGCCAGTGACTCATAATATACCATGTCGCCGGAATGGCAATTGCCCCCGCAATTAATCCGGAGATAAGGAATGGTTTGATTAACTGCATAATAATCGATATTACATTTTCCCCTAAGCACTTTCTTACACCGATTTCCTTTGTTTTTTGTTCTATCATGAACATCACCATTCCAAGCATGCCAAGACACAGGACAACTAATGCAAAAACTGAAAAGATGCCGACCAATTTTTTCAGGTTGATTTCGGATGCCAGGAGCTCCTTATATTTTTCATTAAAAAATGCATATTCCACAGGGTAGGAGGGTTCAATTGTCTGACATGTTTTTGTAATAAAATTGATTGTGTTGCCGATATCGCCTGTATTTACTTTAATCACAAGGTAATTGCTTTCCGGACTGTTCAGGAACTCTATTGCCATTGGCTTTGTAGCAGTAGATAATGAATTGTAATGAATGTCATTTATCACGCCCAGAACCCTGTATTGTGAATCACCATTCTTTAGTGTTTTACCCGAAAAACTCTTCCAGCCTATCAAGTCAGCAAATGTTTTGTTGATCACAATGCCATCCTGAGTCTTGTTAAGATATTCCCCTTCGGTCATTTTTGCTCCGAATGTTTTAAGAAGATCTTCGTCTGTTTGCCATTCGGTTACCAGTGGTTTGAAATTCGGATCTTTCCCTTCCCAGTTCCACATCTCGCCATTATTGCCTATTGAAATTGGCAGGAAAGAAACTGCCGAAGTTGAAACCACCCCGGAAGCGTGTCCCAGTTCCTGTTTAAGTGCCTGTACCTGCGATTGCAACTTGCCTTTCAGGCTGACATACATAAGCTGATCTTTTTCAAATCCCAGATCCATTTTTTGCATGAAAGCGGTTTGTTTTGAGATCAGCAAAGTAGACGTAAGCAATATGATCGAAATAACAAACATCACGATAACGAGAGTATTACGCAGTATGCCACGACTTTTAACAGTCTGGAAATTTGAACTCAGTATCTGCCCGGGAGTAAATGATGAAAGGAAAAGGGCAGGATAACTGCCGGACAAAAAGACTGTAAACAGATATAATGTAAATAATACAACCAATGGAATTACTGAAAACAGGATGCTGAAATTGATGCCCTTGCCTATTAATTTATTAATTAATGGTAATCCTGTATAGTCGAGGATGATCGCCAATGCAAAGGCAAGAAAGCAGATTATTGCAACCTCTGAGTATATTAACCTTACCACGTTTGTCCGTGATGCACCGAATGTCTTTCTTAATCCTGTTTCTTTAGCCTGCTTTGAAGAACGGGCAGTATTAAGATTTATAAAATTCAGAGTTGCTGCCAATAACACTAACAGGGCGATCAGGCTGAAAATCCGGACAGTACGAATATGTTTCTGTTCATACAAATAGCTGTCTTTGAATTTGTAAGCTCTCAGATAATTAGTGGATTCCGGTAATTCCTTCTGAATGCGCCGGGTAATTGTTGATGCTACCTTTTCATAGCCTTCCGGCCTTGTGAGAAGTCCGAAAGTCATGTAAGCATTATTGTACCATGTTGTCAGATAGTCAGTTCTTGAATAATAGGCTCCTATATTCTCCAAAGGGATCAGAACATCGAAGCTTATTGATGAATTTTCCGGAATATCCTTAATAACACCTGTGACTACCATGTCTATCCGGTTATCCATTCTGACAACTTTTCCAACCGGGTTAGTACTTCCGAAATATCTTTGAGCAGCTGATTTAGTGAGGATGATCCGGTTAGGGACATTTTCTTCTCCTCTGCTGCCATAAATAAATGGAAATGAAAAAATGTCAAATATTGAAAAGTCAGCCATCGCCGTCCGTTCCGTAAATTTATTTTCACCGGATGAAATCAGGTATTGAAAATATGGAGGAATGTAACGGCAGGTTGTTTCAACCTCCGGATATTCTGCTTTTAAAGATGTACTTACCATCGGAGGGCAGCCGGCGAAATCCACTTTCTCGGTTCCTCCTTCAAGATATGCATGGACGACAAAGATCCTGTCAATTTTTTCATGAAAACGGTCGAAACTTATTTCCTCTGTTACCAGAAGAAATATATATACTACGCACATCATTCCAATTACCAGTCCGGCTATACCGAGCGAAGTTGCCGTCTTATTCTTTTTTAATTTTCTGAATATCAATAAAAAATTCTTCATATATATATGTTTGATAACTCAAATTATTGAATCAAAACCTTTTTCCCCTGAGCCCTGTGCCCTATGCCCTGAGCTACTTCTCCAGCCTTTTTACCCCCCAACCCCCCATATGGGGGGCTATTAGATTTGGTAAGTCCCCCAATTGGGGGTCCCGATAGTTATCGGGATAGGGGGTAAACTACTCATATCGGAGCGCCTCAACCGGATTCCTCGTAGCGGCACGCCAGCTTTGCCAGCTCACTGTAAGTAAAGCTATCATTAATGCAAGGATGCCGGCCAAACAGAATATCCACCAGCTGAGATCCGTATGGTATGCAAAATTCTTTAACCAGCGATTCAATATGAACCAGCAGACCGGACATGCGATTACAAATGCAATAATCACCCATTTAGCAAAGTTCTCAGAAAGAAGCAAAATGATACCCAATCGTGTCGCCCCGTTTACTTTACGTAACCCTACCTCCCTGGTTCTTCGAATTGCCATGTATGAAGCCAGTCCCAAAAGACCTAACCCCGCTATGAGTATCGAGAGAATGGCAAACACAACAAACAGCTTCTGAGCTTTTACTTCATTACGGTAGAGATTATCATACTCTTCATTCAGAAATGAATATCTGAAAGGATTCCCATTGGAAAACTGATCCCATGAATTCCTGATAAAATCAATATTTCCAATATTGTTTCCGGGGTCAATTCTGGCCAGTATGAAGTTGGCGTTAGTATATTCACTGTTTTTTGCAACACCATTTAATAGAATAATTCCCATCGGCCTGATCTGGGTTTGTTTTGATTCGTAATTGAAATCCCTGACAACACCAATTACATGCAGATTTTTTGAGATAGTAAATAAATTCATCAGCTTATTTAACGGCTCTTTCCATTCAAGCATCTTTGCTGCAGCTTCATTAATTACTATTCCAGAGGAATCAGATGAATACAGGCGAGAAAAAAAACGACCTTCTGCCATATTTAATTTTAAAACATCAGCATAAGAAGTGTCGCAATAAAAGGTGTTTAGCGTAAATGTTTCTTTACCTTCTGTCCCATAACCCCAGTTAACAAAGTTTGAACCAAAAACATCAGATGTCATGGTAACATTCTGAATATGAGGGCTTGAAGCTAACTTTTGAATAAAAGCATTAGTATTATTACCTAAACCCGAAATATTTTTTATTACCACAACATTGTCTTTATTGACCCCTAGATTTTCAAAACGTAAAAACTTCAATTGTTTAAAGATCATTATTGTTCCGGCAATCAGACAGATTGAAATGCTGAATTGAAGAATAACCATGAAATTTCTAAAGTTCAGGTTCTTCTCGTCATTGCCCGATTTTTGATTGATGATCGCTGTTGGATTGAACGAAGAGAGATATAATGCCGGGTAACTCCCGGAAAGAATTCCGACAAACAGAATAAATCCTGCAAATCCTATAATTGACAATGGGTCAGAGAAATTTAGATCAAGCGGTTTCCCTGTAAAGTTTCTATAATAAGGTAATACAGAATCTACTACAATTATGGCCAGTATTGCAGCAATAAATGTGACCAATACAGATTCCAGCAACAACTGCCTGATTAAGCCAAGGCGTGATGATCCGAATGATTTGCGAACGCCAATCTCCTTCGCCCTTATCATTGACTTTGCTGTATATAAATTCATGTAGTTAATACAGGCAATGATAAGTACAAATAGGGCAGCAAGGCTAAGAATGTAAACATATGCCTCATTCCCATTTGCTTCGAATTCACTATTTAGTTTTGAAGTAAGATGTATTTTAGTCAGAGGTTGAAGCGAGTATCTCCAGTAATTGCCTTTTTTCTCCCAATCTGCATAAGACATTCCCTGAAAGAAATATTTGGCAATAAATGACGGGAATTTACTTTCAAGCGTTTTATAGCTGCTGTTTGGCCTGAGCATCAGGTATGTGGCTGCGGGGTTGTTAAACCAGTTCTTTCCATCATAAAGGCCTTTAAACGATAGAATCGAAATAATAAAATCAGGATGAAAATGTGAGTTATCGGGCCATTCACTTATCACTCCCGATACTTTTATATTGAATTCCAGCTTGCCATACTTAAAAATTATCGATTTATTAATTGGGTCATCGTTATCGAAATATTTTTCAGCAATCTTTTCAGTTATGATCGCCTGGCCAGGCTGGTTCAATGCAAAAGCCGGATTCCCTTTTAAAAATGGAACTGTGAACATTTTTATGAAAGATGAATCTGCAATGAAGATATTGTCTTCAGTGAACCCTTTCAACTCATAAAAGGCCTGATAATAGCTGACCTTCATAATTCTGGTCACAGCTTCAACTTCAGGGAATTCCTGGTATAATGCTACCGGTAGGGGTGGTGGCGTTCCGGTCTGATGAATTTCAGTATTGCCGAGCATTCCATTTACTGCAATCCTGTAAATGCGTGAGGCATTTGGATTGAATTTTTCGAAACTTAGTTCATATCTCACATAGAGCATGATAAGTATAAAACAGGTTATCCCGATCGACAGTCCAAAAATGTTCAATATTGAATGAAGTTTGTTTCTCCAGAGATTCCGGTATGCTATAATTAAGTAATGTCTGATCATATTATCCTCCTTTCTCCTTCAAGTGAGGTATTTTAGAATAGTTATAAAAATCATTTATTAGCAGTTCTGGTTCTATATGTCTTTCTATTATTCGTATCGCAATGACTCAACCGGATTCCTTGTTGCTGCTCTCCAGCTCTGCCAGCTTACTGCCAGTAATGCAATACCCAGTGCGGTAACACCTGCCAGTGCGAATATCCACCAGCTTATTCCAGTCTTATAGGCATAGCTTTGCAGCCAACTGTGCATCGCATACCATGCAACCGGACATGAGATCAAAAAGGCTAATCCGACCCATTTTACATAATCCTTGTTTAGCATTCCAAGTATTTCTGAAATTTTCGCTCCGTTAACTTTGCGTATTCCTATTTCCTTAATGCGCCGCTGACAGCCAAAGATTGACATGGCAAGAATGCCCAGACTGCAAATCACGATTGCACATACTGCAAATATTGAGAATGTACGGTAGAACCTGAGTTCAGACTGGTACATATTCTGTATCGCCTGATCAAAGAAGCTAACTTCAACAGGGAAGGATGGAGACAGGTCTGAAACAGCTCTTTTAATATTGTCGACGGTTGCAGTTAACGTATTAAAATCGCCTGTCTGAAGCGTTAAAAGACAGTAGGAAGCATTCGACTCATTTCTTATAGCAAGTGAAGTTATAGGCTGATTTACAGGCTTGTAATGAAAGTCCTTTATTACACCGATAATTTCGTAACTGCTACCCATTGTTACAGTACCTCCCAATGGATCGGGTATATTATTTTCACGAAGGAATGTTTCATTAACTACTAATTTATTTTTGTCAGTAGGAAGATCATTATTATACACTCGTCCTGAAACCAGCTGAAGATCTAACATTTTGTAGAATTCTGCATCAGCGCTGAACAGGTCAAAACTGATTTGTTTTTTTTCTCCTTTTAAATTCAGCTCAGTATCCCTCGATTGGTTGGTGTTACCCGGAAAAAATGAAGAAAATGAGTAACTTTTGATGTTTGGGTTTCCCTTAAGAATATTTTTAAGAACCTCTTTCTTTTGATTAAGCTGCTCTGTCAGTTTAATGCTTAGGATATTTTCCTGGTTGAACCCGAGATTATTGCTTCCGAACCTGACTTGTTTCTGAACAAGAAAAGTAAAGGCGATAAGAATGATGGCTATTGCGAATTGCATGGTAACGAGCGCGTCGCGGAATGAAAAGCCGGTTTTATTCCGGGTTATATTTTTTTTCAAATTATCTACTGCTCTGGAGGATGAGATCCTCAAGGCAGGAATAATACTGAAAGCAATGCTTAGTAAAGCAATTAGTGCCAGGGAGACAAGGAGAAATCCTGCGGAACCTGTCAGTTTCCGGCCATAGCTGATACCGGTGTAGTTGTGAATAAATGGGCTCATTGCATTCACCAGCTGGATTGCAATAATATATGCGACCAGAAAAAAAAGAAATGATTCGGCAAGTATGTTACCGAGTATTGAAAACCGTTGCGCACCTATTACCTTAATTACGCCAGTCTGTTTGATTTTTTCGCGCCACTGGGATGACGAAATGTTCACGAAATTGATCAGTGCAATAATCAGGACGAGTGAAGCTACGAGAAGCAGAATTTGTATTTTTTTCTTGTCACCTGATATCATATATGTGCTCCCTAACAGGGAAAATTTTGAAAAGTAAATTTTCTTCAGCGGAGTCAGTTTTGTGTGCTGATAGTCTTTCCGATTTTCTTCAGGGAAGAGAGACAGGATCGTTTTAGCTGCTTCATCAGGGTTGACTCCCTGCTTTAAAAGAAGAAATGTCTGGAAATCGCACCAGCCCCATTCCGTATACTCTCCTCCGTTTTCCTGGACTATTTTTCGTGTAGCCATTGAGGTTACTGCACTGAACTTAAGACAGGAATTGGCATCAGGCTCCTCAATTACAGCGCTTACTGTAAGACTTTTATTATTATTCAGCCTGAGACTCCTACCAAGGGATTCTTCATTCCCGAAAATCTTGTCTGACAATGTTTTAGTGATCACAATTGTCATAGGGTCTTTCAGTGCAGTTGCACTGTTGCCTTCTACAAATTTGCAGGTAAAAAGCTTGAAGAAATCTTCATCTGCAAAAATCAGATCTGATGTTAGTGGCTCTTTGTTCTCAGCCTGAAATACCGGAGCTTCCCAAGTTCCGCCTAACCTGACCGTTGATTCCACGCCCGGAACTTTCATGTCAATATTGTCTTTCAGGACACCCGGGGTGTAAACATGATCCTCCAATCCGTAAATATAAACCTGTTCAGCATTCTTTTGAAAGCTGTCTGTTGTCAACTCACTGTAACAGTAAACAGAGAGGATGATTACCAAAGCCAGACTAACCGACAATCCAAGCAGATTTATCAGATTGGTTGCAGGTTTCTGTCTGAAATTCCGGATAATAGTCTTAAAAAGATATTTCATTTTCTGATATTTTTTGGTCATTTCATAAATAACTTCTTTATCAGTTCTACTCTCTAAATCCCTCAATGTTTCAACCCCCTAAATCCCCCAAATGGGGGACTCTATACCCCCCCAATTGGGGGGTTGGGGGGTAAAAGGCTGGGGATTTAAGTGAAATTTTATTCATATCTCAAAGCTTCTACAGGGTTCCTGGTCGACGCTCTCCAGCTTTGACCACTTACAGTTAACAGTGCTATAAGAATAGCCGAAAGACCGGCAAGAATAAAAACCCAGCTGACAATCGCAGTTTTATAAGCGAACCTGGTTTGCCATGATAAGACTAAATAATATGAAGCCGGAATTCCAATCAGAATTGATACGAAAACCCACTTGATGAATCCCTTATTCACAAGATATAAAATTTCAAATACTGTTGCTCCATTCACTTTTCTTAAACCAATCTCTTTAGTCTTTCTTGAAATGGATATCAAGGCTATTCCAAAAAGTCCCATAATTGCGAGGACGGCGGCCAGGACCGAGAAAGCTTCGATTAAGTTTGCTTCATTTTTATCTGCAGCGTAAAAATCAGTTATCAAATCTGTAAGCTTCCTCGCTTCAAATATTTCATTCGGATCAATCTGACTATATAGCTCTCCTAATTTTTTAATTATTGCCTTATCGTTTGTTCCATCTGTTTTTATTGCGATCTGCCGCATTTTGAGTGGATTTTGCTGAACAAGAACCATTGGTTGAATCTGAGTATGAAAGGAATGTGCACTGAAATCTCTCACAATACCCTGAACATGAAGCCCCTGTACCTGATCACCTGCTTTGATATTAAACTGCTTCGCAGCTGATTCATTAAAAAGTAGCTGTGGTGTAGAATTCCAGGCACCGATGGAGGAGCCTTCTATCACTTCAATGTCGAGGAGATCAGTCATTCCCTCACCTATCAAGATCCCATCAAATTTCATTGGTTTTTCATCACCCGGCATTGCAGCTAAACTAATTGGACTAAAATAATCCATCGGAGGTATATCTGAGGCTCCGGCAACCTTTTCCACTCCCGGAACTTTTCGCATTTCATTACAAATTGATTGAAAACCTGCCTGTAATTCATTTGAATTAAGCTGACCAATAAGGACGTTCTTTGGATTTAACCCTTTGTTATTTGTGAGTGAATAATTGATTTGTCGGGTTATTATAAATACACTTACAACTAAAATTATATAAAGGCTGAAATGAAAAACTAAGAAGGAGTAATCCCAGATTCCTTTTCTTGTTTTTTCAGTAGTTTTCCCTTTAAGTAACATTGTTGATGGTATACGTGCAACACGGTGGCCAATTGAGAGTCCAGATACAATTCCAATAAAAAGGACTACTGAAATTAACAACATCCATATTAAAGGATTAAAAAATACATCCTTGTTAAGATTCCGGCCGAGTGTACTGTTAATAAAGGATATGCCGGGGTCAATAACAAATGATGCAGGAATGAGGCTTAGCAATGTGATCAGGGTTGATTCAAATATGATTTGTGTCCTGATATCATTATGTGAGGCTCCAAGTACTTTTCTTGCTCCAATTTCCCTGAGTCTGTCAGATGTAGATGCACGGGTCAGAAAGATATAATTGGTTACTGATATTATAAGTATCAGCAGCGAGATAGCCCAGTAATATTTGATCTGACTGTTATTCCCGATCCGGGTAAACTCATATCCTGCAGAAATACCGCCTGCATTTAAGTAGACGTCCCCTTGAGGCTGAAGATTGAATTTTAATTTTCTCATACTCTCATACTTCATTAGTTCAGGATATTTCTCCATTTTCGATACAAGAGCGTTTTTATTGGTATTTTTATCAAGAAGCACATAGGTATAAAATGCTGTATTTTCCCACGTTAAATAGTTGGTTATATAATTTCCATATTCTCCCCACCGGTTTCGCATAACATCAGTAAACATCTTCTGAGTTAGTTTTATATCTGAAATAAATTCAGGAAATAGCGTTGAATTTGCAGGGAAATCCTGGTAAATACCAGTGACGGTAAGGGGTGTAAAATCAGTTGCAAATTTTATTTTCAAAATGGCTCCTAATGGTGTTGTATTCCCAAAATATTTTTTAGCCATACTCTTCGAAATGGCTACTTCGGTTATTGAACCAGCCGGGTTTCCTGCAATCATTTTAATTCCAAGGATTTTAAAAATTGACGGATCAGCGAATGCAAAAAATCTCTCTCTTACCAGTTCATCCTTTACATTTCGTAATTCAAAATCGCTTAATTGGTTTATCCTGAAAAAATCTTTCACCTCAGGAAAATCCTTCTTCATTTCCTCGCCGAGCGGGTACTGGGTGTAGCTGCGCTGACCTAAGGTCACCCTGTAAACATCCTGGTAATCAGGAATAAACTTATCAAATGATTTTTCATGAATTATTAATGCCAGCAGCAGTATTATCGAGGCGAGTCCGATCCCAAGTCCAAGAATACTTATTGTTGAAGTGACTTTGTTGCGCTTTATATTCCGCATAGCAATTTTGAGGTCGGTGCTTATCATAGTTTCAGGTATTTCAGTATTTATATTACTATAATGGTGCCATTATTGTAACATTCATATATTCAGACGAATAAAATTATTAATTAAAAAATAATGTAAAAATACTTTACTATAAATCGTAAAAATATTTTACAGATTTATGACTATTGATGATATAATTCTTAAATTTAAACTCACAACTTCAAATCCTATGCAGAACCAAAAAGGCAACATCCTGGTTATTGACGATAACAAAAGCATTCTAAGTGCGCTGGAGATACTTCTGATACCTGAATTTCATGAAGTAACGCTGCTTTCAAATCCGAACCAGATCATAAATGAACTTTCTAAAAAAGATTATAACCTGGTAATTCTCGATATGAATTTTAAGGCAGGGGTCAATACAGGTAATGAAGGGATTTACTGGCTTAAGAGAATAAAAGAAACAAAACCGGAAATATCAGTGGTTATGATAACTGCTTATGGTGATATTGATACCGCAGTAAAGGCTCTTAAATCAGGAGCATCTGATTTCATCCTGAAGCCATGGGACAATGAGAAACTGCTTGCAACGCTAAAACTTGCCATCCAGCTCAATCTTTCAAAAAATGAGGTCCTCCAGCTCAAAGAGAGAGAGACAGGACTGAAAAAAGAAATAAATCGTGATCAACGATTTATAATAGGTTCATCACCACAACTTACAAGTGTTCTTAATATTGTAAAGAAAGTTGCAAAAACTGATGCCAATGTATTAATAACCGGTGAAAACGGAACAGGAAAAGAATTGATTGCACAGGAAATACATCGTCTGTCAGGCAGATCGAAAGAGGTACTTGTGAGCGTGGACATGGGCGCATTGAGCGAAACATTGTTCGAAAGTGAGTTATTCGGACATATGAAAGGCGCTTTTACAGATGCACGTGAAACCCGTCAGGGCAAATTTGAAATTGCAGATAAGGGAACTCTTTTTCTTGATGAGATAGGAAATCTCTCATTTCATCTCCAGGCCAAACTACTTGCGGTTATTGAGAACAGGCAGTTCGCCAGAATTGGTTCAAATCAAATGATCCCCACCGATATACGGCTTATCTGTGCTACAAACAGGAACCTTGAAAATATGGTTAAAGATGGGCTCTTTCGCGAAGATCTGCTTTACAGGATCAATACGATCCAGATTGAACTGCCACCACTTCGCGACCGGGGTAATGATATTTTTATTCTCGCTGAATTCTTCCTGAAAAAATATGCGCACAAATACAATAAACCAAACCTTAAAATTAACCAGCAGGCACACGAAAAACTGCTAAAATATTCCTGGCCGGGTAATATCCGCGAACTTCAGCATACCATTGAAAAAGCTGTGATATTAAGCGAATCAAATGTAATAAAGCCCGATGATTTCTTGTTGCGTCACCCTGGTTCTTATAGTAATAATAGTCCTTTTACCACACTTGAGGAAATGGAAAAACAGATGATTCAACAGGCTCTTGATAAAAATAATGGTAACTTCACTGCTGCAGCCGAACAGCTCGGAATAACCAGACAGACTCTTTACAACAGATTTAAAAAAACAGGTGATGTACAGTAAAAATCTGTATTTCAATATTGTACTCCGGGTCTTTTTCATCGTATTGATGTCATGTGCACTTAGCTATTTTATCGTAATTGGCAGATCATTCCGATTTTCAATCATCTGCATTGTGTTTATCGTGCTCCTGACCTATCAATCTTATCTCATATCTGAACAGCACTAATAAAAAATAAGGTATTTCTTCGATTCTGTAAGAAATGATGATTCGAACCTCTTTTTCCCTTTTGAAATTACAAATACATCTCTGAGTAAATTATACCAGAGCATGAACAAGGTCAACAACCAGATACAACAGTTAAAGATTGAGAACCGGCAGCAGGAGCAATATTTCCGAACATTGCTTGAACACCTGGCTACCGGAATAATTACCTACAATGATAAAGGATTCATTCTGCATGCCAATTCATCTGCCAAGAAATTGCTTTCGATCGATGTTCTTACCCATCTGACAGCAGATCGAACGCAAAGACAAGAAACTTTACCAGACTATAAACAATATTAAGCCTTTTGAACGTCGACTTATTGCTATATCATCTGAAGATGGTGAGATACAGCTCTCCCTTAAAGCTACATCGATCAAAACAAATGAAAATGAACTGGTGATTCTTTCAATCCAGGATATAAAAAATGAACTCGATGAGAAAGAGATTGAGTCGTGGATGAAACTCATAAGAGTTTTAATGCATGAAATAATGAACTCTATAACACCAATTACTTCACTGTCTGAAAGTCTTTCAAGCATTTATAGTAATGGCGGGAAACCGGTCTCGCCCGGGCAGGTAAATGTCAAAACAATCGCAACAACCTTACAGGGGCTTAATGTAATAAAAGAACAGGGGAAAGGACTTATGTCATTTGTGGAATCGTACAGGAAGCTACCAGGGTCCCCGAGCCTGAGAAAAAAATGTTTAGGGTGGCTGATCTGATGAGCCGTGTTCAGATTCTTTATAATTCACTTGAAAAAAGCGACAGAATAAAATTGTCTGTCTCTGTTGAAAAACCCTGATCTTGAGATTTTTGCAGATCAGAATCTTATTTCCCAGGTTTTGATAAACCTTGTGAAAAATGCCCTTGAAGCAAATGAAAATAATAACAACGGGAAGATCAGTATAGTTGCATCTGAAGGTATCTAACAACCATCCTGAGATATGTGTCATTGATAATGGTCCGGGAATTCCTGAGGAAAATATAGATGAAATATTTGTTCCGTTTTTTACAACCCGTCAAAACGGTTCAGGCATAGGATTAAGCATCTCCAGACAGATCATGAGATGCACATGGAGGAAACCTGAAAGTAAGATCGGTTCCAGACAAAGGAAACTGTATTTTGTCTGAGTTTCTAATCGTACCTTATTGCTTTTACAGGAGAGATCCTGCTGATTAGCTGTGAAGGCACCAGGAGCATAATAATTATGGCAGCCATTGTTCCGGCATTCAATAAGAGTATATGAACAAATTCAAGATTAACGGGAACGGTTTTAATATAATATGAGGACGGATCAAGAGTGATCAACCCGGTTTTCAGCTGAAGATATGCAAGTCCTATGCCTATCAGATTACCCCAGAACAATCCTTTCCCGATAAGATATGCAGCCTGGTAAAGAAATACTCTGCGTATTGTAATGTCTTCAGCTGCCAAGCGATTTAAGGACACCAATCATATTGGTTTTCTCAAGGATCAGAATCAGAAGTCCTGATATCATATTAAATCCTGCGACAATAAGCATCAGAAATATGATGATTATGACATTGATATCCTGAAAATTAAGCCAGTCAAAGATCTGCGGATACCTTGTCCTGATATTTGTCACTTTGAATTTTGTATCTTCTTCTGTTATTTTATAGCCTATAGCATCTCTCACAGCTGCTGTCATTTCATCGAGCTTGTCGAAATCGTTTATAAACACTTCAAACCCGCTAACCTGATCATCTCTCCATCCGTTGAGCCGTTTAATATGTCCGATATCGCAGAAAACGTACATCTTATCAAATTCCTCAAGGCTTGTCTCATAAATTCCGCTGATTGTGAATTTTCTCATTCGCGGAGGATCCTGTATAAAAAGCATAGCAAAAGAATCACCGGTTTTAAGCCTCAGCATGTCGGAGATCTTTTTTGAAATAATCACTTTATCGGTGCGTCCGGTATCGGTAACGGTGAATACAGACCCATCAACCATATTGCTTTTAAAATAGCTCCAGTCAAAATCACTTCCTATTCCTTTCAGAACAACTCCCTGAATATCCTCATCGGTTCTTATGATCCCTGCTTTTGTAGCAAATACCTGAATATGTTCTAATCCCCGGGATCTGTTTGATCCTGGAATGAATTTCTGGGTGTCACTTATAGGTGTGGTTTCAAATGAAATATTCGAATCGAAGTTCATGATCTGGATATGAGATCCGAATCCGACAACCTTTTCCCTGATCTGCTGCTTGAAGCCGGTAAGTATGGCAACGGCAAGGATCATAACAGCCAGACCCATGGCAATCCCGACGATTGCAATGACATTTATGGGACGTGAAAAGGAAGTTCCTTCGCGTCTTCCTTTTATCAGCCTGTTTGCTATGAAATATGGTAAATTCATATATCTTGAAAAGTTTTCAAATTTAAGAAATTATAGGTTAACTACTCTGTGTAACTCTGTGAAACCTCTGTGTACCTCTGTGACAGTTCTTTTTTTTGTTACACAGAGATCACGGAGAAGCACAGAGAACCACAGAGATTGAAAAAATGTAATAGATTTACATTCGTAAAACAAAATTAAAATGATAAAGAATACTTTTTAGTTTAGCGCGTTTTTTGCATTAATTAGTCTGTCTCCCGCTTGTACAGCACAGCAATCTCCAGTCCCGGGCGCAAATCAGATTGAATTATATAAACATCTTATTGAAGGAAAGTCTGTTGCAATAGTTGCAAACCAGACCTCAATGATCGGCACGACTCATCTTGTTGATACACTCCTGTCACTTGGAATAAATATTAAAGTAATATTTGCTCCTGAACATGGATTCAGAGATCTGGCAGATGCCGGTGAGACAATTGAAAACGGAAAAGATACTCGAGACCGGGATTCCTGATAATAAGCCTTTATGGAAAACATCTGAAACCAACTGCCGACGATCTGTCAGGAATTGATGTCGTAATTTTTGATATCCAGGATGTTGGTACCCGATTCTATACATATATTTCGACCTTGCATTATATTGTTGAATCATGTGCTGAAAACAATATCAAATGCCTTGTCCTTGACAGGCCAAATCCGAATGGTTTTTATTTTGACGGAAATGTCCTGGATACAGCATACAGATCATTTGTTGGTATGGATCCTGTTCCGGTAGTGCATGGAATGACAGTCGGAGAATATGCCGGAGATGTTAAATGGAGAAGGCTGGCTGAAGAATGGTGTACAAATGTGATCTTGTTGTAATCAAGTGCAAGAACTATACACATAAGACACTTTATGAACTCCCTGTAAAACCATCGCCTAACCTGCCGAACCAGAATTCTGTATATCTCTATCCCTCAATCTGTTTTTTTGAAGGGACCGCTCTCTCACTGGGCAGGGGAACATCATTTCCCTTTCAGGTGTTCGGAAGTCCCGAACTTCCCGACAGGGGTTTCAGTTTTATTCCTGAAAGTGTTCCCGGAGCAAAAAATCCGGCGCTTCTTGGAGTTAAATGTTTCGGAACTGATCTGAGAGATGCTCTTAAGATAAGGGATGGTTCCAAAACCTGAGATTAATCTCGGATGGCTGATCAGCGCTTATCAGCGATTTCCCTGAAAAGGATAAGTTTTTCAACTCTTATTTTGATGTTCTTGCCGGAGGACCAGTATTGCGGGAACAAATTCAGAAGGGCATGACTGCAGAACAGATCCACGATACATGGAAGGAGGGACTTGAAAAATTCGGGAAAATAAGGGAGAAGTATCTGCTGTATAAATAATTATTTCTACTCTTCCCGGATAAACCTTCAGAGCTTCTGCAAGGATCATCATCGCATTCTTCAGATCCTCGATTTTCAGAACATACGCAATACGAACCTCATTTTTGCCCGATCCTGGAGTTGAATAGAAGCCGGAAGCCGGAGCAACCATTACAGTCTGATTCTTATATTCAAAATCTTCAAGCAGCCATTGGGCAAACTTGTCAGAATCATCAACCGGC
Organism: uncultured Bacteroidales bacterium; assembly: GCA_963791065.1. Lineage (GTDB taxonomy): Bacteria > Bacteroidota > Bacteroidia > Bacteroidales > VadinHA17 > LD21. The sequence goes on from CAWBQN010000018.1 coordinate 361,060, forward strand.
AGTTTGACAACTGTATAAAATGCTCCTTTCGGTTTTGGGCAATAGACACCGGGTATTTTATTTAGAGCTTCGACCATGTAGTTTCTTCGTGCAGTATATTCACTGTTTACTTCACTGAAATATTCCTCCGGCGTATCAATAGATGCTTCTCCGACAATCTGTCCAAGTCCCGGAGGAGAGAGGCGTGCCTGTGCAAATTTCAGAGCTGTGGAAATGACTTCTTTATTTTTTGTGATCAGGGCGCCTATCCTTACTCCGCATTCACTGTATCTCTTTGATACCGAATCGAGCAGAATAACATTTTTTTCAATACCTTCAAGATTCATTGCGGAGAAATGTTCAGCTCCATCGTAGCAAAATTCCCGGTAAGCTTCATCGGAGAAAAGAAACAGATCATGTTTTTTTACAATTTCTTTAAGAAGAAGAAGTTCTTCCTTCGAGTAGAGGTAACCTGTGGGATTATTTGGATTACAAATAATAATCCCTTTGGTTTTTGAAGTGATCTTTTTTTCAATTTCATTTATCGGTGGAAGCGCGAAGTCCTCATTTATATAGGATGTTACAGGAACAATTTTTATCCCGGCTGTTGTGGCAAATCCATTATAGTTTGCATAAAATGGTTCAGGTGTTATCACTTCCTCACCCGGATTTACGCACGACATAAGCGCAAAGAGTATTGCCTCGGATCCGCCTGTTGTGATAAGCAATTCAGTATAGTCGATATTTATTCCAATTTTCTGATAAAAAGCTGCGAGTTTTCTGCGATACGATTCATTGCCTGCGGAATGGCTATATTCGATCACTTTCAGATTTATATTGCGAAGAGCATTAAGCGCAACTTCTGGAGTAGGTATATCGGGTTGTCCGATATTAAGATGGTATACTTTTCTCCCTTTTCGTTTGGCTTCTTCTGAATATGGAACGAGTTTTCTTATTGGTGATGCTGGCATCACTTTGCCTCTTTCGGATATTGATGGCATAATGGTTTGATTAAAACTTATGTAAAATTGACTGACAAAATTAAATAAAATAGAATACCAAATCTATGATATGACTTGATAATTAAATTTTGTTTAATGGTTTTAATAGTTTAAAAGTTTAATGGTCTTTTTTTGACCTTTCAACTTTTCAACCCCTTCAACCTTTCAACCTTTAATTGTTTGGCTAATTTTCATAATTTTGCATTTCAATTATTTCAAACCTTTTATTATTCGACAATGGATATTCCTTCAAAATACGAGCCCGGGAAAGCTGAAGACAAATGGTACAAGTACTGGATGGACAATGGATTTTTCAAAAGCACTCCTGATGAAAGAGAGCCATATACAATTGTTATTCCTCCTCCGAATGTGACAGGTGTGTTGCATATGGGCCATATGCTTAACAATACTATACAGGATGTACTGATCCGCAGGGCAAGAATGCAGGGTAAAAATGCCTGCTGGGTGCCAGGTACCGATCATGCGTCTATAGCTACTGAGGCAAAAGTGGTGGACAAACTTAAAGCTGAAGGAATTACCAAGCATGATCTTACCCGTGAACAGTTTCTCGGGTACGCCTGGGAATGGACACATAAACATGGAGGGATAATCCTGAAACAGCTTAAAAGACTCGGCGCCTCCTGCGACTGGGATCGTACCCTTTTTACAATGGATGAAAAACGATATGACTCTGTTATAAAGGTATTTGTCGATCTTTTCAATAAAGGCCTTATTTACAGAGGCATAAGAATGGTAAACTGGGATCCCCAGGCTATGACTGCGGTTTCTGATGAAGAGGTAAATTATACCGATGAAAAATCGAAACTTTATTATGTCCGTTACAAGATAGTCGGAGAAGACGGGTATATAACGGTTGCAACCACGCGTCCCGAAACAATACTCGGAGATACTGCCGTTTGCGCAAATCCTGATGATGCCAGATACAAACATCTGAAAGGGAAAAAGGTAATTGTACCTATGGTTAACCGTGAGGTGCCATTTATATTTGACAGCTATGTTGATCCTGAATTTGGGACTGGTTGTCTTAAGATCACTCCGGCTCACGATATCAATGACTATGAGATCGGCTTAAAGCATAATTTACCCTCGATCGACGTATTCAATGAAGATGGAACCATGAGCGAAAGAGCCGGTTTATTTATAGGGGTGGACAGGTTTAAAGCAAAAGATCTTGCTGAAAAAGAACTTCAGCGAACAGGCAACCTTGTGAAAGTTGAAAATTACGATAACAAGATCGGACGTTCTGAAAGGACAAATGCAGTAATTGAACCAAGACTTTCACCTCAGTGGTTCGTAAAAATGAAAGATCTGTCACAACCTGCTTTGGAAGCGGTTTTGAGCGGAGATGTTCACATTTACCCTCCAAAATTTAAAAACCTTTACCGTCACTGGATGGAAAATGTGCACGACTGGTGCATCAGCCGTCAGCTCTGGTGGGGTCAAAGGATACCTGCCTGGTATTATAATAACAATGAATTTGTTGTTGCTGAGAATGTTACTAAAGCTTTGGAACTGGCTAAAGAGAAAACCGGTGATGAGTTGTTGACCATAGGCAACCTCCGGGAAGATGATGATGTACTTGATACATGGTTCTCATCATGGCTCTGGCCGATCACATCCTTTGACGGTATCAATAATCCGGATAATGAGGACATAAAGTATTATTATCCTACAAACGATCTTATTACTGCACCTGAAATCCTCTTTTTCTGGGTTGCACGTATGATTATTGCAGGTTATGAGTACAGGGGTGAGAAGCCATTTGACAATGTTTATCTGACAGGACTTGTCCGCGACCAGCAGAGACGGAAAATGTCAAAATCGCTCGGAAACTCACCTGATCCTATAGAGCTGATTGAAAAATATGGTGCTGATGGCGTAAGAGTGGGAATGCTGTTATGTTCACCTGCAGGAAATGATCTCCTCTTTGAAGACAGTCTGCCTGAACAGGGACGGAATTTTGCAAATAAGATATGGAATGCCTTCAGGCTTGTTAAAAGCTGGAAAGTTGACGATTCCATCGTTCAGCCTGATTCATCCGGAGCAGCAGTAAAGTGGATGGAAGAGGTATTGAAGAAATCAATAAATGAAATAGATGCAACCTTTAAAAAATTCAGGATTTCAGAAGCTCTGATGATCACGTACAAATTGTTCTGGGATGAATTCTCGGGCTGGTATCTTGAGACAATCAAACCTGAATATCAGAAACCTGTCGACAGGATCACATTTGATGCTACAGTTGCTATTTTTGAAAAGCTTTTAAAGGTTATGCATCCATTTATGCCCTTCATTACTGAGGAGATCTGGCAACTTCTCCTGAAAAGAAATGATGGTGAAAGCATTATGATGGCCCGGATGCCTGAAGCAAAAAAATTCAACAAGGAGATTATAACCCGTTTTGAACTGGTAAAAGAGACAATAAGTGCAATCAGGACTGTAAGAAAGAATAAAGATATTAATAACAGGGATAAGATCAGGCTTCTAATTTTTTCGGATAAAAATCGATATGATACCGAGTTTCTGCCAGTAATTAGTAAACTATGCAATATATCAGAAATTACATTTGTCTCTGAAAAACAGGAAGGAACCGCTTCGTTTATAGCAGGAACGACCGAGTATTTTGTACCTCTTTCAGGAGAACTGGATATTGAAAGTGAGATTGCTAAGATCCGGCAGGACCTTTCTTACAATAAGGGCTTCCTGGTCAATGTGTTGAAAAAGCTCGAAAATGAGCGATTTGTTAAGAATGCTCCACCAAAAGTACTGGAACTTGAAAGAAAGAAGAAGAGCGATGCAGAATCGAAGATAAAATCCATGGAGGAAGCATTGAGGTCACTAAATCGCCCTCCTGCCCCCCTGTAGCTGGCGCGGATTTGCAATAATTAAAAATCCACGCCAGCTTGGTGCCAACTACAGTGAAGTGCTATTTTGGCACGATTACAAATCCGCGCCAGCTTGGGTAATAAAAGTGCGAACCCCAAATGGCGGAACAGCGGGTACTTACGGCATCAGCTGTCTAACAAAATAATTCTGATCAACCGGAACAAGTTCCCAGTCATTATTAAGTGTCAGATGCCATCCTTCACCTGAAATATGGTTTTTATCTGCTTTGAATGCTTTAGCAGTAATACGGATGTACTTTAGATTATTTGATACAAGACAACCCCCCTTGTCAACTGTCAGCTTGCCCCAGTTATCCGATACTCTCATTGAATTATATAAGGTACCCAGGGTATCGAGTGAGTGTATATCTTCGGGCTCAAAGTCGAAATACGGGCTCTCCAGTTCCAGAAATACTACGGGCTTCTCGGTGAAAATGCTTATCAGGTTATGAATACTTTCCTTGATATCTGCTTCACGTTTTAATTCCTCTTTATTAATTGCCTCAATATCATAGTTCAATGCAATGCTGCCTGCAACATCCCTGCATATAGCCGGTAAACTAATATTATAAAGTTCCTTTACAGCATTCCCAAGATCGAAGTTTTCCCTATCGATCTTCTTAAAGTCAAAGCCTTTATCATATAGAAGTGTTGCATATAAAGCTCCCTGGATAAATCCGTACGACCGGGCATATGATTGCATGGAATAGATCCGGTCGAGATTTCCAAAGAGTCTTGATTTGAATTCCTCCGTCGAGTTTGTACAAAGAAGAGTATAAGTAAAAGTTGCAAGTCCTTCAAATGTTTCAAATCTGTTTTCGTCATTCGCGTATTTGCTGTATAACTCCCTGTTTGATCCTCTGAAGATGAGAGCATCCCTTATAGCAAGCTGTTGTTCGTCTCCTGTAGAATTGATTGCTTTCCGCATGGCCTTCCATTCAAGCTTGATCCATAATCTGGCCTCTTTTTCATCCATATTATTCGAATTGAATGCTGAAGGCATGATACCTTCACTTTCCTGAAACCTGTGGAAGAGGCTGTGAACTGCTATTGTTTTTATTCTGTATTCATCCTCTTCGGCCGGAAGAGGTGCCATGGCAAACAGTGTGCCTCCGAATTTCACCGGGGCATTAGTTAAAATAAGCTCTCTGGGATATGTTCCTGTATAAACTCCATCCTTGAGTTTCAGAATGCCCTCATCATCAGGTTGATTTGCTACGATCCGGCGGGTGCCCCTTTCTACAAACATTATGGGTCCATAAAGGTTATTCCCCCATAATTTACCGCTGTCACGATTGCATATACTTTCAATTTCTTTAAAATAGTTTGCTGCTTTGACAGTTGTAAAGTAGGTTTCAGTGTTTTTACTTTTACAGCTGATAATCGTTAATACAACAGCAAAAAATATCCATCTTCTCATCACGGCTGATTTGTGGCTCCGAAAGTAATGAAAATATTTAAAGAAAGTCAATCTCACGCTTAAGTTCGGGTATTGTGATAAATTGATAACTTAAATGTTTGCAAATAAAATGAATTATAACTGGAAATACAAAATATTGAATCCGGTTGATTTAATTGCCAGCGAAGCTACATACCCATCAGCAGCTTTTAGTGCTTTGGTTCTCCAGAGTTTTGATTCAACAGGATGTTTAGGTAAAGTGATATTCTCATAGCCTTCCGAGGAACTAACTTCACAATAGAATGATTTTAAAGGGAAATAGAAACCTTTCCCAACAGCCTTAATAAACGCTTCTTTCCTCGTCCAGATTTTAAAGAATGCGGCTGTTTTGTCAGGTTCACTATTGAAGTATTTTAACTCCTTATGTGAAAAATTTTCCCGGACAATTTGTTCCATATCCTGTATGTGATGCACTTTTTCAACGTCGATACCAATGTCGGTTTTCCTGCATAAGCCTATTATAATCAAGTCAGCCGAAGACGACATATTAAAATTAATCTCATTAAATACAGGTAAATCAATATAGGGCTTTTCATAGGAATCATACCTGAATCTAATTTCATTGGGGTGACACTCACAATATTTGCTTAGAATTATCCGTAACAGGTAATGCCTGAGAACAAATTGTTCCTGGTCGTGTGGAAACTTCAATTTATTTGCTCTCTCCAGCTCGAAGGGTGACAGGAAATCCGAAATATCTCCCGGGAGTACATTCAGGCTTTTCAATGTTGCCTGCCAGACATGGACCTGGGAATTATTTATTAAAGTGTTCATTAATGATTTAGTTTTGAAGCTGGCATGGCGACCCCTGCCAATGGGTAGATTCAGGCAGCGATTCACCCTTCATAATAAGGGAAAGTCCCCGCAATAGAGAGTTGTCATGCATTTTGGTATCGTACAGAATTACTGATAATGAGCCGATTGTACATGCCTTTCCTATGACAACATCCGACATTTTCATCACCCTGTCCTCAAAGAGATGGGTTTGAATTGTACAGCCATAATTCAAAGCCGATTCATCTCCGATTGTCACCAGATCAAATTCAGTGATCTCAGTAGTTTCCATGAACACTTTTTTCCCGATTTTGCTGCCCATGATCCGGAAATAAACCGGAGCGAAAGGCGTTCCCAGCAACATTGTTTCAAAGAAGGGATAGACAAGATTTTCCGATATTGAGTTAATAAACTCGTTCCGCCATACAAATGTGCTCCATAGTGGTTTTGCATCGGGATGATACCTGCCAATCAGAATAGTCTTGAAGAACCAGCCAATAAACATCGTCGAAAGACCCAGTACCATAAGCAAAAGAGGGGCTTCGTAAAAGAACCTCAGGTAACTGCCTGATTTGAAGAGAATATAGGAATAATTGTAAAATAATATCATTAAGATAGATGCAATTGCAAATGGCAATGATATCTTGAAAAATTCAATGATTCCCCTGAGCAGATATAGGGAAAGTGTCGGTTTGAAGGTATATTTTTCAGGAAACTCCGGACTTTTCTGGCGATTAGGAAGAAACATGGGAGGAGAGCCAAGCCATGAAGCATCCTTCCTTTGTGCGTCCTCTGCCATTGATGGAATTATCGACAGAACACCAATAAGGCAGCCGTCTTCTACTTTGCTCCCTGTGGGTAGTACCGCACTGTTGCCAAGAAATGATCTTGAACCCACTTCGGTAGTACGGAATATCATATATCCATTGATAATTACCGGAGGGCCGACATTAACAGAATCGGCCAGGAAGCTTTCATTGCCTATCTTAAGTAAATCGGTAGAGATATAATTAACTGTTGAAATTTCAGCGCGTTTGCCTATTCTGGCACCTGTAAGTCTCAGCCATGGAGGAAGATACAATGTAGCATACAATGATTTTGCTATTAGCAGGCTCATTGCGATCAAAGAATCAACAAACCATTTTCGGATGTACAAAACACTCTCAATAGGAATATCGCCGGGTTTCATTTTCCCCAGTACGATCCATTTCAGAGCTGCTGTGCAAAGACAGAATGTTAATATGTAAAGAGCTGATAGCGGAATTATCATAATCAGGGTCAGCCAGATTCCTTCAAGGCTATTTAAGAAATAGATGGCCAGTGAGTAAGGAATTAACAATATCCATGGTACAAGAAGAACAATTAAAAGAGCAAATCCGTGGATTGTGGCCAATCCGATTTTCTTAAACAGGCTTTCGGTAGTTGAAGGCTTCTTTTTAGCTGCAACCAGCAGATCATATTCGTTTTTATATTCTTTTGCAGGTGAGCCACGCCATACTTTACCTGCCGGAATTGTAACATTACCGGGTAGCATGGAGAGTTCAAGAAGTGAGGAATCATCTTCCATGAGGGAATTCTGATGCAGCAGGCTGCGGGCTCCCACAAAGCAATTATTGCCGATTGAGATCCTTCCGAGCTTTAACATTCCGTCCTCAACTGTATAGCCCATTAAGTATGCTTCTTTGGAAATGCTTGAATTATCGCCAATTGAAACCAGGTCAAATATCCTTACCCGGTCAGAACCCAGATAAACCTTCTTGCCGATTTTCATTCCCATCAGCCTGTAGTAGATGGCCAGAAATGGAGTCCCGGTGAGGAGAACAACAGGAGTAATATCAACGAATTTCTTTACAAGCCAAAACCTGAAATAATAGAATCCCCATAGCGGATATACCCCTTCCTTAAATTTTCCAATCACCAGCCATTTCATTATTATTGACATCACTAATAACACCGGATAACTGAAAAGAATACTTTCCAGACACATCACTGCAAGGCTGTTGTAGCTCAAGTGAGGAAAAAAATACTTTATAATAAATGGTGATGCAGCAAGCAAGGTGGCGATACAATAGAAAAAGAACAATGATAAAACCTGTAATGCTGCAACTGCATAATATACCACCGGTTTAACTTTAGTTTGTAAGCTCCTGCCTTCCAGGGCATGAATACTCTTTCCATTTACCGCTTCAATATGGCTCGCTAATTCCCTGATAGTCGGATAATCATAAATGTCACGTACCGACAACATATTCATGTGAAGGTCCTTACGTAACTCAGAAATCATTTGAGATGCAAACAGTGAATGTCCTCCCAGATCGAAGAAATTGTCCTCGGTGCCAAACTGATCAGATGAAAACAATTTTTGCCACAAGTGAAGTATTTTAAGCTCATTCGGTGAACAATCTTTGATATCAGCGACATGATGACCGTCAATTAAACATTGCGGATCTTTTAGTTTAGTCCTGTCAACCTTGCCACTTGGCAACGTGGGTAATTCAGTTACAACTTCAAATATATTAGGGATCATGAAAGGTGCCAGTCTCGACTTTAACTGGTTCTTTACACTTATGGCATCGAAGGCGTCATATGTGGATGGAATTATATAGGCTACCAGCAATTGAATTCCGTTAAAGCCATTTTTTACTGTAACGGCTGCACTTTGAACACCAGGACAAAGCATTAGTTGCGATTCGATTTCAGTTAATTCGATACGGAAACCTCTCAGTTTGATTTGCGAATCTATCCGGCCGAGAAATTCAATTTCTCCCGATTCATTAAACCGGCAACGGTCACCTGTCCTGTACAAAAGTTGCGGAAAATTTGGATTGGTTTTGAATTTGGGAATAATAAAATTTTTATTAGTGAGCTCCGGCTGATCTATATAGCCATCGGAAAGACCCAGGCCCCCTATGCACAATTCACCTGCCATGCATACAGCTAGTTTCTTCAAATCAGAATCAAGTATATAAGCAGAATAATTGGGTATGGGCTTGCCAATATTAACGTTGCAGTCAGGAGTACATTCGCTGTAAGTAGCTATCACGGTTGTTTCAGTCGGCCCATAAGTGTTAACCATTCTTCTGCCGGGTATTGCCCAACGTCTTGCGAGCTCTGCGGGACAAACCTCTCCTCCCAGGATCAGCAGACGCAGGTGAGGTATGTCTTCACTTAGCATCGATAAAAGGGTCGGAACAGTAGAAAGAACCGTAATTTTATTTTCATTAAGGATTTTTGACAGGCCCGGACCACATTGCATCATATTTTCAGTGCCAATAAAAAGTGTTGCACCTGCATAAAAAGCCAGCCATATCTCTTCAACAGATGCATCGAAAGCAATTGAAAAGCCCTGAAATACTTTGTCATCAGGTTTTACACCAAATATTTTTCCTTCTGACCTAACCAAATTACATACAGCATAATGTGAAATTTTAACACCCTTGGGCGCTCCGGTTGTTCCCGAGGTATAGATGGCATAAGCTATACCACCTGAATTTTTCCTCACCGGGTATTCCGAACCATTATACGATTTAAGAAGATCAATTTTCTTCTGGTCCCTGTCTAATTGAATTTTCATGCATGCCAGACCTTCGAGCGTGCTTAAAATTTCTGATGTTGAGATTATTGCTTTAGCACGACAATTAGTAAGTATATACTGTACTCTTTCCGGGGGATATTTAGTATCGATAGGTAAATAAGCTGCATCGGCCTTCAATATTCCAAGCATGGCAATGTACATATCGGGAGTGCGGGTTAAACATATACCAACAAAATCATTTGTTGCGACACCAAGATATTTTAAATAATGCGCCAGGCTGTTTGCCTTGTTGTTTAAATCCGAGTAGGTTATTCTTTCATCATTATACTGAATTGCGATTCGTCCGGGATATTTTTTTACAGTGTCTTCGAATATTTGATGCAATGATCCTTCTGCGGCTAATGCAGGATCAAACTCTCCATCATAACAAAAAGATAAATCGTTCTGGTTATTTTTTGAAGAAATTTCAATTGCTTGATCATTATTGATGATATTGTTTTTCATTGAATTTGTACCTGTTAGCTTTACTGTCCCGAATCATTTGTTTTGTGAACTTTTCTATCCACTAGACAAAATCTGGAGTGGTTTTATTCCTGAAAAAACAATATATGAGATTGCACTAATTTGGAATTCCATAATCTTTTTCACCGGGCCCCCTGGGAAGTTAATATTGATACACATATTTAATTCAGAATGAAATTATCGGAATTAATTGTCTACAGTAATTTGAATTACCGGTCATTAGCAGGAGATTCCTCACTTCGTTCGGAATGACAATTTTTGTTACGTGGTGGAGGGAAGAAGTGTCGATTCGCAGCTGAATGACATTAAGATTGTTTGTTGCGAATCGCCACTTCTTCCCTCAGTCTCAATAGTATGACTCTGTCATTCCGAACGAAGTGAGGAATCTCCTTCTCCCATCCTGTGCAATCTCTGTTCATCTCTGAGAGACCTTCTATAATATGTATAAAGATTTGCTTGGGAAAGGATACACCCGAAAACAGCTTTTTATCATGATTCATCTTGTGTTAAATATATATTTTTGACCGCTTAACGAATCTTTTATTTCAAATGACAAAGAATAATGATATTCTCATGAACCAGAATGAGCTGGTTCAATTCCTGAAAAAACCATCGAGAGATTTTACACGCGATGACATCATTAAATTTATTGAAGCAAGAGGTATTGCAATGCTGAACTTCAGGTATGTTGCAGAAGATGGTAAACTTAAATCCCTGAACTTTGTGCCATTCAGCCGCGATCATCTGGAATCGATTCTCACGGCAGGAGAGAGGGTCGACGGTTCAAGTCTGTTCTCATTCATTGAATCAGGAGCGAGCGATATATACGTTGTTCCACGTTACAGAACTGCTTTTGTCAATCCTTTTACATCGACACCAACTCTCGAAATACTATGTTCATTTTATAATAATGAAGGGAAACCGCTGGAAAGTGCGCCGGAATATATTCTGAGAAAAGCATACAACCGTTTTATAAAAAATACCGGTTTCAGGTTTAAAGCTTTTGGCGAATTGGAATATTACATAAAATCTTGTCATGATGATCTTTACCCTCTGATTGATCAGAAAGGTTACCATCAGTCTGGACCTTTTGCGAAGTTTGAGGATCTCAGGATTGAGGCTCTGGAACTTTGTGCTAAGGCAGGATGCAGAATTAAATACGGACATTCTGAAGTTGGTAGTTTTTCAAGGGATGGAGAAGATTTTGAACAGCATGAGATTGAATTTCTGCCGGTTGAAATAGATGAGGCAGTTGATCAGCTTCTGATAGCAAAGTGGATCATAAGGATCCTGGGATCTGAATATGGTGTTGAAGTCAGTTTTGCTCCAAAGATCACCGAAGGGAATGCAGGATCGGGTATGCATATTCATATGATGCTTGAAAAAGACGGAGTCAACATGATGGTTGACAGGGGTAAACTAAGTGATGTGGCCAAAAAGATGATTGCAGGTATTCTTGATCTTTCCGGATCTCTTACTGCTTTCGGAAACACTATTCCTACATCATATATGCGACTTGTGCCAAATCAGGAAGCTCCGACCAATATCTGCTGGGGCGATCGTAACCGGTCAGTTCTGATACGTGTACCGCTCGGATGGAACGGAGCTACCAACATGATCAGAGACGCTAACCCGGCTGACAGTACTGAATTTCAAAATATGCCTTCGAAACAGACCGTGGAGTTAAGGTCACCTGATGGTTCAGCGGATATTTACAAGCTTTTTGCCGGGATTGTCCTTGCGGCAGAGCATGGCCTCGAAATGAAAGATTCGCTTAAAAAAGCTGAAGAACTTTATGTCGATTACAATACTTTTCATCAACAGGGGAAAACTAAGGGTAACAAACTTGAATCGTTGCCATCATCATGCTGGGAATCAGCAGAATGCCTTTTAGCCCGACGGGATTTTTTTGAGAAAGACGGAGTATTCCCACGCGGAGTTATTGAGAATGTGGTATCGAAGCTGAAAGCGTTTGATGATAAGGATTTAAGTGAAAAGCTGCTGAACAGGAATGAAGAAATAAATGCTCTTGTCAGGAAGTATCTTCACTGCGGCTGATTATATAAGGTGTCTGACAGATATGCAACAATCAAATGGCCTTCAGGCTCATATCGAGACTTTTGATATGGTGAGTGAGGGCACCGACAGAAATAAAATCGACACCGCATTCAGCATAGGCTCTTATCGTCGAAAGATTAATTCCGCCTGAAGATTCTGTCTCATACCTGCCAGCAATTTCCCTGACTGCCTGCAATGTTTCCTCCGTGCTGAAATTGTCGAGCAAGATCCTGTCCACTCCTCCGGCAGATAATATTTTCCTGACGTCTTCCAGTGATCTGGCTTCAATTTCAACCTTCAGGTTCAGTCCGCTTTTCCTGATATACTCACTTGTTTTGTCTATTGCTTTATCAATTCCCCCTGCATAATCAATATGATTGTCCTTCAACAGTATCATGTCGTATAAGCCCATCCTGTGATTAAGTCCTCCTCCAATCCTTACTGCCTCTTTTTCAAGAAATCTGAATCCGGGAGTGGTTTTGCGGGTATCCAGGATCCTGGTTTTAAGGCCTTTAAGTTGTGATACATACTCATGTGTACTTGTGGCAATTCCGCTCATCCTTTGCATAATATTCAGAACGAGACGTTCTGATTTAAGAATTGATTGCTGACGGCCTGAAAGGTAAAATGCAATGTCGCCCGGAACCACTCTGCTCCCGTCTTTCAGGATCAGTTCAAGTTTCAGGTCATTATCGACAACAGGGAAGAGTTCAGCGGCGATCCTGATTCCTGCAAGTATTCCTTTTTCCTTGATCAGTAACTTTGCTTTGCCGTTTGCCTCGCGGGGTATGCAGGCAAGCGATGAATGATCTCCGTCACCTAAATCCTCAGAGAGGCTTCTTAAGATAAAATCCCTGAGAATTTTATTTTCCATTGTCAGCCTCAATGCGTATCTGATGTATGAGTAATTCCTGATCAACCTTTTTGAGAAGGAAATAAACACGGAAATCTCCTTTTTCTGTCTTAAGATTGCCTATGGCGTATTGAGCATCATTTTTGGCGCCCTGATGGCGGATCGTAAAATCTTTTGTCTGGTACTCGTTAAAAAAATCTTTTAGTATTGTTTCAGCTACATTCTTCTTATAGAAATCCTCTTTATCGAGAAGAAGAAGTTCAATGGTGGAATTCATGTATTTTGATAATTCAGCCGCATTTCCGGCTTTAATTGCAATTGAAATACCTTCAGGGATCTTTGCCTGATCCTGAGCTTTTGCAGTCAGGCTGCTTAAGGCTATTAATACTACCGGAATAATATTTACGGATTTCATAGCATTTATTTTAAATATTGCGGACAAGTAAATCACTGCACTGCAAATTTAATACTAATTTGGATATGATACGTAGAATATGCATTATAGGTTACAATAACCTGATTCAACTCCAGTATTAGAGATGCTATAAAATGCTATTTTTGTATCAGTTGTATGGATTAAATATTAAACGGATTTAAAGCACTCAAATGAAGATCGCCTTATTGCAGACAGGCAAAACTGCCGACAGGAATATAGCAGAGCTGGTTGATCTTTATACTAACCGTATTAAGAAATATACGGTTTTTGATATTATAACACTCCCTGAGATGAAGAATACCAAAAATATGCCTGTAAGGGAACAGAAGAATAAGGAAGCATTAAAAATTCTTCAATCGGTAACCGTCGATGATTATGTAATTTTGCTTGATGATAAAGGAAAGGAAATGACAACACTCGAATTTTCAGCAATGCTCGTGAAGAAGCTGTTACTCCCCAAAAAACGGATTATTTTCGTAATCGGCGGACCCTGGGGCTTCTCAGAAACTGTTTATTCCAGGGCTGATTTTAAAATGTCTTTGTCAAAGATGACTTTTCCTCATCAACTGGTACGATTATTGTTTCTCGAACAGCTTTACAGGGTATTTACAATTATTAAAGGAGAGCCATATCATCATGAATAATACATGATCCTTTCATTATGAAAGCCAATCGCTATATAATATTCCTTTCTGTACTTATGGTTGTGCTTATATTGCTGGCACTCGCTGCGGAATCTCTTTATTTCAGTGATTTTGAGTATCGCTTCAGGACCAGGATGTTCAACAAAATACTGGTTAGGGAAGAAAGTATTATGGAAGATTGTCTCAATGCAATGAAACCTATCCTGGCTAATGCAAAACGTCATGGTTCGGTTACAGAGAACAATCTTTTTTCAATAGCCGACCAGAACCATATCACCATCCTCGAGTACCTGGATAATATGCTTACCTACTGGTCGGATAATGACTTTGACGTACCTTCAGTTCTGTACTGATTCTATTTATAACAAGCCGCTTATTTTTTTACAGAACGGATGGTTCCTTCCAAGATCAGTACAGGCTGGAAATGAGAAGATAATCGGACTGCTCAGGTTGAGGACGGATTATGGTTTTGAGAATAATATTATTAAGAACGGGTTTGAAAAGGAATTCAGAATGCCTGAGAACGTTGATTTCAGTCTTAACAAAGAGGCCTCTCAATTTCATGTTTTTGATAAAAAAGGTGAATTTCTGTTCTCGCTCCTGTTTCCACAGGAGAAAGGTAATACTTACTTCATTTTCATCCCTTTATGCTTATGGGCAGTAACATTTGTCCTGATCATTCTTCTTTCGTTTAAAATTGTAAATTTACTGGTGAGCAAGGGCAAGAGTCTCATTGGTACTGGTTTTGCCTTCATGGTTTTTACCCTCATTTACTTATATATATTATTTACCGGGAAGCCCCTTGCCATTTATCAGACCGAACTCTTTTCGCCCTACGGGTTTTCCCTGAATAAGTTTATCCCGTCATTGGGCCATCTGGTAATTTTCTCCATTCTTCTGGCAGCATTTTCAATCATTCTTTTCCGCCATATTCGAGTCAGGGAACGAATGTCGGGTAATGGACTGGGAAATTATCTGTTCCTTTCTGCTTTGCTCATAGCCGGTGCTCTGATTATAACCGGTTATCAATGGATCTTCAGTAAACTCATTTCAACCTCAAATTTAAACTTTGAAACATATAAAGTCCTTGAACTGAATATGTACAGTATTGCTGGTTTTGCATCAATATTCCTGCTGATGCTGGTCCCGGTGTTTTATATTTTAAAAATTTTCGAAAGTGCAAAACATTTCCGCACTGCGACAGTAATCTTTTCCACCATTACATCACTTATTGTCCCGTTGCTAGTTTTTTACAAAAATTTCCAGACTCTCATACCGCTGGCAATTTTTTACTTTGTTCTGGTAATCAGTATCTGGACATCGAGGAGAAGAAATCTTGGTTTTTTTAATCTGACTGTAATTTTTTCAGTTATTACAGGAGTATATTTTCTTTACTTTATTACTGTGCTGTCGGATGAAAAGACAACTGAAAACCTGAAGATCCAGGCTGTCTCTTTCTCTACCGAAAATGACCCTGAGGCGGAATATCAGTTACTCGATTTAAGTCCATTAATAGAAAAGGACACATTACTTTCGGGTATGATGAAAGTTGAAAAGTTCGATATGGACAATGTTGAAAAAATCTCAAACTACCTGGAAGATAATTATTTCACAGGATTCTGGAAGAATTATCATTTCAGCATCTACCCATGCCAAAACGATCAGCCCTTACAAATCGGAGCCGGGAGCGATAAATCTCAAAATTGCTTTGGTTTTTTCGATGACCGGATAAAGAGAGACGGTCACAGATTAACTAATACCAATTTCTATTTTCTTGATAATCAGGGTGGCAGATCATATTACCTGGGAAGGTATTTTTATACCTCTGTAAATAACAAAACAAATGGATTGTTCATTGAACTATACAGCGATGTAAACGTCTTTCAGCCAGGTTATTCCGAATTGCTACTCGATAAAAAGTATCACAGGTATGCCGGCCTGAAAGATTATTCATTCGCCAAATACATTAATGGCGAGCTTGTTCTCCGGACACCTGAATTCCCTTATGATAAAACTGATGCGGAATATCTGGATAAATTTTCAGACTACAGGGTTTTCAAAACTGAAGGCTATAAGCATGTACTATATAAAAACGGGAATGCTACAGTAATAATTTCCCGCCCTGTTCTTACTCCCGGCGATATTATCATATCCTTTGCTTACCTCTTTGCTTTTATCCTCCTCTTCTCAAACCTGATTGTCATGACCATCAGAAGACCCGCAGTGAAGAGTGTGAACGTTTTCAACTTCCGGCAGAAACTTCAACTCTCTTATATAGGAATCCTTCTGTTTTCATTTATTCTGATTGGTATAGTCGTGGCATTTATTACAATTGGACAGTACAGATCGAAGCACTATGAAAATATAAAAGAAAAACTAAACTCGGTATATGTTGAGCTCGATAGTAAGCTTTCGATGGAAAAATACCTTTCACCCGACTGGAAAGGAAGCGGTTACTCTTCACTTAATGATTTACTGATTAAGCTTTCCAATATATTTAATACCGACATCAATCTTTATAATAATCTTGACGGAATGCTGATTGCTACCTCACGACAAGAGATTTTTGACCGTGATCTTACTAGCCAGAGGATCAATAATATGGCCTGGCTTAATCTGGCACATCTGACTAAAAGTGAATATTATCAGACTGAGAATATTGGTAATCTGCAGTATTTATCAGCGTATGTACCTTTTTTCAACGCCGATAATAAAGTTATTGCATATCTCAATCTGCCCTATTTCAGAATGCAAAGTGTACTTGCAAAAGAGATATCAAACCTTATTGTTGTCGTTATTAATTTCACCTTACTTCTGATCGTTATTACAATGAGTCTCGCGGTAATTATCAGCGGACGTCTGACTTCTCCGCTTTCTATGCTGAGTAAAGGACTGGCAACTGTAGGAGTCGGGAAGAAGAGCGAACATCTGACATATATCGGAAATGACGAAATCGGCGAACTGGTCAAACAGTACAACAGGATGGTCGATGAGATCGAGGAGAGTACACACAAGCTTGCCAATTCGGAACGGGAATATGCCTGGAGGGAGATGGCCAAGCAGATTGCGCACGAGATTAAGAATCCGCTTACCCCCATGAAATTAAATGTGCAGCAATTGTTTAAATCGTGGAATGATAAAATTCCCGGATTTGACCGCATGATTGAACGTTTTACAAAAAATCAGATTGAGTACATTGATGATCTTTCGTCAATTGCTTCTGCTTTTTCAGCTTTTGCCAAGATGCCGGCAACTAACCCTGTGGAAGTCAATATTCTCGATCAGATAAGGTTAACTCTAGAACTCTTTAAAAATACTGATAATATAACGTTCAGGGTACATTGGCCGCATGAGAGCAAAATTGTTATTTATGCGGATAAAGAGCAGTTGAACGGTGTTTTTTCAAATCTTATCAAGAACGGAATACAGTCTATTCCATCAGGACGGGAAGGAGTGATTGCTTTAAATCTTGAAGTAAAAAGCGATAAAGTTGTTGTTTCGGTTTCTGATAACGGATCGGGTATTCCGGCACCATTACGGAAGAACCTGTTCACACCTAATTTTACGACGAAATCATCGGGTATGGGTCTGGGGTTATCAATAGCTAAGAAATATATTGAAAGTGCGAATGGCAGGATCTGGTTTGAGTCGGAAGTCAATAAGGGCTCAGTGTTTTACTTTGAACTGCCGGTAATGTACACTGTTGAAAAGCCGCACTCAGACAATGCCTGATCTGTCTAAAGCGCCTGAAACACCTTCGGCTAACCAGCTTATAATCTCATATATTTGACGACCGTTTGTTCACTTTAAATGATTCTCAGTAATAATATTCAAGATAATAGTTATATTAGCAGTCCTGATACTCAAATGATGACTGCCAATTTTTTGCTTTCCAGCAAAAGACTTGTAATTAGTACACTGATACTATGTATTAGCAGTACTATATTGTTATCACAGAAATTACTCTCAGGAAATTTAAGTCAGCCAAATGCTCATGTTAATTCTATAAATGCCGGCGGGGTCGTTGTGGATAACGCTACAGGTTTTGTTGCGGGGGATACTATTTTAGTTATTCAGATGCAGGGAGTTGGAATATTGACAGGTTTAGCGGATTATGGCAATATTCAGAATTTTTTGGGCGAACCCGGGATGCATGAGTTCATGATAATTGAAAGTGTTAATACCGGGACGGGTGATATTGTGTTCCGTAATGATCTTCTTCATACTTATGACATAGCAGGAAATGTACAGATAATAAGGGTTCCATATTATAACAGTGCAGTTGTAACAGGTACTCTTACCTGCAATGCCTGGGACTCTGTAGCTAAAAAGGGAGGTGTGCTTGCCTTAATTGTCGGCAGATCTGTTAAGCTTAATGCTGATATTGATGTGTCAAATAAAGGTTTTATAGGTGGCAGCGATGCAATCGGAGATGGCAGGTGCTCGATGGTTGATCCTCTTACAATCTCTTCTTCTTATCCAATAGATTTTCTTAATGCAGGCTTAAAAGGTGAAGGTATCGCTATTCACAATGACGCTGGTGTTCTTCTTGCTCCGTTGAATGTTAAAGGGCAGGGCCCGAATTTCACCGGTGGTGGTGGAGGCAACGGACGGTTCTCAGGAGGCGGAGGCGGTTCAAACCGTGGTGCCGGAGGTATTGGAGGATTTGAAGACAATGCCTGTGTGGCGCCACAGGCAGGTGGCCTGGGAGGAATAAAATCTGAACTGGCCTCTTTTCCATCATTGGTAGACAGAATTTACCTTGGTGGTGGCGGAGGAGCTTCAACTTCTCTTACCGGGTTATCACAACCGGCAGGGAATGGAGGAGGGATAATAATCATCGTGACAGATACTTTAATAGGCAATTTAGGCAGGTTGATCTCTAATGGCGGTAATGGAGGCACTGCAACTGCGAATGGCGGAGCAGGAGGAGGAGGAGCGGGCGGATCAATTGCTCTGGCATTAAATAGCTATGGATCGGCACTTCTGCAGATATCTGTCTCTGGAGGGAAAGGCGGAGACCAGGTAAATTACGGTGAAGGTGGAGGTGGTGGCGGCGGCCTTGTATTCCTTAGCTCTGTTCCGAATGGCAATGTGCAAGTTTCTAATGAAGGCGGACTTCAGGGGAATTCCTCGAACCCCCCCATTAATCAAGGTCTTCCGGGGGATCCGGGTGATACTAAAACAACTTTTAAAGCAATATTGAACGGCTTTTTATTTAACTCGATCCGCTCTTCTGTGACAGGTAATCAGGAAGACTCAGTCTGCTCAAATATGATGCCTCCTAAAATAACCGGAACCACACCTATAGGAGGAACTCCGGGTTATACTTACATCTGGGAGAAAAGCTATGATCAGGCTGCCTGGATTACACTCACAAATGATCCTGATCCCACTAATTATACTCCCACAACAGCCGAAACTAATACTGTATGGTACAGAAGAACAATTACAGATCAGTCTCCTACACCACTTGTTGATATCAGCAAACCTGTTAAAATCCTTGTTCAGCCCTTCATTAAAAACAATATTGTCGGAACCTCCGATACAATCTGTTTTGCTCAGGATCCTCCTGCATTTACTTCTAAAGCAGCTCTACAGGACGGCAATGGCAGATATGCTTTCAAATGGCAGTTCAGTACGGATAGCAGCCATTTTAGCCTGCCTGGAAATACCTATGCGACAGAGGATTATACTCCTCAGGGAGGACTTACAGTAACATCATGGTACAGACGAACCGTCACATCCGGAAGATGTGTTGACTCAACAGGTGTTGCCTTATCTGCAATTGTAAAGATTACTGTTCTTGACACTATACGAAATAACAGGATACTCAGTTCTCCTGACTCAATCTGTTTCGGATCTGCATTTGCCAACCTCACAGCGACAACTCAAGGATCTTCCCCTGCATTATCCGGTGGAGACGACTTATACAGATTCACCTGGCAAAGCAACTTAAATGGCGCGGGCTGGATAACTGCACCGGGTGTCAGTAACACCGCAGGGTACAACCCCGCAGAACTGCCTCAACGGATACCTTCGAACCAGTACATCTATCGCAGGGTGGTTCATTCGGGAAGCAACGATGTCTGTGCATCTGTAAGTAACGAACTGTTGTTAAAAGATTTTCCCGTAATAACAAATAATACTATCGCTTCGATACCTCCTATTTGTTCCGGTTCCGTTCCGGCAGACATTATTGGAACGGATCCGCCAACTCTCACGGGAGGAAATACGACATACAATTTTACATGGCAGAACAGCACAAAATCTCAATCCTGGGCTAATATTCCGGGAGCAACTCTATCTGATTTTCAGCTGCTCTTACCATTGACAGATACTACATGGTACAGAAGGATTGTAAAAGCTGTATGCTCAGATACAAGCACATCTGTTCAGGTTGTTGTCCACAAACCGATTTTAAATTTTAATATAACACTGGCCGGCGGAGGAGTTGCCCAGACTATCTGCAACAACCAGGTGCCTCTTCAGCTTCAGGGACCTCCGGCAACAGGGGGGACAGATCTTCCGGGTGATTATGCCTACCTTTGGAAGTCTTCGCCTGATAATATCGTATTCACTGCAATACCCGGTGCTACGGGCCTTACATTTCAACCCCCGTCTCTTACAGCGACAACTTATTATGAACGTGAGGTGACTTCAGGTGCATGCACAGTAAACAGTAATTCAGATACAATAACAGTTCTGCCAACCATAACGAACAATTCCATTTCGGGAAATTCCAGTGTATGCTACAGCCTGGCTCCCGATATCATTAACGGTGCTACACTTTCAGGAGGTTCAGGAACTTATAATTATTTATGGCAGCAATCCACCAACAGCGGCGCGAATTGGATTTCCGCCATTGGAACTAACAGCTCGTCAACATATCAGCCTCCCTCCCTGTTCGTTCCTACCTCGTACAGGAGAACTGTAACATCGGGTTTAAATAATTGTTGTTCAGATACATCCAATGTATTTAATATAAGCATTGATCCGTTACCTGCAAGCCCGATCAACGCAGGACCTGATACACTTATTTACTCTGTTGAGAAAATTTACCATATGAAAGCCATCAAACCTGTTGCTCCTGAGACAGGAACATGGAGACCACTGGACAATGAACCAACATCAATTGACGATACAACCAGTTATAATACAATTGTCAGGGATCTGGTGATTGGTAAAAACTCATTCCTATGGACAGTACACAGAGGTCTCTGTACACTGAGTGATTCAGTTGACATAGAGCTTCTTAAAGATTTCATTCCCCAGGGATTCTCACCAAACGGCGATATGATAAATGATGCCTTTAAGATTGAGGGATTAAATATTGAGGATCAGACAATTCAATTAAATATAGTTAATGGAGCTGGGACAGAAGTCTTTTCAACCTTCAGCACGGGGGGAGATACGTCGACCTGGAAAGACTGGGATGGAAAGAACTCTGACGGCGCAGATCTTTCCGAAGGCACTTATTACTATATGCTTAAAATTACAACAAACAAGGGTCAGGTTTTCAGAAGAAGCGGATTTATTGTTCTTAAAAGATACTGATGTCACGATTTATTAAACGGATTTATGACGGTTTTCAAAGAAAGAGCAAGATAAAATTGATATTCTCGTTTTTCTTTCTTTCCGTATTCACGTACGTTCCGGGACAGGCAGTTCCCGATTCGACAGGGATAAGCCTTGGGTATCCGGTTTATAGCCAGTACCTTCAGAACGGTCTGCTGATTAATCCCGCATATGCCGGCTCACGGGGCACACTCAGTGCATTTTTATCATACAGGATGCAGTGGATGGGAATACCTGATGCTCCGGTCTTCCAGTCAGTTTCTCTCAATGCACCGATGAAGAACGACAAGGTGGGGCTTGGAATAATGGCTCAGTTCATGAAATTCGGATATACGAAATCTCAGAGCATTTATGCCAGCTATGCCTATCGGATAAGCCTTGCTTACGGGAAACTTTCCTTTGGATTGAAAGCAGGTTTCGACCGCTCCAACACTGATTATACCGGAATACTAACGACCACTCAGAACGACCCGGTATTCACTACAGATGATAAACCTTATTTTCTTCCGAACATCGGCGCAGGTATTTATTACTACAGCGACAAACTTTTTGCAGGGATTTCTATTCCCGATTTCCTGAGTTATAAAAAGAATACCACAACAAGTTCTGTTGAGATGTATCACAGTGTAAGCAAGTATGACCTGATATTTTCTGCAGGGGGGCTCATTACATTTTCTCAGGCATTAAAGTTTAAACCTTCCGTGCTGATTGATTATTCACTTGAGAAGACAAAAGGACTTACTCAGCTTGACTTAAATGGTAATTTTATTATTGGTGATCTGATATGGGTGGGTGGTTCGTGGAGAACATCTGAGCAGGTTGCAGTAGGAATACTGCAACTTCAGTTGAATCCCCAGTTTATGTTTGGGTTCTCTTATGATTATCCGGTTGGAAGGATGAGCTCCTATTCAAAAGGATCAAGTGAATTTATTTTACGATATGAATTTGGATACAAGGTGAGTGCTGCAAATCCGAGGTACTTCTAGTTTGTAATGCTGAAGAGGATTTTATATATCATAACAATTATTCTGGCTGTTGTTGTCGGTCCATCACAGACAAAGGCTCAGCAACCCTCCATTTATGAGGTCAGAAGGATGCCTTTCAATATTAATGGTTTCAACAATATATCACCTGTAATTATAAATGACGGCATTGTGTTCTGTTCCGACAGACGATTCAGCATTCTCAATGACCGCACTTCTTTTGATGGACGGCGTCTTTTCAATATCTACCTTGCAGAGAAAAAGGACACTTCCGGATTCTCCAGGCCAAAGGAATTAAAAAGTGAAAGGAGCAATAAATTCAATAGTGGTCCATTATGCTTCACTCCCGATGGAAAGACTGTTTATTTTACCAGCGAAGTTGAGACCGGGAAAATTGCGGAGAATAGAAATTATGTAAATCATAGCGGCATTTTTATTGCAGACTTCACTGGTACGGATCTTGTTTCCGTGAGGCCTTTTAAATATAATAATACCCAGTATGATGTTGGTCAGCCATCTATTAGTAAGGATGGGAAATTCATCTATTTTTCTTCGGATATGCCCGGAGGAAGCGGTGGATCTGATCTTTACTCCTGTGAAATGGTTAATGGAGAATGGTCGACACCCGTAAATCTTGGACCCGGAGTGAATACATCGGGATCAGAAAACTATCCCTTTATTCACCCGTCGGGCAAATTGTATTTTACCTCTGACCGGCCCGGAGGAATAGGCAAACTTGATATTTATTTTACTTCATTTGGAAATGGCACTTGGGAGGCTCCTATTCTTTTGCCCGAACCCATCAACTCAACTTCGGATGATTTTGCGCTTGTCGCTGAGACAGATCTTCAGAAGGGATATTTTTCCTCGAATCGCCGTAATGAAGACGACATATACGAATTTGCTTCCACAATAATAAGGAAAGCTTCGTGCGATACACTGGTTGAGAATAATTACTGTTACCGATTCTTTGAACAAAATGCTGTAAAATATGATACTTTGCCCTTCAGGTACGAATGGAATTTCGGTGATGGGGATACGGCTGCCGGCCCGGTTGTCGAGCATTGTTTCAAAGGACCGGGTACTTATACTGTTCAACTTGATGTTGTGAATCTTATTACCAAAGAGGTCTCCAAAAACGAAAAATCAGAAACGCTGGTGCTGACCCAAATTGTACAACCTTATATCACTGCACCTGACAGTATCGGTACAAACCAGAGAATTACCTTAAGTGCTGACAAGACTAATCTTCCGGGCTGGAAAATATCTCAGTATTACTGGAACTTCGGGGATGAGACAATTGCGGTGGGTGAAAATGTTCCGAAGAGTTATCGAAAGCCGGGCATTTATAATATACAGCTCATTCTGACTGCAGAACCTGAACCCGGAAGCAAAGCGAAGGAGGCTTGCATATCAAAAAATATTATCGTGTATCCGCAGCCTTGATTCGAAAATAATTAAATTTGGCATTGATGAAAGTGAAAAAATCAAGATATAAAATATTCCTTCTAGCTTTTTTACTTGGGTTTCCGGTCTTCTTCAGATTATCAGGACAACCGGTGCCGGGGAAAGATGAAAACATACCGTTTCTTGTGACATTCGGGAAGGATGGATTGACTTCCTGGGGAGATGCTGACTTTTACCAGGTATTCTTCTTCAGTATTCTAAAAGATTACACAAAACCAATTTATATAAGAGTATTTGACCCCGATTGCGGTGGTGAAAATGATGAAATACAGGGCGAATTCAACACTAAAACCAAATTCTCTGTCTATGGTGGTAAAGGTGTTGATCCGGAAAAAAATGAAGAATCGAGAGGCCTTCTGAAAGGATTGAATTATAAATCCGGTAACTTGCTGGCTTCCAAGATTTTTGGCAGCGAGGCTAAGTATGATAATAAGTATTATACCTTCGGCCCGTTTAACCCTTCGGAAGGAGATTTCAATTCAAAATGGAACAGCTATATTTTCAAAATTGTATGCGAAGGGATTAGCGGTGATGATGGGAATCTTTACAAATATTTTCTGAGCAGCGATCCTGACAATAATATACCTATTGAAGGGGCAAATGCATTTACCTATGCATATCACTTCAGGATGTGGAATGATTTTAAGAGTGTTTCACATATTTATCCTTATATCGATACCGGTGTAGTGTATATCAAGCAACATAATTTTGATTGGGATGATGATGGAACTATCCTGGTTGTATCAAGATACAAACAGGGAATACAGGTTCCGATATCAGGTCAGGACAACTGGGTTAAGTCAAATATCCCTGTTGAGCCTCAGGAGGTGGGAGCTTCACTTGACTTTCAGTTTCATAAAAGACAGGGCGAGCTGGTTAAAAACAATAACGTTGTGATTACTCTGGAAAACCAGCGGGGTGATGCATTGAAATTCTTTAGTTCACCTATTGGAGGTGTACCTATATACCAGCCCAGCATGGGTCACGAGCAAATTAAGCCTAAGAAAAAGTGAAGCCTGAAATTAGATTTAAAAACATTTTTAAAGTATTAATCAGCACCGCCGGGTTCTCATTCCTCTTTTCAAATATCATAAATTGTCAGACTTATAGTTTCATAAATTATGGGATTGAGAGAAACATACCGAATGGCTTTGTCTATACCATTAATCAGTCAGATGATGGCTTCCTCTGGGTGGGGACCGCGAACAGACTGACCCGGTTCGACGGCTATAATTTTTTTAATGTACAATACCCTGATTCCATTGACAGCCGGGTCCCGACAAAATGCCTTAAGGATAAAAACGGACGACTCTGGTTCGGGTACAGTGATGGCGCGGTGATGTATGCTGTGGAGAACAAATTGAAAATGGTCCCTCTCCAAAATACAAAAAGCATCAGCGAAATCGTCGAAGGACCCGATGGCCTGATCTACATAATTCCTCAGGGTAAGAAAATTTATTCAATTAATCCCCTAAAGCCTGAAGAGATCCGTCATTACTCTTTTCAGGTCGAACCTGTGTTGTTCTCAGCCTCTTTTACAACGGCGGGAAAGCTGCTGATCGGAACCCAGGAAAATCTCATGCTCTGTCAGCTTGAAAAAGATTCAGTTTCTGTGATTAAAACAATTGAGGGTTTGGATTCCTATGGTGTTACGGCTATACATATGACTCGTGACAAATCGAGATTTATAATAGGAACCGGTGACAACGGATTGTATCAATTGAAAATATCAGATAAAGGTGAAGAGCTTTCTCGCTTTCCTGACCATCAGGAATTAAGAACACTTAAAGTTCAATCCATCGCTGAAGGTCCGAAAGGCTCATTCTGGATTTCTACTTCAGGTTCAGGCGTGATCCAGTTTGATCTGAATACCAATTCTGGCATGGTTAATTCAATTAGATACTATGATCTTAATTCGGGGTTGCCCGGTAATGATGTAAAAACGGTATTTCAGGATAATGAGGATAATTACTGGTTCGGATTATACGGTGAAGGCATTTCAATGCTGTCATCGTATGCTCTGGGATTTTACTCCCCGGGAAAGGATGAACAGGAAAATAACATCCTTTATGTTAAAAATTTCGATAATAATTATCTGTTGGGTACACCGGTCGGGTTCCACATATTTGATCTAAAGGATGGAAAGTCTCTTTCCTTCACAAATCTTACCAATCAGACCGGTCATTCGGAAATAAAGTCTTACTATCTTGACAATGAACGGAACCTTTGGATAGGAACCGGTGGAAACGGACTGTTTGTAAGAAACATTACCGGAGCTATAAAACGGTTCTACAGATCAGGTGATACGGGTGCCGATGATATAAAGGATATTGAAATCGACAGCAGGAATATCTGGCTTGCTACTACGAACGGAGTTATCGTCCTTGATAAGGAAGGCAATACAATAAAGAAGTTTGATATCAATACCGGGCTTCCCCATAACAGTATTAATAAAATCTTACTTACAAAGGAAGGGATAACTTATATTGGTACTGAGACTGACAAGTTGTATAAGATAGACCGTAATTTTAATATCTCTGCAGTGAATGGTACAATGACCGGAAGTACAAGGAACAGGATATTATCATTCGCGCAGACAGCCAATGGGGCAATATGGGTTGCAACCGATGGCAATGGTGTATTCAGATTCCTTAATGATTCAGTCACTGCCGTCAGCCGGGCCAATGATTTGATGTCGAATTTCTGCTACAGTATTCTTGCAGATTCGGATAACAATATCTGGGTGGGCCACAATAAAGGAATTTCAAAATATAATTCCAAAACCAGGACAGTGAGGATTTATGGGAACGATTTTGCAAAAACAGGTGTATGTAATGCCAGTGGAATGTTTGAATCTGCCGACAATAAAGTCTTTATCGGAACAACTGACGGTCTGATGGTATATGACCAGTCAAAGGAGAGGAAGAGCCTGGCAGGTCCTTTTAATAACATCAACATAATTGAAATAAATGATGTCCAATATCCTTATCAGCCTTCATTTGTACTCCCCTATAAGAAGTATAAGATAAAGGTGTATTACTCAGGCATCAACTTCAGCGCACCTGACAAAGTTTATTACAGGAGTTTCCTCGATAACTTTGATCTTGACTGGAGCAAGCTGACTACTTCAAGGGAAGCAATGTACAGTCTTAGCGATGGGAAGTATAAATTCAGTCTTATATCTGTCAATGAAGAGGGTATCTCGCGGGGGACACCTGTTTCATTCAGTATTTTGATTAAGAAGCCTTTCTACCGGACATGGTGGGCCATACTGCTGGAGATAGCCATATTATCAGGGATCGTAGTTTTGATTATCCGTCAACGTGACAAAGCGCAAAAAAGGATTCAGGTATACCTTGAAGAAGAACTTGCAGCAAGAACAAGTGTTGTAATGAAGCAGAAGGGAGAGATTGAGCTTCAAAACATCGAGATCACAGACAGTATAAACTATGCCAAACGGATACAGACAAGTATCCTGCCCGATATTAATAAGCTGAAAGAGTCTTTTAAGGATGCATTTATTCTTTTCCATCCGAGGGATATTGTAAGTGGTGATTTCTACTGGTTCGACAAACTTGAAAAAGATAAGTTTATTCTTGTTTGTGCAGATTCAACAGGGCATGGTGTTCCGGGAGCATTTATGTCGATGATAGGCTCTACTCTTCTTCAGGATATTGTAACAAGGAAGAGAATTTCAAAACCTTCTGAGATCCTCAGCCTTCTTGATAAACAGATTTTCTCCACTCTCAACCAGAACGTTGAATTGGGTGTTTCCAACGATGGTATGGATATGGTAGTTTGCGAGTTCAACATTTCTACGCGCCACGTCAGGTTTGCTTCTGCTATGCGACCTGTAATACTTGTCATCGATGGCGAATCGTTCTATATCAAAGGAAACCGGTCATCAGTAGGAGGCGAATCGGTGATTGAGAAATTTTTCGATGATCAGGAATATTACCTTAAAGAAGGGGATACAATTTACCTCTTCTCTGACGGGCTGCCAGATCAGTTTGGAGGTACAGATGGTAAAAAGATGAAAATCGCCAGGTTGAAGCGCATGATTGAACAGGTATCAAAGCTGCCAATGGATGAGCAGAAGGAAGCTATGACAAAATTCTACTTTGACTGGAAAGGCTCCTATGACCAGGTTGATGATGTTCTTCTTATGGGTGTCAAGGTCTGAAATAGCTATTCATAAGTTTTATTTACAGATACCTCAATTTCACTTGTAGAGGCGACATTGCTCGAATTAAGGGCCCTGTCTTTAATATAAAAATCATAGCTGATTGTATCGGTAGGCGAGTAAAACAGATACATGAATATTACCGAAATGCTCCCTTTCAAAATTTTATTCTGTCCTAACCTTTCCATATAAGGTATCCGGTATTCTGAAGGCGTTAACGGATCATTAGCGGCAGCAGGCACCATAACGCCATTCACTTTTCTGAAAAGCGTGAAGAATAAATTCGTGGAATCAACCTGGCCCTGCGTGGGAGCATCGAGCCCAAGATCTCCATCGCCATCCTGAAATTTGAACTTTAATCTCCCCCCTTTTGAATGGTTGCCCAGAATATCTGTGGTATCGAAGATTGTGAAACTGGTAAATTCAATCTGGGGGACAGCAGATAATTGCTCAACCTTCTTGCATGAATCCAGAACAAGGATACTGCTAAAAATTATTAACAGATATTTTATTTTACTCATGGTTATAAGTCAATAATATTTTACAAACAAAAACCACACCAAATTTGATCATTTTTTTCTGAAAAATATCCTTATTGGAACACCTGTAAATTTAAATTTCTCTCTCATCCTGTTCTCAAGATACCTTTTATAGGGATCTTTAACGTATTGAGGCAGGTTACAAAAAAATGCAAATGCCGGAGTATATACTGGCAGCTGCGTGATATATTTAATCTTAACGTATTTCCCCTTCAAAGCCGGAGGAGGATTGTTCTTAATGACCTGCAACATTACCTCGTTAAGCTCTGAGGTGCTTATCTTCCTGTTCCTGTTCTGATTTACCTCTTCAATCAGATCAAGCACCTTGTGAATCCGCTGTTTATTAATTGCTGAAATAAACAGTACAGGATAATCAGTAAACGGAGCCGTTTTTTCCTTTATATCATTTTCAAATAAAATGGTCGTTTTATTGTCTTTTTCAATAAGATCCCATTTGTTAACCAGTACTATCATGCCTTTGTTATTCTTTTGAATCAGCGACATGATGTTAAGATCCTGGGATTCGAGTCCTCGTGTTGCATCAATGAGGAGCAGACAAATGTCAGAGTTCTCAATGGTTTTAACAGCCCTCATCACTGAATAAAACTCAATATCCTCACTCACCTTTCCCTTTTTTCGCAAGCCGGCAGTATCGACAAGCAGGAAATCGTGCTGAAATTTGTTATATCTTGTATAAATAGAATCACGTGTTGTTCCTGCTACCGGTGTGACAATATTTCTTTCTTCACCGAGAAGCGAGTTTACCAGTGAAGATTTGCCAACATTCGGCCTTCCTACTATAGCGATCCTGGGTAAGTCAGGAACTTCTCCCGGCTCTTCCACCGGAAGATTTTTTACTACCTCATCGAGAAGTTCTCCTGTACCGCTGCCATTCATAGAGCTTAACGGGAAATAATCACCGAGGCCCAGATTGTAGAATTCATTCGCATCCAAAAGCCGTTCGCCATTATCAACTTTATTAACGACAAGCAGTACTTTTTTGTCATATCTTCTCAGAAGAGAGGCTACTGATGTATCGAGTTCGTGAATGCCAACTGTTACATCAACCATAAACAAAATGAGATCCGACTCTTCAATGGCAAGTAAAACCTGTTTATTTATCTCTTCTTCAAATATGTCATCAGAGTTCTGAACATATCCTCCTGTATCGATCACTGAAAAATCGATTCCGTTCCAGAATGAAACTCCATAGTTGCGATCGCGCGTAACTCCGCTCACTTCATCAACTATTGCTTCCCGTGAATCGGTAAGCCTGTTGAAAAGTGTCGATTTCCCAACATTTGGTCTTCCTACTATTGCAACTATTCTGCTCATATAATAAAATGAAAATTAATCCTATTGATAACCAAATCTTTTGAGTATAAGCGGTTTATCTCTCCAGTCCTTGGTTACTTTAACATATAATTCAAGGAAAACTTTTTTCCTGAAAAAATCCTCCATATCGTGCCTGGCTTCAGTTCCGACTCTTTTCAGCATTGAACCTTTGTGTCCGATAATTATGCCTTTCTGGCTGTCGCGGGTAACATGAATCAATGCCCTTATTTTGATCAGGTTCTTCTCATCTTTAAAATCTTCGACCTCTACCTCAACGGAATATGGAACCTCTTTCTTATAATTTACAAGTATCTTTTCACGTATGATCTCGGAAGCGAAAAACCGTTCATATTTATCCGTGAGCTGATCTTTAGGGAAATAAGGAGGGTTCTCTGGAAGTTTTGCCAGAATGGCATTCAGAAGAGAGTCAAGGTTGAATTTCTTAAGACCCGACACAGGAATCACCGGCGAAGCAGGAAAAGTAAGATGCCATGATTCAACAATTTTTTCCAGGTCAGGCTGATTTGACAGATCAACCTTATTAATTGCTATTATAACCGGTATCCCGGATCCCTTTATTCTGTCAATATATTCACCCTCTTCACCACTGCGTTCAGTTACATCAGTAACATAGAGGATCATGTCGGCATCAGACAATGCTGAATTAACAAAGCTCATCATAGTTTCCTGCAGTTTATACTGAGGCCTCAGGATTCCCGGAGTATCGGAGTAAACAATCTGGAAATCTTCACCATTAACAATTCCCATGATCCGGTGACGCGTAGTCTGAGCCTTGGCTGTGATAATAGAAAGCTTCTCGCCAACCAGAGCATTCATTATTGTCGACTTTCCGACATTAGGATTTCCGAGAATATTTACAAAACCTGATCTGTGGCTCATAATATATTGTTAAAAGATCCCCCGTTTAAGCATATTTATCTCTTTGTCATTAAGGTACCTCCATTTACCCCGCTGAACATTCTTCTTTGTAAGTCCCGCAAAATATACGCGATCGAGTTTTTTAACTTTGTAGCCAAGTGTTTCAAACATCCGCCGGATGACTCTGTTTTGTCCTGAATGAAGCTCTATACCTATCTGGCTCTTGTCATCTGCATCAGCGTATGATACTGCATCTGCGACGATAGTCATCCCATCCAGTTCAATTCCTTCAGTCAGTTTAAAAAGGTCATTTTTGGTGACTGGCTTATCGAGAAAAACATGGTAAATCTTCCTTCTTTTATATTTCGGGTGGGTTAATTTGCCCGCAAGATCTCCATCGTTCGTGAGCAAAAGTACTCCGGTTGTTGCCTTATCAAGTCGTCCAACAGGGTAAACCCTTTCCTTACAATCGTCACCGATCAGCTCGAGCACAGTATGTTCCGCATGCGGATCTTCCACAGTCGTAACATAATCCTTTGGCTTATTCATTAGAATGTATACCTTCTTTTCAGCTGAAAGCCTTTTATTCTTAAACCTTACATCATCATCATAGGTTACTTTTATCCCCATATCGGTAACAATCTTGCCATTTACCGATATCAGTCCGTTCTTAATGTGTTCATCCGCATCCCTTCGCGAACAAACACCGCTGTTGGCAATAAACCTGTTAAGTCTGATATTGGCAATTTCCTTATTTTTTCCGCCGGAGATATTTTTCCCGGACTTCATTTCCCGTCTTAAACCATCTTTCCGGTTGATTGTTTCACCTGCTTCAGGTTTATTATATTTTCTCAAGGGCTTTCCTGCAGCTTTCCGGTTCTCCATATCAATTAATTATCAGGGCGCAAAGGTACAATTATTTGCGGAGATTATGGTTTGATGATTTTTTTGCACCTTTGTTGGCTTGATAACCTTAATAATATGGCACTAATAAAATCTATCTCCGGGATCAGGGGTACCATCGGTGGAAAAACGGGAGAATGCCTGTCACCGGTTGACATTGTGAAATTTGCAGCATCCTATGGAACATGGGTTCAGCTTAGACATAAAAGGAGTGATCTGAAGGTAGTCGTCGGACGTGATGCACGCAAATCGGGAAGCATGGTGAATAACCTGATAATAACCACATTGAGAAACCTTGGAATTAATGTAATTGATCTGGGAATGGCAACAACTCCTACAGTGGAAGTTGCAGTAACAGGTACAAATGCCGATGGAGGAATAATCATCACTGCCAGTCACAATCCGGCAGAATGGAATGCGCTTAAATTGCTGAACGAGAAAGGGGAATTTCTTTCTGCGAGCGATGGGATGGAGGTTCTTGATATAGCTGCAAGCGAAGATTTTACTTTTGTATCAACCGATCTTACCGGGTCACTTGTGATTGATGATACCTGGGGACAAAAGCATATTGATTTGATCCTTGCTTTAAATCTTGTTGATATTAAAGCAATTAAGTCTGCAGGATTTACAGTAGCCATTGATTGTGTCAATTCGGTCGGGGGAATAATTCTTCCGCAACTGTTAAAGTCTTTGGGTGTTCGTAAGGTAATCGGTCTGAATACGGTTCCGGACGGAAATTTTGCCCATAATCCCGAGCCACTGCCTGAAAATCTAAAGGATATTTCAGCGTTCGTGGTAAAAGAGAAAGCTGATATAGGTTTTGTTGTCGATCCCGATGTTGACAGGCTTGCCATTGTTTGTGAAGACGGGAAAATGTTTGGCGAAGAATACACCCTGGTTTCAGTCTCAGATTATGTCCTCAAAAACACTCCGGGGAATACTGTATCTAATTTGTCTTCAACAAAAGCTTTGCGCGATATAACCGCAGGTTATGGATGTATTCACTACTCTGCTTCCGTTGGTGAAGTGAATGTTGTTGAAGAGATGAAAAAAAGAGAGGCTGTCATTGGAGGGGAAGGCAACGGCGGTGTGATATATCCTGAAATTCATTACGGTCGTGATGCTTTGGTAGGGATAGCTCTGTTTCTCTCACATCTGGCAAAAAGCAGACTTAGATGTTCTGCTTTACGAAAGCTGTATCCCGAATATGTCATCTCAAAGAAAAAACTTAACCTCGATCCCGCAAGCGAATTCAGTCGTATTATTGAAGCTGTAAAAAACCATTTTGCAGGTCATCTGACGGATGAACGTGATGGTTTATGGATTGAAGACAAAAATGGCTGGGTTCAGATAAGGAAATCGAATACCGAACCTGTTATGCGTATTTATGCCGAAGGAAGAAACAGCCGGGAGGCAGATGAGCTGGCTGACACTGTTATCGGAATTGTTAAGAAAGTGTAATTTATTCCTGATTTTTTTTTAGCTTATCCGGAATAAATCAACAGGTTAGAATGTCTTAAGATCATAAGATTCACCTGCATCGCATGTTAAAAATTGTTAATGACTGAAAAAGGAGAACCCTTTTTAATACTTTTGCCCTGACTTGTTGAGTTTACTAAATAATAAATTTCTGATGAATCCCGGCTTATGGGACTTACATACCATACCGTTAAAATCGCATAAATTATGATAAAAAAGACCTCTATAATTACAGGTATAATTATTATTGCTGCTATCCTGGTTCTGATTGTATTCAACAAGCTGACTTCAAAGAAAGATATAGCAAATCTTTATGCTGAATCGGAAAAGGGACAATTTGATATCGTTGTAACAACTACCGGGGAATTACAGGCAAAAAAATCAACTGACATTATTGGACCGGAGTTTACCCAGAGCCGGGGCATCAGGGCAATGGACATTAAGATAACTGATATGGTCACCGAAGGAACTGAGGTAAAGGCCGGTGATTATGTGGCAACTCTTGACCGGACAGCATTTGATAATAGTCTGAAGGACGAACTTGAAAGACTTACTACTTATGAAACCAACCTCGAGATGAAGATACTTGATACTGCAGTTACCCTGAGTAATTTAAGGGATAATATCAAGAATCTGAGGTTTTCAGTTGAGGAAGCCGCTATAACTCTTCAGCAATCAAAATATGAACCGCCGACAACTATCCGGCAGGCAGAAATTTCACTTGACAAAGCTAACCGGACACTTGATCAGTCAATAAGGGGATACACCCTCAGGGTCGAACAGGCTAAATCGGATATGCGTACCGCCAAAACAAATCTTTCTGAAGAGCGTGTGAGAGTGGGTGACCTTCAGACAGTATTATCAAAGTTTATAATTGCGGCTCCATCATCTGGGATGATCATATATAAGCGCGACAGAATGGGAGCCAAAAGAAAAGTAGGATCATCTATCAGTCCGTGGGACAACGTGGTTGCTACTCTTCCCGATATGTCATCAATGTTGTCCAAGACGTATGTCAATGAAATTGATGTCAGTAAAGTTAAAACAGGGCAGCATGTTGAGATAATGGTGGATGCATTTCCTGAAAGGTCTTACACAGGTACCGTAACGAGTGTTGCCAATATAGGAGAACAGCTTCCAAATGCCGATGCCAAGGTATTCGAAGTTCAAATTGAAGTTGACGGATCAGATCCGATCCTGAGACCTTCCATGACAACAGGTAATAAGATAATTACAAAAACAATAAACGATGTTACATTTATTCCTCTTGAAAGTGTTCAATCGGGACCTGACAGTATTCCTTTTGTTTATCTGAAAAACGGAACAAGGCAGGTAGTTGTGCTCGGGGAATCAAATGAGAATAATGTAGTAGTAGATCAGGGATTACTGCCAGGTATTCAGGTTTATCTCAGTACACCTGCAAATCCTGAAGATTTCAAGCTGGTTGGCGAGGAGTTGATGTCTGTCATAAGGGAACGTGAAAAAGTAAAGAAAGCAGAAGAATTACGTCTCAGGGAGGAAGCCGAAAAAGCCAAGCAGGAAGCAGGCACCATGCAGGGGAGAGGCGGAATGATGGGCAAGCCTGGAATGAATATTACTCCCGAGATGAGGCAGCGATTTCAGAACATGAGAGGCAATCAGCCGGGCGGATCGAATGGCGGTCAAGGACACTGCATCAACGCAAAGGTGTGAAAACCCGCAGTAACCAGCAGCAGGGAGTCAGGGATACCTCAGAAGAAGAACCTTCTCATCAGCAGCAGGGTACAGGTCAAAACAGCAAAGTTTCATCAGAGCCTTCAGAAAGAAATAATTTAATATAAAAGTAAACAAGATGTTCAGATTTATTTTACGTTATTTCCACGATATTGAAATTGCTGTCGAATCTATAGTCTCGAATAAGCTGAAATCGATGCTTACAGCTCTTGGAATAATCTTTGGTGTGGCAGCTGTAATTGCTATGCTGGCTATTGGAAAAGGAGCGAAGCAGGAAATAATGGAACAGATGAAAATGGTAGGGGTAAACAATATCCTTATCAATCCGGTAATTCCTGATAAAGACATCTTCAACCAGTGAAGGTGAGAAGCAGCAAAAGAAGTTTTCACGAGGCTTAAATCTTCTCGATGTTGATGCTATCAAGGAGACGCTACCCTCGGTAAAAAGGATCAGTCCTGAAATTTCATTTAACTCCACAGCAATGCTTAATGGTGCAAAGTATACTGCCAAACTTGTCGGGGTGTCAAATGATTATTTCTACCTCTATAACCTTCCGCTCGTAGGTGGTGCTTTCTTTAATTCGTTTCAGGAAAAGAATGGCATCCAGGTTTGCATCATCGGGGCGAACATAAGAGCAAAGTTCTTCAGTAAGATAGACCCGCTTGGCCAGTATATAAAATTTAACGGGATATGGCTTAAGGTTATAGGTGTTCTTCAGAAAACGAATGTCAGCCTCACTGGATTTGAAGAAAAAGGTGTCAATGTTTATAACGATAACATATATATTCCGATCCAGACAATGTTGTTAAGATATCAGAACAGAGCTCTTCTTAATACAAAACTAGCTTCTGAAGCCACCTCATTACAGTTTTTCAGTGGGGGAGGCGGGGGAATGGCAAGAGTAGTTGTCAGTAGTGCCGATGCATCAAGCGATGCGGAAACAAATTATAACCAGCTCGATCGGATAGTAGTCCAGGTAACTGAAACAGAACAGCTTCAGCCAACAACTGAAATACTTAGCCGGATGCTCACCAGAAGACACACCGGTGTAAAGGATTTCGAGATTACAGTTCCTGAGCTGCTATTGAAGCAGCAACAGAGAACAAAAGATATTTTTAATATTGTTCTTGGAGCAATTGCAAGTATATCCCTTATTGTTGGCGGAATTGGGATTATGAATATTATGTTCGCTTCAGTAATGGAAAGGATAAAAGAGATAGGAACTAGAATGGCTATTGGTGCAAAGAAAATGGATATCGTGGTCCAGTTTCTGTCAGAAGCAGTTCTCATAAGCGTATCGGGAGGATTTATTGGCGTTTTCTTTGGAGTCATTATGGCTAAGTTGATTGAGCAGATAGCCGGAATCATGACAATTGTCTCCTTCTTTTCTGTATTTATTGCCTTTGGAGTTTCAGCAGCTGTTGGTGTGATATTCGGTTACTCACCAGCAAAGAGGGCATCGGAAAAGGACCCCATTGAATCATTAAGGTATGAATAAGATATTAAAAATGAAGAAGTTACTCTTATTTTCAATTATAGCTGTTCTGTTTTTTTCATCAAAGGAACTAATCGCACAGGAAGTTAAAAAGCTGACATTTTCAGAAGTCATTAAGCTGGCAGAGGAACAATCGCCAAATGCCCTTATAGCAAAACACCGGTTCCGCTCAAGTTACTGGGAGTACAGATCATTCCAGGCGCAATACCTGCCTTCGCTTACACTAACAGGCAATGTACCGAACTGGAGCAACGGACTCACAAAGGTTTATGATTCAGGAAACGATCAGTATATCTATACTCCGTAAAAACACAATCAGCACTCTCGGGACTCTCTCTCTTTCACAAAACATTGGTCCGACGGGAACTGTAATCGCATTGAGTTCGGACCTGACCCTTTATAAAGATACTGCCCTGAAGAATCCGATAAATTATATTTCCGATCCGGCCTACATTCGTATCACGCAGCCTATCAGGCAATATAATACGCTAAAATGGCAGAAGAAGATCGAACCTGTAAAATATAATGCCGCAAAGAAAGCTTATCTTTCAAATATTGAAGGAGTTCATGTCAGCGCCGTGATGAATTTCTTTTCACTCGCCCTGGCACAAATTAATAAACAGATCTCGGAAATGAACTATTCCAATGCAGATACTCTGTTCAGGATCGCCAAGGGAAGATACCAGCTTGGAACAATTGCAGAGGATGAGCTTTTGCAGATGGAACTGTCATGGTTAAATGCAGAAACGGCACGGAAACAGGCAGATATGAATCTGCGCGACAGGGAGATCAGGCTGAGATCATTTCTCGGGTATAACGAAAATGTGAGGCTGGAATTAATACTTCCTACTGAGATACCGGATTTACAGGTAGATATGAAGGAAGTTCTTGACCTGGCTCTTCAAAATAATCCTGATATTCTTAACCAGCAGATAAATGTACTTAATGCCCAAAGCAATGCTGCCCAGGCAAAGGCTTCAAAAGGATTGAATGCCAGCATCTCGGCATCCCTGGGCTACTCGCAGCAGTCAGAAAATCTTGATAAAGCCTATAACAATCTTAAGCAATTCACAACTGGTAAGCATGCAGTTTACTTTACCAATTCTTGACTGGGGGCTTGGCAAAGGCAGATACCAGATGGCAAAATCAAGCCTTGAGCTGGCTCAGGTTCAGGCTAATCAGGCATTAGTGGATTTTCAGCAGAATCTTTTTCTTGATGTTGAACAATTCAATCTTCAGAGTAATCAGGTTGCGATTGCGGCTAAATCGGATACCGTTGCCATGAAAAGATATGAAGTTACAAAACAGCGGTTCCTCATCGGCAAGATTGCAGTGCTTGATCTCAACGATGCCGACACCAGAAAGGACCAGAACAAGCGTGCATATGTTCAGTCCTTGCAGGATTACTGGAGTTTTTTCTATAATATCCGAGCTCTTACCCTGTTCGACTTCATAAACAGGAAACCTCTGGAGACAGATTATGAGAAGTTGCTTCAATAGAGGGGTTCTCACGCCGCGAGTAGTAGCCCCTCGGCCTTCGGCCACTCCCCCTGAAAGGGGAGAAATTCCAGCACAAAAGTGCAAATTGACTTAACGTACGAGAATTTTCGCCCCTTTAGGGGAGATGTCGCGAAGCGACAGAGGGGTATAACTCTGTGAGTGGGAACCCCTTTTTAATTCCCCTCCAAAGGGCGAAAAAATACTATCA
This sequence comes from uncultured Bacteroidales bacterium, assembly GCA_963791065.1. Classification (GTDB taxonomy): domain Bacteria; phylum Bacteroidota; class Bacteroidia; order Bacteroidales; family VadinHA17; genus LD21. The sequence goes on from CAWBQN010000018.1 coordinate 399,487, forward strand.
TTATAATTATAATTTTCACTGTTTCTGCAAAAAATTAATATCTTTGCGCCTCAATCAGAGAAGAATAAAACTTTAACAGATATATAATCCCAAAAGACAAAACAAATGCAGAATAAAGCAGCTATCATCGTTCTGGCAATTGCATTAGGGCTGGTGTCAATTTATCAACTTTCATTTACCGGGGCAACCTATAAGGTAAAGAAAGATGCCAAATTATATGCAAAAGGAAGCCTGGTAAAAGAAACCAGCTATCTCGATTCAATTTCCACCTTACCTAAAGAAAAATGGAGTTTCCTGGGTTACACATTCAAAGAGTGTCAGAAAAAAGAGTTGAACCTCGGTCTCGACCTAAAAGGAGGCATGAACGTTATCCTGGAAGTATCTGTTCAGGATATCTTAAAAGCACTTTCGAACTATAATCCTGATAAAAACTTCAATGCTGCCCTTGCCCGTGCCAAAGAGCTCCAGAAATCAAGCCAGTCAGATTACCTGACATTATTCGGCAGGGCATTCCAGGAGATCGATCCTAACGCTAAGCTGGCTTCTATATTTGGAACAGTCGAACTGAAAGATAAAATCAATTTTAATTCGACTAACGATCAGGTACTCAAAGTTCTTGAGCAGTGAAGTTGATGGTGCAATTAACAAATGCATTTAATATTCTTCGTACAAGGATCGACCGTTTTGGAGTTGTTCAGCCGGAAATCACACAACTGGCAACAAAAGGCCGGATCTTAATCAATCTGCCTGGTCAGAACAATCCGAAGCGTGTTCGTGAACTGCTGCAGGGAACTGCCAACCTTGAATTCTGGGAGACATATGAAAACAGTGAGATAATAGGTTATTTAACACAGGCCAATAATCTTCTGAGAGAAATACAGGCTAATACCGGGAAAGTCGAAACCAAAACTCCGGCTGCAGCTTCAGCTCAAAAAAGCGAAGTTACCGATACAACTAAAAAAGATCAGTCACTTCTTGAGCTGATAAATAAAGACACCACCAAAGCTGCCGAAGCAACTACACGCGAAGGTTTTACGCTTCAGAATCCGCTTTTCGGCATCCTTCTTCCAAGGGTAACTGCTCAGGGACAGCCACTGCCTTCATGTATGATCGGTCTTGCAAGCTCCAAGGATACTGCGAAGGTCGATTCATATCTGAAGATGCCAAGGATAAAGGCATTGTTCCCCCGCGACCTTAAATTGATGTGGAGCCAGAACCCATATAAAGAAGACCCTACAAAATCGATGTATGAGCTTCATGCAATAAAAATAACCACCCGCGATGGCAGGCCACCTCTTAGTGGCGATGTTATCACTTCAGCCAGAACTTCAACAGACGTGAGTGGCGCTGTGAAGGTTGATATGTCGATGAATTCGGATGGTTCAAAAACCTGGGCAAGGATGACGCGCGAAAACATTGGCCGTTGTCTGGTGGTAGTACTTGATGGTTATGTACGTTCTTATCCGAGAGTTCAGAATGAGATCACCGGAGGTAATACGGAAATTACCGGGGATTTCACAATTGAAGAGGCTGATGACCTTGCCAACATTTTAAAATCAGGTAAAATGCCGGCTCCATCACATATTATATCGGATACAATTGTCGGACCATCTCTTGGCAAGGAATCAATAAATGCAGGTTTCGTATCCTTTGTAATTGCATTTGTCTTTGTACTGGCATTTATGATATTCTATTACAGCAAGAGTGCCGGTGTAATTGCTAACATTGCACTGGTTACAAACGTATTTTTGCTATTTGGCGTGCTTGCCTCATTGAATGCTGTACTCACTTTGCCCGGAATCGCGGGTATAGTTCTCACGATGGGTATGGCTGTCGATGCAAACGTTCTTATATATGAGCGTATCAGGGAGGAATTGAGAGCAGGCAAGGGAATGAAGCTTGCAATTGCTGATGGTTATCGCCATGCCTACTCAGCTATCATTGACTCTAACGTAACAACCATCCTTACGGGTATAGTTCTATATCTTTTTGGAACGGGTCCGATAAAAGGCTTTGCTACAACACTGGTAATCGGTATTCTGACATCAATGTTCACAGCAATATTTGTTACAAGAATAATTTATGAGAGACTCTTAGCAAAAAACAGACAACTTACCTTCTCAATTAAAATAACTGCCAATCTGTTCAAAAACACAAAGATAGACTTCATAGGCCTGAGGAAGTATTTTTATGTTGTTTCAGGAGTTATCCTTCTCGCAGGTGTTGTTTCGTTATTTGTCAGAGGATTGAATCCGGGTATTGATTTTACCGGAGGACGGACTTATGTTATCAAATTTGATAAACCCGTTATTACTGAGGATATTGCTGCTAAACTGAATACAGAATTCGGAGAGCTGCCACAGGTAGTAACTTTTGGCAGCAACAATACTGTTAAAATAACTACAAAGTATAAGATAAATGAATCCGGGGTAGATGAAGACGTAAATAACAAATTGTATGACGGGCTTAAGGGATTTTTAGGTGCAAATGTCTCAAAGGATGATTTTCTAAGCAATAAATATCAGGTGAGTTCAGAAACTGTTGGCCCTGTTGTGGCTGCAGATATCACGATCAACGCTTTCTATGCAGTCGGCATTGCACTCGTACTCATCTTCTTCTATATATTCCTGAGATTCCGATACTGGCAATATGGTTTCGGAGCAGTTATGTCCCTTGCTCACGATACTCTGCTTGTTATAGGTGTTTATTCGATCTTCTGGGGGCTTATGCCTTTCTCTATGGAAATTGACCAGGCGTTTATAGCGGCTATCCTTACAGTTATCGGATTCTCCGTGAACGATACGGTGATAGTGTTCGACAGGCTGAGGGAATATATTCCGTTGTACAGGAAAAGACCGCTGAGAGAGGTTCTTAATATGGCCATAAATTCAACTCTCAGCAGAACGATAAACACAACCTTAACTGTGATCCTCACTATAGTGGCCATGTTCATCTTCGGGGGTGCTGTGATTCGCGGATTTATGTTTGCACTTCTTGTTGGCATCGGTACGGGTGTTTATTCCTCAGTATTCGTTGCCACTGCATTAATGTACGACACTACACCAAAAATAAATGAACCCGCAGAAGAGGCTAAAATAAAAGTCAAGGCCCATGTTTAGTGGTACTTTGTAAATCTGGCAAAAATGAATTATAGGGACATGTGAGAGCAGGTCCCTATTTTATTTTAAAGAATTTCAGTCAATGGGAATATCATTAAACTTTTCTAACTTTGCCAGGTCAATTAGGGGAAACATTTATTATAAATTGTTATGAGCGGACCGGAAATATTTGTTATCATCATTGTTGCACTTCTTCTTTTTGGCGCAGAAAAACTTCCTGATATAGCAAAAACTATCGGGAAAGGGATGCGCGATTTTAAGAAAGCAACCGATGATATAAGGAGGGAGATTGAAACAAGCACCAGTGATTTTCGTAAAGATCTTACTGATGTTTCTGAATCAATAAAAACAGACGTAACCAGTTATTCAGAGAAGCTTAAAAGTGATATGAATGACGTCTCTCAATCCATTAAGAATGATATGAATGATGTTACGTCGGAAGCTCGTCAGAGCATGAACGATATGGCAACTGCTGTTAATAATGATACGCAGGAGATTAAGGATAACATTAAGAAAAATACCGAAGAACATAAAGATACAGTAAAAGAAGTAACACCTGATGTATCTAATGATTATTATAAAGAGGTAAAAGATTAATAACGGAAAAATGTTTCCGCTTCCTTCCTGAAACTATGATCACAACTGCCGGAATCACCAAAGCATACGGTAACCTTAAGGTTCTCAAGGGAATCGATATCCGAATCATGGATAAGGAAGTAGTCTCAATAGTCGGTGCAAGCGGTGCGGGTAAGACGACTCTTTTACAGATAATCGGAACACTCGATCGCCCTGATGGCGGTACAATCTATTATAACGATTCGGATATCAGCCGTCTGAAAGGAAGATCTCTCGCAGCATTTCGAAATAACAATATAGGATTTGTTTTTCAGTTTCATCAGCTTCTCCCTGAATTTACTGCCCTGGAAAACGTTTGTATCCCGGCCTATATTGCCGGTAAAAGTAAGATCGAAGCCGAGAGCAGGGCCTCTGAGCTGCTGGGATTTCTTAACCTGACCGACCGCCTGGAACATAAGCCGTCGGAACTTAGTGGCGGCGAACAACAACGTGTAGCAGTAGCCAGAGCCCTGGTAAATAACCCGTCCGTTATTCTCGCAGATGAACCCTCAGGGAACCTTGATACTGAAAATAAGAATGAGCTTCATAAACTTTTCTTCAAGCTAAGGGATACCTTCGGGCAGACCATTGTAATAGTCACTCACGACCGCCAGCTCGCATCCATGTCTGACAGAGTATTACAGATCAAAGACGGACTCATCGTTAATGAGCTTTAAGCAAAGCCCTTCTGACCTGGATTTGTGGCAAGGATTACAATTCCGCGCCAGTCTAAAGTTCAGCTGCATTCTTATATCCGGAATGTAAAAACCAGTTTAAACAAAACCATCAAAATTCTGTTATATCGTTGGTATTAATATCAATTAGTGATATTATAATTAATTCCTCCATGCCTTTACTACCTGAACTCCTTCTGAAGCGACTTTGGAATTCTTCCATCATTTAAAATAATATTACTGAATCATGAAAACAATTATCATTCCCCTGGATTTCTCAGATGAGTCATTAACCGGTTTGGATTTATCATTGATGCTCGCAAAAAAAGCCGGAGCAAATATTCAATTGATTCATGTTATTGGAAAGAATACCGGTAATAATACTGAACTGATTGAAAAGGAGAGCCAGCTTGCAAAAACGAAATTTGAGAATATCCTTAAAAAATGCAGAGACAAAGGCAATATAAATTGTAATATGGATTACAATATTAAGGAAGGTCAGATATTTAAGGAAATAGCAGACCTGGCAGAAAAGTACGAAGACCCGCTGACAGTGCTTTCTACTCATGGTGCTTCTGGTTTTGAAGAATTGTTTATTGGAGGCAATGCGTACAAAATCACCTCTCATTCTAGGAATCCTGTGATAACTGTCAGAAGAAGCAAGGTACCTTCGAATATTGATAATATTGTACTACCCCTGGATATTACTTTTCAGACCCGGGAAAAGGTCCCATATACTGTTGAGCTTGCAAAAGTTTTTAGTTCAAAAATCCATCTTCTGACTATACGACTTTCAAATTTAAAGAGCATTGAGAAGAAACTTCATCAATATGCCCAACAGGTGGCTTCTTACTTTGACACTCATAAAATTCCATATACCGTTGAACATCTTCAGGGCAAAAACCTTACTGATTTAACTCTCGATTATTCTCAATCAATCAATGCTGATCTGATTTCAATAATGACTGAGCAGGAGAAGAGTGCCTCTAATTTGCTGTTAGGCAACTTTGCGCATCAGATGATAAACAAGGCCAATATTCCAGTATTATCATTTCCTAATTATCATTTACGGATAAACGCAGAAGATATCTGGAGTCTGGGAGCATTTAATGCCTGAATGCGCTTTTCGGACCGCTTAGGAAGGGTACCTATGAAAAATTTCTGTGATCAGAATATCTTTTAAATATATAATAGTATGAAGACAAATAAAATGAAAAAAGTATTAATAGCGCTGGACTATAATCCAACTGCACAAAAAGTGGCAGAAGTAGGTTTTTCAATGGCAAAATCCATGAATGCCGAAGTAATATTATTGCACGTAATAACGGACCCTGTTTTCTACGCTTCAGCAGGATATTCGCCAATAATGGGCTTCAATGGCTATATCGACGTAGGTCCGGTACAATTGAATAATACAGATGGATTGAAACAAGCATCACTGCAATTTCTTGATAAATCAAAACAACACCTTGGCGATAAGACAATTCAGACCCTCGTTAAAGAAGGTGATTTTGCTGATTCTATTTTAGAAACTGCTAAAGAGGAAAGTGCAGATATTATTGTTGTTGGATCTCACAGCCGGAAATGGCTGGAAAACGTAGTAATGGGAAGTGTTACGGAAAAAGTTCTGCATCATACAACCATACCTCTTTTCATAGTTCCGACAAAGAAAAGTAATTAAACCGGTCCCAAAATGGTTTGCTGCATGACCTGATAAGTTGCATCCAAAGTACCGGTCCCTTTCAGTCCCTTTTGATGCTTCTCTGATCATCTGGCAACAATAATTTTAATATCATGGCAACAAAGAATTTAAATCTATATGAGATTGGAATGGTGGGTTTAGGGGTCATGGGACGCAATCTTTTATTAAACATGGCCGATCATGGTTTCTCAGTGGCTGGCTATGACAATGATCCCGACAAAGTCGAAGCCCTGAGAAAGGAAGCACAGAAAAGAGATATTTTTGCACAGGTATTCTTCAGGAGTTTATCTCAAGCCTTCGTTCGCCCCGTGCAATAATCCTGCTTGTTCCTGCAGGAGCGCCTGTAGATTCTGTCATAAATGAAATGCTGGCATATCTTCAGAAGGAAGATCTTATAATTGATTCAGGCAACTCATATTTTAAAGACACCAACCTGCGCACCCTCAGGTTAAAAGAAAAAGGAATTCTTTATATGGGAATGGGAATATCCGGGGGAGAGGAAGGTGCCAGGCTCGGCGCAAGTATTATGCCTGGCGGCCTGAAAGAAGCTTATGAAAGAGTAAAACCGATCCTTGAAGCTGTTGCCGCCAGAGTGAATGGTGAACCTTGCGTTACATATTTAGGACCCTTATCGTCAGGCCATTTTGTTAAGATGGTGCATAATGGCATTGAATATGGTTTGATGCAGCTGATCTCCGAGACATATGCACTGATGAAGCTTGTACTTGGTTATTCAGATGATCAACTGAAAACTGTTTACAGTGAATGGAATAATAGTGAATTGAATGGTTTTCTCATAGAAATAACCGGCAATATATTCGGTAAGGCAGATGAGAGAACAGGCAAGCGGCTGATTGATGAAATTCTTGATGTAGCCCGGCAAAAGGGTACTGGCATGTGGACTTCACAAAGCGCTATGGAACTGCAGGTGCCGGTTCCGACAATCGATATTGCTGTTGCTATGCGCGACTTATCGGTATTTGAAGAACAACGCCGGATGGCAGACAAAATATTCAGGCATCAGGAAATAAATTTCACAGGCAATAGTGAACTGTTCCTGTCACAGTTGCGTAATGCATATTATGTATCGGCGATGACTGCTTATGCACAAGGGTTTGCTCTTCTCACTGCAGCTTCAGATAAATACGGATATCATCTCGATAATGAAGCAGTGGCCCGGATATGGCGTGGCGGTTGCATCATTCGGGCAGCTGTACTTGAAGATATCCAGGCAGCTTTCCATGCAAAACCGGGCCTGCTGAATTTGCTGCTCGATACGAACATCTCTGAAAAAGTTAAAAAGAACCTGGAGGATCTGCGTCAGATCGTTTGCCAGGCTGGAACCATGGGCATCCCCATACCCGCTATTATGGCTTCCCTCGGGTATATCGATGCATATCGCAGTTCGTGGCTTCCTGCAAATCTTATCCAGGCGCAACGCGATTATTTCGGAGCTCATACATACGAACGTATAGACGCTAAAGGAACATATCACACAGAATGGCTTAAAGGATCATGATGAAAACAAATACAAAGCTTAAACCAACAATCTTTGCAATTTTTGGAGGATCAGGCGATCTTACCTGGAGAAAACTGGTGCCATCTCTTTTTGACCTGTACCAGGACTTGAGCATGCCTCTGAATTTTTCAATAATAGCTCTCGACAGGATAAAACTCACCGATAAGGAATTGCATAAACGTTTCCGGGACGGCATTAAAAAATTTTCAAGAAAAGGGAAAGTCAATGATAAAGTCTGGTCGAAATTTACCCGGCATATTTATTATAGACAGGGAGATTTTACAAAACCCGGAATTTATACATTATTAAAAGAGCAATGCGCTTACCTGGAAAAAGAGTGGAACGCAAGAGCTCAGCTCATTTTTTACATGGCAACACCGCCTGTGATGTTTGGAGAAATTCCGAAACATCTGAAGGTAGCCGGACTTGCCGACGATCGGGATCGGGCACGTATTGTGATAGAAAAACCAATCGGACACGACATCGGATCAGCTCTGAAACTGAATAAGATTCTTACTGATAGTTTCAGGGAATCTCAGATCTTCAGAATTGATCATTACCTGGGTAAAGAGACTGTGCAGAATATTCTTGCGTTTCGTTTTGCCAACCCGCTCTTTGAACCCCTTTGGAATAGACGGTATGTTGATTATGTGACCATTACGGTTGCTGAAGATCTGGGTGTGGAGCATCGTGGAGAGTATTACGAGAAAGCAGGAGCACTAAGAGATATGGTGCAGAATCATTTGATGCAATTATTGTGCCTGGTAGCTATGGAACCCATGGTCTCGTTTGACGCTGATGAAATACGTAACAAGAAAGTGGATGTTCTTCATGCGGTGCGGCCAATACCGAAAAATATGGCAGATCAGTTCGTAATTCGCGGCCAATATGGAAAGGGTTCAGCCGGAGGCAAAAAAGTATGTGGCTATCGCAAGGAAAGCGGTGTGTCACCTGATTCTCTGACCGAGACATTTGTCGCACTCAAACTGTTCGTTGATAACTGGCGTTGGCAGGATGTGCCTTTTTATCTTCGAACCGGGAAGCGCCTTCCACGACAGACATCGGAAGTTACAATACAATTCCGGGCAGTACCCCATAAGTCTTTTCCTTCTGAAGCGACTCTCGATTGGCAATCTTCCAGCCTGATAATGTCTATTCAGCCCGACGAAGGTATTGAACTGCGTTTTCAGGCAAAGCAACCGGGGACCCGGTTATTGTTAAAACCAGTGACAATGCAGTTTAATTACCAGGAAAGCTTTTCATTACCTATACCCGAGGCTTATGAAACATTACTCTGGGACGTTATGAAAAACGATGCCACTCTTTTTATGCGTGCTGATCAGGTTGAAGCAGCCTGGAAAATAATAATGCCGATACTTGACACCTGGCAGAAAAAGCATCCTGTTGATTTCCCAAATTATGCAGCTGGTACCTGGGGACCTAAAGAAGCTTATGGGTTCTTCAAAGATGGACATCATTGGCCATCACAAATAGAATTATCTGGAAAAAAATGAAAAAGCCAGTTCCGGTCTCAACATTATTTTTGGATATTGGTGGTGTGATGCTGTCCAATGGATGGGGACATGAGTCGCGAAGAGCAGCTGCGAAGGTTTTTAATCTGGACTTTGATGATATGGAGGAACGTCATCATCTCACTTTCGTTACCTACGAAGAGGGAAAGCTCACAATGAGTGAATATCTTGACCGGATTGTGTTTTACCGGAAGCGTGATTTCACACCCGTTCAATTCCGTGATTTTATGTTTGCCCAGTCCACTCCTTTTGTTGAGATGATTGAGTTTATACAAAAGCTGAAAGAACAAAACCGTTTGAAAATTGCAGTTGTCAACAACGAAGCTCGGGAGTTGAATGTATACAGGATAAAGAAATTTCATTTGAACCGGTTTGTCGACTTTTACATCTCTTCCTGTTTTGTTCATTTTCGCAAACCCGATGCCGATATATTCCGTATTGCCCTGGATATTGCCCAGGTGCCGGCTAAACAAGTTGTATTTATTGAAAATACTCAGATGTTCGTCGATGTTGCCCGGGATTTAGGGATAAGAAGTATTCATCATAAAGATTATTTATCGACGTCCTCAGAACTGGCCTCCATGGGGCTGTTAACCGGATAAAATATTAAGAAATGAAACAGAAAAATCCACTTTCACAGGAACTTCTGGGAAAAATGAATGCTTACTGGCGGGCCGCCAACTATCTGTCGGTCGGCCAGCTCTACCTCTGTCATAATCCTTTGCTCCGGGAACCGCTGAAACTTGCGCATGTGAAAAAGATGCTGCTCGGACACTGGGGCACCACACCCGGGCAGAACTTTATTTATGTGCATTTGAACCGGATCATTAAGAAGTATAACCTCGATATGTTCTACATTGCAGGTCCCGGCCATGGAGGCCCTGCACTGGTGGGTAACACTTACCTCGAAGGCACTTACAGTGAAATTTATCCGGATATCAGCCAGGACGAAGAAGGTCTGAAAAAGCTGTTCACTCAATTCTCGTTTCCGGGTGGAATTCCAAGCCACGTTTCACCGGAATGTCCGGGATCGATCCATGAAGGCGGAGAACTGGGCTATTCACTCAGCCATGCTTTTGGAGCTGTATTCGATAATCCGGGACTGATCGTTGCGTGCATTATCGGTGACGGCGAAGCTGAAACCGGACCATTGGCAACGGCATGGCACTCCAATAAATTCCTGAATCCGGTTACCGACGGAGCTGTATTGCCGATCCTGCATCTGAATGAATATAAAATAGCAAACCCGACCATTCTGGCACGTATCAGCCATGACGAGCTTGATCAACTGCTCCGTGGCTATGGCTGGATTCCTTACTATGTGGAAGGCGATGATCCGGAAATGATGCATCAACTTATGGCCGGCACCTTAGAAAAGGCCATCGAGAGCATACAAAAAATACAAAATAGTGCACGCGACAAAAACAATGTCACCAGACCATACTGGCCGATGATCGTCTTCAACTCACCCAAGGGTTGGACCGGACCAAAAGTAGTTGACGGGTTGCAAATCGAAGGTACTTTCCGGGCACATCAGATCCCATTACTGGTAGATTCCGGACATCCCGGCCACCTGAAGCTGCTTGAAGACTGGATGAAGAGCTATAAGCCCGAAGAACTCTTCGATGAAAGCGGCCGTCTTTTGCCGGAACTGGCTGAGCTGGCACCTGAAGGTGAACGAAGAATGGGCGCCAATCCTCATGCCAACGGCGGATTATTGCTGCACGATTTGATTATGCCCGACTTTCACAACTATTCGGTGGATGTGCCGGCGCCAGGATCAGTCAATGTTGCTGACACCCATGTACTCGGCGAGTTCCTTCGCGATGTGATTAAACTTAACCGGAAGCAACGTAACTTCCGGATATTTGGTCCTGACGAAACGCTCTCCAACCGGTTGAATGCCGTTTTTGAGACAACTAACCGGCAGTGGGAAGCCCTGACGAAGGATAATGATGAGTTCCTTGCATCAGATGGTCGGGTTATAGAGATGCTGAGTGAACATCAATGTGAAGGTTGGCTTGAGGGATATCTGCTTACCGGAAGGCACGGGTTGTTTAATTGCTACGAGGCGTTTATTCATATAATCGATTCGATGTTCAACCAGCACGCGAAGTGGCTTAAGGTTACTGCAGGATTGCCCTGGAGGCGGAAAATTGCTTCACTGAATTACCTGCTTGCCTCCCATGTCTGGCAGCAGGCTCATAACGGGTTTACTCATCAGGACCCGGGATTTATCGATAATGTGGTAAACAAGAAAGCCTCAATAGTACGTGTGTACCTTCCTCCCGATGCTAACTGTCTGCTGTCGGTATGGGATCATTGTCTGAGGAGCCGGCATTATGTCAATGTTGTCATTGCAGGCAAATATGAGGCACCTCAATGGTTGACCATGGATGCTGCGATTGAACATTGTACCAGAGGGATTGGGATATGGCAATGGGCCAGCAGTGATCAGGGCAAGGAACCGGACGTAGTGATGGCATGTTGTGGCGATGTACCTACCCTCGAAACTCTGGCTGCTGTTTCCATCCTCCGTGAATATCTTCCCGATCTGAAAATCCGGGTGATCAATGTTGTGGATCTGATGAAGCTGGAACCCGAAACGGAACATCCACACGGGTTGAGCGATCAGGATTTTGATGCTCTGTTCACCAGGGATAAACCGATTGTCTTCGCTTTCCACGGATATCCATGGCTGGTGCACCGGCTGACATACCGCCGGACCAACCATGAAAACATGCATGTCAGAGGGTACAAGGAAGAAGGTACGATTACGACGTACTTCGACATGACTGTTTTAAATGATCTCGACAGATTTCACCTTGTACAGGATGTGATAAACCGGCTTCCCAAATTGGGTGAAAGCGGCGCAGCGCTGAAGAAGATTGTACAGGATAAACTCATTGAACATAAGCAATATATAAACAAGAATGGTATAGACATGCCGGAAATTCTCAACTGGAAATGGAAAGAGGGAAAAAAGTAGAAAAGGAAAGTACCGGGCGCCGGAAAGAAAAGATGCGCATTGGCATTGCTGCCGACCATGGAGGATTTGAGTTGAAAGAGCTGGTGAAAGCAGCTCTTGATTCCGCCGGTTATGAAGTGAAAGATTTCGGAGCCCATAAGCTGGTCACTCGGAGATGACTATCCTGATTATGTTGTGCCTCTGGCCAGAGCTGTAGCTAAGGGTGAGATCACCAGAGGCGTAGCCATCTGCGCTAGTGGAGTAGGGGCATGCGTTGCGGCAAATAAGGTGCCCGGTGTACGTGCGGCATTGATCACGGATTTCTTCTCCGCGCATCAGGGGGTGGAAGACGACGACATGAATGTTCTTTGTTTGGGAGGACATGTCACAGGATCTGCCCTCTCTCTTGATTTAGTCGATGCTTTTCTGAACGCCCGTTTCGTTGGAGCTGAAAGATTCAGTCGCCGTCTTGCAAAAGTGGCAGCATTGGAAAAGGATATGAAATCATTGTAATGCAAAATCAGGTTTGAATAAGGTGGCAGGAACACATGAATGACCGTGTGAAATTGCTTGCTTATCGGATATGCCTGTCATAAAATAAATGAAAATGAAAATAAAATCAAAAGATTTCAGGGTACGTCCCGGCGAAAAGATCAAAATCAATGAGTGGCCTACGATTGTGAATCCTTTTTTTAAGTCCGGGAAGAAATATAAAAAACTGCTGGAAAGACATGTTGAGGAGTTGGACTCACTACAGCGCCTTCTTTATGCTTCAAACCGTTATGCCTTACTTCTGATTCTTCAGGGGATGGATGCTGCCGGCAAGGATGGCATAATCCGGCATGTCACGTCAGGAATAAATCCACAGGGCTGCCAGGTATTCAGTTTCAAACAACCGAGTGCGGAGGAACTGGAGCACGATTTCCTTTGGCGTACCACTTACCGGTTACCGGAACGGGGAAAGATAGGCATCTTCAACCGTTCCTACTATGAGGAAGTGCTTATAGTTCGTGTGCATCCTGAGATTCTCAGTGCTCAGGGACTTCCTGATGAATTCCTCAACAGGAAGACCTTCTGGAAGGATCGGTATCGTTCCATCACAGAACTGGAGGAGCATCTGTATCGTAATGGTACAAGGATCATCAAAGTCTTCCTCCACCTGTCAAAAGAAGAGCAGAGAATTCGTTTTCTCGAACGGATTGATGATCCGGACAAAAACTGGAAATTCAACATCTCCGATATCCATGAGAGGAAATACTGGGATGATTATATGAAAGCTTATGAGGCTTGTCTGAATGCGACAAGTACTGACCTTGCTCCATGGTACATAGTTCCTGCCGATGATAAGGAAAATGCACGGCTTATTGTTTCACAGATTTTCCTTGATACACTTAATGAACTTAAACTGGAATATCCTGAAATAACCGGTGAACAACGGAAGGAATTGGAATCAGCGAGGGAACAGCTCTGAATTTAGTATCGATAGCGCCGGGGAAACTTAAATTGTTTTAATTATTAAATAATACACATGATGAAAAATAAACTTATCCTATTTTTTTTCATTGTTTCTGGTGTGTTGAAGGCACAACAGGAGCCTTTGCATTATTTTCGTCCAAATAATAAAATGGGCGTAAATATTTACGAAACCACTAAAATTGATACAATTCCATTTTCAGGATTTGCAGTAAGAGTCGGAGGCAATTTTACACAGGATTTTCAGGGACTCAAGCATCAAAATAGTGCAGTGCCTGTTTATGATGTTAATGGTGTTAACACCAATCAACTGGTTTCAATTACGCATGGATTCAACCGTGCCATGGCTAATCTGAATATTGATGCCCAATTGGCTGATGGCATCAGGATGAACCTTACGATGTATTTATCAACCCGGCATCACGAGGAAACATGGGTAAAAGGTGGTTATATTCAATTTGATAAACTGCCTTTTATTAAAAGCGATTTAATTGATAACATCATGAAAAGCCTTACTATTAAGATGGGAGATTACGAAGTGGATTACGGGGATCAGCATTTCAGGAGAAGTGACGGAGGGAATGCTATTAACAATCCCTTCATAGAAAATTATATTATGGACGAGTTTGCAACGGAAATCGGCGGCGAGGTTTACTATCATCCTTTAAATGGAATAATTGCCATGATTGGAATGACCAATGGTGAACTCAATCCTACAATTCTCTCATCATCTCAAATTGATACCGCCACCGGCAAATTGAACAGATTCGCTCCGGCATTTCATGGCAAACTGGGATATGACAGACAGCTTAATAAAGATTTAAGATTTAGGATCACAGGCTCCTTTTATGTTGATAAAAGCGCTGCAAGCAATACACTATTTTTTGGGGACAGAACAGGTTCCCGTTATTTCTATGTTATGGAGAACACCACTGCCACAGCGAATGCCAATGCCTGGTCAGGCAGATACAATCCTCAGTTCAGCGAACAGGTGACTACTTTTATGCTAAATCCATTCATTAAGTATAAAGGTCTGGAGTTATTTGGTACTTATGAAATGGCAAAAGGAAGAATGATCACTGAAGTGGATATGCGGACAGCAAAACAGTATGCAGTTGATTTAATTTACAGGTTTCCGCAGCAAAAAGAAAATTTTTGGATTGGAGGTCGCTTCAATTCTCTAGTGGCTTCACTGCCATTAAGTCCGGGTGATATAACGATTAATCGCACAGCAGGTTCGTTGGGATGGTTTGTAACAAAAAATTTGATGTTGAAAGCTGAATACGTCAGCCAATTTTATAAAAACTTTAAATCCACAGATATCCGTTCAGGAGGAAAATTTGATGGTTTTATGATTGAAGCCTCCATCGGTTTCTGACTGTAAATTTTTAGATTATGGATCGTAATCTTATTCAGATACCACACAATTATTTTGTAGCTCGCACATACGAATGTATTGATTCAATCGGAACAGTAGCGCTCTAAAATATGTGAATAATACAACTTTTATTAAATTTTTTGTAATGCTCAACCGGTTATCTGTTCTTAACTTTAGAACCGGACCTGTGCTGTTAGATATGACGGGGTAAAACAGGAGGGTGACTAATTTTTTTCTGTAGTTAGTTAATATAAAATCATTATGAAAGCAACAAGGATCAATTACGCGACAAGAAATGTTTCATTAGGTGTTATAATAACACTAATAGTAGCTTTTTCCACATCATGTGCCACAAAAATGACTTTTTCTACATCATCAGTCGTTCCGGCAGCACAAGGTTCCGTAAAAGTAAGCAGAGACAATAACAAGAATTATGTTATTAAAATATCTATAACCAATTTAGCTGAGGTCGAACGGCTACAGCCCCAAAAACAAACATATGTTGTATGGATGGTCACAAACGACGGTCTGACAAAAAATATAGGTCAGTTAAATAGTTCGAAAAGCTTCCTGTCGAAAAAATTGAAGGCCTCTTTAAAAACAGTATCCTCATTTAATCCGGTTAAAATATTTATAACGGCCGAAAATGATCCAGGTGTTCAATATCCGGGCGATCAGGTTATATTATCAACAGACCTGCTTTAGAGCAGATATTCAGCCGAATATGGAATTTTTAGTGAACTCTATGTTTTCCTGATAGCGCTCGGTATTTAACATGGTACCAGCTGAATATGTTGTAAAAGCAGAAGCACGTTGATGGTGCAACGGATTTTGGGATCCGAAGTATTCATCGTACTGACCGCAAATCCACACATTTCGAACAGTCTTTACCCGTATTTGAGATTTCCACATGGACAGACCAGATAAGAAGAAAAATTCATAATTTATGATAAAGAAAATTATTTTAACACTTTTGTTTTTGTTCATAGCCATAATTGCTTCGTTTTTTATCTGGCGATATTGGAACTATGTACGCGATAAGGACCCAAACAAAACATTTTTGCTGCCGCGACTGGAGTTGTCAGATTTAAATATAACCTCCCTTACTTCCAGGAAAACAGAAATGACGGTTAAGTTGGATATCAAAAACCAACTTCCGCTGTCATTCACTATAGACAGTTTGCATTACAGGATTTTTATCAATGATACTGAGATATTGAAAGATCATTTCAAAAAATCAATTTCACTGAAAAGAAATGCAAGCAGCCAGATTTCGCTTCCAATCACCTTTTTCAATGATTCAATTTCTTCGGTTATGAAAGCAAATGAACGGGAAAATGCCGATTCCGTTGAATTTCATTTTCAGGGATCTTTCTTTACTCGTCTTTTCTTTAAAAAGCAATTTAATGTTGACATTAAAAGATTAATCCCGAGGATCTATATTCCGGAGGTAAATGCTGAGCACTTCAAAATAGATTCACTTAATTTCTCAAGAGCAGTGGTCCAGTTGCTAGTTTCAATAAATAACAAAAATGTATTTCTGTTCAAAGCAGAGAACATCGCTTATGAGCTTTCCATTGAAGACAATCAATGGATTAAGGGAATAATTCCTAATAATATTGATGTAAAGGCAAAAAGTATTACCGACCTGACAATCCCAATAACAATTTCTTTTAAAGAAGTGGGCAAAACACTATTTGATTTGCTGACAAAAGGCAGTAACGTACGTTACAAGCTCCATCTCACATTCAGAATAGAATCAGATAATAATATGATAAGGAACAGCAAAGTAACTCTTGAAAGTGAAGGCTCGGTAAAATCATTAATGAAGGCTTTAAAAAAATAAAGCATCACAATCTATTAAGAATTGATAAAATATGTGAGATATAAATGATGAATTTAAAAGAGATTATAAAAACTGCAAAAACATTGGTAGCCAACGACAAAGGCCTGCTGGCAATGGATGAAAGTAATCCAACCTGCAATAAAAGATTTGCAGCGGCAGGGATTCCTCAAACAGAGGAGTTCCGGCGTTCCTATCGGGAAATGATTATAACAACACCTGGTCTGGGTGAATGTATTAGTGGTCTTATCCTCTACGACGAAACGATCAGGCAGAAGAAAAAAGATGGGACTTTATTTATTAAAGCCATCACCGATTTGGGAATCATCCCCGGAATCAAAGTTGATGCCGGTGCAAAGGATATGGCAGGTCACCCGGGAGAGAAAATAACCGAGGGTCTGGATGGATTACGCGACCGCCTCCGGGAATATTTTCAAATGGGCGCCCGTTTTGCCAAGTGGCGGGCAGTGATTGCCATAGGAAATGGTATTCCCAGCCGTGGTTGCATAGAGGCTAATGCGCATGCATTGGCCCGTTATGCTGCCTTATGCCAGGAAGCAGGATTTGTCCCTGTCGTTGAGCCTGAGGTACTCATGGATGGCGATCATTCTCTGGAACAGTGCTTTGAAGTAACAGAGGAAGTTCTGTAGAACAGTTTTCAGACAGCTTTATAAACAACGTGTGACACTGGAAGGTATGATCCTGAAACCCAATATGGTGCTTCCCGGATTGACCTGTCCTAAACAGGAATCAGTGGATGAAGTAGCCGACATCACTGTGGAGTGTCTCTTGCGAGCTGTCCCTGCTGCAGTTCCGGGGATTGCCTTTTTGTCGGGTGGCCAATCCGGTGAATTGGCCTCGGCTCGTTTGAATGCAATGAATGTCAGATTTAAGTCGCGATTACCATGGGCATTGTCGTTTTCGTTTGCCCGCGCAATCCAGCAACCGGCTCTGGAGATCTGGCATGGAGAGGAGGCCAATGTGTCAGCGGCGCAACAGGCACTGTATCATCGTGCAAGTTGTAACCGGGCTGCACGACAGGGTAAATACAATGCAGGAAATAGAAAAGAAATGAGCACGAAAATCACAAATACATTCCAGGAGTCAGATACCCCTGTATCCGTTGAAATTCGAGCCGATTTATCAGTACAGGCTCTGGGGAGGCAGGCATTTGGCTGATCTGCTCTCTGCACCTCTGCCAGGTAACGGTCCAATTGGGGAAGCATGGATTCTCAGCGACCGGGAGGACCATCAGAGCCTTGTTGCTAATGGACCACTCAAAGGACAGACTATCAATCAATTGATGGAGAAGGAGCAGCAGAAGCTGCTCGGAAAACCGGCAGGACATTTCAAACGATTTCCTCTGTTGCTTAAGTTCCTCGATGTGCATGAAATGCTTTCAGTGCAGGTGCATCCTTCTGATCTTAAAAAGGACTATCTGCCGGTTGGTGAACATGGCAAGACTGAAGCATGGGTCGTGTTGGAGGCAGGGCCGGATAGTCGCATTTATGCGGGACTTAAAACAGGGACTACAGCTGACAATTTAAAACAGTCTCTCAAAAACGGGACAGTTGCTGATCATTTGGCATACTTCATCCCTAAACCCGGCGATGGTGTTTTTAACCCGTCAGGAACGGTTCATTCGCTTGGCGGAGATGTTGTAGTGTTTGAGGTTCAACAAAACAGTGATGTGACATTCCGATTGTATGACTGGAACCACATTGATGCAAATACAGGTAAACCAAGGTCACTCCAGGTCGATCAGGCGCTTGCATGTATTGATTTTACGCAAAGTGCTATAAAACCGGTGGTGCCGGTAGTTGAAGCAATAACACCTGTCAGGAATGAGATGCTTTTTCATTGTGATTATTTTCGCTTGTGGCGTCTTCGTGGAAAATCGCCGTTTACTGTCGGTGAATCAGGTGTACCACGACTATTGGTATGCACAGATGGCGATGGGCTGATAGAATATGACGGCGCGATTTATATTATCGGAAAAGGAGATGTTTACCTTTTACCTGCGGTAGTAGGAGTATGTACCTTTAAACCGCGAAAAGAGGTTACATTATTGGAAATCGCACTTCCGGAATAGATTAATAGATATTTTATTATGGTAAAAAAATTAATTGTTTTTGATCTGGACGTCTGGGAGACGATAATAGCATAAACCTTAACAAGCAGGAGAAGAGATGAGTGGAATTAAACTGAAACGTCTCGGGCTGATGATGGAGCCTGAACCCGGTAACCCGATGGAAGTGGAAGGGGTCCTGAATCCGGCCGCTGCACGTGGTCCGGATGGCAACCTTTACCTGTTTCCACGGTTAGTCGCAAAGGGCAATTATTCTCGCATAGGCATAGCAACGGTTCTTTTTAATAAAGACGGTGATCCGTCCGGAGTCAAACGGATGGGTGTTGTTCTTGAGCCTGAGGCAGATTATGAGCTTCGATCTGACGGCAGCGGTGGTTGCGAAGATCCTCGTATCACCTTTCTGGAGCCACTGAAACGCTATATGATGACTTACACCGCGCTTTCTCCCAAAGGACCCCGGATCGCCATAGCTGTATCGGCTGATTTATTTCACTGGAAACGCCTTGGATTAGTTAACTTCGAATCAGACAATGGTGTAGATTTCGTTAATGTGGACAATAAGGACGCAAGCCTCTTCCCCGTTGCGATTCCTAATCATTCAGGGAAATTGCAGTTGGCTATCCTTCACCGGCCTCTTTTTCAGGGTACCAGACCTGAAGAAACTGCCCTCCAGGCCAAGACGAGGGAAGTGGACCTGGACCATGAGAGCATTTGGATTTCTTATTGCCCGATGCCTTCTAATGATATTGAACCTGATCACATCGGTTTATTTAATTCACATCACCGGCTTGCAACACCTGTGTCGCCATGGGAAAGACTTAAAATTGGCGGAGGAACTCCGCCAGTCCTTACCAGGCATGGTTGGCTTATCCTTTACCACGGAGTAAGTGAATTGCCTGATAAGAACAAAGAGGAGAAGCAATTATGCTATTCGGCCGGTGTGATGGTATTATCGAAGGATCATCCGCAAGTGATACACTATCGTTCAGTGAAACCGGTATTGAAACCAGAACTAAAACATGAACGTCAGGGCACTATTTCAAATGTAGTGTTCCCGACCGGTATTGACCGTCGTGATGATCTTGGTTTGCCGCACCGATTCGATGTTTATTATGGTATGGCTGACAAAAGAATTGGCGTTGCGCGTCTTGATATGCCTGATATTTTGCCGCCTGACGGAGTCGCGGACAAGCATGATGCAAAGGTGTAGTGAAGTGCAACTATACATTAATCACGAATATATTTCAGGATATAAATATGTTATATCCGTATCAGTCAACAACTAAAAACTCTATAAAATGTTAATATTATCTGAAGGTTAACCCGACAATGTTCCGGGAGTTTCCGCAGAAGGAAAAATAACCTGAACAGATTATGAAACTGTTATAAAATGAAAATCGAAGAAAAATGTATCAACACGATCCGATGCCTTGCCATTGATGCAGTGGAGAAAGCCAATTCAGGACACCCCGGGACTCCAATGGCACTGGCTCCCGCAGCATATGCTTTATGGATGATGCACATGCATTACAATCCTGCCAACCCAAACTGGTTCAACCGTGACCGTTTCGTGCTTTCAAATGGACATGCCTCTATGTTACAATATGCTATTCTGCATTTAGTGGGATATAAAATATCTCTTGATGATATAAAAAACTTCAGGCAATGGGGGAGTAATACACCGGGACATCCGGAATACGGTCTCACACCTGGTATAGAAACTACAACCGGGCCGTTGGGACAAGGATTCATGGATGCAGTGGGTATGGCGATTGCTGAAGCACATCTGGCAGCCATATTTAACACTAAAGAACATACAATAATTGATCATAATACATACGTGTTCTGCAGCGACGGAGACTTTATGGAAGGTGCTTCCAATGAAGCTGCTTCCATAGCCGGACATTTTGGGTTGGGAAAGCTTATCGTCCTGTATGATGATAACCACATCACAATTGAAGGAAACACATCCCTTACATATTCAGATGACGTCGGCAAGCGTTTTGAAGCTTACCACTGGCATATTCAGGATCTGGGCGACCGAGGGAATGATTTAACGGCAATATCTGAAGCATTTACTAAAGCAAAGGCGGTGACTGATAAGCCATCTCTGATCATTTTAAGGACACATATAGGTTACGGATCACCAAATAAACAGGATACATCAGAAGCTCATGGTTCACCTTTAGGCGCTGAGGAGGTAAAACTGGTAAAAAAATTCTACGGATGGTCCGAAGATAAATTCTTTTGGGTTCCTGATGAGGTAAAATCACATATGAAAATTGCTATTGAAAAGGGGAAAGCCCTGGAAGAAAAATGGAATAAGAAATTCGGCGATTATAAAAAAGCATATCCTGATCTGGCGAAACAGTTGAATGATTTTCTTCAGCAGGTCCTGCCAAAAGGCTGGGACAACGAAATCCCTTTCTATAAACCCTCAGACGGACCAAAAGCAACGAGAGAAGTATCGGCGGGCGTTATCAATGCTGTAGCAGCACATTTGCCGTGGCTAATGGGCGGAAGCGCTGATCTGGAACCTTCCACGAAAACGCTGATCAAATCATCAGGTTATTTCGAAAAAGGAAAGTATGGAAACCGGAATATGGACTGGGGGATAAGAGAACATGTGATGTGTGCAGCCAGTTCAGGAATGAGCGTCCATGGAGGCATACGTCCTTATGCCGCGACTTTTTTCATTTTTACAGATTATGCACGGCCTGCAATACGGCTTGCCTGCATTATGCAGCTGCCAGTAATTTACGTGATGACGCATGATTCCATTGGGTTAGGAGAAGATGGCACCACGCATCAGCCTGTTGAACACCTTGCTTCTTTCAGAGCAATGCCCGGCATGTGTCTTATTCGTCCTGCCGATGCTAACGAAGCTGCATACGCATGGCGTGTGGCTATTCAAAATACAAAAGGTCCGACAATGCTGGTCTTGTCGAGGCAAAAATTGCCGGTTTTTGATCGAAACATTCTTGCATCTGCCGATGGAGTGATAAAAGGAGCATACGTACTGTCTAAGGAACAAGGCAGTAAACCAGATATAATTTTGATCGCTACCGGTTCGGAAGTACAACTTGTTCTTGAAGCCAGGCATGAACTCACGAAAGATTCTATTGATGCCCGTATAGTGAGTATGCCAAGCTGGGATTTGTTCAGAATGCAGAAACCGGAGTATCGCGATAAAGTATTGCCTGCAGGCATAAAAGCGAGGCTTGCAGTGGAAGCAGCATCACCTCAGGGATGGTGTGAGTGGGTAGGTGATCAGGGCAAAGTAATCGGGATATCAAAATTCGGTTCCAGTGCTCCTTATAAGGAGATATATGAACATTATGGCATTACTGTAAAAAATATTGTAAGTACTGCACGAAAAATGCTTTCTCCTCACCGGCTCAAATTGTAAATGGCGAATTGCTGTATCCGTCTCCAATTATTTGAATTTATTTCTTTTTTATATAAAGGTATTTAAAAAGATAAAAAGATATGCATATCTTAATTTCAAATTAATTATCTTTGCTTAAAGGCATTATGACAATTAAAACATATTAAAAATGATAACTCATAATTTAGGATATCCTCGCATAGGCGACAACAGAGAATTAAAAAAAGCCGTTGAAGGATATTGGTCAGGAAAAGTCTCTTATGACCACTTAATACAGACAGGTATTGAGATCAGACAGAAAAACTGGTTATTGCAAAAGGATATGGGCATTGATTTGATCCCTTCCAACGATTTTTCATTTTATGACCATGTATTGGATATGACGTTTGCAATTAATGCCATTCCCAGACGATATGACAGCCTGGTTCGTAATTCAGGCAAATCAAAGCTTGATTTGTATTTTGCAATGGCCCGGGGTTACCAGGAAGGGAACGCTGACATTACTGCAATGGAGATGACCAAATGGTTTGATACTAACTACCACTATATCGTACCCGAATTTTATAAAAATCAAGAATTTAATCTCATTAATTTAAAATTCTTAGACGAATTCCTTGAAGCGAAGAAATCAGGCATTATCACAAAACCAGTATTGCTGGGCCCCGTATCCTATCTTCTCCTTGGAAAGGAAAAGGAACCAGGTTTCGACCGGATCAACCTATTGGAAAATCTTCTTCCTGTAATTTATGATATGCTTAAGATGTTAATTTCCAATGGAGCCAAATGGGTTCAATTTGATGAACCTTTTCTGGCATTGGATCTGACTCAGAACCAAAAAAGAGCTTTCAAAACAGCTTATTCACAAATAAAGGAGAATTTCCCCGAAATCAATCTTCTGGTTGCCACTTACTTTGAAGGTCTGCGCGACAATTTGGAACTAGCGACAGGCCTGCCTGTTGATGCAATCCATCTCGATCTGGTGAAAGCGCCTGAACAACTTGAGCAAATAATGAATTTAATTGGAGAAGATAAAATATTATCCCTTGGCATTGTCGATGGCAGGAACATCTGGAAGAATAATTTTGAAAATTCATTAAAGCTTATAAATTATGCCACTGCAAAGATTGGAAAGGACAGGGTTATGATAGCCCCTTCATGTTCATTGCTTCATGTCCCCTGCGATCTGGATCTGGAAACAAACGATAAAGTTTTGCCCCCTGAAATGAAGCAGTGGCTTGCATTTGCAAAGCAGAAGATTGAAGAAGTAGTAACCCTTAAGCAATTGTCTGTCGGTAAAAGGAATGAATCAATAGAATTATTATATAAAAACAACCAGAAAGCTTTTAGTAGCCGTCAATCTTCCCAACTAGTTCATAATGATACTGTCAGGGAACGTACCAAACTCATAGAACACTATGATGGAATGAAAAGAATTCCATTCCCCCTGCGTAAAAAGAGACAACAAATACATCTGGACCTTCCTCCATTTCCGACAACTACGATCGGTTCATTTCCGCAAACCAGCGAGGTAAGGAGTTGGCGAGCCAGGCTTAAGAAGAAAGAACTTACAATAAAGGAATATAATCGTCTTGTTCAAACGGAAATTGAACGGATCATACGCTGGCAGGAAAATGTAGGTCTGGATGTTTTGGTTCATGGGGAATTTGAACGTAACGATATGGTTGAATACTTCGGTGAAATGTTAGATGGTTTTGCTTTTACCCAAAGTGGCTGGGTTCAAAGCTATGGCTCGCGCTACGTGAAGCCACCAATTATATATGGCGATGTTTTGCGTCCCGCACCTATGACAGTGGAGTGGATTAAATATGCACAGTCACTTACATCAAGGCCGGTTAAAGGAATGTTGACAGGACCCGTTACAATCCTTGAATGGTCATTTGTAAGAGATGATCAGCCTCGTTCAGAGACATGCTTTCAAATTGCTCTGGCTGTCAGGGATGAAGTGCTCGATCTGGAAAAGGCAAACATTAAAATTATTCAGCTTGATGAACCAGCACTCAGAGAAGGACTGCCTCTTAGAAAAGAAGATTGGAAATCTTATCTCGATTGGTCTGTTAAAGCTTTTCGCCTTTCTTATGCCGGCGTTAAAGATGATACACAGATCCATACACACATGTGCTATTCCGAATTCAACGATATCATTCAAAGCATCACGGCTATGGATGCAGATGTAATAACCATTGAATGTTCGAGATCACAGATGGAACTATTGGATGCATTCAATGAATATGAATATCCCAATGATATCGGACCAGGAGTATACGATATTCACTCACCTCGTGTACCTTCTCGTAATGAGATGGTTGATCTTTTGAGAAAAGCTTCCATTGTTATTCCGAAAGAGAATATCTGGATTAATCCGGATTGCGGATTGAAAACACGAGGTTGGGAAGAGACTAATAAAGCTATTATTGAAATGGTAAATGCTGCCAGATTAGTTCGCGAAACGATATAAATACACGCCAATTAATGCTCATTTCTTATTCCTTTCATAATATAGGCAAACCTTGTTCTTATAAAACATTTTGGCTGTTTATTTTGTTGCCGTGAAGAGTTAAGGAATAACAATGCAAAAATCATGAAAACAAATCATGAAAGCGATATCAAAAATAACCTTAGTGATTTTCCAGAGAATTTGGTAAAGCTTATTTATAGAACATTGGATACTAAAGACTTCAGTGATAAACTTATCGCAAGGGAAAGCCTGGTGAAAATGGGAAAATCAATCATCCCGCAAATCCATAAATTATTGAGCTCCGATAATGATTTGCTTCGTATGGAAGCTGCAAAGATAATTGAGCTTATTGCTGACAGAAGGTCTATACCCTTATTATTGGGTTTGCTCGATGATCCTGTATTCGACATAAGATGGATAGCAGCCGAAGGACTAATAAAAATAGGCAGACCAAGCATTTGCCCCTTATTGAAGTCCGTTCGTGATGGAAAAAGCGCTCTCATTTTTAACAGAGGAACCCATCATATCTTGCTTAGTCTTCTGGAAGAGGATGAGAAGCGGAGGCTAATGCCGCTGCTTCAAAGTCTCGATAACTATCATGAGTTAGGAGAAACTTCTCCCGTCATGGCTTCAATGGCATTGAAAACAGAATTCAGATGTAAAAGTTATGTTTGACAGAACAGTTACCAGCCTAAGAAAAGTTTATTGAAGCCTTCGACAAGCTTTTGGAGACCTTAACAAAAAAGTCATTAGAAATTAAGTGAGTTCCCTCCAATTGGCTATTCGCGTTCTGATTAAATGACGAACAAATGGTGCTGTAAACTTGTTTGCAGGTAAAGCTTTTATAATGTTCATTCGTTAAATCAAAAAATATCATTATGGCAATAAAAAAAGTTTGGGTAGAGGAAGATTGCACAGCATGTGGCTTGTGTGAAGAAATTTGTCCGGAAGTATTTTTACTGAAAGACATTGCTACAGTTATAGAAGGTGTAAACTATGCTGATCATGAGGCTAAAATAAAGGAAGCAGCAGAAAGTTGCCCTGTTGAGGTTATAAAATACTCAGAGTAAGGTTATGCCTGCAGTAATACCGAAAGGCACAAAATGAAAATCAAGATCAAAAGAGTATATGAAAAGCCCGATAGCGAAGACGGCAAACGTATTCTTGTAGACAGGCTCTGGCCACGGGGATTGACAAAAGAAAAAGCCAGCATTGATTTATGGTTGAAGGAAATTGCTCCCAGTACTGAACTACGGAAATGGTTTGGGCACGACCCTGAAAAATGGAAAGAGTTCGGGAAACGCTATAGTGCCGAACTCAAAAAGAACGAAGAGCAGGTGTCGCTTTTGAAGGAGCAGTTGAAGAAAGGAACGGTAACATTGGTTTATGGTGCAAAAGACAAAGAGCATAATGAAGCGCTTGTTCTCAAAGAACTATTGGGCCCTCTGGCTTAAAAACACCTCTTCCGGTAAACTTTTTTCAGAGTGTCTGTACCGCAGTCACGATTGTTATTTCCAGGGCTGCCCTTGCCCATGAGAATTTCTTAAATAACTCAAATTAGAACCCTTCAAAAACGCCTAATCCGAAAAGTGCGAAATCATACTTAACGGGATCTTCTCCATCCATTTTCCTTAAATTTGCATCTAATTCGAATACGGCTTTGGAATCATTCTGTTTTCGGGTTATCAATCCCAGTTTTCGTGCCACATTTCCGGAGTGAACATCAAGCGGACAAGACAAAACAGATGGAGAAATAGAATTCCATATGCCAAAATCTACCCCGTTTTTATCTTTTCTGACCATCCACCGTAAATACATATTAATTTTTTTTGCTGCAGATCCTTTTAACGGATCTGAAATATGTTTACTTGTTCTGTTGTTATGCGGTAACTCAAAGAACATGCTTCTGAATTTATGAATTGCCGGCTGTAAAGAATCATTAGTCTGGTATTTGTTAAATATCCCTTCTAAACCATCCCCGGTTGAATAAATATGTTTTAATGCTTTAATAAAATATATAAAATCAGCAGAATTAAAAGTTCTGTGGATGACTGAAGATATTTTTTCCAGATCACCTGAACTATGGTTCATAACAAAATCATATGGCGAATCATCAAGATAGGCCATCATACGATTAGCGTTTCTGAGGATCATTTTTCGATTACCCCAGGCGATGGTAGCTGCCAGAAAGCCTGAAATTTCTATGTCTTCTTTAATCGAAAAAAGATGCGGGATGCTTATAGGATCGAATTCGATAAAGTCAGGGCGATTATACTTTTCGACCTTCTCATCCAAAAACTCTTTCAGCTCTTCGTTATTTAATTTCATATCCATAATTTTAGCATCACAAAATTATGGAAACCGGGTTAGCTGTCTTAATTGTCTTCGGATACCTGTTTCCATATGTTTGGCTCAAAGGTACAGGTTTCGAACATATATTGGTATACGGAAAAGTTTGATCATCCCGGTCCGGTGATACATGACAATGCACTTTACGGGCCGGGTGGCAGTGAAAAGTTCTGACTATGGCTAATAATTATTTCAGTTTTAAACAGTTTACAATTTACCAGGATAAATCGGCTTTTAAAGTTGGTACAGATGGTGTGCTGCTTGGGGCCGTAACCGATATTACCCGTGTACGGAGTATCCTGGATATAGGGTCAGGTACCGGTTTGATCTCAATTATGCTTGCACAGAGGAGTGATGCAACAATAACTGCCATAGAACCCGACCCTGAATCCTATATTCAAGCCACCGAAAATGTCAGTCGCTGTAATTGGAGTAACAGAATAAAAGTTGAGCATACTGACCTTCAAAAATTTAATCGGGCCCTGGGGAATTTTGATCTTATCGTTACCAATCCGCCTTATTTTTCGGGTTCGCTTAAAAGTCCTGATCCCCGGAAGTCTGCTACCCGTCACAACGATTCGTTAACTTCAGTGGAACTGCTTGAGAATGTTGTGAAATTATTGAATGAGGATGGCCGTTTTCAGTTGATATTGCCATATGTTGAAGGGAATATATTTATTGCAGAGGCTAACAAATATGGTCTGTATTGTAATAATATACTAAAAATCAGACCTTTGCCTAACTCGGAGATCAGGAGATTGATATTGACCTTCAGCAGAATTCAGAAGAAACCTGTTGAAAAGTTCCTGACCATCGAACACGGAAGGCATCAGTTCACTCAAGATTATATAAATCTGACGAAGGATTTTTATATGAAATTCTGATATCGTAGGGCACAGGCGCGACCGTGCCCTACAATATAATCTCACTCTCCGGCAACCCGAATTCCTCCTTCATCTCAATTCCAAGAGTTTTGAGTTCATCAAGGACAGGATTATAGATCTGGGGTATTACCGGCCTGCTGACCCCCTTCACATCAAACCTGTTTTCCAATATCATCTTAACTGCAATGGAAGCCGGCAAAGCTACTGTGCGGGAAATTGATGTATTAGTGGATGGAGATCCGAAATCAAGCATTGACGACTTTATCACCTCTCTTTTTCCATCAGGATAAGATGCAAGAACAATATGCTGCAGAACAACCATATCGCGTTCATTAACAGATAGAAGCATCTTTTTTATCATCCTGTCGGATGTGATCTCAAAGGGTGTGGTCTCATGATAGTGAAGCATTTCGTCACTGAAGAAACCAAGAAAATCAAGGGATTGAATAGCCGGGGAATTTAATGTACTCCCTAGTTTTTTTGACACTTTTGTTTTAAGATCATTAACTTCTAATCCGCTTCGTTCGGCAAGGAATCCTGCATAGGTGATCCTGTGATAATTATTGACTGAATCATCGAGCATCCTAAGGGTTTTCATAGCATCCAGGGCTTCACACCAGCCTTTGTACCTGAAGGTTCCACGGTACATCGTATGGGTCTCAGGTATGCCGTAAATATCAATATAACTAATTGAGTCCCTGTTTGGATAGACTTCCAGATCACCAATTCCCGGAAACGCATAATTGAACCTGTCTTTGAACAGACCGGCAGGCTCTATTTTGATCTTTTTGCCCTTTTTCAGATAATGGGCACCGTTCCTGCTTGCGAGGATCACTCCTTTAGGGCTCCACGAGAATTTATACTTCAAAGGATTATTAGCAGCTTCGGGAGCCGGAAGAGCTCCGCAAAGCGAATAGAATTCTTCAATCTGGCCGTTTTTATTACGAACATGATCAATAATTCTCATTGCAGTCATGTGATCTATTCCCGGATCAAGGCCAATCTCATTCAGGAATAATAAACCTGCTTTCCTGGCAGGTTCATCAAGCTCCATCATAGCAGGCTGAATATATGATGTAGTGACAAGTGATTTTCCATGCCGCAGGCAAACCTTTGCTATTTCAGAATGATACATGTATGGCAGAAGACTTACTGCGATATCATGTTCCGCCACAATTTTATCGAGCATCGCTGGATCATCCATTGACCAGTCGAGTGATGATCCCAGGGGGTTTCCTTTTATCATCTCATCGGCTCTCTCCTTCATCGGAGATGCAATCAACAGGCTAAAATTATTTTTTAACAGGTATTCGACCATCGGTTTGACAACAAGACCTGCTCCGAGTATTAAAACTTTTTTCATATCTATTGATTTTCTTCGTTTACCCCGTCCCCAAGGGGAGCGAAGAAAATCAATTTACTCCCCCTGGGGTTGGGGTAAATAAATTGATTTTCCAGCGACCCTGGGTAGGTTACAAATTTCAACATATGCTGCTATTATTATTAACTGAAAGGTAAATAAACTCTTTTACAGATACTATGACATTCTCTATGAATTCTTCGTGTCTTTATGCCTTCGTGGCATTTTTCTTTGCTGCAAAGACGCAAAGACGCAAAGGAATAGCGAATATATTTCCTTAATATCAATTCTTTATATTAATTAAATTCAAAAACTATTTCATTAATATTACCGGCGATGTATCTTTGTCAGTAACATGCTGACACTGCAGAATTAATTATAATCGCTACATTTCAGATGTCTGATTTTCAGAAGTATGTAGAAACGCCGCTGATGAAGCAGTATAACAACATCAAGACCAAACATCCTGATGCGATACTACTTTTCAGAGTAGGGGATTTTTATGAAACATTCGGAGAAGATGCGATCAGAGCTTCTGAAATTCTTGGTATTACACTGACCCGCCGGGCAAACGGATCAGCATCGTTTGTAGAACTGGCCGGTTTCCCCTACCATGCCCTCGATACTTATCTCCCGCGTCTTGTCAGAGCCGGTCAGAGAGTGGCTATCTGTGAGCAGCTTGAAGATCCAAAGCTCACTAAAAAAATCGTCAGGCGAGGAATAATTGAGATGGTGACTCCTGGGGTCCTGCTCAATGAAAATGTGTTAAATCATAAAGAAAACAATTTCCTGGCAGCTGTACATATTGATAAAAAAATTGCCGGTGTGGCATTTCTCGATATATCAACCGGTGAATTCCTTACATCGGAAGGAACTATTGATTATATAGATCAGATGCTTAATAATTTCCAGCCAAAGGAAGTCTTGTTTGAAAAAGGAAAGAAGGATCTGTTCCTTGATTATTTTGGTCCGAAATTCTATACTTTTAAGCTTGACGACTGGATATTTACCCAGGAGGCTGCAAATGACAGATTACTTAAACAGTTTGAAACCAGTTCTTTAAAAGGTTTCGGAGTTCATAATCTGAATTTTGGAATTATTGCAGCCGGAGCCATTCTGTATTATCTCGATCTTACACAGCATGAACAGCTTGGTCATATTACCAGCCTCTCGAGGATTGAGGAAAACAGATATGTCTGGCTCGATAAATTTACAATCAAAAATCTGGAACTGTTCCACTCTCCATATGAAGGCGCCAAGACTCTGATTGATGTGATGGACCGTACCATTTCTCCGATGGGTGGCAGATTAATGAAAAGATGGCTGTCACTTCCGCTTAAAGATATTCAACCGGTCAATGAGCGCCTCGACGTTGTACAATATTTTGTTGAAAACGGTGCGGTAAAAGATGAAGCTGTTGGCTTTATCCGTCAGATAGGCGATCTGGAAAGACTAAGCTCCAAAGTTGCAGTCAACAGGATTAACCCCAGGGAAGTCGTCCAGTTGAAGCGGGCATTAAAGGCCATTGAACCGCTGAAGGAACTCTGCAATAACAGCGGATGCCTTCCGCTTACTCAAATTGCCGAGCAGCTAAATCCATGCAGATTCTTAGCCGACAAAATAGAAAGAGAGATCAATAACGATCCCCCGGTACAGTTAAATAAAGGGAATGTGATTGCCAGTGGGATATCAGATGAACTCGATGAATTGCGTAAAATTCTCTATTTCGGGAAAGACTATCTGGCAGACCTTCAGACACGCGAGAGTGAACGCACGGGAATTTCTTCGCTCAAGGTAAGCTTCAATAATGTTTTCGGATACTACATCGAAGTGCGGAATACCCACAAAGACAAGGTTCCGCCTGAATGGATAAGGAAACAGACACTCGTAAGCGCTGAACGTTATATCACTGAGGAGCTTAAGGAATATGAAAACAAGATATTCGGTGCCGAGGAAAAAATAATCACCCTTGAGACCAGACTTTTTACAGATCTTGTACTGGCAATAATGGAATATATCCCTCCTGTCCAGCTGAATTCGACACTTGTGGCCAGACTGGATTGCTTGCAGTCGTTTGCAGTTATTTCCACTGAAAACAATTATATAAGGCCGCAACTGAACGATTCGCAGATTCTCTCAATAACCGAAGGACGTCATCCGGTAATTGAAAAGCAATTACCTGTAGGTGAATCCTATGTTCCAAATGACCTGGTACTTGATACTGAAGATCAACAGATTATAATATTAACAGGACCGAATATGTCGGGAAAATCTGCACTTCTGCGACAAACGGCATTGATTGTACTTATGGCACAAACAGGATGTTTTGTCCCTGCAAAGGCTGCAACGATTGGAATGATTGATAAAATATTCACGAGGGTTGGAGCATCGGATAATATCAGTCTTGGAGAATCAACATTTATGGTCGAAATGAATGAAACAGCCAGTATTCTTAACAATCTCTCCGACCGCAGCCTGGTATTGCTCGATGAAATTGGAAGGGGGACGAGTACTTATGATGGTATTTCAATTGCCTGGGCTATGGTTGAATATCTTCATGAAAATAAACTCAGAGCCAAAACATTGTTTGCTACTCATTATCATGAGCTTAACGAGATGGAAGATTCATTTTCAAGAGTAAAGAACTATAGTGTCTCAATTAAAGAGCTTAATAACAGGGTTATTTTTCTCAGGAAGCTAAAACGAGGAGGCAGTGAGCATAGCTTTGGAATACATGTAGCCAGGATGGCAGGTATGCCAAGAAGCGTAGTAAACCGTGCTGATGACATACTTAAAGAACTGGAACAAAGTCACGATAAAAAAGAACTCGCAAAACCAATTGCCGATCTTGCCGGGCATAGGGAAGGGATGCAGCTTAGTATCTTTCAGCTTGACGACCCTGTTCTGAAGCAGATCCGTGATGAGATCCTCGAAATTGATATTGATAATCTTACTCCAGTCGAAGCTCTAAATAAACTTTATAATATAAAAAAATTGCTTAAATAAGTTTCAAAAATATACTTTTGCAAAAATCAGTGAATTCCAGTAACTAATAAGTCAATATGATTTCCAGACAACACAGAACCTCGTGCATAAAATATACCTTATTTATTGTCTCCCTTTTCTTTATTTGTTCACTCTATGCTCAGAAATCTGAACCATTAGGGTTTGACAACTTTCAGAAGAAAATCACCCAGAAACAGGATACAGTTAAGGTGCAAAAAAGCCAGCGTATAATACGCACGGAACCTGATACAAATTTTACATGGGAAAAATATGCAGCGTTCCTCAAGAAAGTATCCGATACAAGTAAATATGTTGTTTTGCCCTTAAATGAGTTCCGTCAGACTATTGATAGTAAAAAAATTGTGATTGGATTAAGGCACGATATTGATGTTGATCTGAATGTGGCATTTCAGTTCTCGGATATCGAGTATAAGCTGGGCTTCCGTTCAACATATTTTGTATTGCACACAGCTCCATATTATCTGGCTAATCCGGGTAATATGGCTGTTCATTCTGAAAGTATTATTCCCATTTTAAAAACAATGCAAAACGAAAGGCATTTCGAAATTGGATGGCATAACGACCTGGTCACTTTGCAGCTGATTTATAATATAGATCCTGTTACTTTTTTGCATAATGAGTTAAATTGGCTGCGGTCAAATGGAATAAATATAGTTGGTACGGCATCTCATGGGTCAAATTATTGCAAGATTTACCACTATCTTAATTACTATTTTTTTGAGGAGTGCACACTCCCGATCGTACCGAACTTTCCTAATAATATTACTGTCCCGATAGGCGGTAAGAATGTTGCCATAACTAAAGGTAAGCTAAGTGATTTTGGGTTGCAGTATGAGGCATATTTTCTGAATGACAACAGAAGATTATCCGATGCCACAATAACCAGCGGAGTAAGATGGAATATAGGGATGCTCGACCTGAATCAGTTGCAGCCCGGAGACAGGATTATCATACTTCTTCATCCTATTCACTGGCACAAAGGTTCGGAAGAGGCTAATATTGAGTCTTTCAGCCTTATCGGACAAAAATCATGTTCGATCGATACTGTTAATTATAAAATTTCAGTGGAGATGCCTTCCGGGACCAGTAGGGAAGCGCTTACTGCTGTTTACACACTTTCACCCGGAGCTTATGTAAAAGTAGGAGGGACTCAACAGATTAATAAACATTCTGTTAATAATTTTGACCATCCCGTTATTTACAGGGTTTATGCAGAGAACCGGATAATCAAGAGAGAATGGACCGTATATGTTCATTAGCAGTTTAATAGTCAAATTAAGTTTCATTAGCATTTTCTTTAATCATTCAATCATGAAAAAAATCTATACATCTGTTGTACCTGTTCTGATCTGTATGTTCGTGTTTTTAGTCTCTGCCAATCCCCAGACTGGAACAGTAAAACAGGAAAAGCTGACCAGATTTGAATTACAGTCGTCGGTTTTGATTTCTTCATCCGGAGCTGAAATTTCGGCTCCCGGATATAAGTCAAGAGTGTACTGGTTCCCCGTAAAGGTGCCATCTACGGTCCTTACTGGTCTGGTAGCAAATAATGTGTATCCCGATCCATATTTGGGTCTTAACAATATGCTGATCCCTGACGCCTCTGATGAATTTAATAAAAAGTACAATCTTGAACAATTCAGCCACCTTCCTGATAATCCTAATCCCTGGAAGAAGCCGTACTGGTATCGCACAAGCTTTAAAGTGCCGTCTAACGACAAAGGCCGGTGTTTTCAGCTGATATTTAAAGGAATAAATTATCGCGCGGCTGTGTGGCTCAATGGAAAACAAATTGCCGACTCCACAGAGATGGCAGGTATGTTTGCTGAGTACAGCCTGGATGTCACACAGCAAATTATTGCAGGCTCTGAGAATGCGCTTGCCGTAAAGATTTACCCGCTCGATTACCCGGGATTACCTGCCACGGAACAATTGAAAGCTCTGGGTGACTTTTTTGAGAATGGCGGTCCTACAGGAGATATAGGCAAGAATGTCACAATGCTTTGTTCAGTGGGCTGGGACTGGATCCCGCCTGTCAGGGATCGTAATATGGGTATCTGGCTTCCTGTTTACCTAAGAACATCAGGTGGTGTTACAATAGCTGATCCAAAAATCGTTACATCTCTTCCGGATCTGCCTGATACAACCGTTGCAAAGTTATCACTGAATCTTAAATTAATTAATCACAGCAGGACTGATGAAAGTGGTAAACTGATTGTCACCATAGCACCTGAAAACTTTAAAGGCAAAGCTCTGCAGTTTTCAAAGAATATACCGGTAACCGGAAATGCCCCGACAATCATGGACATGAATGGAGATAATACCCGGGAATTGAATATCAGTAATCCTGCTCTATGGTGGCCAAATGGTTATGGTAAACCAAATCTTTACAGGATCAGGCTTCAGTATTCAAACAACTCAGGTATCTCTGATGATACTTCTTTCGTTTTTGGTATCCGGACAGTCAGTACTAAAGCAGTGGATATCAAGGGATCATACCGGCGCGACTTTTATGTAAACGAAAGACGGGTTCATCTGACTGGGGGTGCATGGGTACCTGATATGATGTTAAATCGTGATTCCATCCGGTATGATTATGAGATGCATCTCTGCAGGAATTCAAATATAAATCTGGTCAGGATCTGGGGTGGCGGAGTGACACCCTGTGATGAGTTTTTTGAAGCAGCCGACAGATATGGATTGTTGGTATGGTCAGATTTCTGGATCACCGGAGATACCCAGGGTGAGTTCAAAGGATCGCCAGAATGGCCGCTTGAAGCCAATGTGTTTATCAGAAACGTAAAGAGTACGATCCTGAGGATAAGAAATCATCCGAGCCTGCTGGTGTGGACCGGCGGCAATGAAGGTCATGCACGAAAAGAGTTATATGATGTTATGAGAGAAAGCATTATAACTCTCGATGGCACAAGGCCATTTATTCCCAGTTCTTCCGGATTTGCTAAACTTCCTTCAGGCTGGAATGGTTCATGGCCGGATAATCTCCCTTCAGGTGTGTACAGCGGAGGTCCTTATACATGGCAGGATCCAAAGGTATACTACTCAAAAGCTATTGCAGGACGGGACTGGGTGTTCAAAGATGAAACGGGATTGCCTTCGCAGCCGCCATATAATATAATGTCTAAAATTATTCCTGATCTGGTCTGGGACAACAAATTACCTTTTCCTCTTAATAATTCATGGGGTTATCATGATGCATGTACCGGAAATGGCAGGTGGGATCTTTATTCCAGAGAGATGCTCAAGAGATACGGCGATCCGGTAAACATGGAGGATTATTGCAATAAGATGCAGTTGATGAATGCGATAGGTTATCAGGGAATTTTTGAAGCTGCAGGCCATAAGCTGAACGATATCGGCGGTGTTATGTTATGGAAAATAAATGCAGCTTTTCCAAGTGTAGTATGGCAGGTATATGACTGGTTCCTGATGCCGAATGCAGGATATTATTTCATGCAGAATGCATGCGAACCTGTTCACATTCAGCTGAATCCGATCGATCTGAAAGTATCGGCAATTAACAGGTCATATCATACATTATCCGGACTTGTTGCTGACATCGATATTTTTGGAATTGACTCAAAATCATTATTTCATGAAGAAAAAAACATCAGTCTTTCTACAACTGATGTTAAAGAGATAACCACGTTGTCACCTGTCCTGTCAGAGGCTAAAGGTGTGAATTTTGTTGTACTGAATCTGAAAAGCAGTACTGGCATGATGGTATCTCATAATGTATACTGGCTTTCAGCCAACGGAGATTACCAGCAATTAAATGAGATGGAAAAGACCAATATGGAAGCAGTGATCATTAATTCGGTAAAAGGAAAAAGTGAAACAAGCTGGACCGTTAAAATAGCTAATACTTCAAATAAGCTGGCGTTTTTCATTCGTCCTCAACTGATAACTAATGGAGAAGAGATACTTCCAAGTTACTGGACAGCCGGGTATTTTACCCTGGCACCTTCTGAAGCCGCAACAATAACTGTTAGCTGCCCTTCGGTTAAACTTAATGGGAAAAAACCTATTGTCAGAATATCGGGTTGGAACGTGAATGCTAAAGATCTGCTGCTTAATTAATTTTTGGCTTTTCCCTGTTTCCTGATCTTTCCAACCTCCACAGCTGAAACGGAGGAGGCTTTGTTCCCCCAGCTGCTTCTTATATAAGTGAGAAGTTCGGCTATCTGCCTATCACTCAGGTATCCCTGGGCGGGCATCAGCTGGTTATAGTCCTTACCATTAACTGTCAGGGGGCCCTGAAGACCGAATAAAACAATTCTGATCAGGTCAGAGGATGGACCTGTAATTTTCCCGTTCCCTGCCAGCGGGGGAAACATACCAGGTACGCCACCTCCATTCGCCTGGTGACAGGTGAGGCATTGTTTGGCGTATAATTGATTTACAGTTAATTGAGCACCCTGAATTTCATTCGATCCAATTTCAGGTACGGTGGTTATTCTACACGATCCGTTATATTTGAAATCAACTTGAATGGCAGATAGTACTTTTAAAATCAGATAGCAGATAAAATACAGAATTACCAAACGGGGAGCTCTCATCATTTTTTGTTATAAACTATGCGCCATACACGTCCTTTCTCGGAGTCGGCAACATATAGAGAACCATCGGGTCCCTGTGCCAGCCCTGTAGGACGATAAACAGCATCAGTCACGTTTATGATAATTTTGACTCCCGCAAATCCATCTGCAAAGACTTCCATATCTCCTGCCGGCAACCCGTTGCTAAAAGGAACAAACGCAACCATATAGCCTTTTTGTTCAAGTGGTGCACGGTTCCACGATCCATGGAAGGCAATGAATGCTCCATTCCTGTATCTGTCGGGAAACATATTACCTGTATAAAATAACAGGGCATTTGGAGCATAATGACCGGGAAATGCCATAATTGGAATTTTGGCATCGGAACATCGTCCGATAGCATTGCCGTCACCACCATATTCAGGCGCAAGCACCTTTTCATTTTTAATCTGATCAAAATAGCAATATGGCCAGCCAAAGAAGTCTCCATCATTTAACTGAATAAATTCTTCAGCAGGGAGATCTGCTCCCTGCTGTTCTGTATAAAGATTCGGGTATAATTGTGCAAGCTCATCGCGGCCATGCTGGACCACATATAATTTATTTGTAGAGGAGTTCCATGCAATGGCAATTGCATTTCTGATTCCCGATGCAAATCTTTTCCCGTCTGTCATTTGATCCTGACCAGGCACATCGTTCCTGAACATCCAGATGCCTGCATATCGTTCGAGCAATGGGCATGGGTCTATTCCCGGAGATCCGGCTGTTCTGTCTTCAACCTGACAAGCATTGGAAGGTGCTCCTACATTAACATAAAGATTGCCGGAACCATCCAGGGCGAAAGTCTTATCCGGATGCTGACCCGGATCAGGAAATCCCGATGCAATCAGAACCGGATCATCCTTCGGGACCAGGTCCTGATCGGCAAGCGGAACCCGGAATACCTGGGAGAAATTACTATAATACAGGTATCCGTCGGCATATGCGATTCCTGTAGTGAGTGTATTACCAAAATATACAATTGAATCTGCACGTCCGTCGCCGTTCAAATCGCGAAGAGCGACAATTCCTTTTCCATTCTTGAGGCTTCGAAGAGCCAGATATACATCTCCGTTACCCTTTACGGCTATGTGCCGGCCGGCTCCGAGATTATCAGCTACGACCATCGCAGAAAACCCGTCAGGTAAAGTAAGACCTGCATTGTCAGCCGGAAGACTTAACTGCTGATTAGGATGGTTCCTGATACATGTACCGGAAATTCCGGCACAGATCAGAATTAGCGAAATTATAGATGTCTTAAATGTTTTCATATATGCCTATTATTAATTTCAAATATTCAGCTAACTCCAGGCAGGAACATCCTTTATAATTCCAAGTCATTACGTCAATTAAACGGTTCTACTTTGCCCTATCGTAAAAATATGTCCCGGTAGATTCGTTGCCTGACATTGCATTAGTGAATTCAAGAGTCAGCATTTGTCCTTCATTATCCAATTTCCAGGATTCTTTGGCAGTCATATTTTCCTCCCCGTTGTTGCCATTAAAGGTCGTAGCTGAGGAGATCTTTATTGACCCGTCAGAATCTGAACGGGTTGCCGTTGATGTCCTGGGCATATCATAAATGACTAGCTTGCACTCTTTACCATCAAGCGAAAGATTCTCATCGAAAGGATACTGTTCTCCATTCCCGTTTTCATATACACGTGTCGTAAGCAAGCTGTCTGGTTTAAACTTTATAGTTATAGAGGTAAGAAATAACTGGCCATCAGCAATAACAGATTTTTCTTTGTTTAATTTCCACTCGCCTGACATATCTGCCTTCTGAGCAGATATAGTGGAGGCTGTAAGAATCAATAGCAGAATAAGTAAAGCAGTAAATGGATTAGTTTTCATAATTATGGATTTTAAGTAAAGTGGATTAATAAATGTAAATGTATAAAAAAACCTGTGTAACCTGATTATTCAAAAATACTTCCTGAATTTATCCCCGATCTTGAAGTATGTATATTTTCCGGCATCTTCTCCCGCTACATGTACAGCCATTCCCTCTGTTTCAAATGTGCTGTGTTCTCCAACTATCTGGGAAAAATAAACATCATGGTTCATACCACCCTCATCAAGCAGTATTACATGGGCAAGATTTTTATGTATATCTGAAATCAGTGATACACTGCATAATGGACAATAAAACTCCAGCATCTCACCTGTCCTTATCTCGAAAGTAGGGTGTTTGTGACTGGTATAGTTGCCGATGTGAGGACTTAATAAAAGAAGCGCAGACTGTTTTTTACTGTTTTTTACCTTAAAAATGAGATGATCGCCCACTCTGAGATACTCCCTGCATTTCGGACAAATAAAATCTAACATTTTGACCTCCTATTTCTTTCAAACGAACTGTAAAACAAAAAGAAAACAGGTTTTGTTGACTTTTTCTGAAATTGAATGATAAAACAGAGAATCCGGGCAGAATAAACAGAAATGGCAGTCATTTTCTGAACCGCTGTAAATAATCTTTCAAAATAAATATTTCACCTGAAATCACTAGCGAGTTATGGCTCAGTAATTTATGAAAAGCTTTTCTGCCGTATCAAAAAAAAAACCAATAAACAAATACTTCTATGTAACAAAATGACATATTCGTCGTTTAAAAATACGTGTTGGTCATAGAAAACTGATTGTTCGTCAAATCCTGAAAGATATGAGATATGTCCTTATCCTGGTATTACTTTGCTGTAGTCTGACCTTATCAGGAACAACTTATTATATTGATCCGTCGGGTAACAATTCCAATAACGGATCTTCTGGTTCTCCATGGCAAACTCTTGCTTATGCATGTTCGAAAGTAACTGTTTCGGGTGATATAATTCATATTAATGCAGGAACCTATACCGTTTCTTCACAAATATCTGTTCCTGTAGGAGTGAGTATAGAAGGAGAAGGTATGGCTGCAACTACTATTATTTCTACTGTTACTGGCGGTTCTACTTTATATTTAGCGTCTAGTTCAGAGAATACGAATGGCAATCAACATATAAGCGGAATATACTTTAATGGGAACAATCGGACCACTCCTCTTGCCATTATGGTATATGCAAGAGGTAATATATCAATAGATAATAATACTTTTATTAATTATGATCAATACGGTGTAAGATTTGAAGGAGGTGCGGGGGGTGCACGATCTACATCTGTAAAATATTCTACGGGTAATTCTTTCCATGATAATGTGGTTACTAACTGTGCATATTACTCTAGTGGTATTGGCGGTGGTGCTGCTTTGATGATTTCATGTCAAACTGGTTTCCTATGCTATAATAACACAGTTACCCAATCACGGACGACATATACAAATGGGTGCGGAATAAAAACAGGTGGATGGACAAGGGGATTTAAAATTTATAATAACACACTGACTGGTGACATAAACTCAGATAAAGGTCATGCCGATTCATGGGACTTTGCAATCGAAATGTGGGGGGATGTGGGATCAATTACGGAGGGTACAGAAATATATGGTAATAACATTTATAATTGGGAAATAGATATATCTGGCAGAATCACACAAAAAGGTTCTTATGACTATGGGTGTTCAATACATGATAATTTCATTGGCTGTGTTAATGTGCCAGCAGTACCTAAGATAGGAATCTGGCTTGAAGCCAACACTTCTCTGGATTATATTTTAATCTATAAGAAT
Source organism: uncultured Bacteroidales bacterium (assembly GCA_963791065.1). Lineage (GTDB taxonomy): Bacteria > Bacteroidota > Bacteroidia > Bacteroidales > VadinHA17 > LD21. The sequence continues at coordinate 440,136 of CAWBQN010000018.1, forward strand.
CATATAAAGAATGTTTCGAAAGGGATAGGATTTTATGCAACTAATCAAACTCCGTTACCACTCTTTTATAATAATATTTCTATTTATTACAATCTTATTGATAATTGTGGCTATAATACAACTGGAAATGACCAGGCGCGTGGTATCTGGTGGTCACAAGCAAGTGGCACTACTAATACTGTAAATAATCTTAAAATATACAATAATGTAATAACAGCTAGAACCGCGGGTGCTCAGGAAGTAGGTATTGAGCTTGATTGTCTGGCAGGAGTAACTGCAACAAATTTTGAGATAAAAAATAACATTGTTACCGGATTTGATGATGCTGCAATATTCACCGGGTTAAGCGGGACAATAGATTATTTAGCAATACAAAATAATATATTTTATAATAATGGGCAAAGTAATGCGCCAAAGATAAATATTACACCTGGTCATTATACTAATAGTGGAAATTTGACTTCTGATCCACTATTTGTTTCAACAAGCGATTATCACTTACAGGGGACTTCTCCCGCCATAAATGCAGGTATAAATATAACAGCTCTTGCCATGACAGCAGATTATTATGGGGCAGCTATTGGGAGTCCGCCGGAGATAGGAGCCTGTGAATATGGATCAACAGGTACAGTACCAGTTGTCCCGGTTTATGTCAGTTCTGCAGTCTCAAATGCAACCCCTTCGATACTGGAAATGACATATAATAGTTCACTTGCGAATATTGTTCCGGCAGCATCAGCTTTTTCAGTACTGGTGAATTCAACCGCCAGAACGGTGAGTACTGTCACTATTTCAGGAACCAAAGTTCAACTTAGTTTGTCAAGTCCGGTAATTTCCGGAGATGTTGTGTCTGTAGCATATTCGAGTCCATCGGCCAATCCACTTCAGTCATCATCAGCCGGGATAGCGGCTTCTATCATCGCAAAGACAGTTACTAATGGTGTTACGGCAACAATACCGGTTTATGTCAGCTCAGCAATTGCCAGTGCGGCACCTTCACTTCTGGAGATGACTTATAATACATCACTTACTAATATTATTCCTGCAACTTCATCTTTTTCAGTTCTTGTGAATTCAGTAACGAGAGCAATAAACACCGTTGCTATTTCAGGGACCAAAGTCCAGCTTACTCTGGCAAGTCCAGTCGTTAATGGAGATGTCGTTACCGTTTCTTACACCAAACCGGCAGTCAACCCATTACAGACAGCATCAGCCGGAATAGCAGCTTCTGTCAGTGCAAAGACAGTTACCAATGGTGTTTCGGCAGCAATACCGGTTTATGTCAGCTCTGCAATTGCCAGTGCGGCACCTTCACTTCTGGAGATGACTTATAATACATCACTTACTAATATTATTCCTGCAACTTCATCTTTTTCAGTTCTTGTGAATTCAGTAACGAGAGCAGTAAACACCGTTGCTATTTCAGGGACCAAAGTCCAGCTTACTCTTGCAAGTCCTGTCGTTAATGGAGATGTTGTTACTGTTTCTTACACCAAACCGGCAGTCAACCCATTGCAGACAGCATCAGCCGGGATAGCAGCTTCTGTCAGTGCAAAGACAGTTACCAATGGTGTTTCGGCAGCAATACCGGTTTACGTCAGCTCAGCAATTGCCAGTGCGACACCTTCACTTCTGGAGATGACTTATAATACATCACTTACTAATATTGTTCCTGCAACTTCATCTTTCTCAGTTCTTGTGAATTCAGTAACTAGAGCAGTAAACAGCGTTGCTATTTCAGGGACCAAAGTCCAGCTTACTCTTGCAAGTCCCGTCGTTAATGGAGATGTCGTTACCGTTTCTTACACCAAACCGGCAGTCAACCCATTACAGACAGCATCAGCCGGAATAGCAGCTTCTGTCAGTGCAAAGACAGTTACCAATGGTGTTTCGGCAGCAATACCGGTTTATGTCAGCTCTGCAATTGCCAGTGCGGCACCTTCACTTCTGGAGATGACTTATAATACGTCACTTACTAATATTATTCCTGCAACTTCATCTTTTTCAGTTCTTGTGAATTCAGTAACGAGAGCAGTAAACACCGTTGCTATTTCAGGGACCAAAGTCCAGCTTACTCTGGCAAGTCCAGTCGTTAATGGAGATGTCGTTACCGTTTCTTACACCAAACCGGCAGTCAATCCATTACAGACAGCATCAGCCGGGATGGCGGCTTCTGTCAGTGCAAAGACAGTTACCAATGGTGTTGCGGCAGCTATACCGGTTTACGTCAGCTCAGCAATTGCCAGTGCGACACCTTCACTACTGGAGATGACTTATAATATGTCTCTTGCTAATATTATTCCTGCAACCTCATCTTTTTCAGTTCTTGTGAATTCAGTAACGAGAGCAGTAAACAGCGTTGCTATTTCAGGGACCAAAGTCCAGCTTACTCTGGCAAGTCCTGTCGTTAACAGTAATGTTGTTACCATATCTTACACCAAACCGTCAGTCAATCCATTACAGACAGCATCAGCCGGGATGGCGGCTTCTGTCAGTGCAAAGACAGTTACCAATGGTGTTGCGGCAACAATACCGGTTTACGTAGCCTCAGGAATTGCCAGTGCGACACCTTCACTTCTGGAGATAACTTATAATTTGTCTCTTGCCAATATTGTTCCGGCAGCATCAGCTTTTTCTGTTCTGGTGAATTCAGTTGCACGGACAGTTAATACAATTGTTATATCAGGGTCAAAAGTACAACTGACCCTTGCTAGCCCGGTTGTTAATAGTGATGTAGTTACTGTATCATACACTAAACCAGCAGTAAATCCCTTGCAAACTCCTCCAGCAGGTATGGCAGCTTCGATAGGAACTCAGACCGTAACTGTTGGTGTTATCGCAGTTGTGCCTGTTTATGTCAGCTCAACAGTCGCAAATGCAACACCATCGCTTTTGGAAATTAGTTATAATACGTCACTTGCCAATATTGTTCCTGCTCCTTCATCTTTTACTATTCTGGTGAATTCAGTTTCAAGGACAGTCAATCTGGTAGTAGTTACAGGGACCAAAGTTCAACTTTCCATGACAAACCCGATTGTCCCGGGTGATGTTATAACAGTCTCCTATGTTCAACCATCAACTAATCCATTACAGACTATAACAGGCGGAAAAGCTATAAGTGTAACTGGTAAATCTGTTATAAACAATTGCATAAATCTTGCTCCCACTGCTGTTATTACTTCGCCTGTTACAACTGGTTCATTTTCATCTCCTGCAAATATTACGATTACTGCCGATGCTTTCGATACAGACGGTACAGTCAGTCAGGTTGAATTTTATAATGGAACTACCAAACTGGGTTCAAGCTTTGCAGCTCCATATTCATTTACCTGGAATAATGTGATCGCCGGAAATTACACATTGACTGTAGTTGCCACCGATAATCTGAATGCGAAAACCACTTCATCTGCGATCTCAATTTCTGTAACTGTGAGCTACCATGCTTCAAACAGGCATCCATTTATTAAAATTTCAAATCCGCGAAAAGGAATCAGTTACGACAATATGTCTTCAATAGAAATAGATGCTATTGCATCTGATCCAGATGGCACAATAAGCTCGGTTGAGTTCTACAATGGAACAGAAAAGCTTGTTGAGCTGACTTCTGCTCCTTATGCATACATATGGAAAGATGTCGTACCGGGAAGCTATTCGATCACGGCTATAGCAACTGATAATCTTGGTGATACGACTGCATCGGAACCGATTGAGTTTGTAGTGGGTTCGAGAGTAAAATATGATGCTAATTCTGAAATAATTAACCTGTATCCAAACCCAAGCGATGGCCATTTTTCAATTGATTTTGTCAACCCGATACTAAGTGACAAAGGTGAAATAATTATAACAGATCTAGCAGGCAAACAGGTCTACAGAGGACCCATTTTAAGGGAAGAACTCACCAAACAGTTTGATCTGTCAGACTTTAAATCCGGCATATACGTTATGATAGTTAAAGACAAAGATATCCTGGTCACTAAAAAGATCCTTAAAAATTAATTGATGTCAAAGTACCTGGAACTATTATTATTATGGTATTAACCTGATCCATATATTCTGCAATCCTTCCTGTAAATGAAAGTCCCTTGAGATATAAATATCCAAGGGACTTTTTTCGTTCTTTGCCTGGCTTAATTCCCCTGTTCTGTTCCGGAGAGTTCCTTGTGTGCCAGAAAATTATTAATTTGCCGTCAGGCTGTAATTAATAAGTCTTCAGAATATAATATATTATATCATTATGACTTTGTTAGGGATCGATCTCGGAGGCACAAAACTTGCGCTTGCTATCTTTTCTGAAGAAGGGAAGATAATGTTTAAAGAGGTATTTGCCATTGGGGACAGGAAAGGATCAGATGTAGGTAAATTCATCACTGATAATACACTTAAATTTTTGCAGTATGCTGAAATGCAGGGTACTCATATAGATTCTGTCGGGATTTCTGTGCCGGGCATAAGTCATATAAGCACCGGTACTGTATGGACTCCAAATATCGCGGATTGGACTGATTACCCCTTACTTCAGGAAATGAAAAAAATTATCAATATCCCTGTTACAATCGACAGCGACAGGGCCTGTTATATCCTGGGAGAGTCGTGGAAAGGGAATGCTATTGGATGTCGTGATGCAATATTCTTATCAGTAGGAACAGGTATTGGCGCCGGGATAATGATAAATGGAGAAATATTACGGGGAAGTCATGATGTTGCTGGTTGCATAGGCTGGATGGCGCTTAAGGGACCTTTTGAGAAGAAATACATCAGTTGCGGGTGTTTTGAATATTATGCATCAGGTGAGGGGATTGCAAGGCTGGCCAGGGAAATTCTGGATGATCAGAAAGATTATAAGGGTGAGTTGGCAAGTAAACCGATTGATAAGATCACCTCATATGATATATTTGATGCTTATGGCAATGAAGATCCTGTTGCAGTAAAAGTGATCGGATCATGTGTGGAATTCTGGGGAATGGCAGTAGCAAATCTGGTAAGCTTGTTCAATCCTGAAAAAATAATAATCGGAGGCGGTGTATTTGGTCCGGCAAAATCATTAATTCCTGCTATTAAAAATGAAGCTGCCAGATGGGCACAGCCTATTAGTATTGGTCAGGTCAGCGTAGAAGCATCTGGATTAGCAGGTGATGCCGGAGTCTATGGCGCAGCATATCTTGCATATAAAAATCTGCCCGATTTTCATCAGTCAAAATGAGTACTATGTATAAGAAAAAACCAGTTTATTGGGCAGCCTGCGCTGGAATGCTATTATTTGGAATTTGCCTTATAACATTGGGCTCTGTAGCTGCAGATCTCAGAGAAAAGCTGCAGCTCGACGAAATTTCAGCAGGAGCATTATTTTCAATTTTGCCTCTTGGGATCCTGGCCGGTTCTTTGGTTTTCGGACCTGTTGCTGATAAGTTCGGCTATAGGATCCTTTTATCTGTGTGCTGCGTTTTCATGTTTGCCGGATTTGAAGGTATTGCCTTTGCTCCATCAACGAACCTGCTGAAAATCTTTATTTTCCTTTTTGGAATTGGCGGCGGTGCAATAAATGGTTCCACAAATGCACTTGTGGCAGACATAAGCGAAAAAGACAAAGGCGCCAATTTAAGCTTGCTGGGAGTATTCTTTGGAATTGGGGCTCTGGGAATGCCGCTCATCTCAGGAATCCTTGACAGGTGGTTTGGTTTTGAAGAAATTTTATCTTCCGTTGGTATTTTGACACTGCTGGCAGGGATAGTTTTCCTGTTAATAAGGTTTCCCGCGCCAAAACAGCAACAAGGATTCCCTCTGAAGCAATCAGTAAAACTTATAAAAGACAAAGTATTGCTGCTGATTGCATTTTTCCTCTTTTTCCAGAGCGGATTCGAAGCAATTATAAATAACTGGACCACTACTTACCTTATTAATCAGCATTCAATACAAGCAAATAATGCATTATTCGGTCTTTCATCATTTGTCGCCGGTATGATCATAATGCGGCTGCTTTACAGCAGCGCCTTACGATCTGTCTCAGAAAGAAAACTATTGATTTCCTCATTCGTTATGATTCTGCTTGGTTTGACATTATTAAAAACCGCTGATTCATTTATTCTTTCAATATCAGGGTTAGTGCTTACGGGAGCAGGGTTAGCCAGTGGCTTCCCGGTTATGCTGGGATTTGCAGGGGACCGCTATCCTGAAATTTCAGGGACTGCTTTCAGCCTTGTCCTGTCCATTGCATTAATCGGGAACACTCTCATTAATTATTTTATGGGACTGATTGCGCAGAGTTTTGGTGTACGTCATTTGATTACTTTTGCGTTTGCAGAAACAATTGTGATGATTGTATTATTTATGCTCGTTATTAATAAGATTAAAGCAAAAAAATAGATTTTTATTTTAATGAATAACAACTTTAAAAACAACCTGTTATGTTAGCAAAAGAATGGCTTGAAAACACCCGCGATATAATGACTCGCATTGAGGAGACTCAGATGGATAATATCCGCAGAGCCGCTGAGGTAATGGCTGACACCATTGAAGGCAAGCACTGGGTCCATACATTTGGATGTGGCCATGCCACTTTACCCATAGAGGAAATGTATCCGCGCATTGGCGGGTTTGTAGGATTTCATCCGATTATTGAAATCCCGCTTACTTTCTTCACCCATATTACCGGTGAGATGGGGATCCATCAGTTTTTATTTCTTGAAAGAGTTGAAGGATATGGTGTTGAGATAATGAAAGGCTATAATTTTGATAAAAACGATGCAATGTGGCTTTTTTCTCATACCGGAATTAATAATGTAAATATCGACATAGCTATCGAGGCTAAAAAAAGGGGTATGAAGGTTATCGTATTCGGCTCAGCTTCTGAAGCTAAAGGTAAACAGACGAGACACTCCTGCGGAAAAACAATTTTTGACCTTGCAGACATTGTTGTCGATACGTGCGCCCCTTTGCAGGATGCTTCGGTTACTCTTAAGAATCACCAGGATAAAATCGGGCCTGTTTCCACCATGGCATTCATAACCTGCGTATGGATGACAATAACTACCGTTGCTGAAATTTTAGCAGACAGGGGTGTTGAACTTTATATACACCCGTCTCATAATGTGCCCGGAGATAATACCTCCAGGCAACGTCTTGACAAGGCACTTGACGAGTACAAGAAAAGGGTTGCCGGGGTCTGATATAAGGATTATTTCATTTTAGATATTTCTCAAAAAACTGGTCCTCTTCCCATAGCAGGTGCAAAATATTCTCTTTGGCAACATATCCATGGGCCTCTTTTGGCAGCAGTACCATCCTGACAGGAGCTCCTAATCCTTTTAATGCCTGGAAGTACCGTTCTGTCTGGAGGGTAAATGTGCCGGGATTATTATCCGCGTCACCATGAACCAGAAGAAGTGGAGTTTTCATTTTTTCAGCATTCATGAATGGCGACATTGTATTGTAAACATCCGGAGCGTCCCAGTAGTTTCTTTGCTCACTCTGAAAACCAAATGGGGTCAGAGTCCTGTTATATGCCCCGCTCCGCGCAATTCCACAGGCAAAAAGTTTTGAGTGAGTCAGAAGGTTAGCTGTCATGAAAGCTCCATAGGAATGTCCTCCGACTGCAACTTTTTTAGGGTCGATATACCCCAGTTTATTAACTGCATCGATTGCTGCTTCAGCACTTGAAACCAACTGATCAATAAATGTATCATTGGGCTCAGCACTACCTTCACCCACAATCGGAAAAGAGGCGTTATCCAAAACAACATAGCCTTTTGTTACCCAGTAGACAAATGAACCATAGTTGGGATAAGTAAACTGGTTGGGATTCTGATCGCTTTGACCGGCACTGCTTTTGTCTTTATACTCAACAGGATATGCCCATATCAGCAAAGGCAATTTTACTTTCTTCGTTGTATCATAACCTATAGGCAAGTACAAAGTTCCGGAAAGCTCAACACCATCCTTCCTGTTATATTTAATCACTTCCTTATGAACATTTTTTATGCTTTCAAAAGGATTTTTAAAATAGGTTATTTGATTTAGTTTTCCTTTGGACTTTATATTTCTGATATAATAATTCGGAAACTCATTCTTTGATTGAATCTGCACCAGGACATCACCTTTTTTAATATCTTCAATCGAGATCAAGTCTTCCATTTTATCCTTGTATTCAGATTGATACAGACGCTTTGCTTTCAAAGATGACAGATTAATTTCGTCAATAAACGGGAATTGACCCTCTTTTGAGTAGCCATCTCCTATTAAATAGGCATTATCATTTTCAATCAGGAGAAGATATCTGCCGTTCTGGTTCTTTTTAGTTTCAAACCTGCCAGGATCCGAGTATATATCCTGGAAATTGCGATCATACATTATTTTAGGTTTCTCATTAGATGCAGAAGGATCAATAAGATAGGTTTTTAAATTTCGTGTATCATACCACTGGTCATAACCAACTGCAAATTTATCGTTGCCCCAGATAATTCCTGCAAACCTTTGCTGAGTTTTAAACAGTGATATCGCGTCAGTAGTAAAAGGTGCATTCCACAGGAATAATTCATCTCTGAATTCTGCTTTGTTCGCCTTATCTCCTTCGTCAAGGGCAACTACGTAGTATAGCGTAGAAGGTTTATCATCTCTCCAGTTCATATCTCTTTTCCCCTTTGGAGCGGAATCGAATCCTTTAGGTATGTTTTCTATCAAAGGGACCTCGTTTACCACTTTTATCTCATTTCCTTTAATATCATAAACTATTGACGTCTGTGGAAAGCGATAAAAAGGCACGACGTATGAGAATGGCTTTTTAATTGTCGTTACTAAAACATAATTGCCGTCAGGGGAAATACTCACTTCGGCATACATCGCAGCTGGTTTAAACGCTTCTGAATTACCTGTAATTGAGATTTTATACAGATCAGATGTAGCTAAGGTCTCAAAATTCTGTTCATCGGCTTTATTTTTTAACAGATCCTGGAATGTCGGGTTCTGTGACGTTGAACCATCGCTTGTTGACACTGTGGGCCCTTTGGGTAAATCTTTCTTTGTATCTATAAGGGCAGACCTGTTCTTGGGCAATAAACTTACAAGCATGTTTTCATTATCGTGTAACCAGCTGACAGGATTACCCATATTTGCGTTTAGAATTGCCTCGGTCAGCCTTGTTGCCTGGGCAGTTTCAACATCAATAACCCAAAGTTCAACACCTTTGTCAGTTGTATTTGTGAATGCAATCTTCTTTTCATTTGGCGACATCGACAGATAGCTTATCCTGGGATTCTGCGGTAATCCTTTTACCTGAGTTTCAACCTGATCTGAGATTTTCCGGATCTTTAAATTATTGATAAAGGTTATTGTGCTGGACATGTTGGTGACAGGATTGATACGCAGGCCAGCCAAACGCATTTCATCCTGATATAAGTCGCTGAGTGATTTGTACGTATTGCGGTAGCTCAAAAGCATAAATTCCTTTTTTGAATCCATAGTTACCGAAGGAGCTCTCTCATAATCAGCTAAGGCCAGTATTTCGGCAGATGGTTTCTGAAAGGTCAGGTTCTCCTGTGCTTTGGTGAACACGTTCAGGGAAAGAAGTGTGATCAGAATCAAAATCGTCTTCTTCATGATTTCAAAGATTTAGTGTTTTAAGATTATTAAATTTAAGTTTTATAATATAATTATCATAACAAAAACTCTGTTTAACTTCGTTCAGATGAAAGAAAATAGAAAGTATTAAAATAAATCAGATCCCTTATGATCAGAAAATTAATTATTACAGGAACATATTTATTCCTTTCCATTCAACTTTTTTCGCAGGAGAAGGAAATACTGATCTATCATCCGATACAAACCGATAAAAGCGGAAAGATCATTCCGTGGTATGACGAAAATCCTGGCAAGTCCTATGGTCATGTGATCAATCTTGTCTGGAATTTCTGGGATCGTATGAGACAGGACATGAACGGACTTCCATATTACATGAACCATCAGGTATGGAACGCGAACTTTGATGACCCTCGGGGAATAGGCGGGGACCAGTTTGCTATGGCACTTTCCTCCTGGACCATGTATTATCAATATAGCGGGAGTGAGCGGGTCAAAGCCAATATGTGCTTTATTGCTGACTATTATCTTTCACATGGTCTTTCAGTTCCAGGTGCCAAATGGCCTGATATCCCTTTTCCGTACAATACTTATATATATTCGGGATCATATGATGGTGATATGCGCAATGGCAGAAATGTAGCGCAACCTGATAAGGCCGGTTCATTCGGTTTGGAACTTATCCATCTTTATAAAATGAGCTCAGGATATAACGTAGGAGAAAACAGGAATTACCTCGATGCTGCAGTCAAAATAGCAAACACACTTGCTGAACATATGAAAGAGGGGAATCTTAATTACTCTCCCCTGCCATATAAAGTCAATGTACTGACCGGCGAGACAATGTTACTGCGAAATCACGATTTTACAGGGACATGGATAGACACTGCTGGTTATACCAGCAACTGGACACCTACAATGCAACTGTTTTTCGATCTTATCGAGCTTAAAGCAGGAAATACGGGATTATACCAAACCGGATTTAATACACTGCTTGGCTGGATGAAGAAATACCCAATGAAAGAAAATAAATGGGGCCCATTTTTTGAAGATGTTGACTGGTGGAGTGAAACACAGATTAACGCAATGACATTCGCCCGTTTTATTATGAAACACAGGGAATATTTTCCTGAATGGAAGACGGATGTTCAGAAGATCATAGCATGGGTACACAAAAACTTTGCAAATGATAAGTGGGCGAAATATGGAGTTACAGTCACCAATGAACAGACTGTGTATCAGATGCCCGGAAACAGCCATTCCTCGCGGCAGGCAGCAGATGAACTACTTTATGTAAGTTTGACCGGCGACAGCAGTTTGTACCAAAATGCTGTCCGTGAGTTAAACTGGGCTACTTATATGGTGGATTTTGACGGGAAGAACAGATACCCAGGTGACGAACCCTGGCTTACCGATGGATACGGTGATTATATAAGACATTTCCTCAGAGCAATGGATGAAATACCTTCACTGGCACCTCCTGACGAAGATCATATACTTTCCTCAACATCGGTTATACAACAGGCAGATTATGAAGGGAATCTGAAAAAGTTTTACGGACTCAGCTTTGAAGATGCTGACAGCAGCAAGGTTAAATTATTTTACAGAACCTTCGATCAGGCAGGAAGTGAAAGAATAAGGCTGAATAAAAGACCATCATCAGTATTACTGGATTCCAAACCGATGCTTGAAAACAAAGCCGGTGAAGGATTTGAGTGGAAGCCAATGCAAGGGGGAGGACTGCTTATCATCAGGCGGGAGAATGGCAATAAAGTTATTTTGCTGAAGTAGTGATTATTAATGTTAAATGTTTCAATAATGCGATTAAATGAAAGACGTAAAATGAAAACAAAAAAGCTGATTTTAAATCTTCTGATTTTATATTTGTTCGTATCTCCCGGTTACATTCCCCTTTCGGGACAGGTAATTACTTCACAGGAAATAGATACTCTTGTCGAAAGGACTTTAAGAACATTTGATGTCCCGGGAATTGCCGTGGCTGTTGTTAAAGATGGTACTATCGTTCATTTAAGGGGGTATGGTGTGCGTTCACTTAATTCAAAACTGCCGGTTGATGAAAACACCTTATTCGGCATTGCTTCCAATACCAAAGCATTTACAACTACTGCTCTGGGAATACTTGTGGATGAGAAAAAGTTAAAATGGGATGACAAGGTAATTGATTATATACCTGAATTCAGATTATATAACCCTTATGTCACCCAGGAATTTACTATCAGGGATCTTCTTACCCATCGAAGCGGTTTAGGATTGGGCGCCGGTGATCTAATGGTTTGGCCGGGCAACAATAATTTCACGATAAATGATATTCTTTATAATATCAGATATTTAAAGCCTGTCTCAGGGTTCAGATCAAAGTACGATTACGATAATCTTCTATATTTAGTTGCAGGACAAGTTGTTGCGAGGGTATCGAAAATGAGTTACGAAGATTTTATCGAGAAGCGAATAATGGAACCTTTACAAATGAAAGGAAGCGCTGCTTCCTATAGCCGGTTGAAGGACAAATCGAATGTTATCGACCCTCATGTTCCTGTAAATGGCTCTTTAAAGGTGATAGAGCGTTATTCAAATGAAGTGCTCAATGCAGCAGGTGGTATTTATTCCAATATCACCGACATGTGTAAATGGGTAAACATGCATATTAATAATGGCAAATATGGAACAAACCATGAAAAGCAGCTTGTGAGTGAACGTGTCCATAAGGATATGTGGTCGCCAAATACCATTATACCTGTTGGAGATTCTACGGACTACAATACTCATTTTTCATGTTATGGATTAGGATGGGGACTTTCGGATGTAAAAGGATATAAACGTGTCGGTCACACCGGAGGGCTTGCAGGTATTGTCACCCAGGTAACAATTATCCCTGAACTGAAGCTGGGAATCATTGTATTTACTAACCAGCAATCGGGAGCAGCTTTTACATCCCTAACAAACTCTATTCTCGACAAATATTTTGGTATATCGGGAATTGACCGGATAGCACAATACTCCAGGCTTGAGAAACGAGGGATGTTAAATGCAGAAAAAATAACCGATGAGGTTTGGAAGAACATTAAATCTCCGAAAGCAGGGACCGCTGTTAAATCAGATAACGGTGCCTACACAGGCACTTATACTGATAAATGGTTTGGTGAAGTGACAATTTCTGAAAAAAATGGGACCCTCTGGTTTGACTCAAAAAGATCTCCTGATTTCACCGGCGAAATGTTTCCGTTCAAAGGAAACACTTACCTGGTAAAATGGAACGACAGAAGCATGGATGCTGATGCATATGTAATGTTCTGCCTCGACAAAACCGGCAAGGCCTTTGAAATGAAAATGGAAGCTATTTCTCCTTCTACTGATTTTAGCTATGACTTTCAGGATTTAGATTTCTATCGTTAAAATCGGACTGATTTTTTAAGCAGTAAGATACCTGCATTCACTTCTGAATAAATTCTTACATTGTGAACGTCAGTATTTAAAAGCTTCTGTATGGCTAATCAAAGGAACCTCGTCCGGACTCTGGGAATGGGTTATGTAGTTATTTTTGTCGTTGCAAATATCATCGGATCAGGTGTATATAAAAAAATTGCTCCGATGGCTGCAGAACTTCACTCCTCTGTATTTATACTACTGGCTTGGATCGTTGGAGGGATCATTACCCTATTTGGCGCCTTGAGCAATGCTGAAGTCGCAGGATTACTGGCAGATACGGGAGGTGATTTTGTTTATTTCAAAAAAATCTACAACCGTTTTTTTGCATTTATGTATGGGTGGTCGATCTTTACAGTTATTCAAACTGCCACTATATCCTCACTTGCTTATGTTTTTGCCCAATCACTAAACAGTATAATCGCTATTCCTTCAGTTTTCAGCTCTCTTCAGCATTTTTCGGTAGCAGGAATATTCTTCCCATTTCAGGATTTCGGAGTTAAGCTTGCAGCAATTTTGCTGATACTGATTTTAACCGGGCTTAATATTTCCGGACTGAAAAGCGGAGCCGGTGTAAGCAGGGCAATTATGTTTATGGTATTCGCAGGCCTGCTTACTATTGTGATCTTTGGTCTTCTCAACTCTAAAGCCAAACCGGCAAATTTCATGAATTTAAAAGAACTTGCGGGCGGAACTGTAACAATATCTGCATTTTATACAGCGATGCTGGCTGCTTTCTGGGCCTATCAGGGTTGGGCCTCTGTCGGATTCATCGGAGGAGAAGTAAAAGATGCCAAAAAAAATATTCCAAAAGGAATTGTCACAGGTGTGTTTATAGTAATCTTCATTTATCTGATTGTAAATATAACATATCTGACCCTCTTGTCCATTCCGCAACTTACGCATATTAATGAATCTGGCGATCAGATTGCTGCAGTTGAGGCGGTCAGAGCCTTTTGGGGAAAGGGGGGAGTTATTTTTATCTCGCTGTTAATACTGATTACAACACTTGGATGCACAAATGCCAGCATACTTACAGGCGCCAGACCTTACTATGCAATGGCTCGTGATGGTCTTTTTTTCAGGAATCTCGGTAAAATCAACAAGGCAAACGTACCATCTAACTCACTTTTATGGCAGGGTATATGGGCATCAGTTCTTGTTCTTTCAGGCACTTTCGATCAACTGACCGATATGATAATTTTTGCTGTATTTATTTTTTATGGAGCAAACTCCCTGGGAGTATTTATTTTACGGCACAGGATGCCAGATGCATACAGACCCTATAAAGTTTGGGGCTATCCCGTGGTCCCGGCAATATTTATCCTGTTTTGTATCGGATTATTTTTCAACACCATTTTTACCAGGCCCCGTGAGGCAGCAATTGGTCTGATACTGATTTTTTTAGGGATCCCGGTTTATTTTTTAATGAAAAGATTTAATAGAAATTCTTAAACACCAGGTACCCCTGTCCCGCTAAAGCGGGATCTCCCCTAAAGGGGCGAAAATTCTCATTGTTAAGTCAAATTATAATTTTGTGCTGGAATTTCTCCCCCTGCCAGGGGGAGTGCCCGTAGGGCGAGGGGGTCTACGGAGCATTTTTACCTTTGGGTAGTACCCGAAGAGTCTGGTGCATTACGTCGGCGGATGCAGTCTTTTGCTGAACCAGTTTCTGACCGACATCATTTTTTCAATCTGGTACGCAGGAGCATGACGGTGGCACTTTGATCTTTCATCACTGTTCTCAGGTGCTCCCCAGCGGATTTCGATCCCGTCATTAGGATTATATGCCATCTCAAAGGCATCCCTTCTTTTCAGTATTTCACCGACAGTCAGTTTCTGTAGTGTACCATCTGCATGGGTATAGCTGATGGTAAGTCCGGATACCTTCTGCTCAAGTAAAGTTTTTAGATTCTTCCTGGCCTCCTCCGGGGATATATGTCCTGAGAAGTTAAAATCCTTTGGTGAATGTGTAATCTGATCCGGAAAATTTAGTACTTCATCCATCGCAATCAAAAGTCTAAGGTCACGGTTGGGAGTGGAAAAGTCTTCCCACTGGCCACCTGCCTGAAAAATACCTGCTGCGCTCGAAGGCATTGGAATAACGGCACCAGGATGAGATTTGAAATAAGCTTCACCATTAGCCACAGAAGTTATGCGTACCAGCAGTTGTTCGTACAGTGCCTGGATCAGACCCAGTAGCTCAGTTTCAGGATCGAGCGGCTTCGGATTGATCAGTCGTTCCATTGCACGATAGAATACTTCAGTTTGCATCTTCCTTTGCTGAAGCGAAAAAGGAATAAAACCGTCCTCAGCTGTCAGTTCACTGTTCTTCATGAGGTATGGCATTCCCTTATTTATCTTTATAGGGCGAAAAGCTTTAAACCCCGGCTCTCCTATAACGCCTGAGGTATTAAAGAGAAAATTCCCTTTCCAGAATCGCTTGATGCCTACAGTTCCATCGGGTTGAGCGTCTACTGCAAGAAGTAACCCGGGATGATCATTGGTTTGTTGTACCCAGTCTACGAGGATCAGAGTATGTCCGTAAGGGTCAGCATATACAGTACCAGGACGCAAAGCTGGTTTTTCCAGGGGAACCGGGTAATAGTCGGAATTCTCATCATCGAGAGCTGTCCTTGCAGTGGCTGACTGGACACCATCCTTTACCTTTCTTAGGAAGGTATTGAACGCCTCCACCGGATTCGTTTTCGAGCTTGAAGTTTCATTTGTGATCCACTGACCGGCTCTGGGTTTTCTTTCGAGGCTGCCCCTGTCACATATATGATAACCAAAAGGGAGTCCAAGTTTCCAGGCAAAATATGCTCTTAAGAAAAATGGATTATCGGCGCAATCCGGCTGCATTACCAGGCTGTTCTTTCCGACGGGGTCATCTTCGCCAAGAGAGAGGTAATCATACAGAAAGTTCTGATCTTTATTCCTTGTCACCTCATGCAAAGCCGGCCACGAAGCCTGCTCGTTGCAGCCGTTAAACAAAGAGTTTATCCAGACTGAATAGAGTGTCTCCATGCTGCTGTCCCACCCGCGGAGAGACTTCCAGACCATGCCTTTCCGGATGGATTCTTCCGAAGTAGAAATTGTAAAATCCAGGTTACTGATCTCTTTTTTATCTTCGAGCAGAGCAACCTTATATTTTCCGGCAGAATTACCAGTGAAATCATCGATGCGCCAATATGGAGATTCTTGTCGTGTTTTGCTTTTTATTGATTCTACATTCCCGGAAGGTCCTGTAACAATAATCTTCGATTTAAGTATTTGTTTCCCTCCTGTAGCCAAAATCCGGAATGATTTGCCCGGAGTCGGATTTTTGGGTAGAACCAATAATGAAGTAAGTGAGGGGGAATCATCAGTATTAACAATCGCAGTGGCAGACTTTAGTGTTGTGGAAGTATTCCGTGTAGACAGATCGCCATGACATGACAGGCAATTGAACATAGGAGCAATAAAAAAGCCGGTTATCAGCAAATGGTTAAAGGCTCCGGCTTTACTCTTTATGATTGACATTTCGATTTAAAGATAGTCTGGTTAAAGTCTTTGTTAAACGGGGGATTTTTGAAATGTTGTATGTAAAAACCATTATATTAAAAAATTATATATGATGGATAAATTATGTTCTTTGATACATAATTATCTGGCCCTCAGATATTGTACAGGCCATTGTACCTCCACCTCAGCTTCACGTGCGGCACGCAATGCGAAATACGGGTTTCTGAGTAGCTCCCTTGCAAAAAATACAAGATCTGCCTTTTCTTCCTGAAGAATTGTTTCGGCCTGAGCAGCAGTGGTTATTAATCCAACTGCGCCTGTTAAAATTCCTGTTTTTCGAATTTCCATTGAGAACGGGACCTGATAACCAGGGCTGGGAGTAATCCGGGTATTGATAACGTTACCCCCGGAAGAACAATCTATCAGATCCACTCCAGACTCTTTTAGAATATAAGCGAGCTTTACACTTTCTTCTATTGTCCAGCCTCCTTCTGTCCAGTCAGTTGCTGAGATTCGGACAAAAAGCGGATTTTCAGCCGGCCACACGGATTTTACTGCTCCAACGACCTCCGATAACAGACGGATACGGTTCTCAAAAGAACCACCATAGTCATCAGTTCGTTGATTGCTCAGTGGAGACAGGAATTCGTGAAGAAGATATCCATGCGCGCCATGTATTTCAATCACTTTAAAACCAGCGGTAAGGGCACGTTGGGCGGCAGCTTTAAAATCAGATACCACCTTATCCAAACCTTCCTTATCAAGTGATTCAGGCGCCCTGTCCCCGGCAATGAATGGTATGTTTCCCGGGCCGTATGTTTTCCATCCACCGTGTTTTTCATCGAGTTGTTTTCCTCCTTCCTGTGGTATAGCACATGAAGCTTTTCTTCCTGCATGGGCGAGCTGGATCCCGGAAACTGCACCATGGGAATGTATAAACTCTGTAATTCTTTTTAACCTGTTAATATGTTCATCCTTCCACAAACCAAGATCAGCCGGCGAGATCCTTCCTTCGGGTGAAACAGCTGTTGCTTCGGTAAAGATGAGTCCGGCACCACCTGCAGCACGGGTCCCAAGATGGACCATGTGCCAGTCATTTGAAAATCCGTCATTTGAGCTGTACTGGCACATAGGCGACATTACGATCCTGTTTTTTAAGGTGATGTTTTTTATGATCAGACTTGAAAATAGTTTTGACATAATGAGAAAATATTTATTACACTGTTTTGCTTATCAGATCAGCCTTCAAAGTATGGCAGGTAATTTCTGAGATCATAATTATTGCATAGTCCCCGGAATTCTTCAAGCAATTCATCATTAAATGGCACGCCTTTATCTTTTCGTTCCATCCATGTATAATATTCCTTTTCGCCTGCAGTATAGATCCGGGTTTGACCGGGCATTTTTCTCGAAGCCCTGAGATCACGCAGAATTTTACCTGTAGTCTTTTTAAAATCGGCAGGATCTGTAAAAGCATTGATATCTATAACAATAAAGAAGTGCCCTACAGAATATGGTACTTTCTTTCCATCCAGGGTACCATTGAGCATCTTCATGAAAGAGCCCTGCTGCAATGCTGCTGAGAGAATCTCCACAACAGTGGCATATCCGTATCCCTTATATCCGCCTGTTTCTTCGCCCACTCCGCCAAGCGGGGTCAGTGCCGCATTACCCGCAATCAGATCTTTAAGCACCTGGGATGAATCAGTCTTGCTTTCGCCATTCTTATCAATTACCCATCCTCTGGGCAAATCCTTTCCTTCGCGGGCGTAAAGTTCAACTTTACCCCTTTGAGTGATCGAAGTGGCACAGTCAAGTAAAAATGGAAATGACTCATCGCTCGGTATTCCGAAAGTCATTGGATTGGTGCCCAGCATATTTTCCACACCGAATGTCGGAGCAATCGATGGCCGGGCATTGGTGCCGGTGATGCCAATCATATTCTCACGCACTGCCATCAGTGGATAATATCCTGCGAAACCAAAGTGACTCGAATTACGCACAGTTATCATGCCCATGCCATATTTTCCGGCTTTTTCAATTGCCATCTTCATAGCATTGTAAGATATAACATGGCCCATTCCATTTTGCCCATCCAGAACCGCTGTTGTGGGACCCTCTTTTATGATCTTAAAGTTGGTCACAGGATTCAGAATGCCTGCTTTAATACGGTCAAGATATATCGTTTTAAGCCTGTTAACTCCATGGGAATCAAAACCGAATTTGTCGGCTTGAATAAGTACATCACCAACTATTCTGGCATCTGCTTCAGGAATGCCTGCCTTAACCATGACATTCACCATGAATTTTTCAATGACTGCAAATGGAATAAATTTTTTTACCATTGTTTTCGGATTTAAGTAAAGTCTTCACAGGCCGGCATTTAACTTTAATGGTCTTCTGGCACTGCCACTTTTCAGCAAAGTTAATTTATCACATGGAAGAATCTGATTTATTCAAGAGTTTTCTCAATACTAAAATCAGCCAAACAAATTTATTAAATTTTGTTTAACCTTTCTATGACTTTAGAATTGCTCTAAATGAAATTCACCGGTTTTTTCCCGTATTACACCGATTAGTTGTTTGCACCGGTTATTATATTGGTTTCCTTTAGTAACAGATAATTAAATTGATTTTGACAACCCGAATTTAAAAAGCTAATTCAAATGAGTAAAAAAATTGTAATTATTGGGGGTGGAGTCGCCGGATTATCTGCAGGTATCTATGCAAAGGTAAATGGGTTTGACGCAGAAATCATTGAAATGCATTCGATTACCGGGGGCCAGTGCACTGCCTGGGACCGGAAGGGATTCAGATTCGATTACTGTCTGCATTGGCTTGTAGGTACAAGGAAAGGTCCTTTTAATGAGATCTGGAGAGAGACCAATGTCCTGAATGATAATGTGGAAATAATTGATCATGAAATTCACACAAAGGTTATTGCTGATGATGGAAGGGAGTTTATTATCTATACAAATCTTGACAAATGGGAAGAGTACCTCTGCAACCTTGCCCCGGAGGATACAAGAAGCATAAAGAAGATGTGCGCCGATATGAGAAAATCAGCTTTTCTTCAGCCATTTTCCGACCCTCCCGGATTAAGAAAATTAGGGCATACTATCACTTCAATGATAAGCATGATGCCTGTGATGATCCTCTTTATGAGATATGGCCGAAAAAGCTGCGATGAATATTTCAGGAAGCTAGGCTTTACGAATGAGTTCCTGAAAGATTCTTTCAATCGAATTTATGGCTCTCTTGATTTCTCCGCACTTGCGTTCATAATGATGTTCGCATGGTTCAACCAGAAGAATGCAGGTTATCTGATGGGTGGGTCATTGCCCCTGGCAAGCCGCATGACAAGCCGTTACCTGGATCTTGGCGGCAAACTAAGAACAAAGTCTGTAGTTAAAAAAATCATTGTAGAGAATAATACTGTAAAGGGCGTAATACTTTCCGATGGCACTGAAATAAACGCCGATTATGTTATCAGTGCTGCTGACGGACATTCCACCATATTTGACATGCTGGAAGGAAAATATAAAGACGGGAAAATATCAAAAGCCTATGCGAACTGGAAATTATTTACTCCGATTGTACAGGTATCATTTGGCATAAACAAAATTATAGATTCAGATGCTCCTGTTGAGACATGGATGGTTAAAGATCAAGTAATAGGAAAGACCAAAACCGATAGAGGTTATTCGATTATGAACTATGGCTTCGATCACACTATGGCGCCTGAAGGCAAATCTGTCATTGTAATCAGGTACGAATCACCATGGGAATTATGGAAGGATATTAATGCCTCTGAATATAATAATGAAAAAGAGCAGATCGGGAAAGATGCAAGAGTCTTACTTGAAAAACGTTATCCCGGGATCTCTGCAAAAATTGAAGTCTGTGATGTTGCAACACCATTGACGGATGTAAAATATACCGGCGTATGGAAAGGCTCATATGAAGGATTTATGCCCTCAAGCAAAAACCTTATGGATAATCTTAATCCTGTTATTCCCGGATTGAAGAAATTCTATATGGCCGGACAATGGCTCTTCCCTGGTGGAGGATTGCCGCCGGCAGGGCAATCCGGCAAATGGGCGATACAATATATATGCAAAGAGGAGCAGATAGCCTTCAAGCCAAAGTAAAATCTGCAATCAGTAGGAGGACTGCTTGAGCTTAAAAAAATTAGACTCTTTGTCAGCCTCAGGCTGCAATCAGTTTTTAGATTCCTGATCTGAAATCCTTTACAGATTCTTTGCTCAGACCGCAACCTTCAAAGATTGTTCTATTACCCTTCCCAACAGGTGATTGTGAACTGATCCCAATCCATATTTTTTCAGGATAATTATTTTTGTATACTCTTACCAGCTGCCAGCTTACGCTGTCGATTGAATAGTAAAAACCAACCGATTTTGTGTCCGAAGAGATCTTCATAAAAACAAATTTTTCAGTAACACGGTCATGATTGTTATCATCGGATGTCCCAATTGTTCTTACTGTCACTATCCGGGTAAGTTTTCTTTCATCCATTTCAAAAGCAAATTTATGCCACAGGTCATTGTTTGAATATATGTAGAGGGCCCCTGCATCATAAGTAGTATCAAACCCGGGATTCACTTTCGCAGAAAAGGTGAAAGGCAGCTTATTGTTGATTTCAGTGAGGAGAACAGGAGCATTTGAATATTTTGCTGTTCCATCCGGTTCATTAAAAAAATCGGTCTTTGGTCCACTTTGCATTAATAATTTGCCTCCTGATAACGAAGATGTGACAGAAATTGCATTATTCAATGATTCTGTAAATACAACATTATTCAACCTGACTGAACAATCAGTACCTCTGAATACACTACTCTTACATGATATGAATACAGCAAGACTAAGACAGAGGATCAAAACACTCTTTAGGTTTTTCATTTTTTAAAGGTGTATTTCACTGCTCTAAAACAATTATATAAAGTTATAACATTTAAAGCAAGAGGATGCAATAATATGAAAGTTGTCATTGACCAGGCAATTATTCTACTGTTAATAATCTTATCTATAGGTAATTTAATAATTTTGAGGCTCTGAAACAAAATATTTATATTAATAGTACTAAATCCAGTTAGATAAAAAGAAACTTAAAATTTTAAACAGATATGGGAAAATTTAGAACTGCAGAAAATAATAATTCACGGAGAAATTTCCTTAAGAACACCAGTATAATTTCTTTAGGTTTATCTGGAATAGCTACTGGTATTTCCAGCCCGGCAAATTCAACTATTCCTGATCGCCAGGTAAAAAAAGCAGGAACTCTCTTTATTGGCAAACCTTCCTCGCTTCAAGATAGAATATCCAGAGTTTTAACGGCAACAATTGGGATGCAGCGTTTTAACTGGGAGCAGGGCACAGTTGCCCAGGCACTTCTGGAAATGGGTGAGTATGATCTGGTAGTTTCATTTGCACGTGCGGCAATTATGCGACAGGTTGAGGGACGTTTTTCGGTCATTGCGGGAAATAATCCTATAAATGATTGTTCGAGTATCGGCGAAGCTGTTTTATTTGCAGGAAAATTAACCGGTGATCCTCTTTTTAAGAAAGGTGCAGATGAAATGCTTGGAGTGGTTAGAAATACAAATCACAGGAATGATGAAGGCATTATTTACCATACCCAGGAACCTGCAAAATATATAATGTCGGATGCTTTTTACATGCTGCCACCTTTTCTTGCTGCTGCAGGAGAGGTTGACGAATCTTTGAAACAGATTGAAGGCTATAGAAAATATCTCTATCATGAAAAGGAACAGCTTTATTCTCATATCTGGGACGGACCCAATAAGAAATTTGTCAGGGAGGATTTCTGGGGAGTAGGGAATGGCTGGACAGCAGCTGGTTTGACAAGAGTGATTAAACTGTTACCTGCAAACAGGCTGGAAGATAAAAAAAGGCTAATTGTATATGTCCGTGAGGTAGTGGATGGTTGCCTGAAGTTCCTTAGAGAGGATGGATTGTTCCATAATGTTGTTAATAAGCCGGATACTTTTATTGAGGTTAATCTGAGCCAGATGATCAGCTATACAATTTTCAGAGGGGTTGCAGCAGGCTATATTGAATCAAATTATCTCGAAAAGGCAGAAAGAATGAGGAAAGCAGCAAATGAACAGGTTGATAATCTGGGTTATGTTCAGAATGTATGTGGTGTTCCGGATTTCGACAGGCCTTATGTTGCACCTGAAGGGCAGGCATTTTATCTGTTAATGGAAACGGCTGCAAAAGACCTGGCTGCAAAATGACCAATCATGGCCACGGAGTGACAAATTGAGTTTATCCGACAGAACAAACCGGGCCATAATGTGTTAACTGCATTGACAGCCTAATAGAATAAAATCACAGATAGAAAACCGAAAGACTATCTTTGAAAAATAGATACCCTGGAAGAATATCATGAAGCAAAGTAACATTTATCAGTTCCTTAATAAACATGCACTTCTTTTAATAGTTCTTTTTGCACTTGCAATAAGAATGGTTCTTTTTATGTCATTAAAACCATGGGACGGTGAAGTAGTAAAAAAGAGTATAATCGTAGGTGATGCTATTGAATACCAGCCTCTTGCATTATCTGTCTTGTCTGATAAGTCATTTGGAGCCTTTAGTGCATACCGGACTGGCCCATACCGGACTCCGGGTTATCCGGTATTTGTTGCACTTATTTATAGCGTTTCTTCGGATAGTGTTTGGGCCGTCCTGCTCGTTCAGATATTCCTGAGTTTAATTTCTGTCGTACTGGTGTACAAAATAGCTGCGACGACTTTTTCCCGGCAGGTTGCCTTAATATCTTCTTTTCTTTTTGCTAGTGACATAACTCAGGCTTACTGGACTGTAGCATTGTATACCGACACATTGTTCCTTTTCTTGTTTTTAATTTCAATCTATTATTTAATTAAAAGCATAAAAGATAATAGCCTAATGTCAGTTTGTCTGAGTGCTCTGTTTTTAGGTGTTGCGACTTTAGTACGGCCGGTTTCTTTTCTTTTTCCTTTGATTGCTGTCAGTGTTATTTTTGTATTTTATAATTTAAAACTGAGGATAAAGCTGGTTTATTCTGTTCTGTTCTGCGCTATTTTCACTGCTGCAGTATCTCCCTGGCTGCTTCATAATTACTCAAGGTTTGGAGAGGCAAAACTATCCTCAATATCAGGCTATAACTTGTTGTTATACAATGCTGCATATACTGAAGTGTATAGAACAGGCAAGCCAGTTGAAGAAGTAAGAAAGAATTTCCTTGATCTGGCTATTAAAAAAGGTGTCGATACAACCAATAAATATTCCTTCAAGAATTCACATATCTTTTCAGACGTCGCAGAAGGGTATATAAAAGATAATATTTTACTATACTGTAAAAGACATTTTATGGGGATTATCAATATGTATGCCGGGTTAGGTACGGAAAAATTAACTGCAGTATTTCATCTAAAAGCCAAATCATTTAATCCTGACCATGACCCATTTGGGAAACCAGGCATTTTTTCGCGTATTCATACTTTCTTTCAGAGCAAATCAAAAGAAGTAATATTCATTGCCTTTGGATTGGGTTTTTATCTGGTCATAAATTATTTATTCGCAATATATGGCATATATCTTCTGATTGGTGAGAAAGAGAAGTTACTATTTGTATTTATTCTTATTATTTTATATTTTTCAGTTTTAACGGGTGTTATTGGATATGATAGGTATCGGATTCCCTTTATGCCGTTAATTAACATATTATGTGCTGTTGGCCTTTCACATTTCTACATTAAGTTGGCCGGTAAACCTGGCAAGGCTGGAAATTAGACTTTAATATTCTGGCATCGTATTTTAAAAACATAATCTCAATGACAAAAAGAAGGGAATTTATTAAGAAGAGTGTATTAGGCTCTGCAGGTATTGCCGTTGGCGGCATGGGTTTAGCTTCAAAATCGTATACGTCAATCGTTGGTGCAAATGAACGCATCAATGTTGCGGTTATTGGTATCCGTAACCAGGGTAGTGTTCATATTGAAACATGGTGCGGACTCAGGGAAAAACAAAATGTAATGTTAAAGACTATATGCGATACTGATGAACAGTTTTTTGATTCACGTTCCAAAATTGTTCAGGAAAAGACCGGTGTAAAGCCCTTAACTGAGTGGGATATTCGAAAAGTGCTGGATGACAAGGAGATCGATGCTGTGTCAATTGTTGTGCCAAATCATTGGCATGCTCTGGCCACAATTTGGGCTTGTCAGGCAGGGAAACATGTTTATGTTGAAAAACCGGCATCTCATAATATTTGGGAAGGAAGGAAAATGATTGAAGCCTCCCGGAAGTATAATGTCAGGGTGCAGGTTGGATTTCAAAGTCGTTCGGGAAATAATATGAAGGACGCACTGAAATTCATTCATGAAGGCGGCATCGGTGATGTCTATATGGCCCGAGGTCTTTGTTATAAATTACGTGATTCGTATGGTACTGCAAAAGACAGCACTCCGCCTGCATCATTTCATTACGATCGTTGGTTAGGTCCTGCTCCATACCGTCCTTACAATGTGAAAAGGAGCCATTATTGCTGGCACTGGCATTGGGATACCGGGAATGGTGATACAGGTAACCAGGGGCCGCATCAATTCGACATTGCCCGTCTGGGTCTCAATAAGAATGAACATCCGGTTTCAGTTTATTCTGCAGGAGGTATCTATGGTTTTAATCTGGATGACAGCACACCTGAAAACAGCACCCCGGGGTACTTGGTTTATGGCGGGGTTGAGGCATATGGACATGATAAGACTTCGCAGGAAACGCCCAATATACAAACCAGCCTATTTAAATATGAAGATGGGAAAATACTTGAGTTTGAAACCAGGGGCAGGTATACCAACAGAGAATCAAGTGCAGATATTTCAGTAGGCAACATCTTTTATGGGTCTGAAGGATACCTTGAAATTAAAGACGAAGCAGCCAGGCCCTGGAAAGCTTTCCGCAGACATGAAAAAGAACCTTTCGCAGGCTCAAAAGACCAGGCAGATTCAAATAAACAAGCACAGGATAACCTTTCTGAGCACTTCTCTAACTTTCTTAATGGAATACGATCGGGTAAAGACGAGACATTGACCTGCGATATAGTCGAAGGTCATTATTCATCAGCGCTTCCACACCTGGCCAATATTTCTTATCGTATGGGGCGTGAATTAAAATTCAGGGGTGATTATGAAAAATTTGCTGATGATCCTGAAGCAGATACACTTCTGACAAGAGTTTACCGCAAGCCTTATATCATTCCGGAGGAAGTGTAACTGAATTAGCTTTGCTACCAGGTCTGAGTATTATCATGTTTTTCCTACTTTTACGCCGGTTTCTAACTCAGTAGAATCATATGTCAGAGCGAAGAAATTCAGTAGTCAGTCAACGCGTTTTAACTCCTGATAAAAAGCGTATTAGAATAGCAGTAGCGCTGGTTTACTTTTGTATGGGGATTTGTTTCGCATCGTGGGCCAGCAGGATCCCTGATATCAAGACTTCGCTTCATCTGAACGATGGTTTGCTTGGCAGTATTTTATTTGCTCTGCCTGTTGGCCAATTTCTGATGATGCCCTTTTCAGGGCGACTGGTCACCCGTTTCGGAAGCCGGAGGATTATACTTTTTGCACTTCCTCTTTATACTATTTGTCTGAGCAATATCGGTTTGGTGAAGGAAGGATGGCAGCTGGCTATTGCCTTGTTTTTGTTTGGACTGGCAGGTAACTTATGCAATATTTCAATTAACACACAGGGTGTTTCAACAGAACGATTGTACGAACGTCCGATCATGGCCTCCTTTCATGGAGGTTGGAGCCTTGCAGGATTTACCGGAGCGCTTATCGGATTGCTGATGATAAACCTGAAGGTTGCACCATACTGGCATTTTATTACTGTTATTCTGATTGTATGGATCATTCTATGGATCAATCATCCTTTTCTTGTAACAGGTAAATCAGGCGGTAATATAGATGAGCCAAAACGAAAATTCTTCACCAGACCCGATAATGTACTCCTTCAGTTGGGAATCATTGGCTTTTGCAGCATGGCCAGTGAGGGAGCCATGTTTGACTGGAGCGGAGTTTATTTTAAAGATGTGGTTAAAGCCCCATCATCTCTTGTCATACTGGGTTATACTTCATTCATGATTATGATGGCCACCGGGCGCTTTGTTGCCGATTATGTCATAACTAAGATTGGTCGGAAAAGACTGCTTCAAATTTGCGGCATAATGATATCTGTTGGGTTTTTTACTTCAGTCCTGTTTCCTAATCTGATCAGCTGTACCATATCTTTTATGCTGGTAGGTTTAGGTGTTTCAAGCATTGTTCCCACAGTTTATAGCGCTGCCGGAAGACATAGCAAGGTGCCTACCGGAATAGCTTTGGCAACGGTTTCAAGTGTAAGCTTTCTCGGGTTTTTAATGGGGCCTCCGCTTATAGGAAATATCTCCCAGATTGCCGGCCTGCGGTATTCATTTGCTGTGATTGGCCTATTTGGCATGGGAATATCCCTGTTAGTTTCCCGTATTAAGGCTTTGCAGGATATCAAACCCGTGGTGTTGGAGCAGGAAGAAGAAACAGAACTTTTAATTCCGCTATAAAACAACTATTTTCAGGGGGCACTCCGGGGTGTTGAAAAAGTTAATAAATGGCTAATTCTTCCTTTGTGTTCCTTCGTGATGCACTTTGTGGTCCTTTGTGGTTACTCAAAGGTTTTCACTTATTTTTCTTTTATTAAACAAAAGGTTCTGGAAATATGACCCCGGTACTTATCTTGAATTTATAAAAACCTCAGCAATGCAAAAAGAATTATTTTGCATCTATGGTGAAAAGAGGTTTAAAAGTA
Source organism: uncultured Bacteroidales bacterium (assembly GCA_963791065.1). Classification (GTDB taxonomy): domain Bacteria; phylum Bacteroidota; class Bacteroidia; order Bacteroidales; family VadinHA17; genus LD21. The sequence goes on from CAWBQN010000018.1 coordinate 467,517, forward strand.
AACCAGGCCAAAACAGGAAAGAATACCATTGGAACTGCAAGTCCGGGAAACAATTCAGGATTCCTTATTGATAAAGGAAGGGAAACTGATATTGGGATGATTACTGCCGCGAATGAAAGAATTGAAATGAATAGATGAAACACTATAGTTTTTTTCGTCATGATGGTAAAGAAATAATAAGCAATACTTATTATTAAACAGATAATTAAGTTCATGCTTATCATGGTCCCTAAATTAATGACCGGTGAAAAATCTGCCTCCGTGGCGAAATAATGGATCCGGCTATAAATAATGGCTGCAAGTGCAGCCATTATTCCGGACGCTAGTCCATGATAAAAATGTTTCTTAAACATCTGAATTTATTTTGCAACCGGCACATTCAGAGAAACTTTTAAAACCTGAGCACCATGATTTGGTTCTTCGGTATTGATGCTATAATCCATACGATTAACCTCAAAAGTACCTGCAAATACATTATTTTCAAAGGTAAAGGGTAAGGTAATTTCTTTCTGTACACCGTGAAAATCGAGAGTTCCTATTGCTTCGAAACCTGAGGGAGTTTTGTTGATAGATTTTGAAGTAAAACGAATCACCGGGTATTTAGTTGCATCCAGCCATTTGTCACTTTTGGCATGAGTATTTTTCATAGCGTTGCCTGTATTAATAGAGCCAACATCAACGGTGCAATCAAATTTGGAGGCAGCAAGATTGTTCTCATCAAATTGAATAGTGCCTTTAAGACCGGTGAATACTCCTGAAGGATCTCCGCCATCGAATTTTACAGAATAATTGTCGCCTATTTTCCAATCAATTGACTGGAAGAAAGTAAATGCAGACGCGATAAGAATGACTAAGGTGATAACTGGAAAAACTGACTTTTTCATTTTTATTGGTTTAAAATTAAATAATGCGTTTGATTTTTAAAATTGTACACGTTTAGCTGGCAAATCAACAAACCAGTTCAGAATTTGTTTGATTTTTAAAGAGATTTTACAGATCTTCCTGCCATTTGATCATTCAAGGCTTAAAATAAGCAGATATTTAACCTTTAGTCCACTCCGAAAAGTAAATAATTCTGAATTTCAGTGTTTTTTACCCCTGGCCCCCAAGGGGGAAACACTGAAATTCAGAATGATACAATGATAGATTAACTTTTCGGTGTGCACTCAATCTTTAATCGTTTAAGAATTTATATTTCCGAAGGAAGTCATCAGTTATCTTAAGTATTTCCTCATCATAATAATGCGAATATTTTGAATTATCACCCCCCAGGTAGTGTTTCCTTCCCTCGTACATATGGAGTTCGAAATAATTGCCTTCCTTTTTCATATCAGTTTCAAAATATTGAACGGTCCATTTAGGAACCTGTTCATCATCAGTTCCGTGAAACTCGATCATTGGCGGTAATCCTTTCCTTACATTATGGGCCGGAGAGATGCTCCATATTTTACTTCTGCGGTCAGCAAGCAAACGGTCACACCAGCCCTCCACTGCATTTACACATGCCGAAAACAACAAAACCGCATTCGGGCGGCAGCTGATATTAAGATCATCAGATTGTTCATTATAATCATCAATCATTGCAGTACATAGAGCAAGATGACCTCCGGCAGACTGACCGGCAGCAACTATTTTATTTTTGTCGATATGGAGTTTCCCGGCATTTTCACGCACCCAGCGTATTGCTGATCTTGCATCCATTACAGATTCTATCGGGCTTATTGTTTTGCTGGGAGTTACACCATTTTCGATTGACAAACGATAATCTACCGAAAACGTCACAATGCCCATCTTCGCATATCGTTCACATGTCGTAAAGAACTCACTCGGAGTGCCGTAGGCCCATCCACCTCCATGAAAGAACACAATAGCTGTATTATTCTCTTTTTCAAAAGCCTGGTTAGTATAGAAGATATCAGTTTTAAGTTTAAACGTGTCAACTGTTTTGTAAACTTCCTGAGTATGGATGACCTTGTTGCTGGTTTCAACCTGATCTGTGAACTGAACATTAGAAGCAGTTGCCAGAAGAGATGAGCTCAGGAAAACAGAAATAAACAGGTTTCTCATAGATATAATTTTAAATATCGCTAAAGGTAATGTTCTATAATATAAATACCTAAGTTCGTGTTTTACGGAGATTAATCTTTCCTTATCTTTCATCTTTAAAAGAATTATGGTATTATGTGGTGTTAACAGACACAAATTCTCAAAAGAAATAAGACGATGAAATCAAGGTTGAAATTAGTAGTATTCATTTTCATAATTACAGTTGTTCTGACGACTGGTATTTCAGCTCAACAAACAGCAAAGATAAGACTTATAGTTCTTACTGACATTGAGGCTGACCCTGATGATTCTCAATCGCTTATACGATTGTTATTATATTCCAATCAGATAGATATTGAGGGACTCATAGCGGTCACATCAATACATCAGAAAGCACGTGTAGCACCTGAAACGATCAGAAAGATCATAAATGGATATAGTAAAGTTCAGCCAAATCTTCTTAAACATGAACCAGGTTATCCAACAGCCCAAACTTTACTGACAATAGTTAAACAGGGACTTCCCGTATTTGGAATGGAAGGAGTGGGTAAAGGAAAAGATTCCGAGGGATCGGAATGGATCATCAAAATACTCGAAAATGGCGACAACAGTCCTGTTTGGATATCAGTCTGGGGCGGTCCAAATTGCCTGGCCCAGGCACTCTGGGAAATTAAAGATACTAAAAGTGCAGAGGAAGCAAAAAGGCTCATTGCTAAACTTAGAGTTTATACTATTTCTGATCAGGATGATTCAGGTTACTGGATCAGGAAGAACTTCCCCGATCTGTTTTATATAGTAAGTCCGGGAAATTACGCTACTTCGACATGGGCTGCAATTAATAGTGTTATCAGGGGCGCTAATAATGAAGTTATCAGCAACAATTGGCTTGCTGATAACATCCAGCAGGGACATGGTCCTCTTGGTGCTTTATATCCTGATGTTGCTTATGGTATGGAGGGCGATACTCCGTCATGGCTGATGCTTATTCCTAACGGACTTAACGATAATGCTATTCCTGATTACGGAAGCTGGGGTGGCCGGTATGAATTATATAAACCAGAACCTGTTACAACACAAGTACCTCCAATATTTACAGGAGGCGGACCTTACGAATCTGAAACCAGACCAATATGGACCAATGCAGATGACAACTTCACACCAAGAATTCCAAACAAATTTGGAAGAGCTATTAAAAAGGATACTGGCAGCTATAATGACAATCAGGTTACGTTGTGGCGCTGGAGAGAAGATTTTCAGAACGACTTTGCAGCTCGTATGGACTGGTGTACAAAATCTTATAAGGATGCTAACCATCCACCAGTTGTCAGGGTTAACCAGCCGGAACAGTTTACAGTAAAATCGGGGGATATTTTTAAGCTTGATGCGGATGGTACTTATGATCCGGACGGAGATAATTTAAGCTATTGGTGGTTTCAGTATCCGGAGGCAGGAACTTATAAAGGCATCGTGAATTTTGGCCTTTACTCTGAAAATCTTTACAATGTTCACACAATAAAAGCACCTGAAGTAACCAGTCCTCAAACGGTGCATTTTATCCTCAGAGTCACGGATAAAGGTAATCCGCCAATATCAAGGTATAAAAGAGTGATTGTAACAATTGTTCCAAAATAGGATATTTTCAAGCGGTGGACATGTGGTAGGACTTTTTATATATTTGCTCTTGTTAGTGGAAATTTAAAATAATATATTTAGTTAACTGGTTTAAAATTATTATGATTATGAGAAACATTTTACGTTTTTGTGTGGCAGCGCTTGCGGCTGCTATTCATTTCATCTGTGGCTCTTTCGGGAGCTACTGCTCCAAAAAAACACATTGGGGTACAAGTTTATTCTGTAAAAGGCTTCGAAACAGATGTTCCCGGCTCACTAAAAGCTCTTGCTGATGACGGTTATGTAGTGTTGGAACTTGCCAATTACGATGATGCCACAGGATTGGTTGCTGGTTACAAACCTGCCGAATTTGCTGCTTTGGTAAAGAAATATGGTATGAAAATTATTTCGAGTCATGCAAGCACAAAATTTGATGTCAAAGATGAGGCAGGAACTCTTGCAGCCTGGGGCAAGTTATTTGATGACCATAAGATAATGGGCTGCAAATATGTTGTTTTCCCAATGAACATGTGGGCTGGCACTGTAGTTGGTCTGAAGGCAGAATGCGATCTGATGAACAAAATCGGTGATGAGGCTAATAAAAGAGGAATTAAATTCGGTTATCACAATCATAATATAGAGTTTGCTACCGTTGCTAATACAAAGCAACTCTACGAGGATTTTCTCATAACCAACACTGATCCCAAAAAAGTATTCTTTGAATTGGATGTATATTGGATTACCATAGGGGGGCAGGATCCTGTTGCATATTTGAAGAAATATCCGACACGTTTCAAAGCGCTTCATATAAAAGACGAATACGTTGTTGGCGCAAGTGGCACGATTGATTATAAGGCTATTTTCAATCAGTTCTATAAGAATGGATATAAGGATTGGTTCGTTGAGATGGAAGGTAAAATGACCAAAGAGGAACGTGAAAAGTCGATGGCTATGATGGAGGCGATGAAAAATGTTCAGGCTAAAGGCGGTACAATGCAGGACATTATGGCGGAGATGTCAAAAAATCAACCAAAGGATAAAGACTGGAAAACCAATATCACCAGCTTTCGGTGGTCCAAAAGATCCGAAAGTAGTTGCGGAGGAGCTTAAAACATCGCTTGATGGACTTAAGGAAAGTGCTGATTTTCTTATAAAATCAGATTTCGTAAAATAATATCAGGAAAGAAAAAAGGAAAAAAGAGGTTGGCAGCGACCTCTTTTTTTACTTCTCCGCAGATACTGCATTCTTGGTGTTATTTCTTTAACCGGTCCTTAAACAGCTTTTCAAATTTTTCCAATTTTGGTTGTATGACCAATCTGCAATAAGGTGCCTCTTTGTTCTGGTTATAATAATCCTGATGATAATCTTCTGCTTTATAAAAATGAGTGAATGGGACCAACTGAGTGACTATTGGTTTTGAATATACATTGTTGTTATTCAAGTCATCAATAATACTTTTTGCTATTTCCCGCTGATGATCATTCCTGTAAAAAATGACTGACCTGTACTGAGTTCCAACATCATCGCCCTGCTTATTCAATGATGTCGGGTCGTGAACAGTAAAAAAGACTTTCAGTATTTCCTCTATTGAGGTCTTTGAGCTGTCAAAGGTGATCTGAGCTACCTCAGCATGTCCGGTTTTACCTGTACATACTTCCCGGTAAGATGGATTTTTAACCGTACCACCTGAATAACCGGATTCCACCTTTTTGACCCCATCCAGCATTTCGTATACCGCTTCCACACACCAGAAACATCCTCCTCCCAGGGTAATTGTATCAATTGATGATGAATTATCCGAAAGATCGGATCCGATTGCCATTGAAGTCAATTTTTCCTTATTTTCCATCTGAATTTTTTTATTGGTTTTTTCACCACATGCGTCTGATACGATTGCTAATAATGTGACCAGTTGAAATAATATTATAAGCGATATTGTTTTATTTGATTTAATAGAATTCATTTATTCAACATTTTATAGCCAAATGATCAAATTAATTTGTTCAGAACCTTAAATACAGATCAAAGTGAGCCATGTATCAATACTTTGATCATTGCTAAACAAGTATTATTACTTTATGTTTAAATGATTTTTCTTTTCAGAGCGTCCGACGAGTTGTTTATTTCAGCGGTTAATCAATTTTGCACTGCCACCCGAGTATCTTTCACCCTGAACCTTTATTTTTGAAGAAGCATCGTTTATTTCCTTAAGTTCCTCAGTTGAGAGTTCCACTTCTACAGACCCGAGATTCTCATTTAATCGATGCAACTTTGTAGTCCCGGGAATTGGAACAATCCATGGTTTCTGTGCGAGCAGCCATGCGAGCGCAATTTGAGCAGGTGTCGCATTTTTGCGTTGTGCAACTTTTGAGAGCAAATCAACAAATGCCAGGTTTTTTTTAAGGTTCTCAGGAGATAAACGGGGAGTAGTGCTGCGGAAATCCTTACTGTCAAAGGTCGTATTTTGGTCCATTTTTCCGGTAAGGAAACCCTTGCCAAGAGGACTGTATGGTACAAATCCTATCCCCAGTTCCTCCAGTGTCGGAATAATTTCTTCTTCCGGCTCTCTCCACCACAATGAATATTCGCTTTGCAAAGCAGTAACCGGTTGTACTTTATGTGCACGACGGATGATTTGTGCCCCGGCTTCTGAAAGGCCAAAGTGTTTTACTTTTCCTTCTTTAATAAGGTCTTTTACTGCACCGGCAACATCTTCAATTGGCACATTGGGGTCAACGCGGTGCTGGTAAAACAAATCAATAACTTCTGATTTCAGCCTTTTCAGGGAGGCCTCAGCAACCTGTTTAATATGCTCAGGACGACTGTCAAGAGCTGAAACGCCGGTTGTGTCGAAGCCAAATTTTGTGGCAATCACTACTTTTCCCTGAAACGGGGCCAGCGCTTCTCCTACAAGTTCTTCATTAATATATGGTCCATAAACTTCAGCGGTGTCAAAAAAAGTTACTCCACTTTCCACTGCTTTATGAATAAGTGTGATCATCTCTTTCTTGTCCGCAATAGTTCCGTAACCAAAGCTCATCCCCATACAGCCGAGACCGATGGCCGAAACTTCAAGGTTACTGTTTCCTAATTTGCGTTTTTGAATTTTTGCTTCCATAATTATATAAATTTTGATATCACAAAAGTAAATAGGCTTCTGCTGGGAAAAAACTAAAACAAAACAATAAATTACGAAAATCAAACAATCGCGATCGCATATTATCGCAAAGCCCCTTCCCTAAAGAAAATGGAAGAACTTACACAGAGGAAATCCTGAGGAGCACAGAGTTACACAGAGAAAAAATTGTAAAGTGAAGCATAAGGTCTTTACGACCTTTGAGTATAATCTTTGCATTCCGATAGATATTGGAATTTAAGGTTAAATTTCTATTTTTTATCCGGGATGAAATCCATGGCGATTGAGTTCATACAGTAACGCTTACCGGTTGGAGGCGGACCATCATCGAAGATATGTCCCAGATGTCCTCCGCATCTTCCGCAAAGTACTTCAGTCCGGACCATACCTAAAGATGTATCCGGCCTTTGAATTGTACTGTTCTTATCTTCCTGTTCAAAGAAGCTTGGCCATCCGCAAGTGCTGGCAAATTTGGCTTCTGAACGGAATAGTTTTCTGCCACAGGCAGCACAATAATAGGTTCCTTTTATATCTGCATTCCAGTATTTCCCGGTAAACGCCCTTTCTGTAGCTGCGTGTCTCGATACTTCATACAGATCTTTTGGAAGTATCTTTTTCCACTCAGCATCGGTAAGATTCAGTTTGGTCGTGTCGGTATTGGAATAGTAAGGATTTTCTGGTTTACTGATAGAATTCATGGTTATAGTAGATTGATTAACGTTTCTGCCTTGTCCGCACGCACTTAAGGTGATCATGGTGACAAGTGTCAGTATTATTATAGCCTTAACAGAAAATGATTCATGAGATTTCATATTGCTAAATGTTTAAAATAATTTAGATCCTTCATTATTAAAACAAGGATTATTATCTTATGTTTAGCGATAAGGTTCTCCAGGGCATATATTAAGTTATCAGGAGAATTCCCGACTCCAGGAAAGGCGAGCTATATGTGTCAGTGACTTATGCTAAATGACCTGTGCTGAAATTATCAGATATTTTATGGTATCAAGAGTTTTGAGGAATGATTTCATATCAGGGTAGTTTTCAACAATCCGATAGACTTCACATTCCCTGCAGTTGGTATTTTTACAGAGCGTTCCTTTTTCGGATGCTTCCCAGCAGGGATTAGCATTGCTATTATAAGCCTGGCATTTTTCACGCTCTTCGGCAGAGCATGGCCTGATTGCCCAGCAAGGAATCAGAGCGAGTAAAGCCCTTATACCGGTAATATTTAATCCATCTTTATTCAGCAGGTTATTAATATATTTTAAGCGTAAAATATCCACCTGAGAAAATAAGTTACGGTTTGATTCTTTCTTGAACGGTATTATCAGTCCTTTGTCAATATATTGCCTTATTGAATGACCGGGGATTCCTGAAATATTTGCTGCAATACTCAGGGTATAAATCGGTGTGGTGCTCGTTATTGAATTATTATCCATGATTTTAGTGATTATCAAATTTATTATGCCAAACGTAGATTAAACAGAGAATAATGTTATATCTTTACAAATATATGAATTACTCAGTACATATATAATGTGTTTGACAACTCATTTTAACTATTTCAATATATTTCCTAATAATTTGTGTTCATATTGATCTTCTCTGTTAGTTAAAGCATATTCCACCCATCTGAGTAAATCCTGGGTAGATAGTTTATTAATTTTATTGTATAAATGTCCTATCTAACTGTATCACAACGAAAGACAAGTATGGCAAGTCTGATCCCAGGATACCAATACGACATCTTCATCAGTTACCGCCAGAAAGACAACAAAGGCGACAGATGGGTCAGTGAGTTTGTTGATGCTCTGAAGACAGAACTTGAATCAACATTCAAGGAAGAGATCAGTGTTTATTTTGACATCAATCCTCATGATGGACTATTAGAGACACATGATGTTAATGCCTCCCTGAAAGGGAAAGCTAAAGTGTTTAATCTTCATCCCTATTATCTCACAAACCTATTGCGACCCTCAAAGCTTTGCCTGGCAATACGAGTTTTGTGCATTTAATAAATTAGCAAAGGAAGATCAGTTCGGAAGAGATATCAGACTTACAAGCGGAAATGTAGCCAGTAGAATATTACCAGTTAAGATCCATGACCTCGATCCGGAAGATAAAACACTTCTTGAAAATGAATTAGGAGGAGCTCTTAGGGCGATTGAGTTTATTTATAAAGAGTCAGGTGTTAACCGACCCCTCAAACCAACAGACAATAAAAATGACAATCAGAATAAATCTGATTACAGGAATCAGGTTAATAAAATTGCCAATGCCATAAAGGAAATCATTTGCGGTTTGAAGAACCCTTCATCCTCAATTGCTAAACCAGTCTCACGATAATTCCTCCAATATTTCTAAAAGCAATCACGAACCATTTGAATCCATTGCAGTTTTACCTTTTTCCAATATGAGCAGTGATCCCGAACAGGAGTTTTTCAGCGATGGTATCAGTGAGGAGATCATTAACATGCTGGCCCAGGTTCCCGGTTTAAAAGTTGCCGGGCGTACTTCTGCTTTTAGTTTCAAAGGAAAGAATCAAGACCTGAGACTCATAGGCGAGCAACTGAATGTGAATCATATCCTGGAAGGCAGTGTACGGAAATCAGGCAATAAAATACGTATCACGGCACAGCTTATTAAAGTTGCTGATGGTTATCACCTGTGGTCTGAGAAATATGACAGGGAACTGGAAGATATTTTTGATATACAGGATGAGATATCCATAGCCATCCTGAATGCAATTAAAATAAAATTATTCGGAGCTGCGAAAGAAGCGGTACTTAAAAAGTATACCGATAACCCCGAAGCATATCAGTTATATCTTCAGGGGCGATTTTATATCAATAAGTTAGCTAGTGCGGATGGGTTAAACAAGGCAATTGAATATTTCAAGGCTGCAATCAAAATAGAGCCTGACTATGCACTTAGCCTACATCGGCATTGCACACAACTATTTGTCTCTATGGGTCTTTCATTATCTCCCGGCTGAAAAAAGCCTGCCACAAATGGAGCAGGCTATGCAACAAGCCCTTCAATTAGACAACGAAATTGCTGAAAGCCATTCAGCAATGGGCAGTATAAAAATGTATTATGAATGGGATTTTTCAGCGGCAGCTATTGAATTCAATAAAGCTATAGAACTGAACCCCAACTTAGCTGAGGCACATGAGCAATATGCCACTATGCATGGGTATTTTGGGCAATTATACTGAAGCGATAAAACATGCTTCAATCGCATATAACCTGGATCCTTGTTCTCTATTGATTATTTTTCATATAGCAGCCGTATATTTTCTGATTGGAAATCATGAAAAAGAACTTGAATATGGAAGGAGGCTAGTTGAATTAGAACCAAATTTCTATGGTGGCCATTATACTGTTGGACGTTGGTTTGATGGATTTGAAGAGATACGAAGAAGCTGTTCCTGAACTTGAAATAGCGGTTCGTCAAGATTCTAGCTCCTTTACATTAATTCGTCTGGGAATTGTATATGGACTTATGGGAGAAAAGGTAAAGGCCCGGGAAGTGCTTGAAAAAATGGAAAACCTGAGAAGCACTCAATCGGTAGGCAATTTTGATATGGGCACTGTTTATATGGCACTGGGAGAATTTGATAAGGCATTTCAATATTTTGAAAAAGCAATAGAAAAGCATGAGGGGCTTATGTTATATATAAAAAGTACTTTGGCCAATTTTCCGGAATTTGAACAAGACCCACGAACAAAGCAATTATTTGAAAAAATAGGGTTGCCTTATCAATGATAATTCAGCAAATAAAAATGATTCTAAAAACTGATTTATGGCTTCTTTACTGCCTGGCTACGAATACGACATCTTCATCAGCTACCGCCAGAAAGACAACAAGACGACTGGTGGGTTACGGAGTTTGTTAAAAATCTAAAAGGGGAACTCGAATCAACATTTAAGGAAGAGATAAGTGTTTATTTTGACATCAACCCTCATGATGGACTCTTGGAGACTCATGATGTTAATGCCTCCTGAAAGAGAAACTAAAGTGTTTAATCTTTATCCCTATCATCTCGCAAACTTATTGCGACCCTAAAAGCTTTGCCTGGCAATACGAGTTTTGTGCATTTAATAAATTAGCAAAGGAAGATCAGTTCGGAAGAGATATCAGACTTACCAGCGGGAATGTAACCAGTAGAATACTGCCGGTTAAGATACATGACCTTGATACGGAAGATAAAACACTTCTTGAAAATGAATTAGGAGGAGTACTCCGGGGCATTGAGTTTATTTTTAAGTCATCCGGAGTGAACAGACCACTGAAACCATCTGATAATCCTGATAAAAATCTTAATAAAACTTACTATCCAGATCAGATAAACAAGGTGGCAAATGCAGTAAAAGAAATTATTATCGCCATAAAAAAACATAATCAACAGGGGGGAGGAGAAGTTCTAAAAGAAGTAATCAGAATAAAACCCGACCCCCATAAAACTCTGAAGGCAAAATTTATTATGGTGTCAGCAATTATGTTGACACTGATTGTACTGGGGTATTTCATTATTCCGAAATTGTATAAATCCTCTGCACCGATAGAAAAATCTATAGCTGTTTTGCCATTTGTTAACCTGAGCAATGATCCGGAGCAAGAGTATTTCAGTGATGGTATGGTGGATGAGATTTTGGATCATCTCTTCAAAGTAGGTGATTTGAAAGTAATTTCCCGTACATCATCTATGAGATATAAAAATACAAAACTCACGTTAAAAGGTATCGCCAATGAATTAGGTGTTTCTGCGCTTTTAGAGGGTAGTGTTCAAAAAATCGGGAATAAAGTTCGAATTACAGCTCAGCTGATCGACCCTAAGACAGGTTTCCATTTATGGTCAGAAACATATGACAGAAACCTTTCTGATGTTTTTTCAATCCAGTCCGAGGTAGCTCAAAATGTTGCACGGGAAATGAAAATAACTATGACCTCTGAAGAAACAGGTCGGATTCAGAATATTCGACCCACAACAAGTCAATTAGCTTATGATTTCTATTTGAAAGGGAATGATTACTGGTCAAAATATGATGTACCTCATGCTTTAGATATGTATTCAAAAGCCATTCAGCAGGACTCGTTATTTACAGCAGCTTACGCCCAAAGAGCAAAACTTCATTTATATTTTTATTGGGATAAGTTAGAAGGATGGGAAGGTCAGGATTTAAAAGCAAAGGACGACATAAAAAAGGGCAACCTATTAGACCCTGAATTACCGGAATTAAAACTTGCAAAAGCTATAGCTTTTTATTATTTAGATCATGATTATGACAATGCTCTAAAAATTATTAAAGAATTAAAGGCAGAAGCACCTAATATGGCTGATTTATATTTTTACAGTGCTGCCATTTTGAGGCGACAAGGTAAATGGGAAGAATCAATTAGTGAATCTAAAAAAGGAATAAAGTTAGACCCATTTAATGCCAACAATATCAGAACATTAGCAGATACATATTTCCTCTCACGCCAATATGATAAAGCAATTGAATGTGCGAGACAAGGATTATTATTAATACCAGACTTTATAGGTTTTAATTACTCGATTTTCATCTTTAACCTGAGTAAGAATGGCAATTTAACGACAGCACTGAGAGAATCCGGACTGAAGGAAGCAGATGTTCCGTATTATATTCCGTATTATGTTTATTACTATAACCGGGAATACGATAAATTAATAGAATTAATCCGTAAGGAATTTACAATTTGGACTGTGGCTGATGAATCTACCTATAAAACGAAAACATCTGAGTTGGCGTTAATATATTATTTAAGTGGTAACAAGTCGCTTTGTAAAATATACTCAGATTCTACAATTACAGATTTGGAGCAAAAATTAAAAGATATTCCTGATGATGACAGATTTTACCCTCCATTAGGGAAGTGCTATGCTTTCAATGGAAATGTCAAACAAGCGATTGCTAGCGGAACAAAAGCTGTTAATCTGAAGCCGATTAAGTTAGATGCCTATCAGGGTGCAATTAAAGAACAAGATTTGATGGAAATCTATATTTTTACTGGCAACTATGACTTGGCTCTGGACAAGATAGAATATTTACTTTCTATACCAGGTTGGTTGTCTGTAGGTAGACTTATTATTGATCCAGTTTTTGATAACCTCCGCAGTTCACCCCGATTCCAAAAAATCATCGAAAATGCCCGAAAATAAATTTATAATTTCGCTGTACGATGGCAAGCATAGTCCCTGGTTATGAATACGACATCTTCATCAGTTACCCCCAGAAAGGCAATGAATGCGATGGGTGGATAACCTCAACTTGAGTGTCGGGGTAATTCTTCTTATACCTTTCGAATGTTGCCTGCCAGGTATAAGTTATTCCCTTAGCACTAATAAAAACAAGATCTGATGATTTCCAATAAGCGGTCATGAACTCTTCAATGTTTCCACCATTCCATGCATCTTCCTGCATCTGCATGAGATCTCTCACCATCTTTTCATCTGCTTCGGAAGACTTGATTTTAGTTTGAGAAGCAGAAACCATTACTAAGACTGCAAAAAAGAATGGTGTTAATAGGATCCTTTTCATAATGGGTCAATTTTGTGTATGTAAATTTGCCAATTTAAACTATTCGTTTACAACAAATTAAACAACATCTTCAAATAAAAAATCAATATTGACTGACCATACTGTTTTGTTGTTAATTTATTAACAACATGATTTTCAGAAATTTATATCATTAAATGTACTGTCAGATTGAAATAATTTCATAAATTTACTAAATATATGAATTAGGCAGTTCACATATTATGCCCCAGACAATTCGTTTTAAGTGTTCCAATATTTCCTGAACAATATTTTTCTGATAAAGATTTCTTTATGGAGGTATCCGAAAACCATTTAACAGAGTAGGAAAATCAATAAATTTTTAAGTCTCATGAAAAAAAAAATATCTTTTGTTCTGGTTGCATTTCTGCTCTTACTGGGAAGTGCAAAATCTGATAAAGTCCGGAGCGTTTTCATTCAATCCTCCATAGGGAGTGATGGAAATTCTGAAGATCATAAAATAGCCAGAGATATATTCAGGGAACTGATTGAAATAAACACAACGTCCAGATACGGCAGTACAAAAGCTGCTGAAGCCATGGCTGCCAGGCTTAAATCTGCCGGATTTCCGGCAGGTGATATTCAGGTAATCGGACCTGACCTTCAGCATAAGAACCTGGTATTTCGATTCCGTGGGAACGGGAAGTCAAAGCCTGTCTTGTTCATCTGTCATTTGGATGTAGTTGAAGCCCTCCGTGAGGATTGGTCGGTTGATCCATTCACATTCCTTGAAAAGGATGGGTACTTTTATGGCCGTGGCACAACTGATATAAAGAATGGGGATGCCTCTCTTATAGCAAGTCTCGTCCGGCTCAAAAAAGAAGGATATATACCAAACCGTGATATTATTATAGCCCTCACTGCAGATGAAGAAGCAGGCAATGAGAATGGTGTTAACTGGCTTATAACTAATCACAGAGACTTAATTGACGCCGATTTCTGTATAAATCCCGATGGCGGAGATGGTGATCTGAAGAACGGGAAGCCTTTTACAATGCAAATTCAAACATGTGAAAAGATGTATTTTTCATATAAGCTCGAAGTAAAAAACAAGGGAGGTCATAGCTCACTTCCTATTAAAGATAACGCTATATATACGCTTGCCGCAGGCCTTACCCGTCTGGCTAACTATGATTTTCCTGTCAGGCTCAATGAAACAACACATAATCTTTTTGAAAAAATTGCTTCCGGAGAATCGGGTCAGGTTAAATCGGATATTCTCGCAATTCTCAGGAATCCTCCCGATACCGCTGCTGCAAAAAGGCTTACAGAATCATCTGCCTACTACAATGCGATGATGCGCACAACATGGGTTGCAACCATGATGAGTGCAGGGCATGCAGAGAATGCCCTTCCACAAACTGCGAATGCAGTCATTAATTGCCGGATGCTGCCGGATGAAAGTCCGGAAAATGTTATGTCTGTTCTGAAAACTGTTCTTGCCGATAATAAGATATCAGTCACCTGTACAGATTCATCATTAGTTGCCCCTTTATCACCTTTGAGAGAAGATGTTACCGGGCCGGTTACTCAAATAGCATCCTCTATGTGGCCTGGTGTAAATGTAACTCCTGTAATGTCAAACGGTGCTACCGACGGCTTATTCCTGCGCCTGAAAGGAATCCGGGTTTACGGAGTGTCCGGTATGTTTACTGATATGGACGACGTTCGTGCCCATGGGAAAGATGAAAGGATAGGGGTAAAAGAGTTCTACGACGGAGTAGATTTTATGTACAGGTTTATGAAGGCGTTGTCATCGGAAAAAACCCCCTGAAATCCTTCACCAATAGTCTGACACCTGGAGATCTGGATCATTTTATATGGGAATGGATATTACAGTATATTACAGTATACGAATGCTCAAAAGCAGTAGTATACAGGCAAATGCAAAATAAATATTGGCAACAAAAAAACATTAACCACATGAAACAATTTCTAATCTTAACAGGCCTGACAATTTTTGTCTTGGTATGTAATGAGAATACCTCTGGACAAAACAACAGCAAAATAAGTAAAGCTGATAAAAGCGTGACACAGTCAAACAAATTAGTTGGAACATGGAAACTGATCGAATATGCAGACTTAGACTCTATTACTGGTAAATGGGAATATCCATTTGGTAAGAATCCAAGAGGTTATTTTTCATATACCAAAAACTATATTGTTAACTTGAATGTATCTTCAGACATACCATTAAAAATTACTGAAGACTCAGCAAAAAACTACAATATAAAATTGCTGAACTGGATAGACCACTACTCAGAAGGATATTTTGGAACATATTCCGTTGACCTCATTAAATCTGTAGTAACCCATCATGTAAAAGGAGGCAATATTCCCTGGTATATCGATACGGACCAGCCAAGACCATTTATGCTAAAAGGCGATACGCTAATTATAGGTGACAATAAAACATGGAAAAGAGTTTTAGTAAGAGCGGATTAAATAATGATATGGTTACAACATAAATTAATAATTCAATGTGTCATGAAGAAAGTAGCAACAATCCTCGTTTTTCTGATTTTCCTGGGTACCGCCTGGGGTCAAAGTCAACCTGCCAACCAGCTTACAAATGAGCAGAAAACATGGCTGTCAAAAGCAAACCGTCATGAAAAAAATGGCTGGATTTATCTTCACATTGAAGGCGCACCGAGAGAACGTGGTTTCCAGCATGGATATTTACTTGCCAAAGAAATAAAAGAATCAATCAGAGTACTTAGTGAGGTTTGGCATTACAAAAGCGCTTTAGAGTGGCAATGGCTGGTTCAGAAAGCAGGGAAAATGTTTACTTCTAAAATTGACATTGAAAATATTACTGAAATTGATGGGATAATAGAAGGGATGAAAGCAGCTGGTGTTTTGACTAACCGTGATGAAGTGGTTTCTCTTAATGGCTATATGGAATTACTTGATTATTGGTGGCCCCTGGTGAAGGATTCGGTTGGAGTAAACACCCAGGATCCCGGGAAACAATCATGCAGTTCTTTTATTGCTACCGGGGAAATGACTAAAGAAGGAGAAATTGTACTCGGTCATAATACGCATTTTGATTATTATTATCCGTTATGCAATATCATATTGGATATTCTTCCTGAACAAGGTCATAGGATTCTGATGCAAACTGAACCTGGATTTATCCATAGCGGAACCGATTTTTTTATCACCGATGCTGGTATAGTCGGTTCAGAAACAACGATAGGAGACTTTTTCCCTTTTGATACAAAAGGCGTACCTGAATTTTCGAGAATGAGGACGGCAACTCAATATGCTTCTTCAATAGATGAATGGTGCGAAATCATGAAAAAAGGTAATAACGGTGGTTATGCGAATGCATGGTTGATTGGTGATGTAAACACAAATGAAATTGCCAGGCTGGAGCTGGGTTTGAAATATGTAGGTTTTGAGAAGAAAAAGGATGGATTCTTCATTGGCTCTAATGTGGCTGAAGATATGAGGATTCTTCGATTTGAAACAAAGATGACTGACAATACAAATATTAAACGTAGTTCAATTGCCCGCAGGGTCAGATGGACCCAACTTATGAAAGAAAATGCAGGGAAGATTGATCTCAATGAGGCTGAGTTATTTGAAGCCGATCACTTTGATCCATATTTAAACCAGGACAAACCCGGAACTCGTACTTTATGTGCTCATGAAGAATCAGATCAGCTCCAGGAAGGGTATTCTCTGGGTGAACCTTTTAAGCCTGAGGGAGTTTTGGATGGAAAGGTAGTCGACTCAAAAATGGCCAAACAAATGTCATTTGTTGCCCGTTGGGGTGCTGCCTGTGGTGCACCTTTCGATGCTAAAAAATTTCTTGAACAACATTCTCAATATGACTGGATGAATGGCCTGCTCAAAGATCGTCCAACACAACCCTGGACTGTTTTTAAAGCCGGGGAGAAAGAGTAACCGAAAAAAGAGTTAAAAAATCATATCCAAATGAAAAAAGTAATTTTCTTTCTGACAATTATCGTTATTACGACAAGCTGCAAACAAGGTAAAATAGATCAGCTTAAAGAAACCAATAAGGATTTTGCCAGCTTCCTTGATAAATATTACGATGAACGGATGCATATATTTCCGCTAAGAGCTACCATTAATGGAGATAACCGTTTCAATAACCTGTTGCCTGCGGATTTTACAGATAGCTATTTTACTAAACTTAAAGACTTCTTTAGTCAATACAAAGTTTCTTTATCCACTTTTGTCAGAGAAAAACTGAATGAAAATGATAAAATTAGTTATGATATTCTTAAGTATGAAATTGACATGGGCATTGAGGGATTAATGAACCATCAAATGGGGGATGCAGACTTATACGATAATAAATATATTCCTTTTGATCAGTTTAATGGCATACCCTTACTGCTTGGTCAAATGGGTGGAGGTACAGGCAACCAGCCATTTAGGACCCCTACGGATTATGATAACTGGCTTCAACGAGCTACTGCCTTTAGTTCCTGGACAGATAGCGCTATTGTTTACTTTAAAAAAGGGATGGCTTTAAACTATGTATTACCAAAAGCTGCTGTTATAAAAATGATACCCCAGATGAAGGCAATGGTTACAGATTCTGCTACAAAGAGTCTGTTTTATGAACCGATTAAATTAATGCCTGCGGATTTTAGCGAAACCGACAAGAAACGGTTAACCATTGAATACATTAATCTTATTAATCACCAGATAGTTCCATCGTATAAGAAACTGGCAGTGTTTTTACAAACTGAATATTTGCCAGATGCACGAAATACAACAGGAATAAATGCGGTACCTGGCGGCGATAAATATTATGCCTACTTAGTTAAGTACTGGACAACTACCAATAAAACATCTGATGAAATTTATAAGATTGGTATTTCAGAAGTAAAACGTATAATGGATAAAATGGAGTTGATAAAATCTTCTGTACAATTTAAGGGTAACCTAAAGGCTTTCTTTGAATTCATGAAAACAGATAAGCAATTTATGCCTTACAAATCGGCCACTGAAGTGCTGGATGCATTCCGTAGCATTCAATACCGTATTGAACCCAATCTGAAAAAAATGTTTAGCAAAACGCCCAAAACAAAATTTGAAATACGACAAACAGAAGCCTTTCGGGCAGCCAGTGCCAGTGTTGAATACTATCAGGGACTACCCGATGGAACAAGACCCGGAATTTTTTATGTACCCATTATTGATGCAACAAAATTCAATATTACTTCAGGTATGGAAAGTACATTTCTGCACGAAGCTATCCCAGGCCATCATTATCAGATGTCACTGCAAAGGGAAAATAATGATCTTCCAAAATTTCGTCGTTTTATCTGGTATGGTGCTTATGGTGAAGGATATGCGTTATATTGCGAAAGTCTTGGCAAAGAGCTTGGCCTCTATACCGATCCATATCAGCAAATGGGAGCTTTAGGCGATGAGATACACAGAGCTATTCGTCTGGTAGTTGATGTGGCTATGCACACAGGTAAAATGACGAGAGAGGAAGCTATAAAATACGATATGGATAATGAAGCTATCAGCGAAGAAGATGCAACTGCTGAGATAGAACGTTATATGGTCTACCCCGGGCAAGCACTTAGTTATAAAATAGGCGAGTTAAAGATTAAAGAGCTGAGAGAAAAATACAGGAAGCA
>CAWBQN010000019.1:0-140560 GCA_963791065.1 uncultured Bacteroidales bacterium
TGAAAAGTGAAAAAGACAATCTTCACGTCATGCCATAGGATGACCCGACAATCAGGGAAGGAATCACCTAATAATTTCAATAAATTTTCCAAACGCATACTATTGCACGACCTGACAAATTCCTTTTGATTGTGATCCTATCATTTCAGAACCCTGTTCAATTCCTTCCTGATTATTTCAGTCCAGATCGCATAACCCTTTTCTGTAAGGTGTAATTTGTCTTCTCTGAACAATTCTTCCTTTGGTAATCCATTTTCATTCAGAAAAGCAAAATCAGTCCTGATGAAATATGTATTCTTTTGATTATCACAAACTTTCTTTATCAAAGTATTTGCCTTCTGAATTTGTGGCCAGACTTTCCACCGTGATTCTGTAGGTGTGATTGCAATCCAGAAAACCGGTGTCGATGGGTGTATTTTACGAAAGGTCTTAAGTATGGTCCTGAATAACGAGACAACTTCCTTCGGTGATTTGTCCTGCGCTGTACCTGAAATATCGTTAGCAATAAACAGTACCAGAGCTTTACACGAATGACTATCGAAAATTCGGCGTGAGTATACGGCAAAGTCACTAAGCTTTGCCCCTCCATACCCTCTTTGAATTATGTGATATGGAGACATATCTTTTTCAAGTGAGGTCCATAATCTTATACTTGAGCTACCTGCAAACAGAATTGCATCATCAGGATATTTCTCACTTTTATCCAGAAGTTCGAATCTCTGAATATCATTTTCCCAACTCTTAACTTCAGGAAGATCATGATATTTTCTTACGGGAGAACAGGAGAATAGTACAAAATAAATGAGGAGAAAAGTATACCTGCGCATGGTTTTTTGCTTAAATATTCCGATCAAAATTACTTTTAAATTGTTAAAAAAAAAGCTAAAGACCAAATAGTAAAAAAACAGGTAACTAACTTTTGATATTATAATTTTTTTTACGAAAAATAAAGTTACGTTTGTAATAACAATACTTGAATCCCAAAACTTCAAATAAACCGTATGTCAAAAAACAGGTTATTTTTAACAAAGCCACTTCCGCAACTATTCAGCGAATCTAAAGAATCAGGAGGTCTGAAAAGAACGCTTACAGCACTGAATCTGACAACATTAGGCATAGGAGCAATTATTGGTGCCGGCATTTTTGTACTATCGGGCCAGGCGGCAGCTCAATATGCTGGTCCGGCTATAGTCTTGTCTTTTGTTGTTTCAGGTTTGGCTTGCGGGTTTGCAGGCTTGTGTTACGCTGAATTTGCTTCAATGATACCTATTGCAGGAAGTGCTTATACCTATTCATATGCTACGCTTGGTGAATTTCTGGCATGGATTATCGGCTGGGACCTTATTCTGGAGTACCTTTTTGCCGCTTCAACAGTTGCAGTCGGATGGTCGGGGTATGTTGTAAGTTTTCTGAAAGACCTTCATATATTTATTCCACCGCAATTTACCGGTGCAGCGGGCTCTGTGCTTGTTAATGTCCCTGATGTGGGTTGGAAAACTCTCTCGGATACGTTTGCCCAGACTCTGGCCTCTTCAGGTATTCAGGTAGATTCCCTGGCTCATGTTACATGTGTCCTGAATCTACCGGCCATGTTTATTGTTGCAGTTCTTTCAACACTCCTGGTAATAGGGATAAGAGAATCGGCAAATTTCAATAATATAATGGTGATAACTAAAGTATCGGTTATTATTTTATTTGTAGCAATTGGTGTCATGTTTGTAAAATCTGTTAACTGGCATCCTTTTATACCTGCCAATAAAGTTGAAGCTGCGCCGCTATCACAATACGGAGGGCTGTGGGGTTGGCTGAAAGCATATTCTCATGAGTTTGGCAATTTTGGTATAAGTGGTATTTTGAGAGGTGCAGGTGTTATTTTCTTTGCATATATAGGCTTTGATGCTGTTTCTACAGCAGCACAGGAGGCAAAAAATCCCCAGCGCGATATGCCGGTTGGTATTCTGGGTTCACTGGGGATCTCAACAGTGTTGTATATACTCGTCGCTATCGTTCTGACAGGAATTGTCAGTTATACGACATTAAATGTTGCAGATCCGGTTGCGGTAGGTGTCGATGCTATGGGCAAAGGAATGTTCTGGTTGCGGCCAATTGTAAAGATTGCAGCAATTGCCGGGTTAAGCTCTGTTATTCTTGTAATGCTGCTTGGCCAACCCAGGATCTTCTACTCCATGTCAAAGGATGGCTTGCTTCCGCCGGTCTTTTCTAAAGTTCATCCCCGGTTTAAAACTCCGTATGTCAGCACAATAATTACCGGAACAGTTGCTATGATCATTGCAGGTATACTTCCAATAAGAATTCTGGGTGAGCTGGTATCGATAGGTACCCTTCTTGCTTTTATTATTGTTTGCATAAGCGTAATGGTACTCAGGAAATCGAAACCTGATATTGAAAGACCTTTTAAAACACCATTGGTTCCGCTGGTTCCGATCCTTGGAGCATCAATATGTTTCGTTCAGATGGCGGCTCTGCCTCTCGATACCTGGTTAAGGCTTATTATCTGGATGGCAATCGGGTTCTTAATATATTTCACTTATGGTGTGAAGCATAGTAAGATCAGACAGAACACACCGAAAGAATAATTAAGTGAAGTCTTCAGAGCTGATTGATTTCTCTAGTCAAACAGATGTTTACTGAGTAATCTTAATGCCTCTATTTTATTCGATGTATCAATCAGAAGCGACAGGCTGTTCGGACTTCCTCCATATGAGATCATCTTCAGCGGTATGGTATTCAGTGCTTCAAATATTTCAGGCGCTGATCCGGTTCTTTCTGTACGGAAATCCCCGACAATACATACAATAGTTTGATTTTCTTCAACTTCCACGGATCCCAGTTCTATAAGGTCTTTCGCGATCTGCTTGATAAACTCAGGATTGTCTATAGTGATTGAGACAGCAACCTCCGATGTGGTTATCATATCAATAGGGGTCCTGTAGGCTTCAAAGATCTCAAATACTTTGCGGAGGAACCCATAAGCCATCAGCATCCTGTCCGATCTGATCCTTAATACTGATATTCCATCTTTTGCGGCGACGGCTTTATAATCCTGAAGTATTGAGGAAGAGGTTATCAAAGTTCCGATATCCTCGAGGTTCCATGGTATTTTTTAGACGTACGGGAATGTTTTTTACACGTGCCGGATTCACACTTGAAGGATGCAGGATCTTTGCACCGAAATACGCAAGTTCCGCAGCCTCATCAAAAGAGAATTCACGGATCACCTTTGTGTTCTCAACAAAGCGAGGATCATTATTACGAAAACCGTTAATGTCAGTCCAGATCTGTATCTCCGACGCATTTACGGCAGCACCTATTAAGGATGCAGTAAAATCACTGCCTCCCCGTTTCAGATTATCGATCTCTCCGTGTGCATTCCTGCAGATAAATCCCTGAGTTATAATAATATTCTCCGGCTGACAGTTTTTTAGCTCCCGTTCAATGTTTTCTTCAATGTAATAAGCATCAGGTTCTCCGTCTTTATCAATACGCATAAAACTCAGAGCAGGCAGCAATATTGAGTTAATGTTCCTTTCCTGAAGCAGAAGATGGAATAATGCTGTAGATAGCAACTCTCCCTGTGCAAGAATGGCTTTCCCCTGGACCTTTGTAAATGATTTGAGTGTAAAATTCCTGATATATTCAAAATGAGAATCAATAAGTTCGTGACCCGATCTTCCTGAAATTCTCTGTAGCATACAACTCTTCAACCACCTGAGAATACTTTAATTTTAAATTGTTAATATTTACCGGAGGCTTCGTCATTGTTCCGGCAAGCAGAAGATCTGTAATTTCCACGAGACTGTTGGTAGTACCTGCCATAGCAGACAGGACAACGATTTTTTTCTCATCGTCATTTATCAGGGGTATCAGGGCTCTTATTCTGTCGGAGTTGCCAACAGACGTCCCTCCAAATTTCATTATTTTCATAAAAGTAATTTATTTAAAAAAAAACCTGCATCTTCTTGCAGGTCAGTAATATCTTCCATTAGTTAAATTCCACCGAAAGATAAAAAGGACCTGTCATACAGCTGTCTGATACACCACAAGAGGCTTTTTATCTGCTTATTCATAAGGTTAGAATCACGGAGCAAAAATATACTTTTAATTAATAATGAGCATTTAATTGGTATATTTTTTGTGAACATATTATGATATTTAAATGGGTATAATAAAATTTATATAAAATGAAGAAAACTATATTTATCATACTGTGCATTCTGGTTGCATTCCAGACAGTTGGATTCATGTAAAACTTCTCAATGGTTTCAGGTGACATTAGGGCTGAGCCGTTGCTTCCAAATAATTCAATCTTTTTTCTTATATTTCATTTTTATTTATATTTTTGCAGCCGCTGTGGACAAAGTGTGTCCGCCCAGATGGCGAAATTGGTAGACGCGCTAGTTTCAGGGACTAGTGTCAGTAATGATGTGCAGGTTCGAGTCCTGTTCTGGGCACAATAAAGAAGCGCAGAGCACAGAGCGCAGGGCACGAGAATACTAACTGAGCCCTCTGCCCTGAGCCCTGAGCAATTCGCCCAGATGGTGAAATTGGTAGACACGCCAGCTTGAGGGGCTGGTGCTCGCAAGGGTGTGCAAGTTCGAGTCTTGTTCTGGGCACCTTGAAATTAAACCAGATTGTAATTTACAGTCTGGTTTTTTTTATTGAAAATGCTCGACCTCCCAACAACTTAAACTTGTTAAACTTCTGTTAAATATTTCGAATAATAGTAGTGTTTATTCAAATCTGGATTATCTTTAACAGAGAAAGTCTGATCGTTGATTATTAGAGCTATGTAGATATCGGTTCTGTTATGTTTTGAATTAACCATTCGTTGAATTAATTAGTATTCGATGAAGTATTTTATCTTCTTTGTCCTTGTTTGTTTATTAATTCTTTCTGCCTGCCACAGGAAAACATCTCCTATATTGACCTATAATCTGAAGCACACTGTCTTACATTGAAACAATCGAATCGGAAGGGACAGTGCAGGCTGTCAATAATAGTGTTGTTGTTGCCCCCCGTGTTTGGTCAGGATTGCAAGTGGCCCATCTGGCAAAAGAAGGAGCTTTTGTAAAAAAAGGTGATACAGTATGTATTCTGGATGCACCTGAACTTATCAGGACGTTTGAACAATATAATACAGACCTGGAGAAGATTGAAGCATCAAAAGATTCCCTTGAGGCAAATCAGGCTATGCAACTATCTTTGCTGGAAGCACAGGTTGAAACTAATAAGGCTCAAATGGAAATCAGCATGCTGGATTCGATACAGCTGAAATTTGCTCCTGAGGTGAAACAAAAACTTCTCACCCTGGAAATGGAGAAGGTGAAAATTGAAAAAACGAAACTGGAAAAAAAACTTGAAGCCCAGAAGAAAATTACAAGTTCAGAGATCTCTCAAATCGGAGCACGAATTGCAATGCAGAAGAATCAAATTCAGATGTTTCAGAGCCAGATAAATTCTCTTTATATAATTGCCCCGTCTGACGGATATGTTATACATGCCGAAATGCCTACATTAGATACATCGGGAGGCTCGACAATTGGCGGCAAAATTGAAGAAGGGAGCCTGGTATATAGTTCCATGCCTTTATTGCAGATCCCTGATATATCCAAAATGCAGGTATCGGTTGAAGTGCCTGAGGTTGATTATAAAAGAATAAACAACGACCAGAAGGTTGTTATTAATATCGCGTCAGTTTCAAACCTGGAAACAACAGGGAAAATAGTCAGAAAGTCTCTCGCAACGAAAAACAGAGCTGAAAAATCTCAAATCAAATCATATGAAGTTATCATTAGTGTCGATAGTTGTGATTCCAGGATGAAACCAGGGCTGGGTGCATCCTGCAGGATCATCATTAATGAGGTGAAAGATACACTTGTCGTTCCTTCAGCTGCAATTTTCATGAAGGACAGCACAAAAATCGTATATGTAGCCAAAAACCATAAATTTTTACCGGTTCCTATAGAAACAGGCTTATCAAACAGTTCCGAGAGTATTGTATCAAAAGGACTAAAAGGGAATGAGATTATTGCCCTCATGGAGCCTCCTTACTTTTTAATATCTCATGAATCCGGAGCGGGAAAATTCTGTTAAGAATAAGCCGTCATCAGATAAAAGTGATACCTTAAGAAAAGATACATTAAACAAAATTGTATTGCTGAAAAACTAATCTGAAATCATTTGTAAAACACTATGGTAATGAACAAAATAATTATTCTCCTTTTATGTATTGAACTTATTTCATGCAGAGGGAAAAAAGTAGTTCAGGAGGTCCAGACAACCCACGTTAAAAAAGGTACCTTCACTGAGGAACTGACAGAGGTTGGAAATGTGAAAGCCGTTAACTCCACCAATATAAATGCACCTAACATTTCGTACAGGTATGGGGGTCTTAAAATCACCAAAATTGCCACTGATGGCAAAGAGGTTGAAAAGGGTGACACTGTCATTGTATTTGACCCTTCAGAAATAAAAAAGGCTATAATTAATGCCCAGCAGCAACTGGAAATAGCAAATGCCGAACTTGAAAAATTAAAAGCAACTCAACAATCAGAAATAGAGGACCTTGAATCAGATCTCGAAATATCGCGTATATCTCAGGAGATTTCGAAAATCAATTTAGAGCAAGCAATCTATGACTCGGAAGTAGCAAAGAAAGAGATCAATCTTAAACTTGAAACAGCAAATATTGCGCTTGCACACGCAAAAGAACAGATTGAGAACAAGAAAAAGATACAGACAGGAGGAAATTTATCAGAAAACATTAAATATTAAACAATTAACGGCAACACTTGATGATGCTACTCGGTCTGTAAACAGTCTTTTTGTGATAAGCCCAACAAGCGGAATAGCAATACTTAAAGATAACTGGATGACAAATCAGAAATGGCAGGTCGGAGATCAGCCATGGTCCGGAACTTCGTTAATTGAGCTTCCTGATATGAATGCGATGATGGCTGAAGTGAAAATCAATGAGGTGGATATTGCAAAAGTTGCTCCGGGACTTAAGGCCGAGATCAAACCTGATGCATTTTCCGATTCAACTTTTAATGGCAAAGTTATTGCAGTTGCCAATCTTGCTCAAAATAAAGACTCAAAATCAAAAATTAAAATATTTCCTGTTCAGATTAGTATAGAAGGAAAATCAAAAAGTCTTTTGCCCGGATTAACTGTAAGCTGTAAAATAATAATACGCGAAATTCCCGGAGTACTTTTTATCCCAATCGATGCAATTTTCAAGGATCAGATGAATGATTTTGTTTATGCAAGAACAAATTCCGGTTTTAAAAGAAAGCCTGTCAAAGTTGGGTCCGGTAAATTCTGATTTTGCCATAGTTTTAGAAGGATTAAAGGAAAATGAAGAACTGGCATTGACGGATCCTTATCTTAATAAAGAAGAGACTAAAGCTCAGACTAAAAACAAATAATCGGCCTGTTATCTAAATTATCCTTGATTGTTAAATGAAAATATTTTCATGATGCTTACTCAAAACAATAGTGAATACAGCATGAATAAAAGCAAAAGATTAGTTCTGATATCCAGGGTTTTAAAATTTCTGTTATTGATATCCTTTTCATTTTCATGCAGGAACAACACGAATGAAGTTTTTACAGTTATGTCAGGGTCATTCAGCCAGTCAATTAAACAGACAGGCGAACTTGAAGCTGTAAAGGCCTCATTTATACCTATGCCCAGTATTGACTGGCAATATGGCTACCAGTTTAAAATAATCGGATTGGCAGACCATGGTAAAATTGTCCATAAAGGCGACTCTATTCTTAAACTTGATGCTACATCTGTTTATAAGTTCATAATTGAAAGAGAAGATATGCTTGAAAATGAGCTGGCGGATGCAAAAAAACAAGTTGTGCAGAGTGAAAATAATATCCAGGAACTTAATGCTCAGTTCAAAAGCGAACAGGCTGCATATGATCTGAAGAAACTTGAGGTTGATCAGAAGCAAATTTGATTCTGATATCAAAAAAAGAATTAAGGAGCTTGAGTTTCAGCAGGAGACCATAAAACTTAATAAGGTAAAACGTAATCTGGACCTTAAGCCAAAACTTGATGATTTTGACCGGCGTATTCAGAGAATAAAAGTAGTGCAGCGTCAAAATGAGCTGAATAATGCAAAAGAAACTCTGAAGCTGTTTCTCCTAAGGTCTCCGCTGGATGGAATATTTCAGGTTGCAGTTAACGAGTGGACCGATAACCCCCAGATGTGGAAAGTAGGAGATACTCCATATCAGGGACAGATACTTGCAAGTATTCCTGATGTTACCAGAATGAAAGTAAAAACTTATATAAATGAATCTGATGTAAAAAGAGTTTATAAAGGAATGAAAGTTATTGTCAGACTTGATGCCCTTCCTTCGGTACCTTTTAACGGAAGTATAACCGAAATCAGTAAGGTATGTGTGGCGCGTGACAAAGAAAAAGTCTTTAATGTAGTCGTTGTAATTGATGAATCTGATCTTCGTCTTAAGCCCGGGATGACAGTTAATTGCGAGTATATCCTTTATGAATCAGAAAAAGATATGTTTGTACCAAATAACTGCCTGCTGAAAGAAAAAGGCCACTCATATATTTTTCTTAAGAAAGGAGCATCAGTGCGTAAGGTTGAAGTGCAGCCTGGTCCGGCAAATATTAATCATACAGTCATAACTGGTGAAGTAAAACCCGGCCAGAAACTGGTGCCTTTTAATGATGTTTTAAATTCAAAAAATCTTTAAGTTATGCATTATGCAGAAAATTTGAATATTGCCAAATTAGGACTGATTGATCATAAATTCAGATCCTTCCTTACTATGCTTGGAATTATTTTTGGCACAGCATCAGTCATCGCAATGGTATCAATCGGGGAGGGAGCAAAAAAACAAGCTATCTCAAAATATAAGGATCTGGGCATTAACAATATTATAGTGCGTGATAAGGATTTGACGGATACTGAGCTGGAAGCAGTGAGAATGAAATTTTCACAGGGACTGTCAATTAAGGATGCAGAGGCAATTCGTGAGATTGTTCCGGGCGTTTCAGATGTCGCTCCTCAGTCTGAAGCAAAAATGGAAGCAAAATTCGCTGATAAATCGTCTAAAGTGACGGTTATCGGAATTACTCCGTCTATACTGAAAATACTAAATTATCAAACTGATAAAGGCCAGTTTTTAACTGATGACCAGTACCAGCGTCAGCTAAAAGTTTGCATCCTTGGATCTGCAGTTGCACGATCACTTTTCGGATATGATGATCCGATTTCACAAAGTGTAAAATTAGGTGATCAGTGGTTTGAGGTTATAGGTGTAATGCAGAATAAGGCACTTTTTACTGAAACAGTTGGTGAACTGGCAGCACGTGACCTGAACAATGATGTTTATATTCCTCTGTCAACCTTCACGAGGAGAATACCCAGGGATAATCAGTTTTCCAGTGAGGTAAAGCAGCTAACAATAAAGCTCGAAAAATCAGACCGGCTGGTAGAATCAGCTGCAGTTATCAGAAGTATTCTCTCACGACGCCATTTTAACAATGACGATTTCGCAATAATTGTACCATATGAATTATTGAAACAGGAAGAAAAAGAGAGAAGAATTTACAACCTTTTGCTGGCTTCTATTGCGGCAATCTCTCTTGTTGTCGGTGGTATTGGCATTATGAATATTATGCTTGCTTCAGTACTGGAAAGAACAAACGAGATAGGTATCCGACGCGCAATTGGTGGCAAAAAGTCAGATATTATGAGCCAGTTCATTACTGAAGCCGTTGCTCTTAGCATTTCCGGCGGAATTATAGGTGTGATCCTTGGTATTACTTTATCTCTGGGAATATCACTTGTCACAGATGTCCATACAAGCCTTACTTTATACTCAATAATTATTGCCTTTGGCTTTTCAGTTATTGTAGGAATTACATTCGGATACCTGCCTGCAAAAAATGCAGCAAACCTGAAACCAATTGAGTCGATCAGGCATGAATAGGAGTAAGGAGTAAGGAGTAAGGAGTAAGGAGTAAGGAGTGAGGAGTAAGGAGTAAGTAGTGAGGAGTAAGTAGTGAGGAAGAAGGGACTAAGGGACTAAGTGACTAAGGGTCAGAGAGACAAAGACCAGACCAGCAACCAGCAACCAGCAACAATTAAACGACCATAAAAGTTATTCAGATGCATCTTTTATTAAAATCCATCTCAGTTTTTTTACTTTTCTTTTTCATTTCGCATTATATTTCTGCCCAGCAGATTTATAATCTTGACTTGCAATCGAGTATTGACCTGGCAAAGGAAAAAAGCAAGACAATGCTTATGTTGAAGCAAAATCTAAAAAAGGCATCCTTCGACCTGAAGGCAGCAACAAGCAGTTTTAAGACACATGTGACAATGGACATGGTTCTGCCGCAATACACTGAAACAATCAGTCAGTTTGTAGATACAGCGGGTGTCACCTATTACCCCATACGTCAGAACACAATGAATGGATACCTGACGATAAACCAACCGCTTCCCACAGATGGTTCATTGTACATCAGGTCAGGAGCTCAGAGTTTTGTTGATTACTACGCAAAAGATCGCAGTGCACAGATTTCTTCGAGTATAGGTCTCCAGCAGCCTATCGCAGCTTTCTTTGGATATAATCAGTTGCAATTGGGATTTAAACAGGCAAAACTGGCATATGATCTTTCTCTGAAACAGTTGAAAAGAGCAGAACTGGACCTGATTTACGAGGTAAGTCAGAGTTTTTTTATTCTTCTTTCTTATCATGAAAGGCTTAATATTGCCAGGATAAGCCTCGGCAACCAGCAGGAAGCATATGATATAGCCCAAAGCAAATATAAGGCAGGACTCATCCGTGAAGTTGATGCATTGCAGATGGAAGTTGATTTAAGTGAAGCTATTAATAGCCATGATCTTGCTGAAGTAGATTATTTTGCTCAAAATGCTTCCTTCAAAGAAGATCTGGGTATAGATTTAAAAGATAGTGTTATTATTAAAAGTGATCTCGGTTACAATCCGGTTATAGTGGATGTTGAGAAAGCTGTGGCACTCGCACTTCAAAATCGATTGGAATTGAAAGAAAGTGAGATAAATATTGAATTATCCAAGATGGAAATAAAAAGGAGAAAAGCTAACGGAAGGATCAGTGGTAATATACTCCTGAACTACAACTTTATTGGTGTTGATCAGAGCAAACTACCAATTCCCATAGAAACATCATTCAGCAATACCTGGCAGAACCTGAATAACCGTCGTGGCAGCTTTGGAGTTGGCCTTACTCTCAGTATTCCGATTATCGATTGGGGTGAGAACAGAGCGAAAGTACATAGTGCTCAATCCACACTTGAATTAAACAAAATTCAGCTGGATTATGAGAAAATTGACATTGAAAGAGATATCCGTACAACGGTTAATCGATTACAGAGCAGTCTCAGAAGGTTGCAGTTACTTGAGAAAAACGTGGTAGTAGCTGAAAAAAGTTTTGACATTTCCCGTAAGCGATATGCCAATGGTGATATTGAAAGTCAGGCTATGGCCCTGGAGAGGGACAGGTTAAATACTGCCTATACATCACGACTTGATTCATACATTGTTTATAAGCTTCTCCTTTCAGACGTTATGCGCAAGACCTTCTTCGATTTTGAAAAGAATGTTTCAATGATAGAGTAGGTTTTTAGCTTATATTCCTGTCGGGCA
Source organism: uncultured Bacteroidales bacterium (assembly GCA_963791065.1). GTDB lineage: Bacteria > Bacteroidota > Bacteroidia > Bacteroidales > VadinHA17 > LD21. The sequence goes on from CAWBQN010000019.1 coordinate 11,700, forward strand.
CTTCATATCCTCCCATCTAATAAGGATTTCCAATTGACAGGTTATTATTAATAACAGGTTGAATATCATTGTTAACATAAAGAAAAATTGTTAGATTTGGTATTCAATGTCTGAAGAATTAAAATACTATGTGAAATAATAACTGTTAATGTCCTGGTTTGCTGCTTTTTATAGGACTATTAATCTTAATTTTTTTGAAATGAAAAGAAAACTGTTCTCCCTTGTCCTGCTGGTTATTATAGTAACCTGTTCTTATTCGCAGAAGGCCCCTGTTAAGTTCGGAGATGTAAGTATCGAAGAACTTCAGATGAAATCATGTTATATAGATACCACTGCGCCGGCGGTCGTCTTATGCGATTATGGTCGCTTTAATGCGGCTACACTTACTTTTACACGAACATTAAGAATAAAGATCTTTAAAAAAGAAGGTTATGGTTGGGCAAACAGAACTTTTCAGTCTGATTTCAAATCTTCGCTTCGTGGTATTACCTCAAATCTTGAAAATGGTAAGATAGTACAGGAAAAACTTCATAACGAATCAATTTATAGTACAAGGGTCATTAATGACATTTATATTTTAAGGGCTGGAATGCCAAATGTTAAAGTAGGATCGGTAGTTGATTTTGAGTTTTCCTTTAAGGGCATTCCATTTGAATGGAGGTTTCAGGAAGAGATACCTGTATTACATAGTGAGCTTATATTAGATGATTCTCCACTGGTTAGTTTCCGAAAGAACTTTTTCGGGTATGAGAAACTTACCTATTCTACCCCAACAAAGTGGATAGCCCGTGATATGATAGCTTTTAAACAGGAACCGTATATGAGTTCAATTGAAAATTTCATTACTAAATTGAAGTTCGACATTCTGCAAATTATGCAAACCCAGATTAACACTACCTGGGAAAAAATTGACGAAGGATTAGCGAAGGATACCTATTTTGGAATGCCTGTAACCAGTACAGGTTTTCTTAATGAACTGGCGAGTACTTTGGAAGCCAAATACAAAAACAAGGAGGATCTTTTAAAAGCTGCATATGATACTTTAAGAAAGAGAATTAGCTGGAATGAACAAGTTAACCTGTTCTCTGCTGAAGGAAATCCTTCCAATGTGTACAGGATGATGGTCGGCAATTCAGCTGATATTAATTTGCTCCTGTACAAACTTCTAAAGCACCTTAATTTTGATGCCAGTCCTGTAGCCCTGAGTACCCGGGAAAATGGAACTATCTCTCAATTTTTCCCAAGTTTTAAGCAGCTTAATTATGTATTAGTTGTTGTGAAAACAGGAGATAAGCAGTATTTCCTTGATGCCACGGAACGCTATTTACCCTTTTATCTTCTCCCTTTAAGATGTATTAACCTTCAGGCCAGGTTAATTGATAAAACAAAAGGTACCTGGTTGTCTATAACAAATTCTAAAAAGAATAAGGATCTGGCTGTTGATGAACTGGAACTTGATAAAGATTTAAACCTTAAGGGAAAAATTACATATATCAGGAGTGATTACTCAGCATTCGATTTCAGGAAAAAATATTCCAAATACAATGGTCAGGATGAGTACCGCGAATCTTATATGAAAGATATGCCAGGACTTATTATAAAGGAGGCAGAGATTGAAAATCTTGATAGTATCTATAAACCAATTTCTGAAAATCAGATTGTTGAAATTAATAATCAGGTTAATAGGGTTGATAATGATCTTTATATAAATCCGTCTTTCTTCGAAGAGCTGAAAGAAAATCCCTTTAAATCGGATGAAAGAAAATTTCCGGTCGATTTTGGTATTCCGATTGAAAAGACATTAATACTAAATATTGCTGTCCCCGCCGGCTATTCTGTCCCACAGTTACCTCGTCCAGTTACTCTCAGACTGCAAGATAATTCTGCTTCATTCATGTACCAGGTTGAAAGCACTGAAAACAATATTAGACTGACAACAAAATTTAGTATCAATAAAATTCTCTTTATGCCCGACGAATATAGTACCCTTAAAGAGTTCTATAATCAGGTTATCAAAAAACAAAACGAAGCAATAATATTGAAAAAAAGTTAGGGAGGAGAATATGATACTGAAAACAAGCATTTTAATAACTTTTCTTTCCATATCAATTTTTGCTCAAGCTGAACTTAAGTATCGTATATCGGATATCCCAAAACCTTTGCTTACTGACGCCAAAGCAGTTATCAGGAAAAGTGATCTGACATTTGAGATTTCAGGTATTGACAAGGCTGTTCAAAAAGAAGTGGTCGCCATTTCAATCCTTAACCAGAATGGTATTGACTTATCAGTATTAAAGAAGGTTTATGATAAATTTTCAACTGTCAGAAAATTGAAAGCGACTTTATACGATCAGTATGGAAGTATAATCAGGACGGGTTTTAATACATCGGTATTCGATATCGCGGCTTTATCAGGTTATTCTTTGTATGAAGATTATAGAGTTAAAATATATGATCCGAAATATGCGGCAGCACCTTTTACGGTTGAATTCTCTTCTGAAATTTCGTACGATGGATTACTAACATATCCAACATGGATTTTGTATGAAGATTTTAATGTTTCAGTTGAAGAATCAAAACTCACTGTTATAGCTCCGGAGAAACTTAAAATAAGATCTCTTCAAAGGAACCTGAATATTCCGGAGAAAGTTAGTTATGAAAATGGAACAACGATACATGAATGGACAGTACTGTCATTACCTGCTTTAAGAAAGGAGACCTACAGTTTTCCTCTGATTACAATTTCTCCCTGTATTTATCTTGCTCCATCTGATTTCAGGATTGGAGGATATGAAGGAAATTGTGACACATGGACAAATTTTGGATTATGGATTAAGAAGCTGGGTGAAAATAGAACTATCCTCGATGAACAAACTATTCTGAGATTAAAATCTATGGTTGCCGGGGAATCCAGCGAAATGGAAAAGGTTCGGATGTTATATTCTTATATGCAGAATAAGGTGCGATATGTTAGCATCCAGGTTGGCATTGGAGGATGGCAACCATTTGATGCAAAGACTGTTGAGAAAGTTTCTTATGGTGATTGCAAAGCTCTTGCTAATTATATGAAGTCGTTACTTGATGCTGTAGGAATTAAATCCTATTATACTCTTGCAGAAGCTGGAGAAAATGCGCCTTCCATGATTGAAGAATTTCCTTCAAATCAGTTCAATCATGCCATATTGTGTGTTCCAATGAAATCTGATACTGTGTGGCTGGAATGTACGGATCAATTGATCCCCTTTGGATTCCTAGGCACTTTTACCGACGACAGAAAAGTACTGTTAATCAGCGATGCTGGTGGAACCGTTGTCAAAACGAAAGAATATACACTTACCGACAATGCTCAGATCAGAAGAGCTACGGTCAGAATAGATAACATGGGAAATGCTGAATCTTCAATTTCTACTGACTACAGAGGTATAAAATATGATGGAATGGTCGGAGTACTAAGGATGGATGATTTTGACAAAAAGAAATCAATAAAGGATAGAATAAAACTTGCTCAATTTGATCTGGGAAACTATAATTATAAAGAAGGTAAAATTGGGGGTCCTTCAATAATTGAAGAGTTAAATATCAATATTCCAGACTATTGCTCCTTTACCAGTGGGAAAATTATCTTCAAACCAAATGTTATAACAAGGATCAGTGATGTTCCTGTCAGAAATGCAAAAAGGAAATCCCCGATTGTCATAAAACGGTCCTTTTGTGAGACAGACACAATTACCTTTTTGCTGCAGAGCTATTATCGATCTGAATTAAAACCCGTAGAATTTTCTTTAAAATCTAGATTTGGTGAGTATGACTACAAAATAGTATTTGAGAATAAAAAAATCCGGTACATAAGATCATTCAAACTCACTAAAGGGAACTTTCCTGCTGAAGATTATGATTCATTTGTCGATTTCTTTAATGCTGCCCTGACAGAGGATAACAGACAAATTGTCCTTGACAGAAATTAAAACTCCTTAATAGCAACGCCAGAAGATGTGACTTGGATTTGAAATCGGATCAATGTTTACTTTTTTATCGAATCATAGATCGCCTGAAGTATATCTGACCTGATATTCATATTATATAATTTTTCATTTCTACGGGTAGGATAAACCCTGTTGCATAAAAAAACGTATGTGATTTCCGCTACAGGATCAACCCACACAAATGTACCTGTATAACCTGAATGTCCAAAGCTCTCCGGTGATGCACTTTTAGCAGGGTAGCCATCATTTTGAGAAAGCATTGAATTATTCAGGAGTGGTTTGTCAAATCCCAGTCCCCGGCGGTTATTGTTTCTCGGGAAACTGTACCTTCGTATAATCCTCCATTACAGCCTTGCTTATAAGTTGTTCCCCGCCGTATTCACCCATCCTGCGATAGAGTTCCATCAGTTTCATCAGATCATTGGCATTCGAAAATAAGCCTGCATGACCCGAGATTCCACCCTGCATAGCAGCAGCTTCATCATGGACCGTTCCATGTAATTGCTGTTTCCTGAAAAGAGAGTCGTATTCAGTAGGGACGATCCTGTCGGGCGGGAATTTTTTATACGGATTGAACCCCATCTCAGCCGCGCCTATTTTCTTATAAATACTGTCTGTAACAAAATTATACCATTTCTGCCCGGTAAGGTTTTCAATTATCCCGGGGGCAATTATGAAGGTAAGATCCGAATAAACATATTTTTTCTCACCCAGCGGACTCTTCTTTATTTCTTTGAACATCTTCTTCCTGTAATTCTTATAGATATAAAGTCCCTGTGCAACTTCGAACGGATACCTTTTCCCATACTGGCAGCTGAAGGTCCTTGGTTTGAAATTTCCGTTCTTTTTAATAGTCTCTTTCCAGAACTGGATAAAAGGTGTCAGTCCTGCCTGATGTGTAAGAAAATCTCTCATTCCTATGTTCCCTTTGTTCGTATTTTTAAAATCCGGGAGATAATATCCCAGGGTCTTATCAGGCGAAAACTTTCCTTCTGAGTTAAGAAGCATTAATCCGGCCAGGGTTGATGATATTTTTGTAATTGAAGCCAGGTCGTACAGATCATCCTCCTTAACTGCAATCCTGTCATCATATATCTGATATCCATAAGCTTTATGAAATACTACCACGCCTTTTCTTGCCGCCATCACTACACATCCGGGATATGCCTTTGCTGCCAGACCAACATTGACGATCGAGTCAATTTTTGTGTTTAAATATTCCGACGACATTCCAGCAGTTTCAGGCAGCCCATATTGAAGCCTTATGTCTCCCGGAGTGGTAATACCGTAATCATAAGGCCAATTAGCATTTATTGTAACCGGAAGTCTGCCTGTGGCCCCGATGCCTCCGAAAATAAGCTGAGCTGAGAGATCTTCAGTGTAGTCATTCTCCTGGTATGCCACGATGAGGCCAGCTGCGTTCTCGAGGGCTTTTACTTTATCAATTCCGTATGGATTTCCGTACCAGGTTATGATTGTTTTATTACTCAATACGAGTTTGCCGAGGAATGCATTGAGCTCAGGTGTTATTCCGAATCCCATGTTTGGTCGCTGATCGAGATCAAATATGCCGGCAATAACCAGGTCGTATTCAGGAAGTTTTTTTAGGAGATTACGACATGCAGCAGAATCGGCCGGGTTAATGAAAAAGCTGTCGGAAGGATAATATTCTGAAAGCCTTTTCTGGAACAAGGAGACTTCAGTCCTGTTAATTGCGATCGTTGCAATCCTGAGATTCTGAAGATTTCTTACCGGAATGATGTTATCATTATTATTCAGCACAGTTAAAGCATTCGCATACAATTCACGTATTAAAGCTTTTGAATTATATGGAGACAGGTCTTTGTCAATATTGTCGATATTTATTGCGCACCGATGATTCAGTCCTGACCAGTATTTGAGTGCAAGCACTTTCCTGCATTTAAGGGCAATATCTTCAGCTGAGAGTTTTTTCATTGAGATATAATTCTTTGTTTCCCTGATAGTGGCTTCAACGTCTGTTACAAACTCAGCGACATCATTACCGGCTTCAAGAGCTTTGGCATCGGCTTCCCCGGGTTTGAAGAATTTTGTCACAGCTTTCATCATCATCGCATCGGTAACAACTAATCCTTTGAATCCCAGATCATTCTTCAGGAGATCATTAACTATGACACGAGACAGGGTGGAGGGCAGTCCGGTTGTAGTATCGAGTGACGGCAAATTAAGATGGGCAACCATTATGCTTCCGATTCCCTCTCCGATAAGTTTCCGGAAGGGATACAGCTCAATGCTGTCGAGCCTTGCCCTGGTGTGAGTGATTACAGGTAAGTCGAGGTGTGAGTCTACATTTGTATCGCCATGTCCCGGGAAGTGCTTTCCCGTGGCCAGGATGCCATTATCCTGCATTCCTCTCATATACATTATGCCCTTTTCTGCGACTTTTACCCTGTTTTCTCCAAATGAACGGTAATTAATTACGGGGTTTTGGGCATTCACATTAATGTCGAGGACAGGAGCGAAGTTCACTTGCATGCCCAGTCTTTTAAATTGCAGCGCTACAGCTTTGCCAAACTGGTAAATCAGTGAATCATTCTTAATTGCTCCCAATGTCATCTGATACGGGAATTTGTCAACATTTTCAATCCTCATGCCGACTCCCCATTCGGCATCCAGTGAAATAAGAAGTGGCACTTTGGAAATCTTCTGGTAATAATTAGTCAGCTCAGCCTGTTTTGAGGCAGTACCCTGGAAGAAAACAATGCCTCCAACTCCGTACTTTCTGATCAGATCTGTGACTTCAACTTCATGCGAAATATCCCTGTTGGAATATCCGGCAATCCAGATACACTGGGCAATCTGCTGGTCAACCGACAGGGTCTTCATTACCGAATCGACCCATGGATGGTTCATGTATTTAAGGAACGGAGGATCGGTCTGCTGAGCAGAAACTTTTGTTAGAGATAATATTGTTATTATTAGCAGGAAAGAAGACTTTGATGATTTTATTAAATTCATGCTTATGAGTATTTTAAAAGCTAATGAAAAGAAAATATTGAATATTGAATCATCTCAAAAGTAACATTTTTAAATATCAAAATATTAATAATTTCCCCGCCAGACTTACGCTGGCAGCAGGTTGCGCAGATTGGTGCTGATCGTAGCTATTGATCTGGAGAGCCAAGGAGATCTGCGGGAAACATAATATTATCGGCTTAAATTATTATTTTTACCAGATATATCTGGTCGCATTTATGGCAAAAAACAGCAGCAGGTTGGTTTCTCTTGATATCTTCAGAGGATTGACGGTAGCCTTTATGATAATCGTGAATACTCCCGGAAGCTGGGATTATGTTTATCCTCCGCTGAGACATTCAGAATGGAACGGCTGCACTCCAACTGATCTTGTATTTCCTTTTTTTCTGTTTATTGTTGGAATGTCAACCCGGTATTCATTAAAAAAGTATGGAAGTGAGCTGAACTGGAGCTCTTTTCTAAGAATATTCAGACGTACTGTCACAATTTTCGCTCTGGGCTTGTTCCTGACGATATTCCCGAAATTTGGAATGGATTATTCAACTCTCAGAATAATGGGGGTCCTTCAGCGTATTGCTCTGGCTTATGGAATAGGTTCCTTGATTTGTCTGGCTGTAAATCGTGATTACCTGTGGATAGTGATAGCTGTTCTGCTTCTTTTTTACTGGGGATTGCTTTCATTTTTCGGAGGAGCAGATCCATATAGTCTTGGTGGCAACCTTGTACTTAAAACGGATTTAGCTATACTTGGCAAATCACATCTTTACACAGGATTCGGAATACCTTTTGAACCTGAAGGATTACTTAGCACCATTCCTGCAATATGCACGGTCCTTATAGGTTATTTTATCGGAGGTATGGTCGACAAAGGGTCCGCTACCGGGAAAACGGTACTAAAACTATTACTTTTAGGCGCTGCCGCAGTCGGTATTGGGTACTTATGGAACATGATCTTTCCCATTAATAAGCCATTATGGACCAGTTCATACGTTCTGTATACCGCAGGCTTAGCAATGGGCGTATTTTCGGTAATCTATCTGATAGCTGATGTCCTCAGATTCGAGATTCCTTTTGCATTCTTCAGAATTTTTGGTACAAATGCACTGTTTTCCTATTTTCTTGCCGGCATCTGGACAAGAATGCTGTTACTTGTTCAGGTACAATCGGGCAAAGGAAGAATAGATCTTTATGAATGGCTTTACGATAAAATATGCGTTCCGGTTGCGGGTAACCTCAATGGCAGCCTGATGTTTGCTGTGATTCAGATGCTTATAATCTGGAGCGTAGCGTTGTTCCTATACAGGAAACAGATACTGATAAGGCTGTAAAGAAATTATATCGAAAGACTAAAGGGACTAAGGGACGAAGAGACGAAGAGACTAACTAGAAGGGTAAAGATTTAAATCCGTATAAATCCGTGTGACCGGTGGTGAGGAAAGTAAAAGTAATAAGTTAAATTAGTAGGCCATATTGTAGGGAGATATTCAATGTATGAATGAAATTGACATTATATCAGCAGGTTACAAAGAATTATTCGGAGAATCGGATATTACCATTGCTGCTTTGCCTCAGTCCGGTTCCGACAGAAAATATTTCAGGATAACCGATAGGAGCAAAACTGTAATAGTGGCGCACAATACTAACCTGGAGGAAAATGAAGCCTTTATTGGTTTTACGAAGCATTTTATTTCCATGGGGCTCCCCGTACCAGAAGTTTTTGGATACCTTCCGGAGAAATCAATTTATTTTCTCCGTGATCTTGGTGATATAAACCTGTTCACATGGCTGCAGCAAAGACAATCTGTTAAAGGATTTGATGAAGAGTCTGAAGACTTATACCGGAAGGTACTTGACAACCTTATCGATTTCCAGATTAAGGGGATAGATGGTCTTAATCTCGACCTTTGCTACCCGCACAGAAGTTTTGACCGGCAATCGATGATGTGGGATATGAATTATTTCAAGTACATGTTTCTCAAGCTTGTAACTGTTCCATTCAATGAACGGAGGCTGGAACATGATTTTAATCTTCTTGCTGATTTTCTTCTTGAAACCAGTCAGGATTATTTCCTTTACAGGGATTTTCAGTCGGCAAATGTGATGCTTGTGGAGGGAGTTCCGTGGTTCATTGATTATCAGGGTGGAAGAAAAGGAGCGCCTCAATATGATGTTGCGTCATTGCTATACGATGCAAAAGCGCATATTCCGGAAAAGTCGCGTGAGAAGCTTCTCGATTATCATATTAATAATTTCTGTGCGGCATCAGGGGAGAGAAAAACAGAGTTCAGGGGATATTATGCAGGATTCAGTATGATCAGGCTCATGCAGGCGCTGGGTGCATTCGGATTCAGGGGTCTGTATGAAAAAAAACCAACTTTTACAGGCAGCATTGTTCCGGCTGTGAAACTATTGATACAATTAATTGATTCCGAACAACTTCCTGTATCACTTCTGGAGCTGTTCCAGACAGTAAGGCAAATTCCTGACGCTCAAATATATAGAATGCTGGAAAAGGGGCAATCAGTAGATTAAAGGCAAAACGGAAGATGAAAGCAATGATATTTGCAGCAGGATTGGGCAGGAGACTTGGGAAAATAACAAAAACTATTCCTAAAGCCCTGGTTGATATCAACGGAAAGTCAGTTCTGCAGATGGCTGTAGAGAAATGTTCAGCTCACGGTTTTAATGATATTATAATAAATGTTCATCACTTTGCAGATTTGGTTGAAGACGAGGTGACCCGGCTCAATAAAATGGGATTCAGGATATCTGTTTCGGATGAAAGGGATCTGCTTCTTGAAAATGGAGGAGGATTGTATAAAGCCCGGAACTTCTTTGATAAATCCCCATTCCTGCTTTTTAATGTTGATATAATATCTGATTTTGATCTTTCGGCACTTTACAGGTTGCATCTTGAAAAAAAAGGTCTGGCTACGCTGGCAGTCAGGCACAGGCCCGGAAAAAGGTATTTGCTTGTCGATAAGGATGACAGGGTGCGTGGATGGCGTAATATCTCCACAGGTGAACAAATACTCGCAGGCGTGACTGCCGATGGATTGTCAGAGATTGCATTTTCTAGTATGCATATAGTTGAACCTGAGATATTTAAATATATGCATGAAGGGATTTATACAATGATTACATTATATCTTGAACTGGCGTCAGAACATAATATTTATACACTTAAGCACGATGAAGGCTACTGGGTAGATATTGGCACACCCGAGAGTCTCGATCATGTAAGAAGATTGCTTATGTCTAAGTAAACATCAGCAGCCGGCAACCAGCAACTGTTTAAAGCTTCCAGAAAGCACGGGTGAAGATTGTGAATACGGTAATTATCTCCAGTCTTCCTATAATCATAAGCAGACTCAGAACGACCTTGCTTACCTCTGGCATATTGGCGAAAGTACTCATCGGTCCTACACTTCCGAGACCCGGACCAATACCAGCCATACAGGTCGCTACCGAACTGGACGCTGTAACCGGCTCAACTCCCGTAGCTACAACTATTATTGTTCCTAAAACAAAAATAAAGAGGTATAATACGACGAATGAAAGAATGGAGATATTTGTACTTTCAGCTACACTTTTCCCATTTAACTTAATGAATGATATTGATTTAGGGTGGTTGAGCTTAATAAAAATATTTTTAATGTTTTTAAGAACAATCAGGTGCCGTGCCATTCTTATCCCGCCACCTGTGGAACCTGTGCTTGCTCCTGAGAACATCAGCAGGAATATTAGAAGCAGCGCTGCTCCGGGCCAGATTAAATAGTCAGTCGAAGTAAATCCTGTGCATGTAATAATGGATACAACCTGGAAAAATCCTTCGCGGAAGGATTCCTCGAAGGTTCTTGTGGAATTAACATTCAGAATAATAGTGGCCAGTGTGCCTGCCAGTAAAAGCACTGTTATATAGAACCACAACTCTTCATTTTGTCTGATTTTCTTGAAGTTAAGCTTCACTATATAATAATAAATAACCTGACTTGTCCCGGCCAGGAACATAAATATCATTACTATATACTGGCTATATGAAGAAAAATGTGCGAGGCTGTTATTTTTTGTTGAAAAACCACCTGTAGCAACTGTGCCAAATGAATGACAGATACTATCAAAGAGATCCATATCGCCAATGTTCAGAAGTACTATTTCGGCAATAGTCAGTCCAAGATAAATGAATAATACCCTGAATACGATGGCTTTTGTCCTGGCATGGAACTTTTCTTTCATCGACGACTCAAGACTAAAAAGCTGGTAACCTGTGGCCCTTATCGAAGGAAGGATAATTAACAGGATCACTATGATTCCTATTCCGCCTATCCAGTGGGTAAGACTCCGCCAGAAGAGAATGGAAAATGGTAATATTTCAACGTTTTTAAGAATTGAGGAGCCGGTGGTGGAAAATCCCGAGGTGGATTCAAAGAAAGCATCAATAAAGGATGGTATCGTACCACTTATAATGTAAGGTAATGAACCTAAAAGTGAAAAAACTATCCACGACAATGTAACTGCAAGAAATCCATCCCTGTTGCTGAATTTTTTAGGATCGGCTCCAATAGAAATAAAATAAAAGATTGAAGATAAGAAGAAGGTTATTGCGGCTGACCAGAGGAATGGTGCCGGAGATTCCTTATAAATAAAAACGACCGGCAGGCAGAACAGATACGATAATGTTTCTATCAGAAGGATCGTACTTAAAATGCGGATAATAAGCAAAGGGTTGATCAGCTTCATTCTCAGGTTTAGGTATTTCAGAATACAAATATAATGAGAATTAACATTGTTCTGCCCGTCATATTATCTTCCTGAAATCAATCTCATTTTGAATGACCGGAGTTTATTGATTGGTCATTTTAATGTCTTATATTTGGGTCAGCGACATAGATTATCTTATTTGTAATATAAATTATATGGGAAGAGTTTTAGTAATAGGTGCGGGCGGTGTCAGTTCTGTTGTAGTCCATAAGATGGCATCTCTGCCTCATGTCTTTTCAGGAATAATGCTGGCCAGCAGGACAAAATCCAAATGCGATGCCATAGCGCAAAAAATTGGGAATAACCAGATTAAAACATCACAGATTGATGCTGATAATGTTCCTGAACTGGTAAAGCTTATTAGATCATTTAAGCCTGATATTGTGGTAAATGTTGCGTTGCCTTATCAGGACCTGCATATAATGGATGCCTGTCTCGAAACGGGTGTGGCATATCTCGACACGGCAAACTATGAACCGCTTGATGAAGCCAAATATGCCTATGGATGGCAATGGGCTTACATCGATAAGTACAAAAAAGCCGGCATTACCGCAATACTTGGATGTGGATTTGATCCGGGAGTGACTTCCATTTATACTGCTTATGCGGCAAAACATCATTTTGATAAAATCCAATATCTCGATATCGTCGATTGCAATGCCGGTGATCATGGAAAACCATTTGCTACGAACTTCAATCCTGAGATCAATATCAGGGAAGTCACACAAAAGGGTAAGTACTGGGAAAACGGCAAATGGGTGCTTACAGAGCCTCACGAAATTCATAAGCCATTAAATTACCCCGGGATCGGTCCAAAAGAGTCATACTTAATCTATCATGAGGAACTCGAGTCACTCGTTAAGAATATTCCTGCGATAAAAAGGGCAAGGTTCTGGATGACTTTCGGTCAGGAATATCTCACCCATCTGCGTGTAATTCAAAATATCGGAATGGCTGGCATTAAGCCTGTTTTGTTTGAGGGAAGGGAAATTATTCCTATTCAGTTCCTGAAAGCTGTGCTGCCTGATCCCGGACAACTGGGCGAAAACTATAAAGGACAGACATCTATCGGATGCAGGATTAAAGGAATAAAGGACGGCAGGGAAAAAACCTATTATGTTTATAATAATTGCAGTCATGAAGCTGCATACGCAGAAACCGGAGCTCAGGGAGTAAGCTATACAACCGGAGTTCCCGCTGCAATTGGAGCCATGATGTATCTGAAAGGGATCTGGAAAAAACCAGGTGTATTCAATGTTGAAGAGTTTGATCCTGATCCGTTTATGACGGAATTGAATAACCTCGGTTTGCCCTGGGTGGAACTGCATGATATTGATTTGGAGCTCTAAATGCACAGAGCTCAGAGCTCAGGGCTCAGACCGCAGTGCTCTGTGTAACTTTGTGCTTCTCTGTGGTTCTCTGTGACAGTTCTTCAATACTATAACACAAAATATGTCAATAGATTATAATAAAATACCGTCTCCTTGTTACGTGATTGATGAAGTAAGATTTCGTAAGAATCTTTCATTGATAAAACACGTATCAGACGAATCAGGTGCGGAGATAATCCTTGCATTTAAGGGATTTGCAATGTGGGGTGTTTTTCCAATTCTCAGGGAGTACATTGCCGGTGCAGCTGCCAGTTCGGCTGATGAAGCACGTCTTTGTTTCGAAGAGATTGGAGCCCAGGCGCATACTTACGCTCCGGTTTTTAAGGAAGCTGATTTCAAATCTATTCTTCAAAATAGCTCTCATATTACATTTAATTCTTTAGCACAATTCAGGAAGTATTCGACTGAACTGCAAAACTATCCGAAGAAGATTTCAGCAGGGTTAAGAATAAATCCCGAATTTTCAGAGATAAGTCATGAATTATATAATCCATGTTCTCCGGGATCGAGACTGGGAATAACGGCAGAAGCTATAAACGGTAGTCTGCCTGATGGAATTGAAGGGCTTCATTTCCATGTACTTTTCGAATCAGACTCCTATGCTCTTGAGAAAGTGCTTCAGATCGTCGAAACAAAATTCGGAAAATTTTTCCCTCAGTTGAAATGGATAAATATGGGTGGCGGCCATCTTATTACCAGGAAGGATTATGATATCACTCATCTGATAAAAATACTCAGGGATTTTCATGAGAGATCCGGTCTTCATGTAATACTCGAGCCGGGGAGCGCCTTTGCATGGGAAACAGGTGAACTGGTCGGTACCGTTGAGGATATTGTCGAGAATCAGGGTATCAAAACTGCTATTCTTGATATTTCCTTTACTGCGCATATGCCCGATTGCCGTGAGATGCCTTATAAACCAGCGATATACGGTGCAAGTGATCCTGTTCCTGGAAAACCGGCCTACAGGATCGGAGGAAATTCCTGCTTATCCGGAGATGTAATGGGTGATTGGTCCTTCGATAAGGAACTTGTCGCGGGTGACAGAATAGTTTTTCTCGACATGATCCATTATACTATGGTCAAAACAACGACTTTTAACGGGGTTCATCATCCGTCAATAGGCATCTGGACAAAAGAGGGCAAATTCAGATTAATAAAGGAATTTGGCTACGATGATTATAAAAACAGGTTGTCATAACTAAGCAACTTTGAAATCCATTAACCGCAAAGACCGCAAAGTTTTAAAAACTAAGGACGCAAAGTAAAGAACAGTTTTTCTTTGCGCCCTTTGCGTCTTTCCACCGAAGGTGGCTTTGCGTACTTTGCGGTTAAAGAAGAACAATAGCAAATTATTTCTTCCTGTTTATAGTAATATCTGTCACAAACAATTTATCTGTTACATTTACTGCATTCACTATTTTTTCAGCAACCTCTGCGGGCTCCATGAAGCTGCTGATATCATGATCCTGTCCGGGAATATCCCAGAAATTTGTTTTCATTCCGCCAGGATATACGGCAATAATATTTCGTTTTGCGCCTTTCAGTTCGGTTCTTAATGCCTCCGTATAGCCACGGGCTCCCCACTTGGCAGCACAATAGATAGTCTCTTCAGATCTACCCAGTAAGGCTGAAGTCGACATAATATTTACGATTGTAAGTTCTTGCTCATGAGGCGTTAATCTGAGTATTTCAGATGTAAGCAGTATCATTCCTTTAAGATTAGCCTCGAATATTGCGTCAATTAAAGCTGATGTTGAATTCTGGGCTTTTGCAAAAAGTCCCCTGCCTGCATTGTTAAAAAGATATTCCACCGAAAAGGAATTACTGGTGAGGAATTGGCCAACCTTTCTGACATCTTCCTCTTTGCCTATATTACAAATCTGCGATTCTGCCAAAGACTCTTTTGTAAGCATTTTTAGCTTCGATGTTGCATCGGCAAGTTTTTTCTTGTCCCTGCCCAGGATCAGAACATTTTTTCCCGACTTTATAAGAAGATTAGCAATTTCAAAGCCCAGTCCACTTGCTCCGCCACTTATTACAGATATTTTTCTCATGATAATTTTTCTCAAATATATTTATAATTAGAGAACACGCTAAGTAGGTGCAAATTTCCCCACCTATCAAATATAGGAATTCAAGTTTAATAACTCTTAAAGCAAAAGACATAACTCGAAAATCAATTTATTTACCCCATCCCCAAGGGGAGTAAATTGATTTTCTTCGCTTCCCTGGCTAGGTATACGAAGAACCGACGAAGCGAAAGAGCTCGACGAAGTCAAAATCAATTTGCGAAGCCTGGAAAAGTAGGTTATATAGTAGTTCGCAATGTGAAAGTTGTTGGGGTGCTCCTTTTGATTATTTGAAAGTCTTGCGGCTTTTTATATTTTTGCGACTCAATTTTCTGTATGCTTAAGAGCCGCGTAAAAACCTGGGCACATTTATCACTTCTGATTGCCAATATAATATATGGTTTAAACTATTCCATTGCCAAAGCAGTAATGCCGGATCATATCAAACCATTCGCACTGCTTTCTGTCAGGAGCATTGGTGCAACGGTATTATTCTGGGTCACAAGTCTTTTTATACCTAAAGAACCTGTTAGCAAAAAAGACTTACTGTTTCTATTCGGATGTTCATTTTTTGGGGTGGTGATAAACCAGTCGCTGTTTCTTTTAGGCCTCAACCTGACGACACCTGTGAACTCTTCTATAATACTTTCGACAAATCCGATCTTCGCATTTGCCTTTGCCGCGCTTATACTCAGGGAAAAAATTACTTTTCTGAAAGGCACAGGACTGGCCATTGGTCTTTCCGGGGTCATGTTACTAATACTGCAGAATGGCACACCCGACATAGCCAGCTCAACATTTTTAGGCGATATGTTTTCTCTTATCAACACGATCAGCTGGGCATTTTACACCGTCATTATCAAAAGAATGCTGGAAAAGTATCATCCTGTAACAGTGATGAAATGGACCTTCCTGTTCGGAATGCTTACTAATGTTCCTTTAGGCTACCGGGAGTGGAGTACAATGGATTGGTCAGCTATTCCATTAGTCGCGTGGCTCCAGATTGGCTTTGTGATAGTTGGAGCCACATATCTCGGTTATTTATTCCTGACATTCGGATTGCGACGCCTGAGTCCAACCATAGTCAGTACATACACTTATACCCAGCCGGTAATTGCCGCATATCTCGCAACACTTATGGGACAGGATCATATCGATCTGATAATGATCAGCTCTGCTTTACTGATTTTTGCAGGAGTTTTTGTTGTCAGCTTTCAAAAGAAAAACAATCCATTAACCGCAAAGACCGCACCCCCCAACCCCCCCAAGGGGGGGCTATATGTTTTGTAACCTTATAATATCCTTCTAAAGAACTGTTTTAGTCCCCCTTTAGGGGGACAGCCGCGCAGCGGCAGGGGGTGCGCGTACTTTGCGGTTACGAAGGATTTTTTTCGATAATTCTGAAGAGTTACCTACGCAATAAACTTTTATTTGTCAATAACTCCCGATCCGATAACTTCGTCCCCATCGTACCATGCTGCAAATTGCCCCGGAGCAATACCGCGCTGCAGCTTATCAAAAATGACATACATACCTTTCTTGCGACAATACAGTCGTGCGGCCTGTAGCGGCTGGCGATATCTTATTCTTACAAGATAATCACGGCAATCGCCATCTTCCATTCTCAGATCAGTTCTGATCCAGTGTACTTCTTCTTTCTTTATAAACAAGCCTTTACGATTCAATCCCCGATGAGACTGCCCTTCACCCACATAAACAATATTTTTTTCGACATCGGTACCAATAACAAACAAAGGCTCTTCATGACCCCCTACATTCATCCCTTTCCTCTGACCAATTGTAAAGAAATGAGCACCATTATGGATTCCTATAATCTCTCCTGAAGATGTTTCATATCTGAATGGTTCTGCCAGAGAAGATAATGAATCATCAGATACCTCTTTATCGGGCAATCCATCCGGTATAGTTGGGTAACTGTAAGTCTCAACCTTTTTAACCTGTTCGACCCCTTCAGCCTCTTCAATTATTTCAACGATACTTCCCTTTTTAGATACCAGCTTCTGTTGCAGAAAAGTGGGTAAATGAACTTTTCCGACAAAACATATTCCCTGTGAATCTTTACGGTGTGCAGTTGCAAGTCCCAGTTTCTGAGCAATTTCACGTACTTCAGGTTTGGTAAGATTACCAACCGGGAAAAGGGCGGTCTGAAGCTGTTCCTGATCGACCTGACAGAGAAAATAGCTCTGGTCCTTATTTTGATCTTTACCTGCAAGAAGCCTGTAAATCGTTTTATTGCCCGATGATATTTCTTCTTTTCTGCAGTAGTGGCCTGTTGCAACAAAAACTCCATTTAATTTTCTGGCCTCTGCCACAAAAGAATCAAACTTGATCTCCCTGTTGCAAAGCACATCGGGATTGGGAGTCCGGCCTTTTTCATATTCTGCGAACATATAATCAACCACCCTTTGGCGATAGGGAACACTCAGATCTACCTGGTGAAATGGGATTTTTAGCTTTTTAGCAACCATCCCGGCAAACATAAGGTCATCCTCCCAATGACAATCACTCTGAAGAAGACCGGTAGTATCGGTCCAGTTTTTCATGAACAGGCCAATTACATCGTAACCCTGTTCTTTCAGAACCCATGCAGCGACGCTTGAATCCACGCCTCCTGACAATCCTACAACTACTTTCTTATTCACGCTGCAAAGTTATGCAAAAAGCGATAACTTTACCCACCATGGGACAAGGCACTCTGACAATATACAGCGCTTCAGCCGGATCGGGCAAAACTTACAGGCTGACAGCAATTTATCTCACCAACCTGTTCAGATCGAGATTTAATTACCGGAAGATCCTGGCGGTAACATTTACGAATAAGGCAACTGCAGAAATGAAATCGAGGATACTCGATCATCTCTACCAGCTTGCTGCAGGTGAAAAATCAGATTATCTCCCAGGTTTAATTAAGACTACCGGTAAATCAGAGGAATGGATAAGGAAGGAAGCAAATGAGATACTGAACTCAATTCTGCACGACTTTTCAAGGTTCTCAGTGTCAACTATCGATAGTTTTTTTCAGAAGGTCCTGCGTGCTTTTGCCAGAGAAGCAGGTCTTCATTCAGGATTCAGTATAGAACTTGATCATAGTACAGTTCTCGCGGCTGCTGTAGACAAGGTGATCGCATCTGCCGCTACTGACACTCAGCTCAGGGACTGGCTGATCAGATATGCAAGGTCAAACATAGATGATGAAAAAAGCTGGAATCTTAAAGACGGAATTATTGATCTGGCCGAAGAGTTGTTCAAGGAAAAATTCAAGATCCTTTCAATTGAGGAAAGATCAAGGCTTGAGGATAAAAAATTTCTTTCGGAGTATATAGACAGGATCAGATCAATATCCGGCACATTTGAGAAAAAATTGGTTGACTATGGTAAGATAGCTGACGGATTATATTCAAAATACCAGTTATCAGATGATATGTTTTACCAGAAAGGAAAGGGGATCCCCGGATTTATCAAAAACCTTCTTAAAGGAAATGTGCCACTGCCTAATACATATGTAAGGGAAATTGAAAAGTCTCCGCCAAGATGGTCGACCTGTGCTACAACTCCACAGCTGGAGACCGCTATTCGCAATGGATTCGGTGATGTACTTCGTGATGCGATTCATTTTTATGATGAGAATATTATATTATACAATACCTCTGTTTCAATTCTCTCACATGTATATGCACTGGGAATATTATCCGATGTGCTGCATCAGGTTCATGTGATCACAACTAATGAGAACACTTTTCTTCTGTCTGATGCAGGGGAGGTGCTTAATCTCATCACCCGTGAAGATCAGTCTCCTTTTATCTATGAAAAGATAGGAAACAAGTATGAAAACTTTATGATAGATGAGTTTCAGGACACATCAAAAATTCAATGGGACAATTTCAAGCCATTGATTGACAATAGTATGGCCGAAGGAAATGATAACCTTGTGGTTGGCGATGTAAAGCAATCAATCTACCGTTGGAGGAACAGTGACTGGAGCATCCTTGGCAGGACTCTTCAGGGTAGTGTAGATAATAAGAGAATTTTCAGTGAACCTTTAATATCCAACTGGAGAAGCCGGTCAAATATAATCAGCTTTAATAATACACTTTTTACTATAATTCCCGACCAGATCGACAGATGCTTAACTGATGAGAAGCTTCCTGTCAGCTTTAAAACGCTCTACGCTGAAGCCATCCAGCAAGATTCCTGTAATAATGAGGGTGGATATGTAAGATTCGAGTTCATAGTAAATGATGATGAGCTAGAATGGAAAGAGGCTGTATGCGAACGAATTCCCTCTGTCATTGAATCAATTCAGGACAGGGGCTACAAAGCCTCGGATATCGGCATTATTGTACGAGAGGGCAGGGAAGGAGGTATGGTACTTAACACATTGATAGATCATAGTAACAAGTGTACTCCTGAGAAAAAGAATATCTATAATTTCAATGCTGTTTCAAATGATTCCTTATTGCTCTCCAACTCCCCAGTGATTATTTTTATTATAAGTGTGATCTCAGTAGTGAATGACCCTGGAGACAACATAAACAGAGCAATTATGTTAAGGTTTTTCCTGATGGCTACAGGCGACAATAAAACTGAAAATGTATCTATCCAAAACGATAAGTTAATAGAGATTTCCCGGTTTTATTTCCCTGAAGGTTATGAAGCTTTCCTCGACAGGTTGCGTCAGCTGCCTCTTTTTGAAGCTACTGAAAGCATAATAAAATTTTTCAGTCTTGGTGATTATTCCTGGAATGTCCCTTTCCTAAACACCTTCCAGGATTATATTGTGAATTTTACAGGCAATAAAAATGCCGATATTCAGTCATTCCTCGACTGGTGGGGGGAATGCGGAAAAAATAAGTCGGTTGTTTTACCCGGAAACCAGGATGCTATAAGGATACTGACTATCCATAAGTCAAAAGGTCTTGAATTCAAAGTGGTTATTCTGCCATTTCTTTCATGGAATCTCGATCATCCGCCTTTCAAACAACCTGTCCTGTGGGTAAAACCCGATTCTCCTCCGTTCAGCGATCTTGGCATTGTTCCTGTGAAATATAGCAAAGATCTGACCGGAACAATATTTGCAGACGATTACAAAGAGGAAAAATATTCGGTATATCTCGACAATGTAAACCTGTTATATGTAGCACTTACCAGGGCAAAAGATGTACTATACGGATTTTCAGTTGATAATCCGGGGTCAGAAAATACAATTGCAGGAGTTCTCAGAAATGCCATTACAGCATTGCCTGAACAGCAGGGGGCAACAGAAATTATTCTCAACAGGTACTACAATGTTGAATCAAGGGTGTTCGAGTATGGTGAGATCCCCGTAAACAAGAGTGACTCATCAGACAAAGGGAATCTTATTACAACGGGTTATTCTGTGAGCCAGACAATGGAGTCACTCAAGCTTAAGCTTCATGGAGAGAATTACTTTTCCACTGAGAGCAAAGCGATAAGAAAAAAGATTAACTATGGCAAACTGATGCATGAAGTATTCGAAGGTATAAATACTCCTTCCGACATTTCCGCCGCCGTCAGGAAACTAGTCCTTGAAGGCAAATTATCTGACGATGAATCATCTGACATTGAAAAGAGAATTAATGAGTTGATTAGTGTACCTCAGGTTGCAGAGTGGTTCCTGCCTGATAACAAAGTATTGACCGAGGCTGGGATCCTGCTGCCGACGGGCATTACACGCCGGCCCGACAGAGTTATATTTAAAAACGGAAAAACGACTATAATCGATTTTAAATTCGGTGAGGAGAACCCGCATTATGCCGGACAGGTTGATCAATACAGGAATCTTCTTTTTGATATGGGGTACAAAAATGTCGAAGCCTATATCTGGTATGTTGATAAAAATAAAATTATTGCTGCCTGAATGATATCATCAAATAGAGAAACAAAAACCTTTCCCTGGGGACATGAACGAAGATTCAATGCCTGTTCCAATTATTTCAGAAGAATGTACGGAGCCCGGGTTCAGAAGGTTTCCATTGATGCAGGATTTACCTGTCCGAACCGTGATGGATCAAAAGGTTTAGGCGGCTGCTCTTATTGCAATAATGATGCATTTAATCCATCTTATTGTCTGCCGGCAAAGCCTGTTAGTGTACAGATTGCCGAGGGAATAGAATTTCATAAATGGAGATATAATGAAGCAATTTCCTATCTGGCTTATTTTCAGGCGTTTTCCAATACGTATGCTCCTCTGGAAAGGCTAAAGGCACTCTATGAGGAAGCCCTTGATTATCCGGGTGTGGTCGGTTTGATAATTGGGACAAGGCCCGATTGCATCGACGACGAGAAGCTTGCATACCTGAGTGAATTATCCCGGAAATATTATGTTGCTGTTGAGTATGGAATTGAGTCGTGTTATGATAAGACTCTGATACGGATCAACAGGGGACATTCTTTCAGGGATGCTGTTTGGGCTCTCGAAAGAACGGCTGCCAGGGGCTTGACCACTGGTGCACACTTCATTTTTGGTCTGCCCGGGGAAACACGCAAAGAGATGCTTGATCAGGTTGATATTATCTCAGCTCTGCCGATCACAACTATCAAATTTCATCAGCTTCAAATTATTAAGGGGACTCCGATGGAAATTGAATTTAATAGAAACCCAGGTGATTTTGATCTCTTTAGCTGGGAGGAGTACCTTGATTTTTTTATTCTTTTCCTTGAAAGACTGAATCCTGCAATCGTGGTTGAACGATTTACAGGAGAGGCACCTCCACGGTTTCTGGCAGGGGAAGCCTGGGGCAAGAAGCGAACTGACCAGATTGTCAACCTTATAGAAAAACGGTTGGAAGAGTTGGGAACATGGCAGGGAAGACTATATCGTGGAACCTCACAATTATGTTTGAAAAAAGATAAGCTAGAATTTTTTAAATTAGATAAATCTAACAAATCTATCTATAAACTCTAAAAAATCTAGCTTATGGAAACCAAAGTTAACAAGAAATTATTTGAAGGACAATCTATTTATGTAGGAATTGATTGTCATAAAAAAAATTGGACAGTGACTATCCTGGGGGAAGAATATGAACACAAGACAATGAGTCAGAATCCTGATCCTGATATATTGTCATCTTATTTGAAAAGGAACTTTCCGGGTGCTAAATATCAGGCTGTTTATGAAGCAGGATTTAACGGATTTGAATCATGTCGTAAATTAAGGGAAGCAGGGATCAATTGTTTTGTGATGCATGCAGCAGATGTTCCAACTAGTCATAAGGAGAAGATACAAAAATTAGATCCGGTAGACAGCAGGAAACTGGCAAGGACACTAAGAAGTAAGGAATTTAAGCCAATCCATATTCCTGATCAGTGGCTGGAAGCCGATCGTGCATTAATAAGACAAAGGTTCAGGATGATGAAAGACCTAACCAGGACTAAAAACAGGATAAGATCAATACTTTTTCAATTTGGGATCCAAGTACCTGACCGATTTACCGACGCTCAAACCCGAAGTTGGTCACGCAATTACATGAAATGGCTGGAAGAATTATCTGTAAATCATGAAAGTTTAAGACAAACAATTACAAATTATCTGGGTATTGGAGACGCTCAGAGAAAAGAGCTTCTGTTAATTAACAAGCAGGTTAGGGCATTGGCTCAAAGTGAAAAATACAGATATAATTTTGATTTGCTGATCAGTATACCTGGTATTGGTCTCATTACAGCCATGATGATATTGGTACAGATTGGAGATATAAGACGATTTGATTCGCTGGATGGTCTTTGTAATTACATAGGATTGGTCCCTTCGATGCATGGTTCAGGAGATAAGTTACAAACTGGGAAGATGATACATCGTGGAAGGAAAGAACTTAAAATATTATTGATTGAAGCTGCATGGGAGGCAGTCAGACTGGATCCGGTTATGATGGCAACCTTTAACAGGCTAAAATTAAGAATGAATAAATACAAAGCTATCATCCGGATAGCAAGAAAAATGATAAGCCGGGTGAGGGCAGTTTTATTAACTCAGACTCAGTATCAAATAGGAATTAACTGAAAAATGTGATAAAAAATAAATTCATAATACCTTTAAAATTAATTATGGGGGACAAAACGCCTATAGTGAAATTGCAGCGCCCAGAAATGGAAAGACTGCTCCACAGAGATTGCGTCCCCCACCTTTTTAATATGAAGAGTTACCTTGCAGCACAATATCGACTGCTGATAGAAGATTGATTAATAAGGTTTTATTATTTGATGGAATGGATTAAGAGAAACTTTTTCTCTCTTAATGCAAGAAAAGATAAATCAAGAACCCGTCAAGGCTTTATAAACTTCGCTTCGCTACGGCCTTGACAGAACCTTGATTTATCTTTAAAAAAGCATTTAAGAGAGAAAAAGTCGTAAAAATGAAAAATTCCAGCTCTTTAATTAGGTTTTCAACATAGAAGTTTCACAGAGTATAAAAACTGACAGCACCCAGCAACCAGCAACCAGCAACCAGATTATGACCTATTTCCTCGAACATATTGCTCAATCACTCTACAAAGAATTCGGAAATACTTTAAACCGCCATTGCCTGGTATTTCCCAGCAGACGAGCCGGACTGTACTTCCTGAAATATCTGGCAGCAGGAATCGAAAAACCGGTTTGGGCTCCTTCTATACTGACAATCAATGATCTCTTCAGATCCTATACCTCACTCCAGATCCCCGGCACAGGAGGTACTGCTTTTCGAACTCTATAAAGTCTACAGAAGGTTGAAAAAACCGCTCGATTCCTTTGATGAATTTTACTACTGGGGAGATATGCTTCTGAATGATTTTGATGATGTGGACAAATATCTTGTCGATGCTTCGTTATTATTCCGTAATGTGCTAGATATTAAAAACATTGATCAGCAGTTTGGAGGCCTGACGGAGGAGCAGAAGGAAATAATCAGAAGGTTCTGGACAAATTTCAATACTGAAAAACAAACAGACCAAAAATCGGGGTTCATCAGTACCTGGTCCGTTCTTTCGGATCTGTATACTGGCTACAGGGATTCCCTGAAATCACAGAATCTCGCATATGAGGGAATGATATTCAGGGAGGTGGCTGAAAGCACTGATAAGACAGACAATCCGGATGATAAGTGGGAGAAGGTCCATTTCGTAGGATTCAATGCCCTGAATGCCTGTGAAAAAGCATTGATGTACCGGTTTAAGAAAGCGGGTAAAGCCAGGTTTTACTGGGACTATGATAAC
Source organism: uncultured Bacteroidales bacterium (assembly GCA_963791065.1). Classification (GTDB taxonomy): domain Bacteria; phylum Bacteroidota; class Bacteroidia; order Bacteroidales; family VadinHA17; genus LD21. Next base: position 36,149 of record CAWBQN010000019.1, read on the forward strand.
TCCTATATAAATCAGGGTAAGTTGAACTCCGCAGGCTTCTTTCTTCGTGATAACCTGAAATTATTCGGCAATGATATGCCGGCGGGCTGGAGTTTCGACACAATGCTTTCAAATGGAGCTCCCCGGGTGCATCGCCGCGTAATTGATAGTTCTTCGGACGTGGCTCAGGTCAAACTGATTTCTCAATTATTAGAAGGAATACCAGATATAACTGATGTGAATGCCCATCATACCGCTGTTATTCTTGCTGATGAAAACCTTTTAATGCCGGTACTGACCAGTCTCCCGGAAAACATGGGTGACATCAATATCACAATGGGACATCCATTGAAGCAATCAATGGTGTATACTTTTTTGAAGCATCTGATGGATCTTCAGAAAAATAGTATCTCATCGGATGAAGCAGTCCGTTTTGGTTACAAGGAAGTGATGAGCATCCTTAAACACTCGCTGCTATCGGGTTTATTGAGTGAATCAGATAATGAAATAGTTAAGGAAATAGTAAAAACTAATCTTACCAGGGTTCCTTCGGATCTTTTTTCAAAGTCGGAAGTCCTTTCACAGATATTTAAAAAACCATCTGCTCCTGCTGAACTCTCGGATTATTTCAAAATTATTCTGACACTTATCGCTTCAAATGGCGAAACCAGTGCCAATAAGACTTCTGCCAATACAGTTCAGACTAATATCAGGAACGAGTTCATTTACAGGGTAGCTTTGTCTGTAAACAGACTGGAAACCATTGTTAATAGCCCGGAAATAAATTTTACTACTGATACCTACATGAAAATTCTTGACAGGATGTTGAGAATGCAGTCAGTTCCCTTTTCCGGTGAACCACTTTCCGGAATTCAGATCATGGGTATCCTTGAAACACGGGCCCTCGATTTCAGGAACCTTATAATCCTGTCAGTGAATGAAGGTATATTACCTGCCGTATCAACAGGTTCCTCTTTCATCCCTTTCAGTTTACGTGAAGCCTTCGGCATACCGTCGGTAAATCATCAGGAATCTGTTTATGCATATCACTTTTACAGGCTGCTTCACAGGGCCGAAAATGTCACTTTCATATATAATTCTAATTCTGAAGGTTTACAGAGTGGTGAGATGAGCAGGTTTTTGATTCAGATGAAATATGACAAAATTCTTCGACCGGAGTTCCTTGATCTGAAATTCGAAATAAAAACACCCCTTAATCCTGGTGAAAGAATTGAAAGAAATGAAGAACATTCCAGCCAATTACTAGCTCTGTTTTCAAATAAAATTAAACCCAGACCTCTTTCACCTTCTGCAATAAACACCTGGCTCAACTGCAGGATGAAGTTCTTTTATCGTTATGTAAACAGGCTTAGAGAACCTGATAATATATCTGCTGAAATTGACCCTGCAATGCTGGGTAATATTCTTCATGAGATAATGAAGAATCTCTATCATCCCTTTACCGGCACTATTATTACTGCAGAAATTATTAATGGATTGATCAGGAACAAACAGTTCCTTTCAAAAATTGTGGAGTCAGCGGTCAATGAAAAATTCAAAGCCGGAAGAAATGATTCCGTAAGCGGCAACGAGCTGATAGTCAATGATGTGTTGATGGTATACCTGTTGAGGATACTCAATACGGACAGAACACTTGTGCCAATAAGAATTCTTAGCCTTGAGCATTCATTTAGTTTTCCCCTTTCAATTAATTCTGATGGAGCAGGGATTGAAATTCCTGCGGGTGGCAAAATTGACCGGATCGACTCTTTGGGCGGAGTGACAAGGATTGTCGATTATAAAACAGGTTCTGTCTCGGAATATGTAAAATCAATAAGTGATTTATTTACAGACGACAGAAAGAAAGATGCTGACGGATGGCTGCAGACAATGCTCTATTGTGAAGCATACCTTGCAGAAAACGCCGGATCTGATGTAAGGCCATCGATCTATAAAATTAAAAAGCTTAACAACACCGCGTTTAATGATCATCTGCGTGTGAGAGCAGAACCTAAAATTGAGACATTAATTGAAAATTACGAGTCTGTACGGGAAGAATTCCTTGCAGGTCTTAAGTTGTTGATCAGCACTATTTTCGGTAGAGATGAGCCATTCGTTAAGACAACTGATGTGAGGGGAAAATGTAAATGGTGCCCATACAGGATCTTATGCATGCGATAAGCTTGTAGAAAAATTGCATGTTATAGTATTTTTTTTATAAATTGGGTTAACTTTTCAATAAGCAAAAAATGGTGACAGGTTATTCTAATTACCATGTAGAGATCCGGAATGTAAAATTCATTGCTGATGATGGCAGGACATGCCCAAGGACAGCCATGGTATCATTTTATGATGAAAAAGGTGAAGAAATTGATTTGGAATTATTTGGAGCAGTCGATGTTAACCTGTTATATTCCAATATCAGGGAGGGGAAAGATCTTATCCTTGATAATTTCTACATACATGAATTTTCTGTCTCTTCTTACAGACGCATAAATGGCATAGAAAAGAAAGAACTGGTTCCGATAAAAGGCTTTTCAGCAAAGAATGCATTTTTTGAAGCAAAGGGGTGCACCGATTTTACATATTCTTCTTTTTCGCAAAGCGAGGTGAGTTTCGACGGAAGCCATTTTGCAAAAGGTAAGGCTCTTTTTAATGGCTCGGTCTTCGGGGAAGGGAATGTCATTTTGTCAAATACACTATTCAGGGACGGCAATATTGAATTTACGGGATGTGTATTTGGCGATGGCGATTTCATGTTCAAGAATGCAATAGTAAAGGATGGGACCAAGGATTTTCAGGATATTGAGTTCGGAAATGGAGAGGTAAGTTTCGCCAACACAGAGTTTAACAGCGGAGAGCTGCTGTTCATTAATACTCATTTTAACAGCGGACGCTTTAATTTCAAAATTACAAGGATCACAGGAGGGAAAGTTGATTTCCACTATTCAGTATTTGGCGATTGTGAAATAATGTTCGAGAGGACAGAATTTGGAAACAGCAGGGTCGATTTCAGAACTGTGGACTTTGGTTCAGGGAGAATAAATTTTAACAGGTCCCTTTTTGGAAACGGAGAGGTCAATTTTGAAGGCGCCTCGTGCAGGGCAGGGAAGATCCAGTTTAAGAAAGCTGAAATGGGATTTGGTCCTAAGAGCTTCAATCTTATGGAGATGGGCGATACCGATATCAGTTTTGAACGAACAAATTTTGGTGGTGGTGATGTTAGTTTATACGGGTCATCGTTTCATTCCATTTCCCTTAAATCGTGTCACCTCGACCACTATGTTGACCTTCGTCTTGCCAGTGCCGGACTTCTTGATATATCCGACACCATCGTCCGTGATATAGTGGACCTCGAACCTTATGATTTTCCTGTAGACATTAAGGCACTTGACATGTCGGGCATGAGGCTACTGGGAAAGTTATATATTGACTGGAGACATAACAATTGTAATGAGTCCATTATGAAATCAGGAGGGCACTAACTTAAGGCAAAAAGCTGAACAGTTCAGGATACTTAAAGAAAATTTCAGCGGAACCGGAAAATATGAGGATGAGGACAAGGCTTATATCATGTTCAAGCGTTACGAAGCAAAGGCCTGGCTTACCGAACAACAGGAAAAAGGCGGGATTGCCCGGATATTAAGTCATATACCGAACAGTTTTCAATGGCTGGTATTTGATAAGGTCGGACTCTATGCAACTTCTCCCGGAAGAGTCCTCTTGAGTGTCGTGGTATTTTGGTTCTTTTTTGGCTTGATCTATTTTCTGATAGATCTTTCCGGGCTGGGCAGAACAGTTTCGGCAGTCGGAAACCCCGACAAATTAACGACGTTCCTTCAATCGTTCTATCATAGCGGGATAACCTTTTTTACAATAGGTTATGGGGATGTCTACCCCGTTGGACTAAGCCGGCTGGTCTCAGGGTTAGAAGGTTTTATGGGTGTATTTATGATGTCGTATTTCACAGTAGCCTTTGTCCGAAAGGTACTCAGATAGTTTCATTTTTCTGTTTCATGCTGCAGAGCGGCCATCTTGATAGCTGTAACAGCGGCTTCATCACCTTTGTTCCCATGTTTTCCTCCTGCTCTGTCAACTGCCTGCTGCAGTGTTCCGTCGTCAGAACTCCAAAGATAAATGGTAAATTATACTCAAGATTAAGCTGCGTAATTCCCTGTGTCACTCCCTGACAGATATATGTGAAGTGAGGTGTTTCACCCTGAATTACACACCCGAGACATATTACGGCATCAAGATCATCATACTCTGCAAGAAACTGGGCTCCCAGCGTGAGTTCAAAACTGCCAGGTACATGCTTTATAACAATATCCTGATCGATGGCCCCATGCTTTTTCAGCGTTTTAACGGCACCATCAAGCAGTGACCATGTTACGTCCATGTTCCAGTCTGATACTACTATTCCAAATCGCATTCCGGTTGCATCCGGGACAAGTTTGGGATCATATGCTGATAAATTTACAGTGCCCATAATACTGTGATTTTAAATTAAAAACGCATCTGCCACAAAAAAATATGGTCCGGATGCGTTATCCATTAAATGCAGTAAGGTTCTTCTGAAAGCTATTTAATCAACAGCTTTACTCTCGCAATATATTTTGCGATAGACATCCCTTCAGTGCTCTCCGGATATTGATTCTCAATTTTTTCGTATAATTTAAGAGCTTCAGTGAATTTCCCGGATAACTCATATAACTCACCAGCCTTCATAAGGAACAAAGGTGTATTAAAGGAATTCTTGCCATAGTCGGCTGCCTCAATATATTTTGATAAACCCTTCTCAACATTGCCTAACTCAACATATGCATCGCCAATTGCCCCGACAGCTAATGAACCTATGACTTTATCCTTTTTAGAATATTTAGTGAGAAAATCTATAGCTTCATTGTAATTTCCAAGGTGCAGATAGCATATTCCCGCACAGTATTTAGCAAGATTGCCGGCCGGTGTAAATTTATAATCCTTTACAATATCAAGAAAACCAAGATAATTTCCGTCTCCATTAAGTGCAAGCTTCAGAGAGTCCTGTTCAAGATATCTTTCTGCCTGATACATCTGGGACTGAGCCTCATCATTTCTTTTATTAAGATAGATTTTGCCAAGCCAGCCTAATCCGACCAGTATAACTATTACTGATAATCCTATTAAAAGTACTTTATAATTCTCTTCAAGATATTGTTCGGTTCTGGTTAGTGTTTCCTCAACGCTGGAAATAGTCGATGGACTTGCATCCTTTTTATTCTTTGCCATACGGTTATAAATAGTTTACTTCTGGATTTACCACCGCAAAAGTAATTTTTTTCAGGTAATTATAAAACAATTAATTTAATGAATATCAAATGAGGTATCAAAAACTTATTATTAGACTGAATATCAGTATCATAAATAGGTGTTCACGGATGAATGAATTAAAAAACCTGAATAGTCGCCCTCCATGGAGGAGATTTTTAAATTACTTTTGCCAGACAGGGACATAGAAAAAGGACTTATTATTAAAGTACTTTGCGATCTTTGTTTTAAACGACTTATGTAACATGTATCTTAAAAATCTGGCACTTACCAATTTTAAGAACTACGAGCTTAACGAGCTGGAATTTTCTCCAAAGATAAACTGTTTCGTAGGCAATAATGGCGTGGGGAAGACGAACATACTGGATGCCATTCATTATCTTTCGCTCACAAAGAGTTTTTTCAACAGCATTGACAGTATCAGTATAAGACACGGAGAAGACTATTTTATAATTCAGGGAACCTTTGTAAGAGGTAATGAGGAAGATCAGATATATTGTGCTTTTCAGAAGCAAAAACAGAAATTACTAAAAAGGAACGGCAAGGAGTACCAGAAACTTTCTGACCATGTAGGAAGATATCCTGTTGTGATGATATCTCCGGCTGACAGTGCCCTTATAACCGAAGGCAGCGAGGACCGCAGAAAATTTATGAACAAAATAATCAGTCAGTATAGTGCTGAGTATCTTGATTCAGTTCTTAAATATAGCAAAGCGCTTCAGCAGAGAAACAGGCTGCTGAAGGATATCGCCTCATCAGGCAAGGTTGACAATGATATTCTTTCAATTTGGGATGTTCAGCTTGTCAGGTATGGAAACTATGTATATAGCGAAAGAGAAATACTTGTAAATGAGCTCATTCCGGTCTTTCAGGAATATTACTCCCTTATCTCATCAGGTAAAGAAACAGTCAGGCTCAAATACAAATCACATCTTTCCGAAGGAAACTTTACTGAAGCACTCTTAAGTTCTTTCACCAAAGACAGGTACCTCGAATATACAACTGTGGGTATCCATAAAGATGATCTGCTTCTTGAGATGGATGATTTTCCGGTGAAATCGCTTGGTTCCCAGGGACAACAGAAATCGTATCTTGTAGCTCTTAAGCTCGCGAAATTCGATTATATAAAAAGGAAAGCCGGTTTCTCACCTATATTGCTGCTCGATGATATCTTTGATAAATTTGATGCCGAACGCGTTGAACAAATCATCAGACTTGTTGGTAATCAGAGATTTGGACAGATATTTATTACTGATACTCATCAGAACCGACTACAGGATATATTATCTTCACATAAGACAGATTATAAACTTTTCAGGATTGCTGATAACGGTATCATGGAAGTAACTCAGAATGGCAAAGAAAGTTAAATGAGACGAAGTAAAACCATATCAATTGCTGAAGCCATCAACGATTACATTAAGGAAATGAATCTTGGCACGAAGCTTGGGGAGGTTGCAGTCATCAACTCATGGGAAGAAATTGTTGGCAAAGCGATCAGTTCACGTACAACCAGGATCTTCATAAAGGACGGCGTATTGCATGTTCATCTGAGCTCTTCAGTTGTAAGAAATGAATTGCTGATGCTCAGGGAATCTCTAAGAGAACGGTTGAATAAAAAGGCCGGGAGCGAGGTTATTAAGGATATCGTTTTAAGATAAATAATAAGGCTTCAGCCTCGATAGTCGTCAACTTAAGAGTGTGGATATTCCCAACACTTCGGCCTCGTGCATCAGGCAATCGTATAGTCCCGCCTCTTGATCCGGATAGACTTTTTGAGGTTTTTACGGGAATTAAAGTGAAATTTATGTTCGCCGCAGGATAAGATAACTGCATTCTTATCAATATCTATGGAAACCATTGATGATTTATCCTGATGAATCAGAAAGTCAGCCAGTAAAAAGGCTTTTTCAATTCCGTCTCCACGCCTGAAATTCCAGACTTCGTCAGGTAAGGCCAGCCTGTTGCCATCGTAAATTGATTCCTGGGAAAGCTCTTTTAGCATTAAATATACTTCGTAGTTATTCTTTTCGTTGAGTTCAACGAATGAGACGGGATTCCTCTCAACAGCTGCCTTAATATAAGGGCGCCAGTCAATATTATCCATATCCCTGTAAACATAGAGAGCCAGATGAGCGGTTTCAGAAATTGCTTTTTGCCTGGTTATCAGATCAACTATCTCATCCCTGCTGTTTTCAATAGTAATATCCAGAGGTTCTGTAGTTGTATATTCCTTGTCAGGATCAGGAATTTTAGGATCTGTGAAAATGAAATCATTCAGGTCCAGAAACATCTCCTTGATTACATTTTCAAATTCGGTTCCGGTTCTGTTAATAAATTCATCTTCAATTTCTTTAAGACCCATTCCGGAATGTTTATCAAGAATTGCTTCAATATCATTCAACATTATCTTCCACTGGATCGGGCTAAGGTGAAAGTCATCGCCTTCAATTTCTTTTATTAATGATCCGCGTGTTTCCGGCGAAGCATTGAATTTGCTGGAGTGCTCGTATTCAATCATCTTTTCGACGGATATGTATCGTACTGTCCCTGAGTAATCGCACCTGTATTGAAACAGTGATTTGTATTTAGATTTGAAGCGAAGAAAATTCATGAAGATCAGACTTGTAAGTTTAGTTTCAAGGAACTCCCTCAGCTTTTCAGAAAACAGACCATAGGCCTTTGGATCAATAGTTGCCTCCTTATATAAAGTATGTATATAACCCGATATATGAGAGACTATAGTAACTTTTTCATTCTCCATTGCTCTTCTGGCTTTCTCAGAGAGAGATGTGCCATTATACCACATGTTTTTAGTTACTATCCTGCGGTTATTGGTAATTAACCCGTCTTTCTCAAGTATGAAATTCTGAGAATGAAGTGGTGTGGCAATCAGGAAAATCTTCTCCAGCGAAATTCTGCCGACCACAAACATAGCAGCAGCGTAGAGAGCAGATAATGATACACATTCACCTGCCCCGGTCCTGAAATTCGTTTTGTACCTGAAAGCACCCATTGCCTCAATGGTTTCGGTCTTCCAGTAAGGTATTATGTCGGAATCATATTTATCGAGACCAAAATGCTTTCGGATATCAATATCAAAATAGTATTTGTCGCCTTCGTATCCGAACAATGCATTTGATTGTCTGAGCAGATCCATATTGAAAAAATCGCTGAACCTGCCGATTTCTGTGCTTTTTGATGTGAGACCCCATGTTGAGAGGTCAAGATTAAAAACATAATTCTGTATGATATACTGTTTGATCCTGTTGGCCTTGACGGTGAAGCTTTTTTTCTCAATATCCGAAAACCATGGGTCATCTCTCCATTTCCACAGTTCAGGTGACATAATATCTGCAAGGATCAGCGGATAGAAAAGTTCGGGGAAAATAAATATTTCCATGTCGGAAAGAGTGAAGGCTGAAGAGTACTTTTCCAGAGTTTTTTTATCTGAAAAATTGACTGTGAGATCAGAATCCATATGATGTTTTAATAACCTGCAAATCTAATAACACAAAACGGGATATAAAGTTCCGGAAGGGAAAAATCGGGAAAATTTTAACATATCCCTGTTTCGCCCGCTACGGGGCTAAGGAATGTTCATACTTAAAGACGGAGATCCCTCTCTAACGCTCGGGATGACAACGAATTGAGGGGGCAAAGAGTGAAGAAGTGGCGATTCGCAATACTAATCTGTTTGAATGGAATTCTGCTGCGAATCGCCACTTCTTCACTTATGTCACTAACATATTGTCATTCCGAGCGTTAGCGAGGAATCTCCAGCGGGATTGACTCAATCCATTGAAGGTATCATGCCCTTTAATGCTCCTCCCTGGTTGTTCTCATAACGTATTGTCATTCCGAGCGTTAGCGAGGAATCTCCAGCGAGATTGACTCAATCCATTGAAGGTATCATGCCCTTTTATGCTCCTCCCTGGTTGTTCTCATAATGTATTGTCATTCCAGGCGTTAAAGGGGAATCTCCAGCGGGATTGACTCAATCATTGAAGGTATCATGCCCTTTAATGCTCCTCCCTGGTTGTTCTCATAAAGCATTGTCATCCATGGCGTTAACAAGGAATCCATCGGTAATAAAGGTTTTAGAATCTCTCTATTCCGGAAAAGAAAAAATCAGCCTCGATGACTGCGTTTTCTATACTATCAGATCCATGAACTGCATTCATCTGGACCGAAACAGCGAACATCTTCCTGATAGTGCCGGGTTCAGCTTTAGCGGGATCAGTGGCTCCGATAAGCTTTCTGAACTGATCTACAGCGTTTTCATGCTTCAGGATCATGACAATAACCGGACCGGAAGTCATGAACTCGATCAAACCATCAAAAAATGGTTTCCCTTTATGGACAGAATAGAATGATTCAGCCTGCTGTACGGTCATTTTAACCATGCGCATTGCAGCGATTTCAAATCCGCCTTCGTTTATCATTGCCAGAATAGGTCCTGCTTTACCTGTCCTCACCGCATTTGGTTTAATTATTGAAAAAGTAAAATCAGCTTGCATTATCAGGTATTTTGATTTTTACTATAGAATTGGTCTAAAGGAATATTCTTTATCTTTAGCCACTTGAATAAAAACGGCCACTGTGATAGATTTATCCAAATATACAAAAGAATTGTCGAAACTTTTCTCATCGTCAGAGAATATACTAATTATTTGTCACATCAATCCTGATGGTGATTCTATAGGCGCTCAATTGGCTCTGTATCATTATTTTAAAGCCATTGGGAAAAAGGTTTCGCTAATGGCACCCAACAACATCCAGGAGTTTTTAAAATGGATGGATGGTGCAGGGGAGATAAACATTTTTATAAAGGACAGGAAGAAAGGCCGGAAGCTGATTGAGGCAGCTGACCTGATCATAATGCTTGATTTTAACCAGTCCGGCAGATTGGGTGAAGCTGAACATGATGTAATTTCCTCCAAAGCAAAGAAGCTGATGATTGATCATCATCTCAATCCCGAAAATTTTGCTGACCTGATAATATCCGATCCTTCCAAATGTTCAACATCGGAACTTGTTCATGAACTTCTGCAGCAGAATAAGAGCATAAAATTTATGACAAGGTCCTATGCTGAAGCACTATATGTGGGTATAATAACAGATACAGGGAATTTTGAGCATGGTTCATATTCTTCGAGGACCTTCAGAATAGTAGCAGATCTTCTTGATTCAGGTATCGAGAAAGAAAAGATCATCAACCTGATATACAATGACTTTTCGAGTGACAGGATCAGGTTGCAGGGATTTGCTCTTAATCAGAGAATGGTTGTCCTTCCGGAATTCAGAACAGCGTATATCTACCTTTCAAAAGCAGATCTGAAAACATATAACTACATAAAGGGCGACACTGAAGGATTTGTAAATATGCCCTTATCTATCAGAGGGATCAACTTTGCTGCTTTGTTTATAGAAAAGGACAATTTTATAAAACTCTCCTTTCGTTCGAAAGGGCAGTTCCCATCGAATAAATTTGCTTCACTCTATTTTTCAGGAGGGGGGCATTTGAACGCATCCGGTGGTGAGTATACTGATACGTTGGACAATACAATAGCCTATTTCCTTAAAGTTCTTAAAGAAAATGTCTGGCGATTTGCTGAGCTGATGTAATTGTATGAAGATAAAATTATTCATTATAATATCATTTCTGGCTGCGCTTCTTTCATGCAGGCAGCGACAGGAGCATTCCAGGGTCAGATCCAGGCCGGGAAACAATGAAATGGCCGATCTGAATAAGTTTCTTGTGCAGAAAGACATGGAAAGAATCAAAAACTATATTGAACGGAAAAATCTGAAAATGGTTGAATCACCGACCGGCTTATGGTACCAGATAATAAAAGAAGGCAACGGTAACAATCTGACTGATAATAATAAGGTTGTAATGGACTATGAATGTTCGCTTCTTGATGGCACTAAATGTTACTCATCCCGTGATACCGGTCCTAAGGAAATTATTCTGGGAAAATCTGAAGTTGAACAGGGACTTAATGAAGGTCTCAGGTTGCTTAAACAGGGAGCTGAAGCTATTTTTATTATTCCGCCTTACCTGGCATATGGGCTTGTCGGTGACAGAAAATTGATACCTCCGAGGGCTGTTATTGTCTATAAAGTTAATATCTTGCCGGCCAAATAATAATTGACCTGAGCATTACGTTTAAAATAAAATAAAACTATCTAAAATAAAATCCATGAATAAAAAGTATTTTCAATCGATTTTTTTATGTTTTGCAACTGGTTTAGTACTATTGCTCGTATCGTGTAATCCGGCCACTAAGTATGAAAAGGCTGAAAAAGAATCGATCCAGAACTACCTCAGCACTAACTCCGCTGATACATTTGATCTGAAGCCCAGTGGTTTGTACTATCATAATCTTCTGACCGGAACAGGCCGAACACCTGTTATCCATGATACTGCTTACATACAATATACCGGAATGTTCCTTGATGGATCTATATTTGCTACCACTTCAGGATCGCCCAATGAGGCTTATCCTGTAGCTGAAGGATATCTCATAGCCGGATTTGATGAAGGAATTTTGTATATGAAAGAAGGAGGAAAGGCCAGATTCCTGATACCTTCCAGCCTGGCTTACGGACCCGGGGGTTATTATTCAATACCGGGTTATACTGCCCTGTTGTTTGATGTTACACTCGTTAAAGTAGCACCCGGACCATCTAAGTAATATCACTGCATTACAAAAACAACAAGTCTGTCGTCTAATAGCGGCAGATCTTTTTTCCATTCGGAGATTTTCAATGTTCTGATTGATTCTGCAGGCAGGGAAATGTCTGCTGCGATACAGAGCAATGTATCATTATGACAGATATTTATGATGGTCTCCAGAAGCTTCTGATTCCGGTAAGGCGTCTCCATGAAGATCTGGGCAAAGCCTTCTCCTGATTTTTTTTCAAGCTCCCGCAGTTTGGCAATTCTTTCGTCCGGCTTTATTGGCAGATACCCGTTAAAAGTAAAATTTTGTCCATTCAGCCCTGAAGCAACCAGAGCCAGTAGTATCGCCGATGGTCCGGATAATGGAGTAACAGTGATTTTTTTCCGGTGAGCAAGCGCGATAATCCCTGCACCCGGATCTGCAATACACGGAAGCCCGGCTTCGCTTAAAAGTCCAATATCCATTCCCCTGTACACGGGTTCAAGGTAACCTGCAATATCTGATACATCAGTGTGCTCATTCAACTCGAAAAAAACTGTTTCGTCAATAGGAAACTCTTTGTCTATCAGTCGCAAAAACCTTCTGGCGCTTCTTATGTCTTCAACAATAAAGTATCGCAGCTGAATTGTAAGTCTAATAACTTTTTCAGGGATCACTGATAGAAAATCATCACCGCCAAGAGTCACAGGTATAAGATAAATCCTGCCGTTCACATTAATATTATTATTTATTCAAATATAACAAATAAACCGAAGGCTGTATTGTTACAAAAATCGCTCTGCCTGTTGCCTATTACTGTTTTTTAATATAGGTTTGTCGGGAAATACATCTACTGTGAAAATTACATTCCTTGGAACAGGTACATCACAGGGCGTCCCGGTAATTGCCTGCGGGTGCAATACCTGCCTTTCTCCCGATCAGCACGATAAACGGCTAAGGACATCTGTTCTTCTTGAGAGTGGGGATACTACACTGGTAATAGATGCTGGTCCCGACTTCCGCCAGCAGATGCTCAGGGAGCACGTATCTAAACTCGATGCTATTATTCTGACACATGAGCACAAAGACCATATTGCAGGACTTGATGACGTAAGGGCATTTAATTACAAAAGTCAGGATGCCATCGATATCTATTCTGAGGAAAGGGTCCAGAAAGTGGTTAAAAAGGAATATTCCTACGTCTTTTCAGAATATCAATATCCTGGAATACCCAAAATGAGACTTCTGCCTATTCCGGAAAACGGTTTCAAGATCAGAAAGCTAGAGATTATTCCTGTAAGAGTATTCCATTACAGACTGCCCGTTTACGGATTCAGGATCGGGAACTTTGCATATATTACTGATGCAAATTACATTCCGGAGGAGAGCAAAGAGAAGCTATATGGCGTGAAATACCTGGTAATCAATGCGCTCAGAAAAGAAAAACATATTTCTCATTTCAGTCTCAGGGAAGCTATAGACGTAATAAGAGAGATATCTCCTAAAAAGGCATTCATAACACATATCAGTCACCAGATGGGACTGCATAGTGAAGTATCAAAAGAGTTGCCAGCCGAAATTATGCTGGCGTATGATGGTTTAAGCCTGATTTGCGATGAATGATCCGGATTATGATCTATTTCTTTTTAAAGGTTTTGTTGAGTTTCTTCTGATATCCTGGCGAAAAATAATACTTGTTTCTGCCCAGCACTGATGCATTCACCTGGGAACTTTTTTTCCTTTTTTCCAGGAATGGATTCTTTTTAGCAGGTGCACAGGCAGTTAAAATCGCAATCAGAGCTAAAATAAATATATAATTCAGAATTTTAATAGCCTTAGACATCATCTCTACTTTTGAATCGCCAATAAATATACAACTAATTAATCTAACCAAATTGAAATGATCCTATAATCTCGTACACCTGTTTTTGGTCTAAACTGAGATAAACATTTTTTAAATGATCAGTATGTTTTATATTGCGTAAGAATATTTACCATTTTTACGAATTAATAGTGAAAATGTTACTGATTACAGATAATTGAATTACGAAAAATTCAGGTATTATAGTTTTATACAAATGAAGAATATTGGAAAATTAACTTGGCTCCTGAATATTGTTATGCTTTTTATATCATTTCCGGGATATTCACAGGTTCTTTATGATGTTGGAATAGAAAAAGGAATCGGACTTAGAACTGACAGGATTGTCCTGTCTGACAGCAGCTCGATCATTCTGCCGTCAGGTAAACCTCTTTATAGCTTTCTGCTTAATTCAAGATTGCTGAACTCCGGGGAGGTTCCGGCCTTAAAAACAAATAATCTGTACTCTCAAACCTTTGAGAACAGACTCATTGTAACATATGGATCAGCAGATCGCTATACTTCAGGATGGACAGGAGAACTGACATTTGAGAACGTTGGGATTGATACTATAACAATAAGTAATGTTGTGCCATTCGGGCAGGATACCGGATCGGTTTATATAACCGGAAATGGCCCGGTGGATTTAGCTCGAGCTTGTTTATTTCGCCCTGGTTATCAGCCTGTTAGAGTTATTCTGCCTGATAATGCATGGGAGTTGGGATATTCGTCATTTTCTGCGGGGAAAGGGTTCTCGGTATGCTCGGTAGCCCGGCGTACCAAAGTTGAGGGTGGCGTGAAACAACGGTATGAAACGCGCCTGCCTCCAAAAGCAAAGATAACCTATTCAATTCATGCAGAAGTCTTTAGGGGGGAGTGGCAACAGGGACTTCGTATAATGTTTCGAGACAGATATTTATTTGATCTTGAACACTTTGATAACACCTTATTTCAGAGGGATGATCTTTCATGGATAAAAGACAGTTACCTGATAATCCTTCAAATGGCTTGGGACAGGGAATTCTATGACAGGCTCTCAGGAAAGTACACCTATGCGGAGGTTATTAAAAAGGGAATGGATTTATTTGGCAATATAGATGTTTACGGGCTATGGCCAACATGGCCGAGGCTAGGACTTGATCAGCGCAACCAGTGGGATTTATACAGAGATCTCCCTGGAGGTACCGGTCAGCTCAGAAACTTTGTGAGGTTGTCACGGATGACGGGTACAAGGTTTTTTATCGCGTATAATCCATGGGATAACAGTACGAGAAAGGAAGACCACTATAAGGGTATGGCACAGCTTATTGCTGAAACAGATGCTGACGGAGTGGTTCTTGATACCAGGGGCAGTTCCAGCTTAGAATTGCAGGCTGCCGCAGACAGTATAAAAAAAGGAGTAGTGATGTACTCCGAGGGTATGGCAATACCTAAAGACATGCCAGGGATCATTTCAGGCAGAGTTCACAATGCTATCTTCCTTAGCCCTGAACTGAATCTGAATAAGTTAATTAAGCCTGATTTCTCGATCTTCAGGGTCTGTGATGTGGGTGAGGACATTATTCACCGTGAAATAGCAATTGCTTTTTTTAACGGCTATGGAACTGAACTGAACTTATTCAGGCCAGGCGGGAGGGGTGAAAACTACGATAATGATCTTGACTTTCTGGCGCATACAACTTTCATCCTCCGTCAAAATAATGATGCATTTCTTGATAATGACTGGACCCCTATGATTGAGACCACACTCGATAAAGTATTTGTCAATCGCTGGAAATCAGGTGAAAAAACCATTTTTACCGTGCTTAACATGAGACCGGAGGGAGTAAATGGAAATTTATTTGAAGTCAATCATATTGAGGGGAAGCACTATATATCACTGTGGAACCACGAGAACCTTGTTCCGGCAAACGAAACGGGTAAAACTTTTCTTAAGTCCGTTGACTCCGGTTGGCAAAAATCTTTTTCAGGTACAAGAAAAGAGGGATCAGTCGATTGTATAGCCGAATTACCCGATATTCTAAGGGCCAGGCTTATTGGTGATTCAATTAAGATTTCAGCCAGTGGAACAGGGAAAATGATATTCTGGAAAGGATCTCCTTCATATCAGACATTTAATAAGGAGCTTATTGTAAAAAAGGACACAACAATCAGTGTGAAAAGTCTTTTTGGATATTATGAGGGAAAAATTGTTATTCAACTCATTGAAAATAAAAGGTTAAAGGATGAGAATATATTAATGCTAAAAGGGGGAAAACCGTGGATAATCAGCAGGGTAAAAGAAACAAAGAAATCTACCGATCTGCCTGCTGATATGGTTCTTGTTCCGGGTGCACTTTTTACTTTTGATGTCTCAACAAGTGAGGATTTTTTTCCTTATCCTGAAGTCAGTGGTCAGCTCGTGAAAATTGACAGTTTCCTTATCGATAAGTACCCGGTCACAAATGCGCAGTACTATGAATTTGTGATAAAATCGGGGTACAGGCCTGCAGATACAACACGATATTTAAAAGACTGGGAATCAGGGATGTTTAAACCGGGGCAGGAAAAGTATCCGGTTGTTTTCATCAGCTATGAAGATATGCAGGCATATAGTAAATGGGCGCAAAAGCGGCTTCCCACCCAGGCCGAATGGCAACTGGCAGCACAGGGTCAGGATAAACGCAAATGGCCATGGGGCGATGAATTTCATGGAACTTATTGTAATAATTCATTTAACAGGCCGACCCCGGTAGATGCCTTTCCCAAGGGAATCAGCCCCGTCGGTGCGTCTGATATGGTTGGAAATGTGTGGCAGATGACGAATGACATGTATTTCAACGGATCGGATTATTTCACAGTAATAAGAGGCGGGAGTTATTATAAACCCGATTCAAGCTGGTGGTATATCCAGGGAGGGCCCCAGTCTCTCGATAAAACACAGATTTTGCTTATGGTTTCACAAGGTTTCGACAGAAGTTCCACTGTAGGCTTCAGATGTGTTATGGATATTGACGCGAAAAACTTTAAGGACAAAAAACAAAAGTAAAAGATAGGATGGGGTGGGCAAATGTGTTATTCAACTCTTCTTGCCCCGTCACCAATCTCCGGCTGATAGAAATCGGGTACCAGTCCGGTCTTTTTGAGATACAGTTCTGAGAGATCAGTCATGAATTTTGCAGAGTCAGCTTTCCTGACAATACTTACAGTACATCCGCCGAAACCCGCTCCGGTCATTCGGGTGCCAATAACACCAGGAAGTTTCCTTCCTTCGTAGACCAGTGTATCCAACTCAATACCAGTAACTTCATAATCGTCTTTAAGGGAATCGTGAGATTGATTCATGAGTTCTCCGAAACGTACAATATTATTATTCTTCAATACGCTCACAGCTTCAACAACTCGTCCATTTTCACTTATAACGTGCCTTGCTCTTTTTCTGATAACAGGATCTTTAATGTATTTTTCGAGGATATTAATCTCACTGCTGTCAAGCTCACTTAAATTCCTGACAGGCTTATATAATTGAAGCAAATCAACAGCTTTATCACATTCGCTTCTCCTTTCGTTATATTTTGAATCGGTAAGTCCCCTTCTTTTATTGGTATTTGTAATTATAAGAGAACAATCGGAGAGGACTATGGGAACATTCTCAAAAAACAAAGAATCGCAATTCAGAAAAATTGCATGATCCTTTTTACCAAAACCGACTGCAAACTGATCCATTATTCCACAGTTCATTCCAACGAATTCATTTTCAGCTTTCTGACTCATTTTTACCAGTTCGAGAGTAGTAAAAGATGCGCTGAAGAATTCATTCAGTGCCACTGCAGTGACCATCTCTATGGAGGCTGAAGAGGAGAGGCCAGCACCGTTTGGAACATCCCCGTAATAAAGAAATTCCAGTCCTGATAATTTTATGTCTTTCTTAATGAATTCGTTAATTACTCCCAGCGGATAGTTTATCCATTTCCTGCCAGTATTTATGAAAAGACCCTTAATCTCGGCTTCAGAATCGTCACTGAAATTGATTGTACTGAATTTCAGAGTTTTATCATTTGTTTTTCTGATCAGAAGATAAGTTCCGTAGTTCAGGGCACATGGAAAAACAAAACCACCATTATAATCAGTATGTTCACCTATAAGGTTAACCCGGCCGGGAGAGAAAAAAAGAACAGGCTTGTCATTCCTGTTCCCGTATTTTTCATAAAAATTTTCAGTAAAAACTTTGATGTCCATTATCAAACTTTTAATTTCTTCTCAATTTCGTTAATCTGGTTTCTGAAATGTTTATCGGTATCTATTAGATTATTAACAGTTTTACATGCGTGCAGGACAGTGGCATGATCCTTTCCGCCTATATGCGACCCAATGCTGGCGAGGGATGCTTTTGTAAGGCTTTTCGAGAAATACATTGATACCTGGCGCGCCTGGACAATCTCTCTCTTCCTCGTCTTCCCCTGGATAAGATCGATGGGTATCTTGTAATAATCACATACTATCTTTTGGATATATTCAATAGTGATCTCCCGTTTCGCAGTACTTATAAGTTTTTCAACCATCAGCCTGGCAAGTTCCAGGGTGATTTCTTTCCGGTTAAGTGTTGACTGCGCGTAAAGAGAAATTAATACCGCTTCAAGTTCCCTTATATTATTAGATATGTTAACTGCAAGAAATTCAAATATCTCTTCAGGCAATTCAATGCCATCATTATATGCCTTCTTCTTAAGAATTGCGAGCCGTGTCTCATAATCAGGTCTTTGAAGGTCAGCCTGAAGTCCCCATTTGAATCTTGACAGAAGTCTTTGTTCCATTCCCTGGAGCTCAACAGGAGGCCTGTCGCAGGTAAGGATAAGCTGTTTCCCCGACTGGTGCAGATGGTTAAAGATATGGAAGAAGGTGTCCTGTGTTTTTTCTTTTCCTGCAAATTCATGAACATCATCAAGAATGAGTACATCGATCATCTGGTAGAAATGAAGGAAATCATTTTTGTTATTGTTCCTGACAGACTCAACAAACTGGGTCTGGAACTTATTTGCATTGACATACAGAACAGTTTTATCAGGATGTTTTTCCTTTACCAGAATGCCAATTGCCTGAGCAAGATGGGTTTTCCCAAGTCCCGAATCACCATATACCATCAACGGATTAAAAGCAGTGCCGCCTGGATTATTGCCTACTGCTATGCCTGCCGATCTGGCCAGTCTGTTGCACTCTCCTTCTACATAATTGTTGAAATTGTAATCGGGATTTAATTTGGGGTCAAAATGTACTTTTTTAATACCTGGTATTACGAATGGATTCTTTATTGAAGGCTGAGTAACATCAAAAGGCACCTGGACCGGCTTGTTGTTAAGGTCTGTTTTGTTCCTCGACGGATATCTGACTGTATATGGCTTACCATCAGAATAATTGGTATTCTCCATAACAACATTGTATTCAAGCTTGGCATCTGTTCCGATCTCACGTCGGAGAGTTTTCCTCAGAATATCAATGTATTGTTCTTCAAGATATTCATAAAAAAATGGGCTTGGTACCTGAATTGTGAGCACATTGTTTTCAAGCTTAAGAGGTATTATCGGTTCAAACCAGGTCTTGTAACTGATGGATGGAATTATGTCTCTTATTATCTGCAGACAGTTATTCCATACATCATTATGCGACTTATTCATGTAAGTTGGTTTTTTAAATAATTTCAAGGTTAGAATCAAGCCGATTCAGGTAGCAATATTTGTAAAAAAAAAACTAATAAAAAAAATTTTTTTTACTTGACATTGTCAAATAAAGTATATGTTTTTAAGCATCAGCAACTTATAAATGAAATTATTTTTTATTAAATTAAGATATTGATTATCAGGTATATATAATAACGTGAACCGGTTTGTCTATGTCTTACAATTCATTATGAATTCTTACTCAAAATTCAACATTAACTACATAAAACAGCGACTATTTTGCCATTGATTCGGAATGAATTTTTAAGATCAAGATAATCTGATTTTTATAGTAATATTATTTAGAAGGTGTGCTTTTTTTACCAAAGACCGAAAAATGCACATATCTCTTCGGATTAGCTTTCATATCCTTTAAAAGCACATTTAAGCTTTCAAGGCTGTTTGAAAGATTTGAATAAAGAGTATCATTTGTCAGGAACTGGCCTGCACTTCCCTTGCCTTTGTTCAGATTATCCATAAGTTTGGCAGCTTTTTCAAGGCTGGATTTCAGATTTGCAACTGAAGCTGAAATATTGGATGCAGCAAGAGTATCTGTTATCGTTTCAAGGTTACTGAACGTCTTGTTCATCTTTCCGGAGTTATCAGATAACATTTTAGTGAAATTATTGATGTTGTCAATGGTGGCTGCAAGCTCCTTTTCTTTCGATCCCATTGCTTTATCCAGGCTGGCAGCAGTGTTATTCAGATGAGAAAGTGTGCTGTGAAGATCTTTTTTAAACTGGGGATCCATTATTTCATCAATAGACCTGATAACGGAATCGAGGACTACTACCAGATTTGATATCTTTTCCTTAACAGGCGTGATCTCAGTATCGATTTTATCCATCAGTGATTCGGCGAGCCTTCCCGGAATTGTGTCACCTTCGGAGTATACTCCGGGACCCTTGCCATATACAAACTGAACTTTCATTCCGCCCAGAAGTGACACAGGAGCTATTTCAGCAACAGTGTTTTTGGGAGTTTGAATTTACGGTTAACCGAGAAAGCTACCAGGAGCCTCCCGCTCACTGCATCAAGAAATTCAACCGATCTGACGACGCCCACCTTATATCCATTGACTTCTACAGGGCTCGATTCTGCAAGGCCGCCCACCTTTTCATATACCGTGTAATAAGTTGCCGTACTTTTTAATAAATCTTTTCCCTTAAGAAAATTAAAGAGCCACACAAAGACAATAATAGTCAATAGTGCAGTTGCTCCAACTTTAACTTCATTCGAGATCTTTTTCATCTAATAGTCTTTTGGTTTTTCGCTTTTTTGTTCTAATGCCTGTTGTAAAGGTAATATTTTGTCGTCTTTTACTGCAACTACAAAAGCATCGGGATAAATTGCTTCTATCTTTTTTCTGTAATTAACTGCATCTGAATAATTTGTAAATCTTCCGGCAGCATATTTGAACTGTCCTGTCCATTAATTTCCGTGATGTTGTCATCCCTTTGAAGTTTTGGGGTTTAATTTCAGTTCTGGAAACAGAGCTTGTAACCTGTACCATAAATGTTATTTCGCTGCCTGACATGACTGTTTTGGGAAGTGTATCAGATCAACTGCTGATATCATTTTTTTTACCCGGTAAGACACCACTCTTGCTGTCAATTTCATTAAGATAGTCACTGCAAGCCCTGA
Organism: uncultured Bacteroidales bacterium; assembly: GCA_963791065.1. Lineage (GTDB taxonomy): Bacteria > Bacteroidota > Bacteroidia > Bacteroidales > VadinHA17 > LD21. Next base: position 57,301 of record CAWBQN010000019.1, read on the forward strand.
ATATTGAAGATGCAAGGAAGGTCCTGACCCTCCTTTGAGTTAAAAAATTTTTCTTCATTAAGGTTCGTAATAAAACCTGTCTCAATAAGAACACTGGGCATTGTTGTGTTATATAGAACCCAGAATCCTGCTTGTTTTACATCCCTGTCATTTCTGTTAACTCTTTCCCTGAATTCTGTCTGGATTTTGGATGCCAGCATTGTACTCTGTTCCTGAAAAATTTTCTGGGTGAGAGAAAACATTATATATGATTCAGACGATTTGGGATCAAATCCTTCATATTTGGTTGAATAGTCTTCTTCCAGCAGCATAACGGCATTTTCCTTCATTGCAACTTCAAGATTGGCCTGGTCTTTGGCAGTACCCATTATATAGGTTTCAGCCCCAGTGACTTTTTTCGAATCAGCCCAGTTGGTATGAATCGATATAAAGAGATCGGCATTGGCTTTATTTGCGATCTTAGGCCTGTCTCTGAGGTCGACGGTGGAATCGTCTTTCCTGGTATAGATCACTGTTACATTCTTGATATTCTGTTTAATATATTCACCGGTTTTAAGAGCTATCGCCAGATTAATATCTTTTTCACGGCTAAAAGAACCAATTGCCCCGGGATCCCTTCCACCATGACCGGGATCAATCACTATTACCCAGCCCCTGGCATATTGCGATTTTTCAAAAGAAAATCCAATAATAGAGGCAAGAATGAAAACAAAAAACAATATTGCCTGATGTATATTAATGGTATGAAGTTTGCCGTTTTTAATTCCTGTACTCATTTTTCGTTAATGATTTTTAATTAGTTTTGCGCAGGCGTCCAGGTATCAAACAAAAACTATACAAAAATAGTATTTAAGTTGTATTTTTTACAGGAAAAGCGGTTAGTTATATTGTTCCTTCTGGTGGTCCAATCATATTCCATTTACTCTCAGGAAAGCAAGACAATACAGGACACTCTGCAAATAAAGAATGATACGATTTCCTCTGATACAGTTTCAAAGTCAATTCGCAAGCCATCAGCCAGTGGCATTGATTCAAAGATTACATACAAATCTGCCGACTTAATTAAAAGAGATATAGTTAACAAACGGTTTATCCTGGTCAAGAATGCGGTAATAAACTACGGAGAACTTGAGATCAAAGCCGATTCGATTGTTATCAATATGAATACTAACCTGTTATTCGCAATAGGGAGAAAGGACAGTACCGGTAAAGTTATTGGCAAGCCATCCTTTAAAGAGGGAACAAATCAGTTTGAATCAGATGAGCTCACTTATAATTTCAAGACCCGTAAAGCTCTGATAAAAAACATTGTAACAAAACAGGATGCCGGATTGCTGCATAGCGCTGTTACCAAGCTCCTTGAGGACGGTACGTCGAATATTTCACGAAGCACATATTCCACATGCGATGCCGATCCTCCCCATTTTTATATTAGCCTGCCCAAGGCGAGGGTATATCCCGGGAAGAAAATTATTTCCGGTCCGGGCAACCTTGTGCTTGAAGGCATACCATTGCCCCTGGTAATTCCTTTTGCGTATATCCCTATTCAGACTAAGAGGGCGTCATCGGGATTGATCATACCGCGATATGGAGAAGAACGGGTACGAGGCTTCGCACTGTCCGACGGAGGTTATTATTTTGCTATAAGTGATTACTTCGATCTTACATTGAAGGGAAGTGTGTGGGCGAACGGTTCCTGGCTGGGAACCATACAGACTGATTATAAGCGCCTATATAAATACAATGGCAACTTTTCGTTTAGTTATGCTAACAATATAGCAGGGCACATCGGACTGTCAGACTACAGTAAAAGCAATAACTACAGACTGGGGTGGCTCTTCACACAGGATGCAAAAGCCTCTCCCGGATCGAGATTCTCGGCAAGTGTGAATATGAGTTCAAGCGGCTACGATCAGAACAATAGTTATAATGTTAATGACCATGTTACAACGACCAGGCAATCAAGTATAAGCTATTCAAAATCGTGGGATGGCACTCCTTTCAACTTTTCTATAAGTGCCAACCATAGTCAGAACGTCAGTGATAAATCTGTAAGCCTCAATCTGCCCAAAGCAAGCTTTAACATGGGCAGGATCTATCCGTTTAAACCGAAGGAAAGCACGGGTACAGCCAAGTGGTGGGAGGACATCCAGCTTTCATATTCTGCTTCTCTTGATAATCAGATAGAAACAAAAGATACTCTTCTGTTTACCTCCTCAGTCTGGAAGCACATGAAAAATGGTTTTAAGCAGGATATTCCCTTGAGTTTACAGATCCGACCGTTCAGAAATTTTTCGATCTCTCCATCAATCACCTATTCCGGTGTATTGTATACTCAAAAGATATTGAAAACATGGAAACCTGATTATTTTAATCCTGCTCTCGATAAGACGCAACCGACAGTTGTTCTGGATACCTTACATGGACTATTTTACGGACAGGCTGTAAATCCGACAATAAGTGCAAGTTTTAACCCACAGCTTTTTGGATTATATGACTTTTCTCAGAAAAATCCGGGTTTCAGGCTGCAATCAATCCGTCATGTCATCAAACCATCAGTAGGCTTCAGTTTTACACCTTCATTTGCAGGCTTCAGCTCCAAAATGTACAGACAGGTACAGACTGATACACTTGATCGCATGTCGAGGTACTCAATATTTGACGGGAATATTTTTGGTACGCCCTCACTTGCTCAGAAAAGCGGGAATTTCTCATTTAACCTGGTCAATATTGTTGAGGCTAAAATATTTGAACGGAACGATACTACGGGTAAACCTAAGAAGATAAAGCTGATCGATAATTTCAGCATGGGTACCTCGTATAATATTTTTGCCGATTCACTGAGATGGTCCCCGATAGCAATGCAACTAAGGACCACACTTTTTAATAATATAAATATATCGGCAAGCAGCAGTTTTACGCTGTATGGCACCAATCCGACCACCGGTGCACCGATAGGGAAATTTTTAATTGCAACGGACCACAAACTGATGAATCTCACAAATTTCAGTACCAGTGTCGATTTAAGCTTAAGTGATCTGTTGAAGAAAAATAAGGATAAGAGCCAAACCGGCTCCACCGAATCACAGTATGGAAATCAGGGAGTTAGAAGTAATACAGGTGCCCCGGCTCAGGAAGCGCAGAAACAACAGACTGGCATGGCAGGACAAGTAGATGAGTACGGCTACCCCGTTTTCAATATGCCCTGGACATTCCGTATGAGTTATCATTTTTCGTATACTCCCACACATTTTAAAACAACAATTGATCAGGCAGTATCATTCCAGGGCTCGGTAACAATTACCAAAAAGATGTCAGCCACATTCCAGAGCGGGTACGATTTTAATGCCAAAAAGATCACAATGACAAATATTGGCATTACCCGCGATCTTCATTGCTGGGAAATGAATCTTAACTGGGTTCCTAACGGTAATTTGCAGAGCTGGAATTTTCTGATACGGGTAAAAGCCTCCGTTTTAGGCGATTTGAAATATGAGCGCCGGAAAGATTTCCACGATTCATATTAGACATGTACGATAAACCCCCTCGCCCTTCGGGCACTCCCCCTGGCACGGGGAGAAAATTCTTCAAAACGAGTGTAATTCGGCTTAACGGTCGAGAATTTTCGCCCCTTTAGGGGAGATGTCGCGAAGCGACAGAGGGGTATGCTAATTGATATAATTCAGCTATACAAAAAAGAGACGCCCAATTTGGGCGTCTCTACAAATGAACATATTTTTCTGCGGATAATTTTATTCCCCCAGTATCTCGAATTCAACCTCAACTTTTACATCCCTGTGTAATTTGATAACAGCCTTGTAGTTACCAACTTCCTTGATCTGATCTTCAGGAAGTGTGATGTTTTTACGGTCAATATCAAATCCTTTTTCCTTTAACGATTCAGCAATCTGAATTGTATTTACCGAACCAAAGATCTTACCGGAGGTACTCGTTTTTGCTCCGACAATTATTTTCAGGCCAGCCATTTTTGTTGCCATCTCCTGTGCTGCAACCTTGATCTTCTCTTCTTTATGAGCTCTCTGCCTCAGATTTTCAGTATGCATTTTTTTTGCCGATGGTGTAGCTGCAACAGCATACCCTCTGGGGATAAGAAAATTTCTGCCATAACCGGCTTTGACATTTACTAAATCGTCCTTCTGTCCAAGCTTATTGACGTCCTGTATTAATATAATTTCCATTTTTTATCCTCCTTATTTTAAAAGGTCAGTAACATAAGGAAGAAGAGCAATGTGTCTGGCTCTTTTAACGGCTTTTGCCACTTTCCTCTGATATTTGAGTGAAGTACCTGTAATTCTGCGAGGCAGAATTTTACCCTGGTCATTCAGAAATTTCTTTAGAAATTCCGGATCTTTATAATCGATATAACGGATCCTGTTTTTCTTGAACCTGCAGTATTTCTTTTTCTTGATCTCAACAGTTGGTGGAGTCAAATATCTGATTTCCGATTCATTCTGTGCCATATACTATTCCTCCTTTGTTTTACCTGATTCTTTCTGTTTTCTCTTCTTCTCTGCATATTCGACTGCAAATTTTTCCATCCTGAAAGTCAAAAACCTTATTATCCTTTCGTCTCGCCGATATTGGACTTCAAGCTTTTCAACCAGATCGCCTGCACCTTTAAATTCAACCAGGTAATAAAAACCTGTAGATTTTTTTTGAATAGGATAGGCCAGTTTCTTCAGGCCCCAGTTCTCTTCATGAACGATCTCACCGCTATTGTCGGTGATGACCTTCTTGAATTTCTGTACCGCTTCCTTCATCTGGTTCTCAGATAAAACGGGAGTTGCAATGAAAACGGTTTCGTACTGATTTAACATAGTAATTAATTGTTTTTTAGTTATATGAATTTGGCTCGCAAAAGTACGATTATTTTGCTTTATTCAAAAATTTAACGCATAAAAATTATCTTTAATAAGTTTTGCACTAATATCCTTTTAAGAACTATCACAGTGGTACACGGAGAAACACAGAGAACCACAGAGAAGAAGTTAACTCTGTGCAACTCTGTGAAACCTCTGTGCAACTCTGTGTAAGTTCTAATTTTTATTTTACCAATTTGTATATTTCTCTCTCCATTTTGCATTTATAAGGATGCCTTTTAACTATATTTGTCTATCCCGATATTTGAAAAACAAGAGTCAGTTATTTATGGAAAACTTTATTGTTTCAGCAAGGAAATACCGGCCTGCAAGCTTTGATATGGTAATTGGCCAGGATTCAATCACCCACACGCTGAAAAGTGCCATTAAGAACAATCATCTTACGCATGCTTATCTGTTTTGCGGCCCCAGAGGTGTTGGGAAAACGACCTGCGCAAGGATCTTTGCAAAAACAATTAATTGCAGCAACCTCAGTGAAAACCTCGAAGCTTGTGATGAATGTGAATCGTGCCTGTCGTTCAATTCTTTGAGATCATTTAATATACATGAACTCGATGCTGCTTCGAATAACAAAGTGGAAGACATCAGGTCGCTAAATGAACAGGTAAGGATTCCGCCGCAGATAGGGAAGTATAGTATCTATATAATTGACGAGGTTCACATGCTGTCGTCATCAGCTTTCAATGCATTCCTTAAAACACTCGAAGAACCTCCGTCACATGCTATTTTTATTTTGGCAACTACCGAAAAACACAAAATAATCCCCACAATTCTCTCGCGATGCCAGATTTTTGATTTTAACAGGATAAGGATCGAAGACATTGTAGCGCGTCTGATGTATGTGGCAAAAAATGAAGGAATTAATGCAGCAGAGGAGGCTCTTCATATTATTGCACAGAAAGCCGATGGAGCCCTTCGTGATGCCTTGTCAATTTTTGACCAGATAGTCAGCCTTAGCGGAAAAACAATCACCTATAAGGATGTTATCGAAAACCTTAATGTCCTCGATTATGAGTATTATTTTAAAACCATCGATGCGGCACTGACAGGCGATGTATCCTCAATATTGCTGACCTTTAATGAGGTCCTGGAAAAAGGCTTTGACGGTCACAATTTTATATCAGGACTAAATAGTCACCTTCGCGATCTGCTTGTGAGTAAGGAGGAGTCAACCTTGCGTCTTCTCGAAGCAACTCCTGCAATAAAAAAAAGATATCTGGAGCAAACAGGAAAATGCACTGTCGAATTTCTGTTCAGGGCCCTGGAAACCGGGAATAACTGTGATCTTGCTTATAAAGTCAGCAAAAACCCAAGGTTACATATAGAACTTGCATTGATAAAACTGTGCAGGTTATTGAGTGAAGCGGCTGAACCCGCAGAAAAAAAAAGTCTGACTCAGGGCAGGTGAAGAATCCGGAAGAAGATCTCCCTCTTCCTTCAAAATCTGAAATAATACGCCAGGAAATACATGTTTCTGAGAAAGAAACTATCAATAACGGCTCTGCATCAGGAAAGCACGTCCCGGTAATTGACAGGCCCTCCAAAACATTTTCAATTAAGCAGGTAATCTCCGACGAGCTTAAAACAGAGCAGAAGATTGAGGAGAGATCCGTTCTTAATGACCCGTCAATTCAGTTAAAGCAAAAGGAGGAATTCACTCCTCTCGCATTCGAAGCTGCCTGGCAGGAATTCATAGATCAGCTTAAAGGTGATGGTACACGGATAGTAAGTATGTTTAAATCGATAAGGCCTGAACTGGAGAATGACCAGATCATCAGGATTCATCTGAGCAATACAGCACAAAAAGATACTTTCATCCTTAATTACAAACCAAAGCTCATTGGTTTCCTCGAGAACAGGTTCATATTGCCGGACCTCGATATAGAAACATCTGTCGACCTTTCAGAAACAAGTGAGGTTTTGTATTCTGATGAACAAAAGCTTAATTATCTTATAAATAAATATCCGATACTGAAAGAGATGAAGAAGACTTTTAATCTGGATATAACATAAGACTGCTTCATTTTTTTTTGATAAACAGATTGAATGAATCAGAATGGATAGATAGCTCGAAAATCAATTGGGATTTATGACTAACTGCCAAATGATTCCACAAATGAATTTTAACACTCAATTCTTTTAAATTGAAAAGGAAACCTGAATTATCCGATGGCAATGATTATCTGAATTACCTGGCAAAGGAAAAGGATATCTCTGACCAGATCATAAACCATTCCAGGTCGATGATTACCATTATTAACCGGGATTATATTTACGAGAAGGTTAATTCTACTTTCTGCAATGCTCATCAGGTCGTTCTGGATAACATTCTCGGGAAATCGCTTAAAGATGTATGGGGGCATGATACTTTTCACAATGCAATCAAGCGAAACGTTGATCTGTGTTTCACAGGAAAAACCATAAAGTACGAAGCTGCGTTTCCAACGCCACAATCAGGCAAAAGACATTTTGAGGTTGTATTCAGGCCGCTGTCGGCTGAACCCGGAAAGATTACCCATCTTCTGGCGGAGACATTCGACATTGATGATCTGAAGACTACCAGGCAAGCTGTACTTGAAAAAGAAGAAGAGCTTCGCAAATTTGAATCAAACCTTCCTATTGGTTTTCTCAGGTGCGATCCTGAGGGGAAAATCTTACACGCGAATGAAGCCTTCCTTATGATAGCCGATTGCCATGATGAGATGTCAGTCACTAACATGAATCTTAAAAACTTTTATCAGCAGGAAGACCTGTTTGAGCTGCAGATCGACCAGCTTTTTGACAGTCACTCAAAAAATTTCGGAAGAGTCAATCTTAAAAATTTATATGGTAATGAGATACCGTGCCGGTTAAGTGGATTTCTTGCTTTTAATTCTTCAGGCGATCCTGCATATATTGATTTTGCCGTTGAGGATTGTTCAAGGGAACTGATGCTTGAAAATCGTCTGCTTCAGGCTCAGAAACTTGAGACAATAGGATCACTTGCAGGCGGAATAGCGCACGACTTTAATAATATTCTTGCCACTATTTCGGGATACTCGGAGATGTTACACGAAGACCTTCCGAAAGATTCGGATCTGTCAGAGAAAGTCAGTAAGATCCAGAATGCTGTCAAGAAAGCTCAGTCCATTACAAATCAAATACTTACATTTAGCAGACATGTCGAGCAGGAAAAAGTCCTGATCAATGTGTCTGAAGTCCTCAAAGAGACCATCGGGTTTGTAAAATCATCAATTCCGTCGAATATTGTCCTGAAAAGCAGAATAGCCAAAATGAACGCCAGTGTTCTTGCTGATCCGACACAGTTGTTCAGGGTATTCTTAAACCTGATGACCAATGCGATCCAGGCAATGGAAGAAAATGGTGGCGTATTATCAGTCGGTATTGCAGTGGTAAAACGTGAATTTGTGCAACATGAGCTTAATAAGGATATCGTCGCTGATGAGTATGTATTGCTTACTTTCAAGGATACCGGGGAGGGCATGGACAAGTCTCTCATCGGAAGGATCTTTGAGCCCTTTTTTACTACACGTGAAGTGGGAAAAGGTACCGGGCTTGGTCTATCGGTGATACATGGCATAATAACCGAAATGGAAGGGGAAATTGTTGTGTCGAGCAAGAAGGCGAGAGGTTCGGTATTTAATGTTTACCTTCCGGTATCGAAAAGCTATTCCTCTGTTTCCGTCAGAAAAGGCAGCAGGAAAAAGATCCTTTTCATAACCGGGAATAAATATGAGTCAAGGATCTTATCACTTGCACTGGAAAGCGCAGGATATGAGCTTGTTTTTATCTCCGATGGAAAAAGTTTTGCCCGGGTAATGACTAACCAGCGCGAAGAGCCTGATATGGTCATCTATATGAGCGATTCAAAGCAGATCAGGGCTGAGGATCTGGTCGGAATATTCAAAAGTCAGAATATTCTTACCCCCTGTATTCTCATTACTGACACAATAGAGGAAAAATCAGACGAAATATTGCTAAATTCGGGAATTATAAATCAGCAGTTAACCAAGCCTGTTTCTCTTAAAGAGATCAGGAATGCAATTCAGGAATTATTGAGATAAACACCTAACCTAAAATTTTATTAAATGCCGGGAGTATTAATAGTAGAGGATGATAAGGAACTGAGAGAAATGTTGAAAATGTCGCTTTTAAGAAGAAATTTTACAGTTCTTGAGGCAGAAAATGGCAAAGCAGCTATTACACATTTCAAACCATTGCTTACAGATCTCGTTATCACCGACCTTATAATGCCTGAGGAGGATGGCCTTAAGGTAGTAATAAAGCTCAGGGAATTAAAGCCTTCCATCAAGATTATTGCCATCTCAGGCGGGGGTAAAGTTGGTCCGGGCAGTTACCTGAATCTGGCAAAAGCCCTTGGAGCCGATGCGATTTATTCAAAACCGTTTTCAATAAACGATCTTATTTCGAAGATTGAGCAGCTGTTAGAGAATGAACAACTTAATTAAAATAAGTGTTATCCTGTGAACCTATTAATTCTTATTTTATGCTAAAGAAAAATATTGAAGACATCTGCAACAGGCAGGTAGAACGGGAAGGTTATTCTTCAAGTCTTTATCTTGCAATGGCGTCATGGTCTGAAATTAACGGACTTAATGGTGTCGCAGGCTGGATGTATAACCAGTCAGATGAAGAAAGGATCCATATGCTTAAGTTCATTAAGTATATTAATGAACGTGGCGGAAAAGCAGTCATGCCTGCCTTAAAAAAACCTTCAACTGATTTTAAAAGTGTTGAGGAAATGTTTAAAGAGGTATTAAAACATGAGGAGTTTGTTACTGCCAGTATTAATGAAATAGTCGCTCTTACTCTGGAAGAGAAAGACTTTAATACTCATAGCTTTTTACAGTGGTTCGTGATGGAGCAGATTGAAGAAGAAGCTTCAGCCCGCATCATTCTCGATAAACTCCGTCTTGTTGGAAAAACCAATATGTATGAATTTGACAGAGACATTGTGAGTTTAAGAAAATCATCAGCCTCAGCTGAGGTTAATCCATGAAGGGAAAACTCTCTTTTTTGACAATATTATTTATTCTTACTTCTGTTGTTCCTCTCCGGGCGCAGGATCTGATAAAGAATTCAAGGGTTACCGGGGTTTGTTATGCGGGAACTAAAGTTAACCGGATCTACATTCCGCCTCCAAAAGAATTTTTCAAAAGAAATGGTTCGAAAAGCGGCGGATCGATAACTGTTTATTATTCAGGTTTTTCAAGCCAGGCACAAGCAGCCGTGGAATATGCAGCTTCAATTTTAAGGGCAATGCTTCCGGCTGATACTAAGTTCACAATTAACGCCAGCTGGGATAAGATCACGACCGCAGGTGTACTGGCCCAGTCTACAATTACACAATATGCAGGTGGCTCAGGAATTAATGCCCTGGATCCTCTGTCGTTTTATCCTATTGCACTCGCCGAAAAAATAGGCGGTAAAAGCCTTAATGAAGACGTGCAGGGTGATATAACGTTGTCAGTTAACAGTTCAATAAACTGGTACCTGGGCACCGACGGAAGTACTCCCGTGCAGAAGTACGATCTGGTAACTGTTGCCATGCACGAGATCTGCCACGGACTCGGTTTTTTTGACAGTTTCAGTTCCAATGGGTCACTGGCTTCCTGGGGAATTGGTTCGTTGCCTATTATATACGATACGTTTGTGGAGAACCTTAATGGAAACAAGTTAACAGATACACTGAAATTCCTTAATAATTCTGCTGCTCTTAAAAATCAGCTTACCGGGAATCAGATTTACTTTAACGGTCCGCTTCTCACTGCTTATTCTAAATCGGTCAACTACACAAATTTAAGGGCAAAATTATACGCACCGGCAACATGGGATGCAGGATCAAGCATTTCTCATCTCGATGAGGCCTCTACTTTGCAGGCGAATTCACTGATGACTCCATTTATTGATCTTGGCGAAGCTATTCATGATCCGGGGAAATATACATTTTCAATACTCGGAGATCTGGGCTGGATAAATACCCGGATAATTCACAAACCGATGGGAGATACTGAAGCTCATCTGACCCAGGTTACCCTGTCAACTGATATAAAATCAGATACAAGCTATAATCATGATCTGGTAGGTGTAGTGTATTCATTCAATAACTTTGTAACCAGCGATTCTCTTTATCTTACTTCCCCTGGATCAAATGACTCTTATAGTGCTTCCATTCCGATCCCGGGATATGATTCGGAATTAGAGTACTATTTCTTTACAGAGGATTATTTTCTAAGGATATACAGATCTCCTTCAATGTATAAAGATTATGGAACCATTAAAAATAACAGGTATCATGTCTTTATTGGAACTGATACGGTAAAGCCCGTTATATCTCATACTCCGGTTACCTACTATCTGCAGACGGTAGATTCGATAAAGTATAACACTCTGGTAACTGATAACCTTGGAATAGATTCAGTATATGTTGAATATAAGGTGAATAACGGACCCTCAAAGTTTCTGCGTCTGAAAGAAGGGCCATCCGATGCTTATAACACTTCCTTCAATGCCAGGAATTTGCTGCTGAAGGGGCATGATTCCATAGAGTATAAAATATTTGCCGTCGATTCAGCCAGGATCCCTAATTTATCAATTTTGCCTAAGACCGGGTTTTTCGTGACCCATATTGAAGAGATCTCAACAGCAGTACCAAAATATTCGACAGATTTTTCAGGCGCAGCACCCGACTTCTTTAATGTCGGATTTGATATTTCACGGCCTGCCGGTTTCAGCAAATTTGGCCTGAATTCAAAACACCCTTATGAGAGTCCGATGGATAACAACAAAAGTATTGAATACACTTCTATATTGAGACATCCGTTGTTATTTGATGCTTCCGGACTGTTATTCAGCTTCAACGAGGTAGCCCTGGTGGAACCTGGTGCTCCGGGTTCAGTCTTCGGCTCACCTGATTTTTATGACTATGTGATCGTTGAGGGTTCAAAAAATTTTGGCAAGACATGGTTTAAACTTATTGATGGCTACGATAGCCGGTTTAACCCTTTATGGGATACAGCTTATAATAGCAGCATTGTCGGAGATAACTCGACATTTGTCGGTACGGAAGCAATGCTTCAGAAACATGCTTTCCTTTATCGCCCATCTGACAATATTTCAGCTGGAGATACTATGTTACTGAGATTCAGGTTGTATTCCGATCCGTTTGCAAATGGATGGGGATGGGTCGTTGAGGATCTGAAAATTAATCCATTTGTTGACCTGACGACAGAAATTATAAATAATCCGGTTCGCATATATCCTAATCCAGGAAAGGGCCTTATAAAACTAAGTACGGGAATCTCAGGTACCGGCATTTATAAGCCATTGCATTACAGCGTCTTCAGTATGACAGGCGTCTGTCTGATAAATTCCACAACTTCTGCATCATCCGAAACACTCGTAGATATATCTGATTATCCGTCAGGTTTGTACATAATCGTCTTATATCTCGATGAAGGTGCAAAAACGATCAAATATAGTCTGATCAGATAGGATGAACAAATCCGCAATCCCAAATTCGCAATCAAAAATCCGTAATCCCAAAAAACCCTGCATTTTTGGCGGGGTTTTTGTATATATTGGGTTTTCGGAATTCCAAATCCGAAAATTAAGCTAATTTTGCTGGATATTTTAAAAAATTGTAAAACACCTTAAAATGAGCATTCTAAATAGTGTATTGGGCCTTTTTCTGGGTAATAAATATGAAAGGGATCTTAAGGAAATAAATCCTTATGTAGAGAAGATCCACCTGGAATTCGAAAAAGTGCAGGGATTGTCAAATGACGAATTAAGAGACAAGACTGAAGAAATCAGGAAGGAGATACACCAGAGTGTTGAAGCAGATGAACTTGAGATCCTGACATTGAGAGAAAAGGCTGAGAAAGAGGAAGATGTAATTTTGAAAGAAGAGCTGTACAACGATATAGATAAAATCGAGAAGGGGATCAATGATAAACTGGAAGCAACACTTGATCAACTGGTTCCAAGAGCATTTGCAATAGTAAAAGAAACAGCAAGACGATTTAAGGAAAACAGCCAGCTTGAAGTTACGGCACGACAATATGACAGAGATCTGGCTGCTACCCGAGAAAGCATTACAATAAATGGCAACAAAGCAGTCTGGAGCAACAAGTGGATAGCCGGAGGAAATGAGATAACCTGGGACATGATTCATTACGATGTTCAGCTTATCGGTGGAGTTGCTCTCCATAAAGGGAAAATTGCTGAAATGGGTACAGGTGAAGGAAAGACAGTTGTTGCTACCCTGCCTGTCTTTCTTAATGCACTGGCCGGAAGGGGTGTGCACATTGTAACTGTAAATGATTATCTCTCCAAACGTGACTCCGAATGGATGGGTCCGATATATGAATTCCACGGGCTCACTGTAGATTGCATAGATAAGCACCAGCCTAATTCCCAGGACCGGCGAAAAGCATACAATGCTGATATTACTTTCGGGACAAATAATGAGTTTGGCTTTGACTATCTAAGGGACAATATGGCCATTAATCCTGAAGACCTTGTACAACGGAAACACCACTACGCAATTGTTGATGAGGTTGACTCAGTTCTTATTGATGATGCACGTACTCCCCTGATTATTTCAGGTCCGACTGCTAAAAGTGATACCCAGCAGTTCGACGAGCTGAAGCCTAAAGTCGACAAACTTGTGTCGGCGCAGAAAAGACTTGTTACTCAGGTACTTGCGGACGCTAAGAAACTTATAGCCGATAATAAGGACGAACAGGGCGGTCTACTGCTCCTGAGAGCATTTAAAGGCCTGCCAAAAAATAATGCGCTCATCAAGTTCCTCAGTGAGGAGGGAAACAAATCACTGCTGCTAAAGACTGAGAACTTTTATATGCAGAACAACAGCAAGGAAATGCCGAAGGTAACCGATGAGCTTTACTTTATAATTGATGAGAAAGTGAACTCTATCGAACTGACTGAAAAAGGGCTCGACCTGATAGCTGATTCCGTCGAGGATGTCAGTTTCTTTATACTCCCGGATGTAGGATCAAAAATCGCAGATATTGAAAAGTCAGATATTTCCGAACGCGAGAAGTTAAAAATAAAGGATGAACTGCTGCAAGACTATTCGGTCAAGTCGGAAAGGGTGCATACAATGACTCAACTGCTGAAAGCATGGACGCTGTTTGACCGCGATACCGAGTATATAGTAGTTGATAATAAGGTGAAAATAGTAGATGAACAGACTGGTCGTGTTCTGGAAGGACGAAGGTACTCTGATGGCCTTCATCAGGCAATAGAGGCAAAGGAAAATGTAAAGGTTGAAGAGGCTACACAGACATATGCCACCATAACCCTTCAGAATTATTTCAGGATGTATCATAAGCTGGCAGGTATGACAGGTACTGCTGAAACTGAAGCCGGCGAACTCTGGAATATTTATAAGCTCGATGTAGTTGTTATTCCGACCAACAGGCCGGTTATAAGATTTGACAGGGAGGACCTGGTCTATAAAACAAAAAGGGAAAAATATAATGCTGTAATTGATGAAATTGCAGAGATGAACCGTCAGGGACGACCCGTTCTTGTGGGAACAACATCAGTTGAGATATCAGAGCTGCTGAGCAGAATGCTTAAGATGAAAGGACTGAAGCATAATGTTCTGAATGCAAAGCTTCACCAGAGAGAAGCAGAAATTGTTGCGGAAGCAGGTAAAACAGGTACAATTACTATTGCTACCAACATGGCGGGACGAGGAACCGACATAAAGCTTACGGAAGATGTCAGGAAAGCCGGGGGGCTTGCAATTATAGGAACAGAACGGCATGAGTCAAGAAGGGTGGATCGTCAGCTCAGGGGCCGGTCAGGCAGACAGGGTGATCCTGGATCATCACAATTCTTTGTTTCTCTTGAAGATGAACTTATGAGACTTTTTGGCTCTGAAAGAATTGCCGGAATAATGGACAAGCTTGGTCTCAAGGACGGGGAGATGATTCAGCATTCTATGATAACGAAATCCATAGAACGCGCCCAGAAGAAAGTCGAGGAGAATAACTTCGGAATAAGAAAGCGTCTGCTTGAATATGACGACGTAATGAATTCACAGCGGGAAGTTATATACAAGAAAAGAAGGCATGCGCTCCTCGGGGAGCGGTTAAGTGTGGATATCGCAAATATGATGTTCGATGTTACTGAAAGCCTGGTTGATACCTATCATAATGATGGGGATTTTGAAGGATTTGATTTTGATCTGATCCGCTCATTCTCAATGGATTCTCCCGTTCCCGATCAGGAGTTTAAGAAAGATAATGCCGCACAGGTGACTGACACAGTCTATGTAAAAGTGCTTGATACATATAAGAGAAAAGTTGAATCTATTTCAGCACAGGCATATCCTGTTCTTAAGGATGTGTATGAGAGAATGTCGCATGTTTATGAAAATGTGGTTGTCCCGATTTCAGATGGAGTCAGGGTGTATCAGGTTGTCACTAACCTGAAAGCCACGGCTGAGTCTGAAGGACGCGAACTGGCAAAAGCATATGAAAAGACAGTTGTGCTGGCAACGATCGATGATGCATGGAAAGAACATCTGAGAGAGATGGATGAGCTGAAACAATCTGTGCAGAACGCGACATATGAACAGAAAGACCCGTTGCTTATCTACAAGTTTGAATCTTTTGAGCTATTCAAGACTATGCTCACAAAGGTGAACAAAGATGTTGTGAGCACACTGATGAAAGGACATATACCCACCCAGGACCCTGAGCAGGTTAAGGAAGCACAGAGAAGACGTCAGGTTGACATGAGCAATCTGAGAACATCGAAAAGTGATTTTTCACAATACAGCAGCACCGGAGGCGGTCAGGAAAAAAATCAGAGAACAGAACCGGTCAGAGTTGATAAGAAGGTGGGCAGAAATGACCCTTGTCCTTGCGGGAGCGGAAAGAAATACAAAAATTGTCATGGTATGCAGCAGGCCGGGGTACCTGGTGCAGGTGTAAATGCGTGACGCTCTTACTTTACTTCATCAATTGCTTTCTGTATCCGGGTTAAGATCGTCCTGTTTACAGGGACAAGCGGAAGTCTTAAGGTATTCTGGCAGATATTCATTAAGCTGAGCATGGCTTTTACTCCTGCAGGATTACCATCGATAAAAAGCAGTTCAATCATTTCAAGATAACGTAACTGTATTTCACGCGCCGGCTTAAAATTGCTTTTCAGGGCGAAATTGACGAGCTCGCTGGTAGCCGCAGGAAAGGCATTTGCAAGAACTGAAATAATACCGGATCCTCCGGCGGCTATAATCGGAATAGTTAACATATCATCTCCCGATATTACACTGAAATTATCGGGTTTGCCTCTTATTATTCTCATAATCTGTGCCATATCGCCCGATGCTTCTTTTATTGCTACAATGTTCTCACACTCGTTTGCAAGCTCCAGACATGTATCTGACGAAATATTGCTGCAAGTCCTTCCCGGTACATTGTACAGGATCACTGGAACTGGACTGCTTGTTGCAATAGCTTTGAAATGCTGAAACAGTCCTCTCTGATTTGGTTTATTATAATACGGTGCTACAGAAAGGATCCCATCGACACCTGAAAGATTCATATGCCTGATTTCGTTTATTACTTCCTGTGTGTTATTTCCACCGATACCTAGTACCAGAGGAACACGATTATCAGTAACCTCGGCTACATAGGACATAACTGCTTTCTTTTCCTCCCTGCTGAGAGTAACCGATTCACCCGTAGTCCCCATGACCACCAGATAATTTACGCCACCGGCGATTATGTGATTTACCACCCGGCCGAGGGCGGCAAAATCAATGCTCGAATCATTCTTAAATGGTGTTACTATAGCAACTCCGGTCCCTCTGAATTTTTTCATGTCCTGATTATTTAGCTATTTAATTGACTGATCCAGAATTTATCATCTCAAGGTAAAACAATACATGATTCAGATATTCTTCCAAATTAACCGGGCCTTTTATATCCATCATAAGATCGAAAGGAGGGTTTCTGGCCCCGGATTCAAATAATCCAACTTTTAAGCCGGCATTTGAAAGTGATGATATATATTGAAGAGGTAAGAGCTTTTTGAAATTCAGATCAATGAGGACATCAAAAGCGTTGTTCACGAATTTATCTGTTTCAGTTGACACAGGACGATAGAACATGTTTAATTCTTCTCTTTTTACGATGGAAAGATAACGAATGGCGGTCAACTGGCTTGGCAGGATCTTACCCGGGAAATAGCCAAATATTCTGACCTCGGTTTTACCTTCATGCATCTTTTGATAAAAACGTGACAGGAATGCAAAATCATCGATCCTGGAAGCGTCCCATACAATCCCTATATTTTTAACCTGTTTTATATTCGAATAATGTGCTTTTCTCCTGGTTCTGGCTATCTTGTTTTTAAGGATAGTATCACCGATTTTCATCCTGATATTCTTAAATAATTCCATATTGCAAACCTAAGTGTTTTTGTTAAAATAACGGGGAGCAGCTGTTATTATTTACCAACTATTTTGAGAAATTCTGCTTCGCTGATCAAAGGAACGCCAAGCTCATCAGCTTTCTCTTTCTTTGACTGACCCATATTTTCTCCCGCCAGGATGAAGGATGTATTTCCGGATACTGAGGATGAATTTTTGCCTCCGTTCTCTTCAATAATTTCTTTATATTCATCACGGCTGTGCTGATTGAATATACCGGAAATTACTATAGTTTTACCTTCAAGTGCATTGCTCTTAGCCGGGGTTTTATTTTCATTGCTGAATTTCAGACCTGTCAGTTTGAGCCGTTTAATTATTTCCAGATTATCTGCATCGGAAAAGTATGCAACAATACTAGCTGCTATTTTTGGTCCTATTTCACTTACGCTTGTCAATTGTTCAGCATCTGCATTTATAAGATCGTCGATAGTATTGAACTTTCGGGCAATGGTTTTTGCGACAGTTTCTCCTACATGCCTTATCCCCAGGGCAAACAGGACCCTCTGATAAGGAATATCTACCGATCTCCTTATGCTTTTCAAAATATTGGATGCAGACTTTTCCCCCATACGCTCAAGTGGTACAAGTTGTTCCAATTTTAAATCATAAAGGTCCGAAATATTATTGATCAGTTTTTTGCTGAAAAGTAAATCGATGGTCTCTTCTCCCAGACCATCAATATCCATAGCCCTTCTGCTGATAAAATGTTCAATTCTGCCTTTAATCTGAGGGGGGCAGTGAAGGTAGTTGGGACAAAAGTGATTTGCTTCTCCTTCATTCTTAATAAGAGCTGTGCCGCATTCCGGACATTCCGTAATGAAGACAATCTTCTTACTGTTTTCATTTCTGTATGAATGATCGACTCCTACTATTTTTGGAATTATTTCGCCTCCTTTTTCCACATAAACCATGTCGTTAAGATGAAGATCAAGCAGTGCTATCTGATCTGCGTTATGAAGAGTGGCACGTTTGACCGTGGAACCGGAAAGAAGAACCGGTTCGAGATTTGCCACGGGAGTTACAGCTCCTGTTCTGCCTACCTGAAAAGCTACAGATAGCAGTTTTGTCAATACCTGTTCAGCTTTGTACTTATAGGCGATTGCCCAACGGGGCGACTTGGCTGTGAAACCCAGATCCCGTTGCTGGTTCAGTGAGTTGACTTTAATAACAACACCGTCCGTATCGTAGGGAAGCTTTTTGCGCTCAGTATCCCAGTATGAAATGAATTGAAATACCTCATCAATATTTTTGCACAACCTTATGCTGTCAGCAACATTGAATCCCCAGCCTTTAGCCGTCATGAGATTATCATAATGATTATCGTGAGGGAGTTTTTCGGACAGAAGGAAATAGACCATGCAATCAAGAGATCTTGAGGCTACAATCCTGGGATCCAGCAGCTTGAGTGTGCCTGCTGCCGCATTTCTCGGGTTGGCAAACTGAGGCAGGCCGGCACTTGCCCGTTCTTCATTCAGCTTGTTAAATACTGCTCTTGGCATAAGTATTTCACCTCTTATAACAAATTCCCCTGACATGGATTTTTCATTAATATTTCTGGGGATGCTTCTGATCGTTTTAACATTCAGTGTCACATCGTCACCTCTGATGCCATCGCCACGCGTAATAGCCCTGAACAGCGCACCATTTTTATATATAATACTTATAGAAGCACCGTCGAATTTGGATTCGCATACATATTCAATCGGTTGTGAGATGGTTTTCCTGGTTCTGCTGTCAAATTCCCTTACTTCCTCTTCACTGTAAGTGTTACCAAGCGACAGCATGGGATAGGTATGTTCGTACTGTTCAAATTCTTTTGTAACATCACTTCCAACCCGCCGGGTAGGTGAGGACTCACTCATGAATTCAGGAAACTTTCTCTCAAGAGTATCGAGTTCTTTCAGCAGAACATCAAATTCAAAATCAGAAATTGTGGGTTGATTTAAAACATAGTATCTGTTATTATGTTCTTCAATTTCCTTCCGGAGGATATCAATCCGTGCCCTGGCTTCCGATTTTTTCATTTTAATTTAAAATGGTAATTATTTGTTTTTTTTACCCTGTATGCTATCCTGGTTATCCTTAAGAATTGTGATGATATGTTCATTTTCACCACTAACCTGACTGCCGGCATGCAGGGGTACACAAAGGTCATCACTAAGGTACACAAAGGATTTATTACAAAGCGTACGACATATTGGCCTAAAATTATAAACTGACAAAAAATTCAGCTCCAGACCCCTTCAATTATTCTTCCGCATTTGCTGCACTTCCCCCCGGTAATAGTATTGGCAGCGATCCGGAACCCTTGTCGTGTAACCAGAGTTGTATTACACGACGGGCATTTTGTATCCGAAATTTCATTGCCCGGTACATTTCCGGTATAGACATACTGTAATCCTTCTTCTTTTGCAATACGGAAAGCATTGTTTAGTATTTCAACAGGAGTTGGCGGCAATTGTTCAAGTTTATGCATCGGATAGAATCTGCTTAAATGTAAAGGTGTGTTTTTAAATCCGTTATCATTTAACCACTTGCACATTTTTCCGAAATCATCCGGATTATCGGTCCAGTCGGGGATGATGAGATGAGTGATTTCAAGCCAGACTCCCGCGTCCTTGAGGACCTTGAGGGAATCAAGCACCGGTTGTAGTTTTCCTCCTGTCAGTTTCAGGTATGAGCTTTCACTGAATGCTTTCAGATCAATATTGGCAGCATCAATAACACCACAGAGCTTTTTCAGAGGTTCTGGATTTATATAACCGTTTGATTTGAAGATATTTTTTATGCCGGCATTTCTTGCAGCAGTGGCTGTTTCGAGAGTGTATTCATAAGAAGTGATCGGTTCCGAGTATGTATAAGCTATTGACCGGCAACTATTCCTGCCACTTTCACTGACTACCTGGTCAGGCATAAGATCAATGTTCCTGGTTTTATCGGGACTTGTCTGTGATATTGTCCAGTTCTGGCAATTAAGACAAACCAGGTTACAACCGGCCGTCGCGATGGAAAATGCTTTAGAACCCGGCAGAAAATGGTAAAGAGGTTTCTTTTCAACAGGATCAACATTGACTGAGCACGGATTGCCAAATGCCATAGTATATAATTTTGAATCATGGACCTTCCGGTTGTTGCATTTACTTAGCTCGCCTTCCTTCAGAACACATTCATTTGGACAGATCCTGCACATTATTCCTCTGGCAGTTTCCTCCTGGAACATGGCAATTTTTTTTAAAGGTGATGGCTCTTCTCCAGCCACTGCAGAAAAAACCGGCCTGCAGGGGATACATATCAATCCTGCCGATAACGCCAGTGATTTTTTCAGGAAATCCCGTTTATTGATATTATAAGCTTTCTTATACATTTAACCTTAATGTTTATTACACTGAATAACTTAAAACCAGATTGCTGGTTTTTCCTTAGTGTTACTTTGGGTATTACTTCGTGTTCCTTTGTGGTGAAATGATTTTTTTTTTACCACTAAGGAACACAAAGGTTAACACAAAGGTACATAAAGTCAGTTGTTCCTTATTGTACCAAACAATATTCCTCCAAACAGCAGTATTGCCAGGATAAATACTGAAATCTGAATTCCGAGTATGGGTACAGTAATTCCGGATATAAATATAAAACCGAAAGCCGAGCCTGTCAGATCAGCACTGTAAATAGCCGGCGACCTGGTGAGTCCATCAGCATCACTGGTCAGCTCACGAAAGATGTGGCCGGTACAAAATGATGGTATAAATCCGGATAACATAATAATCACAACTGACAAAAATCCGCTTTTTAACATTATCATGTAATTATAGAAAAGTCCAAAAATGACATAAAACAATATCAGGAAGATAACTTTGTTTCTTAGTGAAATAGTATTAAGGGACGTGATATTAATTCCGGACCCTGCAGATAGTCCGGTCATTAAACCTGCAATTATAAGTCCAGTCAGCTGATACATATTTCCGGCTGTGAGCTGCAAAGTCAAAAGAATTATGATTTCAAATCCTGCCAGGGCCGATGCACTGAAATACATTAACAGATTTCTTCTCTTAATTGCGATCACCGGCAGAGCGAAGACAACAAACATTATGACTATTGCCGGGATCTTCTCCCCGAGGTCCTTACTGAACTGAAATGATTGTGCGTGTAATAATGCCACCGGTACTGCTGACCTGTTCTGTTTTGCTCCGTGGTCGATAAGTGCACTAACTTCATCCGACTTCCTGATTATGAGATCATCTTCGAGAAAATCGGGTCCAACATAAATGTTTTTAATATGCTTTTCCGCGGCAAGCCGACAAAAAGATAATGATATTGTTTTGTCGGAAGCTATAAAATAAAGCTTGTTGCCTACAACAGGTCTTACATTTTTAAAAACAGCTGCCAGGCTGTTATAAACAGATGAATAGAGATTCAATGATTCTTTATTGAAGTAGGTGTCACCTGGACCGGGAGAACACATAAAAAAGCCATCAGGCTTCATGTTTTTCTTCACCTCGGTAAAGAATTCAGATGTATAATACCTGTTGAGAAGCAAGGTAGCCGGAGGCGGAATCAGGAGTATAACTGCGTCTGCTGATTCCGAAGAATTCCTGATATATCTGTACGCATCCCTGTTCACAATTTCCACTTTACCCGAAGGCAGGTCGCCCTTTGATATTTTGTATTTTGCTAGTTCAGGATCTCTTTCAATGTAAATTATCCTGTTTACCGGATATTTTAATATTTCAGGAATGCGCGACTGCGGTGATCCGGATATCATAATTACTTCGCGGGGTGATTCACACTGGAGCATGGCGTAGTGGATATCCTCCTCACGCTCAGTCACATCATCGTTATAAGAGAGAAGCCTTTGATTGTAATAGATACTTTCTTCTCCTTTATACATTCCATTGGTAATATTGCCATAAGGTGTGTCTTTCGTTCCTGTAACCTTAATGACCGGGAGCAGGATCTGCCTGAATATCAGATCGGGATTTAATAAAATAATAATAACTGAGAGTATGAGAACGCAAAGCTTGAACCCGATCTTAATTTTCGGCTTAAATATGTAGTATGTTGTCAATACATATGTGGCCGATAGTAATAAAATCAGCAGCAGTATTTTGTATGTATTCAGCAGACCCGCAGTGAGGACAGTAATTGAAATGCCTGCGATAATTCCTCCGGTGGTTTCAATAGAAAATGATTTTCCGGGAGCAAATTTATTATCCGTTCCGGCGATCGTAATCAGTTTGATGAAAGTGAATCCCGATATCATGCAATATGGAATCAAAACCAGGATAGTGTAAATTATTGCTTCAAGGAAGGAGGGTGTTTGACCGGGACTTAAATACACTCTTGATAAAAACAGCATCATAATCAGGGATATCAGCGGGCCTGCAGAAAAGAAAAGATTTAACTTCCGGATATCATTCAGATCCGATTTGCCGGCTATTGTTGAGCCTATCGCCGAACCTATCAGCCATGATCCTAAAAATGAACCTGTTATAAGCTCATATCCGCCTGTAACATTCATTATCTCCCTCATGAGCAGAAACTGAACTGAAGAGCTGACAAATCCGGTAATAAAAAGATTAGTTTTTATTTGTGAGGAGCTTGTTTTCTGGATAGCAGGTTTTTCCTGAGTCGTGGCTGTTTTACTGAAGAGCTTTCCATAATAGTTAAGATGCCAGATGAGGTGGAAGGAGCCTGTGATCGCCATTGCAATTCCAAATTCGACATGCCATTTCAGGATTGTCTTTATGAAGGGAATGTTCCATTTGTAATTAACCTGGAGTGCAAGGAATACACCAGCCAGAGCTGTCAGTAAAAAAGCTGACGCAAGCAATGAGTTCCAGAATTTTCTGTGAAATTGAATCGAATAATAGCCGGTTCTGTAGAAAAGGTAGCTGATTAAATATAAGAGAATTGCTGTGGAACCAGTGCCAATAACATGATACATATCTATTCCGGGTATTCAATCATGAATTCAATTCTCTTTTTTATTTGCTGTGATTCTCTGTGCTACTCTGTGTTTCTCTGTGAAAGTTCTTATTCTTCTTCATTATAGATTTTTTACCACGGAGTTACATGAAGTTGTTCACGGAGTCCCTTCGTCTCTTCGTCACTTCGTCACTTTGTCTCTTCGTTGTCTTCCAGAACAACACCTTCGTAAGTAGAGATCTCAGCATCTTTCCAGCCATCCCATCCAATACCGGCCTTATCCCTCGAAGTATAGCCAAGGAATTCCTCAACGGTCCATCCGTTTTCCGTCGCAACCTGAGGCAGCATGGTACCGGACAAATGGCCTTTTACAATATATATACCATCCCTGCCTAAAACAATTTCATTTATGTTGTGGATCCTTTTTAATGGCCCGAGAACAGTTATTTCAATAGTTGTCTTTTTATATTCATCTTTTGTAAGAGCCTCGAAACGCGGATCTTCGAATGCAGATGATATAGCGGATTCCTGAACTACTTTATAAAGGGGCTCAGAAGATATAAACCTGCCGATGCATCCTCTTAATGCGCCATTGATCTTTAATGTAACGAAAGCTCCGTATTGGTTTTTGAGTTTTTCAGGAACAGACTTTTCGTCTATGACTGACTTCTTATTATCAAAAAGCACTGACCGGATACTGTTTTTAGCTATGGTGAAGAGTTGTTTTTTTTCTTCATCAGTGAAAGAGAAGCTGTTTTCATGCTCTTTTGCAGGCATGGTGTCTTGTTTTTTATCAATCATTACAAGGGCATTGTAACCCACAACTTCACCTTTCCCGCCATTTGGAGAATCACCTGAATTACAGTAGTCAATACGCTTTATTTCGAGCATTTTATTTCCTTCAGCCAGATCGAGAAGAGCAAGTCCGGATGTCCATCCGCACATGCTGTCACCAGACCCCGGATCTTTTTGGAATCATTATCGCTTAATGTCCTCAGAAAAGTTTTGGGACTGCCTGATATAATGCTCATAGCTGTAAGGCTGTCGTTCTCAACGGCATCTTTATAGGGCGGATAGTGTGAAAAGTCGCTGCTAATGACAAAAAGGTTATCAGGTGTGAACCATGGCCTGAGCGCCTCAGCAATCTTCTGCACAGTATTCTCATCATCTGTCCCTATGATGATAGGAACTATGGTTTGTTTTTCCCTGAAATAAAACTGTATAAAGGGTATTTGATTTTCAATGCTATGTTCTTTGATATGGGCATCAGTCGGAAAATGAAAGACTTTATTGTTTAATATCAGCTTATTGGCAATTTCTCTGTTTACAGTGATCTTTCCCAGCGGGGTAATATAATCACCTGTATTATAGACTGAGGCTCCGTTAAAGGACATCACATGACTTGATCCGATTATGAAGATATTTTTATACACGGCATTTTTTTGTATTGCGGAAAAAGCTGATGCAGCAACTTCTCCTGAAAACACATATCCCGCATGAGGGCTGATGATAGCTCTTACTTTCCAGTTCTCGGGTGACTTTTTGCAGGTTTCGAAAAGGCGCGTCAGGTCTTTTCTGAGTGTCTCTTTATCAGCGGGATAAAATATCCCTGCTGCAACCGGCTGCCTGTCAGTTGTGATGTTCTGGGCAAATGTTTCCATGATAGTAAATATTGAAAGCAAAACAATGAATACTGTTTGCATGACTATTGCAATTTATTGGCGAATAAAGTTATGCCAAAAAATTGAAGAAGTAATAGTTTAATGATAAAAGTTAGCTGTGGGAATTAAATGAGAACCATGGACTCTTTAAGTATCTCTCCCTTGTCGTCAGTGCCGTAAATTTTGATGCCCAGGCTGACAGTCGGTACTCCGATCATGTGGATAATAGGGTGCAGTTCGTCCTTCAGATCTTCAGCTTCCATATTATCGTAGTCTTCGATATTGAAGTAAAGATGGATCATCAGTGTGTACTCGCTATCCCTTATGGAGCCAAGAGTCTGGACAATTTTTGCAAGCCAGATTGCCGATGCAGTATTGAAATACTCCAGGTTCAGACGCAGGTTTGTTGTGGGTCGTGGATTTTTAATATATTCAGTCACCCATTTCAGTACTGCTTCATAAATTACTGCTGCATTTTCAGGGATTGATTTTCCGGACATAATAAGCTCACCTGAAGGATAATTTAAATCAACCTGTGGTGTCTTGGCTGTCGGTTCGATAAATAAATTTTTCAAATCCACCTTAATAATCTATTATTGGTGATAAAGTTATAAAAAAATCATAATCAAAAGTAAAATAAGTTTTTTATTATCGCATTTTTCTTTATCAAAAAGAAATGGTCAGTTGTCAAATATTTTACTAGTTTGGTATAATCGTCAGGGTTAAGGAGGTTGCCCAGGATGCCCTTTTTGGAGGTGTTTTCTTGTTAATCAAGATATTAAAGTGTTATATTTGCAACCTGAAATTTGTCAGGGAAAAAATGGAGATTGTTCTTAAAGAAAAGATTAAGGAAGCTGTTAAAACCATCTATAATTGCCAGGTTCAGGATGATCTGATCCAGATACAGGTAACAAGAAAAGACTTTAAAGGTGATTTTACGCTGGTTGTTTTTCCTTTATTGCGCTATTCAAAAAATACTCCGGAAAAAACTGGTGAAACTATTGGCCAATATCTTGTTGATAACTTCATTGCAGTTTCCCGCTATAATGTCATAAAAGGATTTCTGAACCTTGAAATCTCTGATGCCTGGTGGGTCGGTTTTTTTGGAAAACTAGCCGGTGAGAAAAATCATCTTGAGATTTGTCAGGTGAAAAAACCTGAAACAATACTCGTAGAATACTCGTCACCTAATACTAATAAACCTCTGCACCTGGGACATATCAGGAATAATCTGCTGGGTTATTCTCTATATCGCATATTGTCGGGCTGCGGACACAGAGTCATTAAAACAAATATTGTTAACGACAGAGGCATCCATATCTGCAAATCGATGCTTGCCTGGCAAAAATTCGGGAACGGAGAAACTCCCGAGTCATCCGGATTGAAAGGAGATCACCTTGTCGGGAAATACTATGTTTTATTTGAACAGAATTATAAAATTCAGGTAGAGAAGCTGATAAGGGAGGGAATGGAAGAAAACGAAGCAAAAAATTCCGCTCCTCTTATGAGAGAAACTAGGGATATGCTTCTGAAGTGGGAAGCAGGCGATGAGGAAGTATTCAGTCTATGGAAAATGATGAACTCCTGGGTTTATAAAGGATTTGATGAGACCTATAAAAAACTGGGAGTCGATTTTGATAAGATCTACTACGAGTCAGATACTTACAAAGTAGGCAAGAAAATTGTACTCAAAGCATTAAATGAAAAAATCCTCTACCAGAATGAGGATAGTTCAATCTGGGCGGATCTGACTCAGGATGGACTGGATCAGAAGCTGTTGCTTCGTTCTGATGGAACAGCAGTATATATGACCCAGGATCTGGGGACAGCAGTGGACCGGCATAATGAATATAACTTCGACAAGAACATTTATGTTGTCGGAAATGAACAGAATTATCATTTCCAGGTACTTAAGGCAATCCTGAAAAGGCTGGGATATGGATGGGCTGAAGGACTGATCCATTTTTCGTATGGTATGGTTGAGCTTCCCGAGGGACGGATGAAATCGCGTGAGGGAACAATTGTAGATGCCGATGACCTCATCAAAGAAATGCAGCTGACAGCAAAGGATGTGTCACTCGAACTCGGTAAACTATCTGATTTTTCAGATGAAGAAAAAGAGGAAATATTCCGGAAAATAGGAATGGGTGCATTAAAGTACTATATCCTGAAAGTGGACCCGAAGAAAAACATGACATTCAATCCGGCAGAATCGATAGATTTCAATGGAAACACGGGGCCATTCATTCAGTATACCTATACCAGAATAAAATCAGTCTTCCGGAAAGCGGAACTGTTGGGTATCAGTACTGATCATTTATCATATTCCGGAGCAAAGACAGATCCTAAAGAGATCGGCCTTATTAAATTGCTTGGGAAATTCTCCGATACTGTCTCGGCAGCAGCAACTGCATACAGTCCGGCATTAATAGCAAATTACTGCTACGAGCTTTCAAGGGAATATAATC
Organism: uncultured Bacteroidales bacterium; assembly: GCA_963791065.1. Lineage (GTDB taxonomy): Bacteria > Bacteroidota > Bacteroidia > Bacteroidales > VadinHA17 > LD21. Next base: position 84,749 of record CAWBQN010000019.1, read on the forward strand.
AGTTCTATCACGACATCTCAATTCTGGGAGAAAGTGATGAAGAAACAAGAAATTTCAGACTGGTTTTATCAAAGGTTACCAGTGAAATTATATATACGGGTATGTGGTTGCTGGGTATAGAAATGCCCGAGCGGATGTAAGTTACATTAAAATCCTTTGCGTTCCTTAGTGATTACCTTTGTGTAACTTAGTGGTAAAAAAAATCATTGAACCACAAAGGAACACAAAGGGAAAATAAGAATCACTAAGGGACACAAAGGAGAAAGTAGATTTAATATTATTATACTTAAAATATATGTTTGAAAATTTAAGTGAGCGGCTGGAAAAATCCTTTAAACTCTTAAAAGGACAGGGCAGGATAACTGAAATAAACATTGCTGAGACACTTAAGGAGGTCAGGAGAGCTTTGCTCGATGCCGATGTAAACTTCAAAATAGCGAAGCAATTCACCGATACTGTCAAGCAGAAAGCCCTGGGACAGGAAGTACTCAATTCAGTGAACCCTTCACAGATGATGGTTAAAATCGTTCATGATGAACTTGTCGATCTCATGGGCGGCGATAAAACCGATCTGAATATTAAGATCAATCCGTCAATTATTCTTATTGCGGGCCTTCAGGGCTCCGGGAAAACGACCTTCAGCGGGAAGCTTGCCAAATGGGTAAAGACCAAGAGAGGGAAAAATCCATTGCTTGTAGCCTGCGACGTTTACCGTCCTGCTGCAATTGAACAGTTAAAGGTGATCGGTTCGCAGATCGAAGTGCCGGTTTATACCGAAGACGGAAATATGAATCCTATCGTTCTTGCACGAAATGCAGTGAAAGAAGCGAAAAAATCAGGTTATGACATTGTTATAATAGATACCGCCGGCCGTCTTGCCATTGATGAACAGATGATGAAGGAGATCTCTTCAGTAAAAGATGCTGTTAATCCTCATGAAATACTTTTTGTTGTTGATTCCATGACTGGTCAGGATGCAGTAAATACTGCCAGGGAATTTAATGAACGGCTTGACTTTGATGGTGTTGTACTGACCAAACTCGATGGGGATACAAGAGGAGGAGCTGCACTTTCAATAAAATCAGTTGTCAATAAGCCTATTAAGTTTGTAAGCTCGGGCGAGAAAATGGAGGCTATTGATATCTTCTACCCTGAAAGGATGGCCGACAGGATCCTGGGTATGGGTGATATCGTTTCACTGGTTGAAAAGGCCCAGGAACAATATGACTCGGAAGAAGCAAGAAAGCTCCAGAAGAGGATCTCCAAGGATCAGTTCGATTTTAACGATTTCATTTCGCAGATACAGCAGATCAAGAAAATGGGAAATGTCAAGGATCTGATGGCAATGATACCCGGAGTGGGGAAAGCGGTGAAGGATCTCGATATAGATGATAATGCATTCAAAGGTATTGAAGCAATCATCAGAAGCATGACACCCGAGGAGCGGACGAATCCCGTTGTTCTCAATGGCAGCAGACGGAAAAGAATTGCTTCGGGAAGCGGAACAAGCGTGCAGGAAGTGAACAAGCTGCTTAAACAGTTTGATGAGACCAAAAAGATGATGAAGATGATGACCAAAGGCGGAAATGCAGCAAGACTGATTGGAAAAAAATAACATACAGGATGTACAAGATTATTGATGGCAAAATGGTTGCAGCTGAAATCAGAAAGGAAATAGCTGATGAAGTAGCTAATCTGAAGGAATCAGGTAAGAAAGTTCCTCATCTGGCGGCCATTCTTGTTGGAAATGACGGGTCAAGTGAAATTTACGTGGCAAATAAGGTGAAGGATTGTAATGAGGTCGGCATAAAATCAACTCTGATACGATTCGGAACCGGGATTGCCGAGAGTGAGCTGCTTAAGAAAATTACAGAGCTCAATGATGATCCTGATGTGGATGGATTCATTGTTCAATTACCTCTGCCTGCTCATATATCTGAGAATAAAGTGATTGAGGCGATTGACCCGGAGAAGGATGCTGATGGGTTTCACCCGGTAAATATCGGGAGAATGGTTGTCGGGCTTCCCGGGTATCTGCCCGCTACACCATACGGGATCGTTGAACTGATAAAAAGATATAAGATTCCTACGGCAGGAAAAAACTGTGTTGTGATCGGCCGGAGTAACATCGTCGGCAGGCCTGTAAGCATACTTCTTTCACAAAAAGGGATCGATGCTACGGTAACAGTGGTACATAGCCGCACAAAAGACATAAAAGAGATCCTGATAACGGGCTGATATAATTATAGCCGCCATCGGATCGCCTGCCTTTGTCACCGAAGATATGGTAAAAGACGGTGCCGTAGTAATCGATGTGGGTGCTACACGTATCACCAGCAGGGAGTCCAGATCAGGATTTAAACTTGTCGGGGATGTTGACTTTGAAAGGGTGGCGCCTAAGTGCTCTTATATTACACCTGTGCCAGGAGGCGTAGGACCTATGACAAGAGTATCTCTGCTTCGCAATACTCTTCTAGCTGCAAGAAAAATAATAAACTAAGAATGAAGAACATTCGAATTAAGAAATCAGAAGTTACAGAATAAAATCCATCAACCACGGATTGCACGGAGAATTCGTAATTCGTTGTTCGTTTGTTCAATATTCTTAATTAAAATAAAAAATGCCCCTGGGACCGAGGTGAACTTAGAACCGACGAAGCGAAGTGTAGGAGCTCGACGAGGTCAAAATCAATCTATCCCTGTAAAATAGAGATCAAATCCTCCTTTTCCTCCCGGTCTGTTTGATGAAAACATCAGAAATTTATTTGTAAAATCCGGATGAAGACCAATCACGGGTCTGTATTCATCATAGGAGGTATTAATACGCGGACCAAAATTAACCGGATAGCTCCACTTCCCATTTACCAGTTTTGAATAATACAAGTCATAACCACCCAGACCTCCCGGCCTGTTGGATGTAAAAACCATTATATTTTTTAATATGAACGGGCACTTATCGTCAAATTCGCTGTTAATGCTGTCGGCTTTCACAGGCAGCACATAATCGAGATCAAACCATGATGACAGGTCTTTATCTGCCGGCTTATTCAGAAGATATATGTTAAAGTTTCCATCCTTATCAGATGAAAAATAAGCTGTATCCTGTGCAGAATTAAAACATATATATGCATCATTATAATCTGTATTCATAAGCTTTATCGGGAATGGTCCGGAGATCCCGGGAAGGATCGACCCTGATACGGGTTGATTCCTGAGGTAAAAAAGATCAAGATTTCCTGAGGTATTCTCAGAAGCGAGCAATAGATATTCAAATCCGTCAACAGTGCTGAAAAGAGTGTATGGTCCGAAATCATTTCCCGGGGTGACTGCCTGCCCGATCAGCTTGGTGAAGAAAGCATCAGTGGTAATCTTTGATCCGAATCCGAAATCTCCTGATGTCTGATCAAACTGAAAGGAGATACTTCCCTGTTCAAGGTCAAACTGGCCTCCGGCACTCTTCCTGTTACTTGAAAAAATCACAGGCAGTGTTTCTGTGATCTGGTATAAAGCCATATTGTAATCATCATAGACGGAGTTGATATCAGTCATGTTTATGACTGAGTCAGGAAATGTGCCCTTAGGATATTTTATAGGATTTTCTGTTTTTTTGCAGCCGGTAAAACAGAAAGAAATGAGAAAGATACTAAACCCTGTCATTATCAAACCGGCGTACAATGATTTTTTCATACTGATGGATTTTGAGGAATGTATCTATACAAATATATCACTATAAAATGAAAAACCGGGAGGTCGCCCGGTTCTTCGAAAGTAGAATTTAGGTTAATTCTAGGGTAAATAGGGTATAATTCTCTAAAATAAATCAGTTTTACAGATAATAGATGATTAAAACAGACTACAGGTTGCGTCTGAACTGAAATAATTTTATAATTAATACCATTTAAATTGTACCTGACTGTTTGTCAAATGGTTAAAAAAAAGTTAAATTGTTAATAATTGGATATACGTGTAAACACCCTTATTAAAAATAGTATTAATTTTGTAAACATATTTTTGTGAGCCATGGAAGATGATAAGTTTGGGTTTTCCTACGAGGAAGAGGTGAAACATGCGGTGCAGAAGTTTGAGAAAATGAAGAAGAATAATGAAAATTATTTCTTTGATGTTATTGAATTTGAGACTATTATAGATTATTATATTGAGAGCAATAATTCACTGAAGGCCTTTGAAGCAGCAACCCTGGCAAGCGAACAACACCCTAATTCAGTTTCAATTCAGTTACGTAAGGCCAGAGTTCTGCTCGATAAGGGCAGGGCTGTTGAAGCTTTAAGACTACTTAAAAAGCTGGAAAGCATAGAACCCGGAAATCACGAAGTATATATTGCCAAAGGAACTGCTTACGGTATGCTCGGCGATATTCAGGGTGCAAAAAAAATGTTCGATTATTCCCTGACTCTCGATACCGAAGATGTTGAGAACATATTATTTGCAATAACCTCTGTACTGCAAAATCTTAATTATTATGAGCATCTGATCCCTTATATGGAGAAGCTCATTGAAATGGAGCCTGAATTCAAGGCCCATCTCTATGATATGGCGTATGCCTATGAAAAGATAGAGGACTATGAAAACAGTATTAAATACTATCTGAAATATCTTGATGAAGAACCATTTTCAGATAGCGCGTGGTATAACCTGGGAATTATTTATAATAAGCTCGAGTCATACGAAAAAGCTATGGAAGCTTATGATTTTGCTCTCGCTATTAACTCCCAGAACACATTTGCAATTTTTAATAAGGGAAATATTCTGAGTAATCTGGAAAAATATGCCGAGGCAATACCGGTATATCATGAATACCTTGAAAATGAACCTGAAAGCTTCGAGGCTATGACCTATCTGGCAGAATGTTACGAAAAGATAGGAGAAGTAACGATGGCCCGGAAATATTATCAGGAAGCGATAGAACTTTCCCCTGAGTTTGCCGACCCCTGGTTCGGATTGGGTGTTATCGCATTAAATACCGGAAATACTGATGACAGCCTGATCTATTTCAGAAAAGCAGTACGTCTTGATGATGAAAATCCTGAGATCTGGTATTTGCTGGGGAAGGCGCATTATTCAAAAGGTGAGAAAAAAGCAGCCTTAAGATGTTTCAGGGAAGCACTTAAGCTCGATTCGTATTATGATGAAGTGTGGGCCGACCTGGGTTCCATTATCCTGAAAGACGGACTTGCAGAGAAAGCCCTCCCGTACCTCGAACATGCATATAAAGTTACAGGTGATGTTCCCGGAATCAACTATCTGCTTGCATCATTCTATTTGCATTCGGGAAGTAATGAAAAAGCTTTTCGTCACCTTTCTCTTGCTTTGAATCTCGATAAAGAACTCTTTTCAGAATTTGAGGATATTTTACCCCGACTACTCTATTCAAGAAAAATTAAAAAGCTGCTTGAGAGTTACAACCTGCTTTGATCTTAAATACACTAACCTGCTTATGATGAAGTTTCTTCCGTTTTTGCCCGAAAGGCCAATAAAGCCCCGAGATTCAGGTATTACTATGGTAATGGATAAAGGATTAAGTATCAGGGAAGCTGAAGATTTCATGTCTGTAGGCAGCAGCTATACCGACTTTGTTAAACTTGGTTTTGGCACATCACTTATTACCCCCGGATTTGAAAAGAAAATCGCTATCTATAAGAAAGCCGGCGTTATTCCATATTTTGGAGGTACACTTTTTGAAGCCTTCATCATAAGGAACATGTTCACGGAGTTCATTGATTTTCTTGATAAACACGAAATTGATCTGGTTGAAGTATCAGATGGATCATACGACATGGAACGTGAGAGAAAACTCGAGTATATACGCAAGCTTGCTGAAAGAGGAACAGTAATATCAGAAGTAGGATCAAAGAAAAAGAATGTAGTTTATACGCCCAGTCAATGGGTCGCCATGATGAAGGCTGAATTAGCTGCCGGATCAGTAAAAGTAATTGCTGAAGCGCGTGAATCAGGCACTGTAGGAATATATAATGAGGATGGTACCGTAAATAATTCGATAATCTGTGAAATAACTGAACATGTCAGACTTGAAAATGTGATATGGGAAGCTCCTTTAAAATCGCAGCAGTCATGGTTTATCAAAACTTTCGGAGCAAATGTCAACCTTGGGAATATAGCTCCAACCGAGATCATTCCTCTCGAATCGCTCAGGCTCGGACTAAGGGGAGATACGTTTTTCCAGTTCCTGCCTAAGGAAATGAAACAATAGTCCAGAGTTATTACTTATCGATCAGATAATCAACCATCGCACTGATAATGAGAAAATTCGGGCTCATTGGATACCCTCTCGGTCATTCTTTCTCTAAAAAATATTTTACAGATAAATTCATTAGAGAGCACATCAGCGACAGCTCCTATGAGAACTACCCGTTAAAAGACATCGGGGAAGTAACAGAATTATTTGCATCTGAAAACGAACTGTGCGGGTTAAATATTACCATCCCTTACAAGTCAGCAATAATAAAATTTCTTGATACAATAACACCTGAAGCTGAAGAGATAGGAGCGGTGAATGTCTTGAAGATCCGCAGATCTGGCGGTCAGATAAGATTATCGGGATATAACAGCGATGTTACCGGGATAAGGGATACTCTACGGCCTTTTATAAATGAGAATACCAAAAATGCTCTTGTTTTGGGAACAGGGGGGAGTTCCAGAGCAGTTTGTTATGTCCTTAAGAAATTCGGATTGAATGTGGATCAGGTCTCGAGAAAAAAAACCCCGGGCGTTTTAGCCTATTCAGATATCGGATCAGATCACCTTCAACGTATCCAGCTGATAGTAAATACTACACCACTCGGAATGTTTCCTGATATTGAGGGGAAACCTGATATAGATTACGGAAGTCTTACCAGGAATCACATTCTTTTTGATCTCGTATATAATCCGGAGATTACTTCATTTCTAAAGATGGGAGCAGAGAAAGGTTCTGCAATAATAAGCGGGATCAAAATGCTTCATTCACAGGCCGAAAAATCATGGGAAATCTGGAATGACGACAGTGTTTGAATACAGGATTATAAATAGATATCCAGTATTTCTTTAAGCTGAATTATCTTAATTGGTTTGGATAGATAAGCATCACAGCCAGCTTTATCAGCTTCCATTTTATCAGAAATCATTGCATATGCAGTCTGAGCTATTACCGGCAATTCAGGTCTTTTGTTCTTGATCAGTCTGGTGGCTTCATACCCGTTCATGACTGGCATTTTAATGTCCATTAAAACGAGGTCAATTAATGGATCATTATCACATAGCTCGACAGCCTCTTGTCCGTCTTTTGCCCAGATGACATTGATATTCATCCTGTTAAGCAGGATTTTCAGAAAATCAAAATTAGATCGTTCGTCTTCGGCAATTAATATTGTTCTTCCTGTATAATTCTTTGCCATGGTTGAAAGTTTGGATCAGAATGGAATACTAGAGAAGGCATACTTAAAATCAGTCTGTTTTGGGTTTTCTTTCGGATTTTCGCCGCATCCAGTACCTTGGATCGCATTCAATACATTCCTCTTTCCAGTAACCGGGAGTTATTAATGCTCCTTCCCTGGTTTTTAGCTGCCTTTCATAAATTGCAAAGACAGGATTAAAGATAAGATCTGTTACTCCGATTGTATATTTAGGTTCTTCCTCCGGAACATCGGATACAACCTTCAGTTCTTTTACCTCCAGGTTGTTGAAGCTCAAAAGATCTTTCAGGAAAGCGGCGCGTTCGAGAGTGGCACCGGATTCAACGATTGTACAGCGAATGCCATCGATCTCTCCTACAATATGTTTTGCATTATTTATTGCCATAGCTTTTTATTTAACTTTTTGAAATCATTTTAACCGCAAAGGTCGCAAAGTTTTTAAAACCCAAGATCGCAAAGAAATACGCATTTGTATTTGACTTTGCGTGCTTTGCGCCTACTTTGCGTACTTTGCGGTTAAAAAGGACTTTTTCAATTGCCCGCACAGGGGGTGAGTATCTTTTCTCAGACTCCAAAACTTAAATTTTTTATTACCTCAAAAATAATGCTTGCAAAGCCAGTAACTACTATGCCCGCAATGCATATCCCAAGTGCAAAACGTGTCGGAAAATCACTTTTAAAATGTTTTATCGGAGTATCACTTTTTATAATAAACATCGCCTTGACGACTAGCAGATAATAATATAATGAAATAATTGTATTCAGAACTGCAATAAGCACAAGTGCGTAGAACCCTTTCTGTGCAGCAGCGGTGAACAGGAAAAATTTCCCAAAGAATCCGGCAACAGGGGGGATACCTGCCAGAGAGAACAATGCAAGAGTCATAACAAGACTTAATTTCGGATTTGTATGATAAAGGCCGTTATAGTCATCAATACTTTCCTTACCAGTTGCATTCGAGATAGCGGCAACCACACCAAACGCACCAAGATTTGAAAAAATGTACACCAGGATATAATAGATCACTGAGGCCATTCCAAGCTGATTTCCGCCAATAAGGCCAAGAAGGATATATCCTGCCTGAGATATAGATGAGAATGCCAGGAACCGCTTCAGATTCTTCTGGCGGATGGCAAATAGATTACCTATGGTCATTGTAAGAACTGAGGTGACAAATATCGTCTTCTGCCATGTAACTAAAATGACCGGAAAAACAACGAACAGAATAATCATTAAAATAAATAGCGCCGCCCCTTTTGATATAACCGAAAGGTATGAAGTTATGTTAACCGGTGAACCTTCATAAACATCAGCGGTCCAGAGATGGAAAGGCACAATTGAAATTTTAAAGGCCATTCCGGCAAAGAAGAAGATGAACGCAAGGACCTGAAGACTGGCATTGCCAAAATGTGCTGCCACTTCGCTGAAATAAAGTGTACCTGTGGTCCCATAGATCATTGACAAACCGTAGAGCAGAATACCTGAGGAAAGGGCAGAGATCAGAATGAGTTTAATACCTGCCTCGGCAGATTTGTTTTTGTAGCGGTCATAAGCAGCAAGGGCAGCAATGGGAATTGTCGCCAGTTCTATTCCAATATAGAATATCAGGAAGTGACCTGCGGAAATCATGAAATTCATCCCGATAAGGGTTGAGATGAGCAATAGAAAATACTCGCTGATCTTTTCGGAGTTCTCTTCCTTATTCAGCCAGGTAACTGACTGGATAAAAACCAGTAATGCGCCTATATTCAGAACGTTCTTCATGATGAGCCTTGCTCCGGAAGAAATGTACATGCCTCCAAAAAGAGATCCCTCAGGTGAAGGAATGAAACCGATGATCGTTATAATTCCAAGCAGGATTATTGAAAAAAGACTTATGCTTTTCTTTTTGGAAGGATCCCAGAATATTTCAGCAATCAATACTGAAAGTGCCGCAACAATCAGCAGCAGTTCGTGACGCATTATTAAAAAAGTACCTGAGCTCATATCATAAATTTATCCGAAACATTTATAAATTGACAGTTCAAAATGGGTTAAGAGCCATTATTTTTTCAATAATTGGATGAAGACTTGTTCCAATCATACTGGAGAGCCAAAAAGGAGCGAGTCCGATTGCTGCAACAGAACCTATTAACGTTACTACCGAGATCTTTTCAAACCATCTGGCATCCGGCAGATGTTCAAAATGCTCATTTGTTGTTGGTCCCAGTAACAGAATTGCCACGACCCTCAGAATATACACAGCTGTGATTACAATTGATGACACAGCAAGAATCGTAACGATCCGGTAAAATAGCTCAGGATGCTGGAAAGCTCCGACGAAAATTGTCATCTCAGCAACGAAACCGCTCAATCCGGGAAGTCCAAGTGAGGCAAGACCGGCAATTACGTAACAGACAGACAGGAATGGAATAATCTTCATTAATCCACCCATTTCATAAATCATTCTCGTATGAGTGCGGCCATACAGCATGCCGATCAGAGCAAAGAACAATGCTGTCATCAAGCCATGTGAGATCATCTGGATGATGGCTCCGTTCATTGCCGTCTGGTTCATCATAAGTACTGCAAAGAGTACAAGTCCGCAGTGACTCACCGATGAATAAGCATTGATATACTTAAGGTCCTTCTGTGCTATCGCTCCAAATGCGCCGTAAATTACACTGATTGAAGTAAGTATAATAAATATCCACGACAATTCATGTGCTGCTTCAGGCATCAGAAAAATAGCCACCCTGAAGGCTCCATAGCCACCGAGTTTCATCAGTACACCTGCATGAAGCATTGAAACAGCAGTAGGAGCGGAGGCATGGCCATCAGGTGACCAGGTATGAAATGGAAACAGAGCGCCGAGAACTCCAAATCCTACAAATGTCAGGGGGAAAAAGATTCTTTGCGCCGGAAGCGGAATAACAACTTTGGAGATCTCAAGAATATTAAATGTAAGCTTATTAGCGTCGGGTGAAGAATTAAAGTAAATGCCCAGCAGTCCTACAAGAAGCAGCGCAGATCCTCCCATAAGCATCAGAGTAAGCTTCATAGCCGAATATTCCTTTGGACCCGTACCCCAGATCCCTATTAACAAATACATTGGTATAACTGCAAGTTCATAGAACAGGAACATTGTAAAAAGATCAATTGAAATAAAAAATCCGAAAACACCTGTTGCAAGCAAGATCAGGGATACAAAAAATTCTTTCCTCAAAAACTCAACCTCCCACGAAGCAAAGATCCCGGCAAAAACAACAAGTGAGGTAAGGCTTATCATTGCAACAGATATGCCATCAACACCCACAACATAATGAATGTTAAGGCTTTTAAACCACAGATAGTCTTTTACAAATAACATCTCATCGGTATTTCCGGCATGTCGGGCAGTAAGATACAGGAACACGAGGGTTGCGGCCATCAATAATTGCAGACCCATTCCAAATGCCGAGACCATACGAACCTGACGTGTGTCTTTTAAGAGAAGAATGGCGGTGATGGTCAGGACCGGAATTATTACAAACAGAGATAAGATATCCATAATTAAAAGTCTTTTTCTAAATTATCAGTTATTTCCACAGGTATATAAATAATATTGCCAGCATTATTGCTCCGCTGATAAAGACAAAAGCATATTTCTGCAGCTGGCCCGATTGAAATCCTCTGATCCTGAATGAAACACCCTGGGTAACACTTGCAATCGCATTCATGGTCCCGTCAACAATATGACGATCGAACCATGCAACCGGTGACGAAATATATCTGAAGATGATCTTTTTTGTGACAAAAAGATAAAGCTCATCCATATAAAACTTATTGTATGCCCATTTATAGCTGTATTTAAAAGTCGCGGCCAGTCTGTCGGGTATTGCAGTTTCTTTCCTGTACATTATGTAAGCAATTCCGATCCCCAGTAATCCGATCAATACAGAAGGTATGGCAATCATGAGCTCAATCTCACTCTCGAAAATTTTTCCATCGGAGGTGACAAGCTTATTGAAAGGAATAAATCCTGATACTACTGATCCGATTGCCAGTATTATTAATGGTATTGTCATGGTTGCGGGAGCTTCATGCGGGGTATGGTGATAGCTGGTTTCTTTCCCCCAGAAAATACTGAAATAGAGCCTGAACATATAAAATGCCGTAATACCTGCAACAGCATATTCAACGGCAAACAAAAGTTTATTGCTGTGGAATGCGGCAGCCAGTATCTCATCCTTACTGAAGAAACCCGACAAAGGCGGTATCCCTGCAATGGTAAGACACGCTATTAGAAAAGTAATGTGGGTGATAGGAAGAAATTTGCGAAGTCCGCCCATCTCAGTCATATAATTAGTGTGAACTGCATGTATTATCGCGCCAGCACCCAGGAAGAGCAAAGCTTTAAACATTGCATGTGCAAACAGATGGAACATTGATGCCATATAACCTAAACCCTCATGTCCGCCATATCCCGATACTCCCAGGGCCAGCATCATGTATCCGATCTGCGACATAGTGGAATATGCAAGAACCCTTTTAATATCAGTTTGTGTGCAGGCTATGACTGCTGCAAAGAGAGAGGAAAAAGCCCCGACATATGCAACAACATGCAGTGCAACCGGTGCAGACAACACATATATCGGAAACATTCTGGCAACCAGGTACACACCTGCCACAACCATTGTGGCAGCATGGATGAGAGCCGAGACAGGCGTCGGACCCTCCATTGCATCGGGAAGCCAGATGTGGAACGGGAACATCGCCGATTTACCCACACCTCCCATGAACACAAAGATCATTGACCAGGTCATGACTGAAAGTCCGAGGAAAGCGATACCGCTGCCCTGTGCTATAGCCGGACCTGCGGGATTAGTCAGGGATATAAAATCAAAGGTTTTGGTATTAAATGATAAAATCAGAATACCTATTAGAAATCCAAGATCCGCAAACCGGGTGACGATGAACGCTTTTTTTGAAGCCCTGACAGCCGATGGTTTCTCATAATAAAATCCAATAAGTAAAAATGAAGATACGCCTACAAGTTCCCAGAAGATATACATCTGGAAGATATTAGTTGCCAGAACCAGGCCGAGCATTGAGAAGCTGAACAGTGAAAGGAACGAAAAGAACCGTTCAAAACCTCTTTCACCTTTCATATATCCGAGGCTGTAAATATGGACCATGAATGAAACGGTTGTGATGACGACCAGCATCATAACCGAGATAGGATCGAGCAGTACACCCATATCAATATGGAGCTTATCGGTGAACTGAAGCCAGGTGACATTAGCTGCTGTTATTTTCTGAAATGCTCCATCTATCTTTTCACTTGTAAAAAAGTATTTATAGGCTGTTATATACGACAGCACTGTAATTATGCCGAGTCCGCATGTTCCAAGTAATCCTGAGAGCTTTGGTTTAAGCTTATGGCCTGCAAGTCCCAGCAGCAGGAACATAAAAAACGGAAGCAGAGGAATCCAGATTGTATAGCTGAAATTTATCATATTTAGAGTTTTCAGAATTTCATTTCATCGACATCTTCCACATTGATGGTTGTGAACCGCCTGTAAATATTAATTATTATAGCTATTGCAACTGCTGCCTCTGATGCCGCTACAGCAATAATGAACAGGCTGAAAAACATGCCTTCAAGCTTATGGGGATAGAGATACCGGTTGAATGCCATAAAATTAATATTCACCGAATTTAAAATCAATTCCACCGACATGAGTATTGTGATCAGATTCCGGCGCGTCAGGAAGCCATAAACTCCCGTGAAGAACATAACTGTTGCAAGAATTAAAAAGTACTGTAATGGTATTCCTGAGTTCATTTCAATCAAGATTTTATTTTTGTGAACTGATAGTTTTTGGAGCTCCTTTCTTGGCGATTACTATTGCGGCTACCATAGCAGCCAGAAGTAATACTGATATTACCTCAAACGGAAGTACATATCCGTCATAATCAACTGATAACAGGCTTTTTCCTATTAATCTCATATTTACCTCTTTAGCTGCCTCAGTAGTGGCTGAAAACCTGAAATCGAGGATTGTAACAATAGCCAGAATTGCACCTCCGATGGAGGCAATTGCCGAGAAAATATTCTTTTTCCAGCCGGAAGATTCAAAATTCTGGCTTATATGACTCGTAAGCAGTATTGAAAAAATGATCAGAACTACGATGCCACCTGCATAGAGAGTAAGCTGAACAGCGGCAAGAAACTGATAATTCAGCATGAAATATAATCCTGAAGTTGATACAAGAACGAACAGAAGAAATGTTGCAGCTCTAAGGATCTTGCGACTGGTAACTGTCAGAATCGAAAAGACAACTATCATCGCTGAAAACAGAATAAACATAATCTGATTTGGGGCCATTACTCAACTCCTTTCATTATTTGTGAACCAGGTTTATTTAAAGTCTTTATAAGAAGAGCCCTGTTAAAGACAGCATGTTCAAATTTCTGATCAAAAGCAAGAGCATTTGAAGGACAGACCTTAACGCATAATCCGCAAAATGTACACATACTTAATCTGTAGATGTGTTTATCAATTGCCCTTTTCTTCTTCCCGTCCTCTGTAAGAATTGTTTTTGAGATAATTTCTATTGAACCATTCGGACAGTTTAATTCGCAGATCCCGCAGCCCGTACACTTGTGCTCATTTTTCTCATTATGCGGCATGACCACCTCTCCTTTGAAACGCTCGAACATTACAAGGTCCTTCCTGTTCGACGGGTATTTCTGGGTCACAATAGTTCCAGGCCTGAAGAAGTATGATCCTGTGACTTTCATCCCTTTCAGAAGCGACCAGACTCCGTATATTATTTCTTTCAGATAATTTATTATACTTCTCATTCAGAGATATATATTTATAATTATTTACAACTAAAAATGCCAGCCCATAAGGACTATAAATGCCATAATCAATACATTAACCAGATTGATTGGCAGTAAGTATTTCCATTCAAGTGTAAGCAGCTGATCAATTCTCAACCGGGGAAATGTCCATTTAAACCACATCATAATGAAGATCACGAAGAATGTCTTTCCTATATACCATATAAAAGGCGGAATGAAATCCATGACATGATTGAATCCTTCCCAGTGCCCGACATGAAACGGCATCCAGCCGCCAAGGAATACAGTCGCAGCTATTGATGCAACAATGAACATGTTGATATATTCAGCAAGAAAAAAGAAAGCGAATTTTATACCTGAATACTCAGTATGGTATCCGGCTGTCAGTTCCGATTCGGCTTCAGCAAGGTCGAAGGGTCCGCGGTTTGTCTCCGCTGTACTCGAAATAAGGAAAATGATAAAAGCAATAAATGCCGGAATATGACCTTTAAATATGAACCAGCCATCTCTCTGAGCTTCAACAATTACTGATAATTGCATTGAGCCGGCCAGAATGACCACAGTGATTAATGCCAGACCGACAGATAGTTCATAACTGACTATCTGGGCCCCGCTGCGCATGGCGCCAATCAGTGAATATTTGTTATTGCTCGACCAGCCGGCAAGCAGCACACCGATGACTCCCATTGCCGATACGGCAATAACATATAAAACTCCAATATTCAGATCTATGGCATGTAATCCTTTCGCAAACGGTATGGCAGATATAGCCATGAAGGATGCAATAATAACTATGAACGGTGCCAGGTTGAAAAGGAATCCGTCGGCATTCTTGATCGGGACCAGCTCTTTAAAAAGTAATTTAAAAAGGTCTGCAATCGTCTGAAAGATCCCAAATGGCCCGACTCTGTTTGGCCCCAGCCTGTTCTGCATGAATGCACACACTTTCCTCTCGGCATAGACCAGGAACAATCCGACAAGGGCGTAAAACAGCAGGATCAGAACACCAATGATAAGTAATTCTGTTGTAGTGGTCCAGAAAGGCGACATAACCTGATGAAGACTCTTGTCTATCCATTCGGTAAATGAAGTAAAATCGTAAATGTCAAATGGCATACTTTATATCTTTAAGTCCAATTTTCTTAATTCCAAACTTGTTGTACTTTACTAAATGTTGCTAGTTGCTTGTTGCTGTTACTTGTTAAGCTTGTTGCTTGTTGCTTGTTGCTTGTTGCTTGTTGCTTGTTGCTGGTCGCTGGTCGCTTGTTGCTTGTTGCTTGTTGCTTGTTACTAATTATTCCAAAATTTCACTACTTACTATTTACTACTTACTACTCTACTTACTTACTTTTTACTACCTGCTTTTTATTCCAGTCAACCAGCACCCAGCACCCAGTACCCAGCACCCAGCACACCCAGACACCCAGCACCCAGCACCCAACACCCAGCACCCAGTGGCTATCTGTCAATATCCGGAATTATCAGGTCAAGCGAACCACCGATTGCAACCAGGTCAGCTATCTTAAAACCACTTGCAATATGGTTAAGCACCGATAGATTGCAGAAATTAGGTGACCTGAATTTTACGCGGTAAGGATTTTTATTACCATCGCTTATAACGAACACTCCCAACTCACCGCGTGCAGTTTCCACCCTCTGGTAATATTCACCTTCAGGCAGTTTTATTATTGGTTTCATTTTTACGGCAAATGGTCCCTCCGGGATATTATCTATCAGCTGTTCAATTATTTTCATCGATTCCCACATCTCTTCAATTCGGGCAACATACCTGCCGTATGTATCCCCTTCCGTAAAAAGTATCTCTTTGAATTGCACCCTGTCGTATGCACTGTAAGGCTCATGTTTACGGACATCGCATGAGAAACCTGATGCCCTGCCTGTCGGACCAGTTACACCGAATGATATTGCATCCTCCTTCGATAATCTGCCAATGCCTTTTGTCCGTTCATGAAAGATCACATTGCCTGTCAGAAGCTGGTCATACTCGGGCAAAATTTTCCTGAAATACTTAATGAATTCCTTGACCCGTTTCTGAAAGTTGGGATGAATATCGTACATCAATCCGCCCGGACAGTTATAGCTGACTATCATACGTCCGCCACAGGTTTCCTCAAAAATATCCAGGATCTTTTCCCTGTCGCGCAAACCATAAAAGAAACATGTCAGGCCGCCAAGATCCATGCCGAAACAGGCCCACCAGAGCTGATGTGACTGAATACGGGTAAGTTCCGACATAATAGTACGTATCACCTTTATCCTGTCGGGAATATCAATTTCAAGGGCTTTCTCAACGTTCAGGCAAACAGCTTCATTATTAATATGTGCCGAGAGGTAATCCATCCTGTCGGTCAGGTGTATGATCTGGGTATAAGTAAGCTTCTCACACATCTTTTCAATTCCGCTGTGTATATATCCTACATGAGGCTGTATACTCTTTACCATTTCCCCTTTAAGTGAAACTAAAAGTCTTAGTACACCATGAGTTGAGGGATGTTGAGGCCCCATATTTATAAAGTATTCCTGGAGTTCGTCAGGAGTACTGATTATATCTTTTTCTTCCATATTACTTGGTAACGATATTTACATCATCAACGTAGTCCTTCCTTAAGGGGAACCCCCATGAGTTGTCGAGGAAGAGTCTTCTGAGGTCAGGGTGATTCCTGAATTTAATCCCAAGCAGATCATAAACCTCCCTTTCATGGAAATCCGCTGTCTGCCAGATATCAGTTACTGAATCCAGCACAGGATTCTCCCTGTCAGATGTCCGGGTTTTTAAAACTACCATATGCTCAAATACTGAAGAGCGGAGGTGATAAATAACTCCCAGGTCAGTGCCATAGTCTACACCGGTAAGACAAAACAAGAAAATCAAATTGTGTCTCTTCTTTTTCTCTGAGTGTTTTGGCTAAATCGTGTAGCCCGGAAGGAGGCACTGTGACTTCAAGGTACTGTTTGCCTTCCTTTAAATCCAGATCTTTCCCGGTCGATTTAATAAATTCTTCTAGTTGTGTTTTATCCATTGATGATCAGATTTCCGGTATTTACTTGTAATCGTGAGAGATATTCCTTGCTTTCCGAGACTTGATAGTCTGGGTTTCTATCATTCGCTGCAGCTGAAGCATACCGTATAATAATGCTTCGGGACGCGGAGGGCAGCCCGGAACGTAAACATCAACAGGGATCACATGCTCGACTCCTTTTACAACGCTGTATGAATTCAGGAAAAAAGGCCCGCCTGAGATAGCACATGCACCCATTGCCACAACATATTTTGGTTCGGCCATCTCATCGTATAAGCGTTTCAATACAGGTGCCATTTTATGTACGATAGTGCCGGCAACAACAATCACATCCGCCTGACGCGGGCTGGCTCTGTATACTTCCATCCCGAACCTTGCAAAATCGTGCCTGGGAGCTCCTGCAGCCATCATTTCGATACCGCAGCATCTGGTTGCAAATGTCAGTGGCCAGAGAGAGTTCTTTCTCCCCCAGTTTATTACGTCATCAATTGTCGTTAAAAGTATATTGGTGCCGGATGCATTAAGAAGATCAAGGCTTTCATTATCCCCGAATTCTTCTCTCTTCATTCCTTTTATTCCCATATCAGTGCATGTTTTTTCCAGGCATATAATAATCCCAGACCAAGTATGAAAAAGAATATTAATATTTCTATAAATGCAACTATTCCTGTCTCCTTCATAACAACGGCCCATGGAAACACCAGGACCGTTTCAACATCGAACACAAGAAAGAGTATGGCAAAAAGATAATACCCCACATTGAATTGCAGCCAGGTAACTCCCTCAGTCGGGATTCCACATTCATATGGCTCAAATTTCTGGGGATTTACTGATTTCGGAGCGACTATTCCTGAAAAAATCAAAACTAATCCTACAAAAGTGGCTCCAACGAGGAAAAATAAAACTAACCATTCATTATTCATAGAAAATGGATTTAGGTTAAAATTAAGCCGCTCAAAATTAGATTTTTTTATTGATATGTGAAATTATTAACATATGATAATGATGATATTTATCACATGATTCAAAACACTATTGTTAATTATTTCACAGATTAGGTGAATGTTACGTCAAATATTGAAAGTGAGGATTTTTCAGCTTTTATGATGAAATTGTTAATATGATTTTTTTCATGCGGTATTCGCCTATTTATTATTTATTTTTGTCGGTTCAGGAAGTTGTTGTTCAAATCCAGTTTAATTATAATATTATGAGTTCAGATACACATCATTCCGGAATCTCAGGACTGGGAGAGGAAGTGTTGGAACATGCCGGCGTAAAAGTCAGTCATTGCTATCAATGCGGAAAGTGTTCAGCCGGCTGTCCTCTTTCGGAAGAGATGGATTATCCTCCGAGTGTGATAATGAGGATGCTGCAGACCGGCAATCCTCATCTCGAAGATAAAGTGTTGCGGTCATTCTCAATATGGGTATGTCTTACCTGCGAGATGTGCTTTGCACGCTGCCCTATGAGTATTGATATTCCTAAAATGATGGATTTCCTCAGAGAGAAATCAATAAATGAAAAGAAAGCTAATCCAAAGGCAAAAGAGATTATTGCCTTTCATAAATCCTTCCTCGACTCAATCAGGTATACAGGAAGATTATATGAAATAGGGTTATTTGTTGACTATAAAACCAGGACATTGAAGATTCTCGATGACCTCGCATTGGCTCCAAAAATGATGAAACGCGGAAAGCTGAATATAATTCCTGAACTAATAAAGGACCGTTCAGGAGTAGCTGCAATCTTCAGAAAATCTAAAGTGTTGAAGACCGGCAAATCTGATACTAAAAACTAAATACATGACTCTAGGATTTTATCCAGGCTGCTCCCTTAAAGGATCCTCGCGTGAATATGCTGAGTCGGCCCTTGCTGTTGCAAAAGCTTTCGACATAAAGATTGAGGAAATAAATGACTGGAACTGCTGCGGGGCGACTGCCGCTCATAATATGAACAAAGAGCTTTCACTGGCGCTTCCTGCAAGAATTCTTTCACTTGCCGAAAAACAGGGACTGACTGAAATAGTTGTTCCGTGTGCAGCCTGCTACAGCAGGTTGACGGTGACTAAACACGAACTGGCTGATGACCCGAATTTAAGGGCCGCTGTTACTGATGCAAACAACCTGGAGTATACCGGATCAGTAAATGTTCTGAATATAGTCCAGATGCTCGATAAATATGTTACACCCAACCTTGAAGGGCGCATTGTAAAACCATTTGATCATAAAGTGGCATGTTATTATGGCTGCCTGCTGGTAAGACCACATGATATACTGAAGTTTGACCGTGAGGAAGATCCTCAGTCACTCGACACTCTGATGCTTAAGGCAGGGGCAACTCCTATAGACTGGGCATTCAAGACAGAATGCTGTGGTGCCGGTCTGTCAGTATCACGAACCAGCTCTGTCGGCAGGCTCTCAGGCAAAATAATCGGTGATGCTAAGGACCGTGGTGCTGAAGCAGTGATTGTTGCATGCCCGATGTGCCATTCGAATCTCGATATGCGCCGCGATGCCATTAACTCTTATTTAGGCGAGAAGATTGATATTCCTGTTCTGTATATTACCCAGGCTATAGGCCTGGCTCTTGGCCTTGACAGGAAAGCGCTCGGTCTTCAGAGACATTTTGTTAGAGTATCAGTTTGATTATTAATTAAGTATATCAGGCAATCATATGTCAAAAATTGGAGTATTCGTCTGTCATTGCGGGGAAAACATCAGTGCAACGGTAGATTGTGCAAAGGTTGCTGAAACAGCAGGCAAGTATGATGGCGTAGCTTTCAGCGTTGATTATAAGTACATGTGTTCCGATCCGGGACAAAGTCTTATTAAAAGTGCAATTGCTGAAAAAGGTCTTACCGGAGTGGTCGTGGCATCGTGTTCCCCAAGGATGCATGAGCCTACATTCAGAAAAGCCTGTGCAGAAGCCGGATTAAATCCTTTTATGTGTGAGATGGCAAATCTTAGGGAACATTGTTCCTGGGTTCATGAAAAAGGTGAAGCCACAACAGAAAAAGCAATCGACCTTGTAAGGATTCTCGTGGAAAAAGTAAAATATAACCATGAGCTTACATCAATAAAAGTGCCTGTCACAAAGACAGCCCTGGTTATAGGCGGAGGTATAGCAGGGATCCAGGCCAGTCTCGATATAGCGAATACAGGTCATAAGGTGATTCTCATAGAGAAAGATCCTTCCATCGGCGGCCATATGTCGCAGCTATCGGAAACATTTCCGACTCTTGACTGCTCTCAATGTATTCTCACGCCAAGGATGGTGGAAGTTGCCCAGCACTCCAATATTACCTTATATACATATTCCGAGCTGGAAAGCCTCGAGGGCTTCATAGGCAATTTTAAAGCAAGAATAAGAAGAAAATCAAAGAGCATCGATGAAAAGCTTTGTACAGGATGCGGCCAGTGTACAACCAAATGCCCTGTTAAGAAAATTCCAAGTGAATTCAATGAAGGACTTGGCAAGCGAACCGCGATATATGTGCCTTTTCCACAGGCTGTTCCCAATAAACCTGTCATCGACAGGAAGAATTGTACATATTATATTAAAGGCAAGTGTAAAGTTTGTGAAATAGTTTGCCCGACAGGAGCAATTCGATTCGATCAGGAAGATCAGATCATGGAAGTCGAGGTCGGAGCAATCGTAATTGCCACTGGATTTACCGTAAAGCAGCCTGATTTCTTCCCCGAATATGGATATGGAAAATATGCCGATGTTATTACAGGACTTCAGTTTGAGCGCCTGGCTTCGGCATCGGGTCCTACACTCGGAGAGATACGGCGACCATCTGATGGTAAGATTCCGGAGAAGATCGTTTTCCTGGCTTGTGCCGGTTCCCGTGACCCTGCAAAAGGCATACCTTATTGTTCAAAGATATGCTGCATGTACATAGCCAAGCATGCAATGCTCTACCAGCATAAAGTGCATGGAGGGAAATCCTATGTATTTTATATGGACATAAGGGCAGGAGGGAAGCAGTATGAGGAATTTGTGAGAAGAGCAATTGAAGACGATGGCGTAAACTATATACGTGGCAGGGTTTCAAGGATTTATGAAAAGAACGGCAAGTTAATTGTAAATGGCGTCGATACACTTCTGAATGCAATGCCGGTGGAAATCGAAGCCGATATGGTAGTTCTTGCAACCGCAGGTGTTGCCAATGAAGGCGCTGAAGAACTTGCTCAGAAACTGCATATTTCCTATGATCCATATAAGTTCTTTGCAGAAGCCCATCCAAAGCTGAAGCCGGTCGAAACCAATACAGCAGGCATATTTTTAGCAGGTGCATGCCAGGCACCCCGTGACATTCCGGAATCAGTAGCTATGGCATCAGGTGCGGCGGTTAAAGTGGCAGGATTGTTTTCACAGGATGAACTCACGCGTGAGCCGATAATTGCTGTTGTGAACCGTCAGGCTCCTCCTGTCTATTCATCATGTGTCGGATGTTTCCTGTGTGTATCGGCCTGTCCGTATCAGGCTATAGAGAAGGAAGAGATAAAGAACCGCAATGGTGAGATTATTAAGTCCGTAGCTAAAGTAAATCCGGGTCTTTGCCAGGGATGTGGTACCTGCGTTGCATTCTGCAGAACAAAATCAATTGATATACAGGGATATACGCATGAACAGATGTATACAGAAGTTATGGCTTTATTAAATGAATATTAATATTTAGTATTGATGGCTGAATTTGAACCAAAAATTGTTGCTTTCGTCTGTAACTGGTGCACGTATGCAGGAGCGGACCTGACCGGTACCAGCCGTATCAAGTATGCTACAAATGTCCGTATTGTCAGGTTTCCCTGCACGGGACGCATAGATTATATGTTATTATTGAAAGCTTTTGATGAAGGCGCCGACGGCATTATCGTTTCGGGTTGTCATCCGAATGATTGCCATTATACCTCGGGTAACTTTCATGCCAGGAGAAGATGGATAATGTTCAGATCATTATGTGATTTCACCGGAATTAATACCGAACGCATTAAATTCTCCTGGGTATCAGCAGCAGAGGGAGCCAAATGGGCCGATATTGTCAATGCAACCGTTGCTTCAATCCGTGCATTAGGACCATACACCGAATACAAAAAAATAGCAAAGTACCCTGAAAAGGAGGTGACCCATGGTTGATCTGATTAAACGTGCTAAGGAGCTTATTGAAAGCTCTGCCGTGAAAGTGGTGATTGGTTATGAGCAGGGCACAGGCAATAAAACCAGGGCTCTTTTTGTGGAAAAAGCTGAAGATGCCGACAGGTTGATCTTCGACAGCCGCTGTGTTCAGAATCTTGCAGCATATGTCACTAAAAAAGAAGTAAAAGAAAAAGGAAAGATGGCTATTGCCGCCACTTTGCCTGTGATGAGAAGCATAATTCAGCTTGCTTCCGAGTTCCAGGTGAATGATAATAATCTTCTTGTCCTTGGGATCACTCCGGAAAGCAAATTAATTGAATTCGGAAATCTCGTTGAAGTTGAAACATTTGTACATCAGTTCCAGATTGAAATTGATGCACGCAATAAAGAGATGCTTGATAAGCTGGCAAAAATGACACAGGCTGAACGCTGGAAATTCTGGATTGATGAGCTGGCTCCCTGCTTTAAATGTTATGCCTGCCGGGCAGCTTGCCCAATGTGCTACTGTCACCGGTGTACTGTTGATTTTAATCAGCCTCAGTGGATCCCCGTTCCATCGACGGAACTTGGTAATCTTGAGTGGCATATTATGCGTGCCATCCACCTGACGGGCCGGTGTATAGATTGTGATGCATGCTATAATGCCTGCCCCCTTTCCATTCCTATTAACCTTCTCACCAAGAGGATGCTTCTGGATGCCAGGGAAAATTTTGGAGGTTACCAGCCTTCTCTGAAAGGTGATCATCTTATGTCGACATATAAGCCTGATGATAAAGAAAATTTTATACAATAAAATATGAATATTGATAAGCGACTGGTCAGAAAAGATTCACTGGAAAAGCTTTTCGATATCTTAAAGCAGAACAGTAAAGCAATCTATGCTCCCTGTTTAAAAAACGGAAAAACGACATTCAGAATTGCTGAGAGTTTTGCCTCGATCACTTCAGGGTACATCCAGACTACCGAGTCATCAAAAGATATAGCCTTTCCGCGTGCGGAAAAGATTCTCGGGTATTCGAAGAATAAGGATGGGATGCTGGTGAAAGGAACAGATCTTAAAGATATTCCAGAGGTGATCCTGTGGGGAGTAAGACCTTGTGATGCTACCGGAATAGGCGAATTGAGCTCGATATTTAACTGGGACTATAAAGACGAAATTTACAATAATCGTTTATCTAAGGTTATAGTTTTTGGATTCAGCTGCAATAAATCGGATGAATATTGTTTCTGTACTTCTGTTGGCGGAAACCCTGGGAACACTGCAGGCAGCGATATTTTATTCACCAGGATGGGGGAGGGTGGTGATTATCTTGCTGAAATTCTTACGGACAAGGGCATAGCTGTGGTATCTGCTGCTCCGGGTATTTTCGAAAAATCAGAAACCCTTGAAAAAGAAAAGTTCCTGGCAGAAGTGCCTGTAAAATTTAACCATGAAGAGATAAGAGAAAAGCTCGACAAATTTTTTGAAAGCAAGGAATGGGTCGAACAATCACTGAGATGTCTTGGTTGCGGAGCATGTGCTTATGTTTGTCCTACCTGCGCCTGCTTTGATATTCAGGATGAAGCACACGGAAAGAGAGGTCAGCGCGTAAGATGCTGGGATTCATGTGGGTTTTCACATTTTACCATCCATACTTCCGGGCATAATCCGCGTGATGTGCAGTCAGCCCGATGGCGGCAGCGTATAATGCATAAATTCTCATACATGCCCGAAAGATTGTCTGTTTTTGGCTGCACCGGTTGTGGCCGTTGTTCGAGGGCCTGTCCGGCTGATATGAATATTCTGGAACATTTAATTGCTATTCAGGAGGTTACGGTATGATTGATAATTTGTATATGCCATACCTTATGAGGATCGAAAGAATCACTTATGAGGCGCCAGGAGTAAAAACTTTCATGCTTAAGTTTGTAAATGAAGCTGATCAGGAAAAATTTGACTATAAAGCCGGACAGTTTGGAGAGTATTCTGTTTACGGCGTGGGGGAATCAACTTTTTGTATAGCTTCGCCGCCAACCCGCAAAGGATATATAGAATGCACATTCAGACAGACAGGCAAGGTCACCAATGCTCTTTCAGGTTGCGAGGAGGGTAGTATAATTGGCTTCAGAGGACCTTACGGTAATGTTTTTCCTCTTGATGAGTGGAAAGGGAAGAACCTTCTTTTTATAGCCGGAGGAATTGCTCTGCCTCCCATGCGTTGCGTTATCTGGAATGCACTCGACCTGAGAGAAAACTTCAAAGATGTTACTATTATCTATGGGGCCAGGACTGTCAAAGATCTGGTCTATAAGGAAGAGCTCAGGGACTGGGAGCTTAGAAAAGATGTCAGACTTGTAACTACTGTCGATCCGGGTGGTGAATCTCCCGACTGGCATGGTGAGATCGGCTTTGTTCCAACGATTGTCGAAAAGATTGCTCCTTCGTCAAAAGATACTATTGCAATTGTTTGCGGACCTCCGGTGATGATAAAATATACTTTTCCGGTACTGGCAAAACTGGGATTTGCAGATGAGAATATCTATACAACACTTGAAAACCGCATGAAATGCGGCTTTGGAAAATGCGGCCGGTGTAATGTCGGCAAGGTATATGTTTGCAAAGATGGTCCGGTATTTACGCTGGCGCAGCTGAAGGAGCTGCCGGATGAATACTAGTACTCTTTCCTTGTACCCCTTTTTAATTTCCCCCCAGGGGGGAAAAATACTCTGTATTTAAGTAATATTTGACTTTGACAAAGAGAATTTTCTCCCCCTTGGGGGAGATGCCGCGAAGCGGCAGAGGGGTGCCGCTAACCAAGTCTGAGTTATATAAATATCTCCTCCGGATATTCTATATCCTCCAGAAACAATCCTTTTGCCGGAGCTGATTTTCCCGCTCTGCAGCGGTCTTTAGCCTGAATTATTTCCTCGAAACCTTCTGGATCCATCTTTCCAAAACCAATTTCAATCATAGTACCGACAATTGCTCTTACCATATTTCTGAGAAAACGATCGGCCTTAATGGTAAAGACCAGGCGATCGTCCGGCTCATCCCAAAATGCACTGAAAATCTTGCAGATGTTAGATTTTGTACCGGAATGAAGCCTGCTGAAGCTTGTAAAATCTGAATAATTGTACAATAAACGGCATGACTCATTCATTGCTGCAATATCAATATCACCATAAAGATACCAGCTCGAACCATCAAAGAAGGGATCCTTTTTCCTTGAGATATAGTATTTGTATGTCCTTGAAACTGCGCTGTACCTTGCATTTGCATCAGGAACCACTTTTCTTATTGAATTGACGGATATATCGGCAGGCAAAAATTGATTGAGCCTGAAAATAAGATTTTTTATTGAAATAAGATCAGCAGAAATACTGTCAAAGTGAGCGCAGAATACTGCTGCATGAACGCCGGCATCTGTTCTTCCGGCACCTATGGTGGAAATTTTTTCGTTGAGAATGACACTCAATGCATCATCGAGGATCTTCTGGACAGTAACGGAATTAGGCTGGATCTGCCAGCCGTGGTAGGAAGTGCCTTTGTATGAGATAAATATGAAGTAACGGGTTTTCAAGTAAATCTTTTAGTAAATATAATAGTTAATTGTCTTATTTGTGTCTCTGTGGTCCTCTGTGGATACTCTGTGGTTCTCTGTGTAACTAAAAATTAGGAACTTACACAGAGGTACACAAAGAAGCACAGAGTTTCACAGAGAAAAAAGAAACAAAATTTATTTCGATTACTAATTAAATCCCAATCAAAAATGTAATTTTACCTTCATCGTTGAGAACCTGAGATTTTTGGCATATAGCTATATATTAATAGAGGCACCAAATATAAATTATATTAATTATGAGAGTTGATTTAAGCTGGATAGATTATCTGATAATGATAATCTATTTCATATTTGTACTTGGCATCGGATGGTTCCTGCGAAAGTTCATGAAAAACGCAAATGCATTTCTTGAAGCAGGTAGGTCTATGCCTGCCTGGGTGGCCGGACTGGCATTCATTTCCACAAACCTCGGTGCCCTGGAAGTTATGGGGATGACAGGTTCGGGTATGAAATACGGAATGCTGACAACACATTTTTACTGGATAGGAGCAATTCCTGCAATGATATTTCTGGCTCTCTTCATGATGCCTTTCTATTATGGCTCAAAAGCACGTTCAGTACCGGAATTCCTCAAACTCAGGTATGATGAAAAGACACGCGGATTGAATGCGATCCTGTTTGCCGCAATGACAGTACTCGCATCCGGTATCTCAATGTATGCCCTTGCCCTGCTGATGGAAAATGTCCTTGGATGGAATTTTAACCTTAGCCTGTGGATATCTGCGCTTATCGTGCTTGGTTATACATACCTGGGAGGGTTGTCATCGGCTATTTATAATGAAGTTCTGCAGTTTTTCATTATAGTTATCGGACTGTTGCCACTGGTATTCCTGGCTCTTAAGGATGTAGGCGGCTGGATCGGACTCAAGGCCCGGCTTGCCCCGATCGCAGTCTCAAGAGGATACGCTCCTGACGCATTCACTACAACATGGGCCCATTCGGGACAGGCAACGGCGAATCCATTGGGTGTTGAATGGTTTGGAATACTGTTTGGTCTTGGATTTGTATTGTCATTCGGTTACTGGTGCACAAATTTTCTCATTGTTCAGAGAGCGTTTGCCGCAGAATCCAAAGCAGCTGCAAGAAAGGTACCTCTTATAGGTGCGCTGCCTAAAATGTTTATCCCCTTTCTTATTATTGTCCCGGGGATTATTGCTCTTGCCCTCTCACATGATCCCGGGAAAGGATTTTCGATCCCGGCCGATGCAGGAGGCGGATTAAATTATAACCTGACGATCATCATGCTCTTAAAGCAATATCTCCCGACAGGAGTTTTAGGGCTGGGCATCACTGCCTTGCTTGCATCCTTCATGTCGGGAATGGCAGGTAATGTATCTGCATTCAATACAGTCTGGACCTATGATATATATCAAAGCTATATACGACCCCGTACAAGTAATGAGGAGGCTGACGGAAAACATTATCTTAAGGTCGGACGCATTGCGACGGTCGCGGGGATCCTTTTAAGCATTGCATCGGCTTATATAGCAAGTAAATTCGGCAACATAATGGATTTCCTGCAGACAATTTTTTCACTTATCAATGCACCTCTCTTTGCCGTTATTTTCCTGGGCATGTTCTGGAAACGCACCACCGGTCATGCTGCTTTTACCGGACTGTTACTCGGCTTTCTGATGGCTCTTCTTCATCATGGACTTACTATACCCGCCGGGGCAACATCGCTGGTGAAAGGCGGCTGGATAGCAACACTCCATACATATCCGGTTGAGATGGCTCAAAACTTCTGGACCGCAATTATAGCTTTCGGTGTAAGTACAATAGTAACAATAGGACTAACATTTATGACAAAGCAGAAAAAATCTGATGAAGAATTGATGGGTCTGGTCTATTCATTAACCCCGCGTACGATTGTAGATAAGGACCTTCCATGGTATCAGCGCCCTGTTGGTCTTGCAATACTGGTCAGCGTGATTTTTTTAGTATTAACAATAATGTTCTGGTAGGAGGAAAGTAAAATGGTAGATATAAGAATACCTATAGGTCTGATGTTTACGATCGTAGGAGTATTAATTACAGGATTCGGTTTGTTCACAATATCAAACACCGAGATGTATCATAAGTCGCTGGGTATCAATGTAAATATAATTATGGGCTTATTGATGCTCTGCTTTGGACTGATAATGCTCTTCACTGCTTTTAGAAAGAAGAAGAAAGCATAATTAAACATGCTGAAAATAAAATTTAACCATATAGGAGCAAAGACTGAGTTTATTGCTCCGGTAATTTAAACTGATTAACCAATGAACCGCAGAAAATTCATCGAAACATCCGGCGCAGCTGCCGGTGCTGCCATGTTAGGCAGCGTCCCGACTTCACCAAATCAAATCAGTCCGGAAGCTCCGGAACAAAAAGCTCAAAAGACCGCTAAAATCAAGCTTGGTTTGTATTCCATATCTTACGGAGGTATTTGGTATAAAGGTGCCGCCTTATCCTTTGATGAGTTGTGCAGATATGCAAAACAATATGGGTTTGATGGAGTAGAGCTGGATAACAAGCGACCGTTGGGTTGTCCAATGGACCTTGACCAGCGCAAGAGGGATGAGATGCGAAACTCTCTCGCTAAGTATAGTCTTGAAATGCCTGCTTTGTCAGCAAACAATGACTTTTCCAGCCCAATACCCGAACTAAGGGAAAATCAATTGCTCATGGTCCGCGAAACAGTGAGACTGGCAAAAGACATGGGAGCAAAGGTTGTCCGTGTATTTGCAGCCTGGCCCGGTGTTCCATTTCACGACGGTGTTGGGACGTATGAACTGGTTCGTGGTGACGGCTTTTATACATTCCTCAGACAATATCCGTATGCAACCTGGATCGAAAGATATAACTATGTTAAGGACTGCCTGAAGGAAGCTGCAAAATTCGGAGAAGAATCAGGCGTTGTATTAGCGCTTCAGAATCATGCCCCGCTCATAAGAACATGGAGAGACACATACGACCTCGTTAAAGAAGTGAATTCCCCATGGCTTAAAGTATGTCTGGATCTTCCGATCTTTGATAAACAGGATAAGGATTATATTGCCAATGCTGTTCGTACTGTAGGGAACCTGCAGGTGCATTCACATTTTGGAGGAGAGTATTACCGGGATGAAAATAACGTAATAAAACCGAAATTGCTTGACTATTATGCCGGAGGGATAATGCCTGACTATGCTCACTATATCGGCCTGATGAACGAAATCGGATTCAACGGATATTTTACATTTGAACTTTGTCATCCCCTGTGGAACAAAGATCACTCTGTTGCCGGTGTCGAATTTGTGCATGAGCAGGTTGCCCTCGCGAAAGAATATATGGCAAATATTATTAACAAATAATTTCACTATTTCGGGGGTGTTGAAAAAGTCCTTGGTGACCTTAGTGATCCCGAGTACTCGGGATTGAGCACCTTTGTGGTAAAATCTAAAACATTGAACCACAAAGGATCACAAAGTGCATCACAAAGGAACACAAAGGAAAACCAAGCCACAAGGTAACTTTTTCAACAACTCCTAAGGAAGGGCTGAGAACTAATTAAGGATTGTTATATCATATGAAGGACATTATCGAAAAACGCGGATTTGCCAGCGACAATAATGCAGGCATTCATCCTGATATATTGAAGGAGATAATTAAATCGAACAGTGGTCATGTAACCGGTTATGGGACAGATATATACACAGAACGAGCCCTGAAGTTATTTAAAGAACACCTGGGTGATTCCACGGAGACATTTTTTGTCTTCACCGGGACAGCTGCGAATGTGCTTGGCCTTTCAATGATAGCTAAATCATGGAATTCCGTCATTACTGCTTCGACGGCCCACCTGGAAGGAGATGAATGCGGTGCTCCTGAAAAGTTCATTGGATGCAAAGTACTGGTAGTTGATACGCCCGACGGAAAAATCAAACCCCGGCTCGTTGAAAAGCATTTGCATGGAATTGATTTTGAGCATCACTCGCAGCCAAAGGTGATTTCGATTACGCAGTCAACCGAAATGGGGACGGTCTATACAGCAGCTGAGATTAAAGATATTGCAGATTTTGCCCATGAGCGGGAAATGCTTCTTCATATGGATGGTGCCAGGATTGCTAATGCTTCAGTTGCACTTAATCTGCCGTTTAAGGCTTTCACAACCGATGCCGGGGTTGATGTCCTCTCATTCGGCGGCACGAAGAACGGCATGATGTTCGGAGAGTCGATCTGTTTTCTGAAACCCGGACTCTCAGCCGGCTTTAAGTACATCAGGAAACAGGGAATGCAGCTTGCCTCAAAAATGAGATTTATATCAGCTCAGTACATCGGATATTTCGGGAATGATCTCTGGAAGACCTGTGCATCGAATTCCAATGCCATGGCTAAGTTGCTTGGTGACGAATTGGGCCGGATTCCGGGAATCAGGGTGACTCAGAAAGTCGAGTCCAACGGTGTTTTTGTTATAATGCCTGATGAAGTTGCTGAAAAGGTCAGGAAGCATTACTTCTTTTATCCCTGGGATGAGAAAAGATCAGAATATCGTTTAATGGCCAGCTGGGATACACAAAAGGAAGATATTGAAGATTTTGTAAGAATTCTTAAGAAGGAATTAGGGTAACAGTTGCTCTGTGAACCTCTGTGCTACTCTGTGCAACTCTGTGTAAGTTCTTAAAAATTAGTTACTTAGCTAGCGCGGATTTGCAATCCGTGCTTTTATTTATATGATCATGGGCACCGATTACAAATCGGCGCCAGCTATGAGTAAGTTCTTAAAACCTGGTTACACAGAGAGCCACAGAGGTAAAAACAGAAAAGGCCGGATCTTGCGATCCAGCCTTTCTTATATCAGTAAACCAGGATTCTACTTAAGTGTATAAGAAATTGGAACCATGTACCATACTGGTACGGGTTTTCCTCCCTGTTTTCCAGGTTTGAATGGAGGAAGTGTGTTAACAACTCTGATGGCTTCTTTATCAAGCTCGGGATCAACACCCTTAAGAATGCTTACCTGGCTCACACCCCCTTTAGGAGTCACGCAGAACCTGACAATTACTTTACCTTGAATGTTGTTTTCCTTTGCTATTTCAGGATACTGTATATGATCAGCAATGTATTTAAGAAGTGCGGGATCACCGCCAGGGAACATTGGCATCTCCTCTACAACAACGAAGGGCTGTTGTTCGGGTTCTGCTTCCTGTACCTCTTCTTTAACCTGCTGCTGAACTTCAACTACCTCTTTGTTGGTAACTTCAGTCTGAGCCTGATCAGCTGTCATAAGCTGTTTTACATCCTCGGGTTTGATTGAGTCA
The DNA here is from genome assembly GCA_963791065.1 of uncultured Bacteroidales bacterium. Lineage (GTDB taxonomy): Bacteria > Bacteroidota > Bacteroidia > Bacteroidales > VadinHA17 > LD21. The sequence continues at coordinate 116,078 of CAWBQN010000019.1, forward strand.
ACAACTTCGGGCGGAACATATTTCTGCTGCTGAACAACATCAGCCGGAGGAGGAGGAGGAGGAGGAGGAGGAGCCACCTGTTCGGCGGGCTGATCTAGATTCTCCAGCTTTATCTCTACCTGACGTTCAGCACGTTTCCCTCTGTTTTCAGCTGCTTTTGCATTAAGATAAGGAGTAACAACACAAGTTCCTATAATTATAACTCCAATCAGCAAAGCAACAAGTACAGTACGATTGTACTTTTTACGCAATTTATAAGCTCCGTATTCCTTATTCCGAACCTCAAATACGATATCATCAAATACAGGAGCATTTCTTAATTCGTTTGCCATTTTTAAAAGGTTTACGGTTTATTTTTTAACTGGAGCACCAGGTGTTATTGGTGTTATTGGAAGACCTGCTGCTCTTTCTACCATAGTATTCTCATAAAAAGCCATATCTACAAATGTATAACGGGCTATTCCGCAGATATTCATCTCATCGAGTATATCCACAAAGTTCCCGTATGTTGCTTTTTTATAAGCTTTAATCAGAACGATTGGTCCGGTATCATCATCAGTTTTCATTTTGCTGATATGCTTCTGAACAGAGTCCGGCGGCATAACTATCTTACCTTTCAGAACCTCGTCTTTGAATTCAGCTATCTTTCTTGCAAGAGTCTTGTTTCTATCGAGTAGCAACTGACGAATACCTTTAGCACTGAAATCTGTTTCCTTTACCGGAGGCAGATTATTATAATCTTCCGGTCTTACTAATCCCGGGTACCAATAAATCTTATTATCCGGACCAAGGAGTATGTTTACAGTACGGCTGCCAGGAATCTTAGGAGGCGTGGCATTTGGATCTTTGATCTTCTCAGGAAGATTTATTTCCATAATCTTTGCCTTACTGAAAGCCGTGGTAAGCATAAAAAACGTGATCAGCAGACACATCAGGTCAACCATCGGTGTCATGTCGATATGCGGTGCGTGTTTCTTCGCTTTCTTTTTCCCGCCTGCTTTTTCCTCTTGAATTATTTCTGCCATATCACTTTTGTATTTCTGCGAGATTTATTTTAGCGGATTCAAGAGTTGTGATCAGGTTAAACTTGAACACATTCTTGTCGGCCATTATATCAAGAACTCTCTTCACTACCTCAAATCCGGTCTTGGCATCACCTTTTATACATGCCTGAATGTTTGGATTTACTGTTCTAGCACAAAAGATCCAGTCAGCCAGCTGATTATTAGTGGAGTCAATCGGAATTCCTGTTTCGAGTGCGGTTTTTGCCTTCATATCTTTCGTATCCAGGAATGCCTTCATTTGATCGATCGGCAATCCGATTGAGGAAGGATATTTTGCAAATTCCCTTAACTCAGGCTCAGTAAATTCAATATTATATCTCTTTCCCATTTCCTCAAGAATTTTGGGACGGAATTTAAGCATTGTATCAGGTCCGTTATCAAAATTCAGGTATACCTTATTATCTTTTGATAAAAGAAGAGTTAAGGTATTAAAATCCGGTGTGGGTTTCTCCGATATTGAAGAAGGCGTATCAACAGGAGCCGGTTCCGGTTGCCTCATGGTAGTTGTCAGCATCAGAAATGTGAGCACCACCGAGAACAGGTCAACCATCGGCGTCATGTCGATATGGGGCGACTTTGTTGGTAATTTAATCTTTGGCATTGTAGTCTTTTATTTATATTATTAAACCAAAAGATAAATTTAAAATTAGTTGGACTTCAGTGAAGCGGCAAAATTCTGTGTCAGACTGAAGCCTGCTTCGTCAATTTTAAATGTATAAGAGTCAATTGTTGTTGAGAAAAAGTTGAATGCAATAATAGCTAATGTAGAACCGGTAATACCAAATGCTGTATTTACAAGAGCTTCGGAAATACCTTCTGCAAGAGCAAGAGCATCCGGAGCACCTGACTGGGCAAGAGCCATGAATGCTTTGATCATACCAAGAACTGTACCAATAAGACCAATTAAAACTGAAATAGAAGCAAGAGTTGAGAAAATAACCATATTCTTTGAAAGCATTGGCAGCTCAAGAGCTGTAGCTTCTTCGAATGATTTCTGAATTGAAAGGATCTTCTGATCTTTCTCAAGTTCTTTGTCATTCTGGAGATCACGGTAACGTGTCAGACCTGCTTTCATCACATTTGCAAGAGATCCTCTCTGTTTGTCGCAAGCATCCATAGCTTCTTCAATCTTGTCTGCTGCAAGAAGAGCCTGTAGCTGGCTTACAAATGCGTTTAACCTGCCTTTGCCTTTTGCTCTTGAAAGGGTAATTATCCTTTCAATAATGAAGGTGATCAGAACTAAAACGCAGGTCATAAGAATTGGAACAATCTGACCACCTTTATAAATGGTCCCAAGAATGTTGCCCTGGAGAGCTCTTCCTGCAGGATTTCCACCTTCAAAATTTGCAGGACTAGCCATGAGCTGTGTAAATAAAATTTCGGCTATTATAAACGCTATTAAAATAGCACTAGTTGCAAAAACATTCTGCAACGCATCTTTGAACGAACTTCCTTGTTTACTCATTTTTATCGATTTGTTTAGGTTTAAGATTTTACGATTTGCAAATATATATTATGAATTGTTTTTTTCCAACAGACTAAACAATTATGTTAGACTTTTGATCATAATAATTCTCTAAATTTCAAGACCGTCGTAATTTATTTTACCCTATGTATTTAATACAATTTAATTTACTGCATAAAACTTCAGCCAAATTTATTGTTCCAGTGTAATATTATATACTCTTGATTTTGTAATAGGTATTTCCTGTGCCTTATACCCGGTTGCACTGATTATCAGTGTTTCAGATCCCTGCGGGATCTCAAATCTGAATTCACCTTTACTGTTTGAAAGATTTTCGGCAGCCGTGTCTTTTACTCTGATTGAAGCATAAGGCAGGGGCTGACCGGCTTTATTTGTAATTGTACCTTTTATTTCATTCGGATTTATGCCTTTCTTAATATTGGCAATGAATTCATTGATATAATTAATCTGACCTTTAGCCGTAGAATTATTCGGATCAAGCGAAAGGATCTTATTATATGCTTCAGTAGCCCTGGTCAGATATGGAAGTCTGCCCTCATTTGTTTTTTCAGTTGAAGTCGATCGTATCTCAACCATTCCAATTCCGCTATATCCTCTGATCTTGTTTTCCTTGTTGGCGGGATTGAGATTGATCATCCTGTTATAATATTCCTTCGCTTTGCTGAAGTTATTATTTATCATGTGATAATAGCTCAGATAACTAAACGCATCCATCATTGCTGACTCATTTTTTAATGAGTCGGATTTTGCAGCTTCGATAACTTTCTCAAATTTTGGTTTTGCAAGTCCCTGTTTAAAGTCAGGATCCATTTTAGAGAATGTATTAGCATCCCACAGGTAGGCAGGAATATAGTTAGGTGTTTTTTTAATGATCGAGGTAAATACCGAATCGGCAGCTTTATAATTTTCACCATTATAATATGCCCTTCCGATCCGTAAAAGTTCGTCGGTGTTGTCTTTTGTCGGATCAAGCATCTTGGATAAAGTTATTGCAACTCCGTCGTACCTTCTGAACAGATTATAGTTTACTGCCATCTCATTCAGCAATGCCTTGTCTCCGGGTTTTAAATTAAGTACGTTTCCATATTCCATGAAAGCACTGTCTATCTCAACGTTTGCTTTTGCCATATTAGCCTTGGCAGTGTTTATTTTGCCATTCAGATCTTCAATGACAGCTTTTTCTTTAGTTTTTTCTACAGCAGTCGCAGCAATGGCAAGTTTGCCTTTTTCTTTGCCGAGCTGTGTTTGGAGACTGGTAAGATCATCATCCATTTTCGGATAATTCTGATTCCTTTTAACCATAATCCTGGCCATATAAAGATAATCCTTCCACAAGATCCTGTCGGCTGGCACTTCCTTGAAGAGGGTTTCCATATATGCAAGTGCTTTATCATAATCAGGGGGAGTCTTCTCATAACATGAATAACCGGCAATACGGTTCATATATGCTCTCGATTTGTCAACCTTGAATATATCTTCGACATTCTTTATAACACCATCATAATCCTTTGCATAAAAAAGGGCATTCACGTACCTGATCTTTGCAGGAATATTACCTGCAGTCAGATCAAGATATTTTTTAAAATACTCCTTTGACTGATCAAACCTCTGTGCGAGCAGATAAAGTTGTCCGAGTTCGCGATAGGCAGGAGCATAGTTGGCATTTAGCTGAATGGCCTGCTCATAATAAGGAATTGCTGCCTGAAGTGCGCGGCCCTTTACATAAATATTACCGATTTTCATATTAGCTGTCGGGGAGTTCGGATCGGCAAACTGGGCCTGGTTATAAAACGAGATGGCTTTTGAGCCGTCATTAACGAGAATATAGATATCTCCTGCAATCAGGAAGATATCTTTGTCTTTATTATCAATTTTAATTGCCTCCCTTATCAGAGGAAGTGCCAGTGATGTATCTACTTCCGATTCCTTAATATACGATTCGGCAATCTTTGCCAGCGCAAACGCGTACTCCGGAGCAGGAGGAACAATTTTCTTTATGTTCTTGAAGGGAAGGAGCAGGCTCCTGGCTTTTGCCCTCATATCGGTAGCTGTTTTGTTGTCGCCAAGATAAAATGCAACTTTGGCGAGCCCTACATAATTAAGAGGGTCATTGGCATTTACGTCAACGCCTTTCTGATACATCTCTTTAGCAGATTTCGATGCAACTGTCAATGAGTTGGATATGGTGTCAGCAAAATATTCCAGAAGGTAATTCTCACCTGCGAAAAAATAATTTTTGCTGTTTGTTGGTTCTTTCTGTATTAATTGCTGGAACATGGCCTGGGCTTTATCGTACTGTTCACTCCTTGTCAGTTGAGTAGCAGACTCTAAATCCTGTGCCTTTATATTAACCGAAAAACCTGTAATTAAAACTGCCAGAAAAATTGCTGGTCTTAAAATTAAACGTTTCATAGCGATCATTATTTGATGTCAATTTTAGTACTTATTTCTTCTTTTTTAAATTTATTAATTCAAGTTGCCCATTTTCCGTTCCCCTTCGCCCTGGCCTTTGCCCTTCCTGTGCCCTGTGCCCTGGTTGCCCTGTGCCCTGTGCCCTGTGCCCTGTGCCCTTCGCTAGTGCCTTATCTGCACCAGCCTTATCGGCATTGTTGCAGGAACGAGTCCCGATTTCAGCACTATGCGTTGTCCCTGTTCGCCACATGCCCAGTTTACAAATCCTGAACCCAGTCCCGAAAATATCTCCCTTGAGATAAGATATATCTCCCTTACGAATGGGTATGATTTATCAACAATGAAACCCTGTTGCGGACGATAATAGCTTCCATCATTTACGAACTGCTGCGAGATAGCTGCTACATTTACCTTTTTGATGAAACTCATGGTTAGCGAATCATTCTTGTCACTTATCCAGTTAACGCTGATTATTCCAAGAGCATCGGGATTCCTTGAAACATAATTTATGACTTCTGCATTATTGTTGACTGCAAAGAAATTCGTGCCTAAAGAGTCTTTTATATCAAAGAGTTCTTTAAAATACCTGATATTTCCCGACTTCTTGTTATCAAAAATTACTGCTATATCACCCAGCTTTGATTTGTTATTAACCTCTTTCCATTTTTTTATTTTACCGGTGAAAATATCCTTAACCGTATTATATTTTATGAGCGAATCCTTGTTATCATGGTTAGTTATAATGGCCAGAGCATCGTAAGCAAAAGTCGTTGTACGTGCAATAACCTGATTGTCACGAAGATACTTGATCTGATCATCAGTAAGCTTCTTGCTGGTAACGATTACTTTTACTGAATCATTCATGAAATCATTTATAACATCATATTCAGGCTTATAAACCGGTTTGATCGTTGCCCCTGGAATACAGATGGATAAATGTAAAAACTTCAGTTTCAATGAGCGGTTGAAACGACTCATCAGAAACAATCCGTATGTTTCCTCTCGTAGGAGTTTCGTTTGTGGCTTTTTTGCCTATTTGCCCGCACGATACAAGAAACAGCAATAACCCAAATACGGAGATATATAAGAATACCTTATGATTTATTGTTTTATTCACTGCACTTGAAAGTTTTAATCTTTTATACCGGAACGCAATAATAATAAAATTTTGAATAACTGATGCTCTGTTCATAATCCTAAATTTAGATAAGGTCAATATTTATTTTAATTACTGCAAAGTGTGTGCCAAGTCAGTTCTCACCAGCATACAGTCTACTTATCGTCCTCATCTTTTGTAAAAAAAACCTCGACTATTTGAACATAAGACCTGTAAGCCCTGTATAAGCCATAAAAAATGAAAGCAGATCCTACGATAATTCTTACAGATTTGTCAAGATAACTCATGTTGAAATAGAAAACAAGATAAATGCCGATACCCAGATAAAAAAGCACCATGAAGGTAGAAAAAATAGCTGTCACCTGCTGCATTATCCTGTTATCATTCATCCTGAATTATTTTTATGTCAAAATAACGAAAATTAGATTGATTCTCAAAATTAAACTAAAATTTTCGTTAAGGAAACTATATTTGATTAAATGCCCTGTTCCATTGATGAATGACATGCTTACTTCAATAAAAGCGAGCTGTCACCGTAACTCAAAAATCTGAATCCGTTTTCAAGCGCAAAGGTATAAATCTCTTTCCATTTTTTCCCTGTAAATGCTGAAATAAGAAGCAATAATGTACTGCAGGGCTGATGAAAATTAGTAACCATACCATTTGTTATCCTGAATTTATAGCCCGGAACGATCATTATGCTTGTTTCAGCACTGAGAAAAAATAAGTTCCGCGTTTTCATATAGTTCAATAATGCTTCAAGCGAATCTCTTACCGGGATATCAGTTACCATCTCATCAGCTTCCCATTGGCCGAGAGACAGGCATGGAAAGCTGTCAGCCGGATTCCGGATCAGCTTAGCTCCCAGCCAGTAGAGGCTTTCCAGGGTTCTTACAGATGTGGTGCCGACCGGTATTATCTTTCCGGGATTTTCAATGATCAAACCTAAAGCCCGGGCATCAATTGAAAAATGCTCACAATGCATCACATGTTCGTAAATATTACTGGTCTTGACCGGTTGAAAAGTACCAGCACCTACATGCAGGGTCAGTTCAGTCATTTTTATGCTTCTGTCCCTGATCTTTTCAAGGACTTTCTGAGTGAAATGCAATCCGGCAGTTGGTGCAGCGACAGAACCCCTGATACTTGAATAGACAGTCTGGTATCTTTCAGCATCTTCTTCTTCGTCCCTTCTGTTAATATATGGCGGAAGAGGAATATGGCCTGTTGCTTCAATCACTTCACCAAAGTCAATCTCCACGCTGTTCCAGCTGAATTTTATATGAACCGTATCGCCATCGGACATGAGCTTTTCTGCCATCAGAATATACTGTTTTCCGTCATAGCTGAACGGAGTCTTCAATACCCCGTTTTTCCATTTTTTAAGATTTCCTGCAATGCATCTCCATTCAACTGATTCTTTTGAAGCAAATGATAATTCATAGTCCGATGGAAGGAGCGGTTCGAGACAGAGGATTTCAATGACGGCTCCTGTAGCTTTTCGGAATAAAATCCGGGCACGGATTACACGTGTATTATTAAATACAAGGAGCGAATCAGGCGGGAGATATTCATCAATATTACTGAAGGTATCCTTTATGATCTTTTCATCCCTGTAAATAAGCAGTTGTGATCCGTCTCTCTCATTAACGGGATGCTGTGCAATGCGCTCTGCAGGAAGGTCATAATCGTAGTCCTTTATATCAATATATCTCATGATTCCAAAGTAACACAAAGGGCCAAAATTAATCATAATTATAAAGTGGGAACGCCAATCCGGGTCAATTTCTTACCTTTGCAGAGCAGCAGGCCATCCTATCGTCTCTATTTACAGGGAAGGAAAGTCCGGGCAACAAAGAGCACCATACTTCCTAACGGGAAGATATCCGTGAGGGTATTGTAGTGTAACAGAAAATAACCGCCACCCCGGCTATGTCGGGGCGGTAAGGGTGAAAAGGTGAGGTAAGAGCTTACCGGTCGTTGTGGCAACACAGGGAGCCGTACGCCATATGGGTTGAAAGACCATGTATACCGGCGGTAAGGGCTGCTCGTCCGATGCCGGGGGGTAGGTCGTATGAGCACTGCAGCGATACAGTGCCCAGATAAATGATAGGAGCTGTTCTAAAATCTTTCACAGATACCTGAACAGTACAGAATCCGGCTTACAGGCCAGCTGCTTTAAATAAATGACGGACAATTCGTCCGTCATTTATTGTTAATATTCAAAAGGTTTTATAGAATATATTTTATGATGAGGCCGTTGAAAAAAAATTATTTATGGTTTTTCCTTTGTGCTCCTTAGTGGTGTACTTTGTGATCCTTTGTGGTTCCTTTTCGCCGGAATTAATCAATTCGCTAACCGGTTGAAATCAGGAATATTATATTACATCTTTACTACAAAGATGCTGTCCTCCATTGGTGTGTCAACCTCGACTTTGGTGAAGTTGATCAGCATATCCATTCCCTGTGCGGATGTGGATGTTTTCATCGGATATATTACTCCACTGGTTTCTGTATAATCTGTTGGGAATGAATCCATTGTCATACCTGACGCTGTTGTGGTTGTCTTTACAATGAAATAAGAGGTCTTATCGATGAATAAGTCGATTTCTGTTCCGCCTTCGACCGTAGCTTTGACCTTATATGCCGGTTTATCACTCACGTTTTCCTCACCAACCAGAACAAGCTGGCCATTCTTTAAATAATCTGCCATAAAATTCTGGAACATGTTGTTTCTGAGAGTCTGCTTTATCTGATCGGGAGTCATCTCCACAGGATCTGTTGAGCCTGTCATTGGGTTTACGGCATACCCTTTGGTTCCATCGAAAACCTGAATCATATCCTGTCCGTTAAAGGTAGTCACGGATTTTATTTTGTCAGGATTCTTCATCCATATAACCATAGGCATTTCCATTCCCATCACAGAAAGATTTGCCGTGATCTTGATTGTTTTCAGGTTCTTGACATTGTCAAGCTTGTTGGCTTCGGTATACTTTTTCACTATTTCTTCAAGTGTTTGAGCGCCTACGACAGACATTATCAGCAATCCTGCCATAATAAAAACTAGTTTCTTCATACTACTGGTATTAAGGTTTAATAATTAAATGAATTTATTGTTTTTCTCAACGCAATGAGCTTAATTAAAAGGTTTTCCATCTCTGAGAGTTTCAGCATATTTGCTCCATCCGATTTTGCAGCTGCAGGGTTGGGATGAGTTTCTATGAAAATTCCGTCGGCTCCCACACTTATTGCAGCTTTGCCCAGGGTCTCAATCATTTCGGGCCTGCCTCCCGAGACACCCTGATCCTGGTTGGGTTGCTGAAGCGAATGTGTAATATCCATTATAACAGGGACCCCGATCTTTTTCATCTCGGGTATGTTTCTGAAATCAACCACAATATCCTGATAACCATACATATTACCGCGATCGGTCAGCATTATGTTATTGTTTCCCGATTCCCTGACCTTTTCCACAGCGAATTTCATCGATGATCCCGACAGGAACTGCCCTTTCTTAATATTTATCCACTTTCCTGTCCGCCCGGCTGCACTGAGAAGATCGGTCTGCCGGCAGAGAAAAGCCGGGATCTGTAATACATCAACAAAAGGGGCCGCCATCTCAGCTTCATTCGGGTTATGTATATCGGTAATAACCGGGATGGAATATTTCGAGCGTACTTCAGCAAGAATTTTAAGCGCTTTAATATCGCCGATACCTGTGAAAGAATCTGCTCTTGATCTGTTGGCTTTCCTGTACGACGATTTAAATATAAAGGGGATCCGGTATTTTTCAGATAACATCCTCAGATGACCGGCTGTTTCAAAAACTATCTCTTCGCTTTCCACGACACATGGTCCTGCAATCAATAGAAAATTGCCTGATTCATTAAAATTTATCCCTGGAATATTTAACGCAGCTTGTGACATATTATAACAAAGTTAAAAAAAATATTAATTAATAAGGAAGTTAATGTGTTTGAATTGATGTTTATGGTTTCTTGTTCAGCACCCAGCCCTGTGAAATAATGCCTAATCGTAGGCTTTTGTGCTATTTTTGTACTATTTCACAGGGCCAGCACCCATCAACTATTTCTTATCATAGTTATAGATGTCTTTCCACATAACGGATAGTCTTTTCCTGACCTCTTCCTCTTTCGGGTTTGTTCCGGGATCATAGAAAACAGTTCCCTTTATCTCATCCGGCAGAAAATTATCAGGAACAAAATTACCTGAATAGCTATGCGCATACTTGTAATCTTTTCCATAACCCAGATTCTTCATAAGATTTGTTGGCGCATTTCTTATGTGCAACGGGACAGGCAGGTCTCCTTCATCTCTTACTTTCGCTATTGCACCGTCGATTGCAATTAAGGATGAATTGCTCTTGGGTGAAGAAGCCAGATATATTGCAGCTTCCGACAGGATAATCCTCGATTCGGGCCAACCTATAACATTCACCGCTTCGAAGCAGGCCTGGGCAAGCAGCAAGGCGTTCGGATTGGCCATACCAATATCTTCTGCCGCCAGTATAAGCATCCGCCTGGCAATGAACTTCGGGTCCTCACCTCCTTCAACCATCCTGGCAAGCCAGTACACCGCAGCATTCGGATCACTTCCCCTCATTGATTTTATGAAGGCTGAGATTATATCATAGTGTTGTTCTCCGTTCTTGTCATACATGGCAAGATTCTTCTGAACATGTCTTAAAACCATCTCATTGTCAATGATGATTTTTTCTGACGATGATTCATTTGCCTCCGAGCTTACCACTAGTTCAAGCGCATTATAAAGTTTTCTTGCATCACCGCCCGAGACCCTTATCAATGCCTCATGTTCAGCAATCTCGATGTTATATGCTGCCATGTAGCTATCCTTTTTCAGCGCCCTGTGCATTAAGATAAGAAGCTCATCTTCAGTTAAAGGTTTCATTATATATACCTGGCACCTGGAAAGAAGCGGGGATATTACTTCAAAAGAAGGATTTTCCGTTGTGGCTCCGATAAGGGTTATTACACCCTGCTCCACAGCACTCAGGAGAGAATCCTGCTGGGATTTATTAAAACGGTGGATCTCATCTATGAACAGTATTGGGTTGGGCTGATTGAAGAACTGCTGGCTTTTTGCCTTCTCAATTGTTTCCCTGACATCTTTTACTCCCGAATGTACGGCGCTCAGATGAAAGAAAGGCCGTTTCAGCGTGTTGGCTATGATCCCGGCCAGAGTGGTTTTTCCCACACCCGGAGGACCCCATAATATAAAGGAAGGTATATTACCCGATTCAATCACTTTCCTCAAAACCGCATTTTGGCCTACAAGATGATCCTGTCCGCAGAACTCACTGAGGTCACGCGGTCTTAATCTTTCAGCCAGAGGTTGATTTGCGAGCATCCTTAAAATATTTGCGTAAAAGTAGTAAAACAATTTTTGTTCTCACAGATTTCCATCGGGATGCTGTGTTTATAGTGACATTAATATTATAATTGTATTAATTATAGATATAGAGCTTATTATTCTCAAAAATCCTTTGTGACCCTTTGTGTAATCCTTGGTGCGACTTTGTGGTTTAATTTTTTTACCACTAAGGGACACAAAGTTCAACACAAAGGAACACGAAGGAAGCACATTCTTAAATCTGATATGAAAATTAAAACTGGAAAGACTCAATGAATAACGGTATAAGAATAATCTTCAGCCTGGTAATTCTTACAGGCTGTTCAGTTTGGCCTCCTAAACTGAATGATAAATTTATTGAGGGTCAGGACATTATTGCCGACAGCGGAATGGTTGTCTCCGCACACCCGCAGAGTTCCGCCATCGGAGTAAGTATCCTTAAAAAAGGCGGAAATGCCGTCGATGCTGCAGTGGCAACCGAGTTCGCACTTGCTGTCTGCCACCCGGAAGCAGGAAATCTGGGAGGAGGCGGATTTATGCTAATCAGGACCATGGATGGCACAACAGAGGTTATCGACTACAGGGAGAAGGCGCCTGGCAAGGCATCACGGGATATGTATCTTGATAAATCGGGAAATGTGGTAGCAGGATTGAGCACGGACACCCGTCTTTCCAGCGGTGTTCCCGGAACTGTTGACGGAATGCTGATGGCTCATTCGAAGTATGGAAAGCTTCCCTTTAAAGATGTGATTCAACCGGCAATCGATCTTGCTGAAAATGGATTTCCTCTGACGCATCGCCAGGCAGCAGTACTCAATTCCAACAGACAAGCCTTTATTGAGAGGAACTCTGCCAGGATAGCCTTTGTAAAGGATTCACTATGGAAGGAGGGAGATACCCTGATTCAGCGCGATCTGGCGGGAACTCTGAGGAGAATAAGAGATAATGGCCATGAGGGATTTTATTCCGGAAGAACGGCACAACTCCTTGTCAATGAGATGAAAAGAGGCAATGGGATCATATCCCGGCAGGACCTGGCAGAATACAAGGCGGTTTCCAGGATGCCGCTTACTGCTGATTATAAAGGTTATAAGATCATTACCGCGCCTCCGCCTTCGGCAGGGGGAATAATTCTGATCCAGCTTTTGAAAATGACAGATCCTTACCCGTTCAGCGATTGGGGATTTAATTCCTTCCGTACAGTTCATCTGATCGCAGAGGCAGAGAGACGGGCATTCGCCGACCGCTCTGAATACCCGGGTGATCCTGATTTTGTAAAAATACCTGTCAATCAGTTAATCAGCAAAAAATATCTTTCAGAAAGGATGAGCACCTTTAAAGAGAACAGAGCATCAGTTTCCCGGGATATTAAGCCAGGCTCTCCGGAAGGATACGAGAGTGAGGAGACCACCCATTATTCTGTTGTCGACGCTTACGGGAACGCTGTTTCGACTACAACTACGTTAAACAATACGTTCGGAAACAGCATTGTGGTCGACAGCGCCGGATTTTTACTTAATGACGAGATGGATGATTTTTCTGTCAAGCCGGGTTTCCCGAATATGTACGGATTGGTTGGCGGTGAGGCTAATTCAGTCCAGCAGGGAAAAAGAATGCTAAGCTCGATGACACCCACCATAATTGAAAAAGACGGGAAACTGCTGCTCGTTCTGGGATCACCCGGTGGATCGACAATCCCTACCACAGTGTTCCAGGTGATCATAAACGTACTCGATTTCGGGATGAATATAGGGCAGGCAGTTGATGCACGACGGTTCCATCATCAATGGTTACCCGACTATATCATGTATGAAAAGGATGCAATAGACAGTCTTTCATTGGAGAAACTGAGAAATATGGGTCACACATTAAAGGAACGCCCATCAATAGGAAGCATAAATGCTATCATGATACGGCAGGACGGAAAAAAAGCCGGTGGCGCAGACAAAAGAGGAAATAATTCAGCCTGCGGGTACTAACCTCTTTGCGGTTCGATATTTTTTGCTAAATTGCCTCAGATTTATTTTCTTTAAAAAAAATAAATTAATACATTTAACGGTTGAAATTCATTTTTCCGGAAATAAAGGGTTGTAGTTATTGTATTTGAATACATTCAGATATATTCAGTTATGAAAAAAACTCTGCTTATTGTAGCTATCATTCTGGCAATAATTATTGCCCTGCCTGTAATTAATCTTATCCGATGGAGCGCTGAATCAAAGAAACCAATTGACATTATAATAGTCGACAAAACCGTGCCCACCCTGGAACGCGATCATCACAAGTCATTTAGCTGGATATTAACTAATAAGCGATTTGTGAAGAAAGAAGGTAATAACAGTTATTCATACAAAAAAGATTATTACGGATTCTTCCCGCAACGTCCGCTTCGCGACAAAAAATGGGAGAGGAATGATTACCGGCTTAATGATCTGATTAGTCTTGCAGAGAAAAATGATGCCTTATATTTTACAGATATGTATGGTGTTTTTTTCAATGACTGGTTCCGGGGCATAAACAAGAGCAGAAAATCAAGAAAGATCTATGGCGGGCTGAATAATAATGACTTCCTGCTTCTTAAAGAGATGAAGGACAGGAATAAACTCATTATAATGGAATATAACTCCTTCGAATACCCCACAGCTGATTTTGAATCTGTCAGGACCCAGGAAAAGCTTGGGATCAGCTTCACAGGATGGACCGGAAAATATTTCTCAACTCTCGATACAACTGCAAACGATTTCCCTGTGTGGATGACTGCCATGTACCGTAAACAATACAGAAAGCCGTGGACTTTTACAAAACCGGGTATTGTCATTCTCAAGGAAAAAGATATTGTCATTCTCGAAGAAGGGAAACAACTTAAAAATCCATTGCCACAGATAATCACCGACGAAGCTTCTTTGCAGAAATACGGGGTCATTTCACCTGTAGCATTTGACCAGTGGTTTGACATTATTGAGCCTCTTCAGAACAAGGTAATTTCAAAATTTAAGCTCGATACAACGCCTGCGGGTGATTCTCTTCTGATCAGCAATTCCCTTATGAACGAATTCCCGGCTGTCGTCCAGGATCCGGTTGCAATGAGATGCTTTTATTTCTCGGGTGATTTTGCAACTAATGATCTCCCGTTCTGGACCTCCAGAATAAAAGGTGTTGAGAAGCTGAAAGGAATATTCTTTTCCGATAAGCCTGATGATACACGTAGATTCTTCTGGTTGTATTACAAACCGCTTATCAATGGGATCTTCAGCGATTATTATGCATCATTGAATAAAAAATAATTAACCTGACCCTAATCTTGAAAAGTACAGGCATATTTCAGCCTGTATTTTTTTTTGTGGGCTGTCGAAAAAGTCCTTTTTAACCGCAAAGCACGCTAAGTAGGCGCAAAGTGCGCAAAGTCAGAGGTATAAAAGCAGATGAAAACCACCTGATTGATTACATTAATTATCTTTGTTCTATGAATATTTCAGTCATCCAGTCCGACACAGCCTGGGAAGATAAATCCCTGAATTTCCGGAATCTTTCCGGAATCATCACTCCGCTGTTTAATAAAACCGATATCGTAATACTTCCTGAAATGTTTAATACCGGTTTTTCGATGAATCCCGTGAAATTAGGCGAATCGCCCGCTGGAGAGACAAGAGAATGGATGATTAATATTGCCAGGAAGGGTAACTTCGGATTGTGCGGAAGCTATATAGTGAAAGAGAATGCAAACTACCTTAACAGGTGGGTATTTGTATCTCCTGAAAACGAAGTATGGCATTATGATAAACGTCATCTGTTCAGCATGGGAGGGGAGGACAGGCTTTTTACGGCCGGAAAATCGCGGCTTGTCTTTGAATTCAGGGGAGTTAAGATCGCACCTTATATATGTTATGATCTGCGCTTCCCGGTCTGGAGCAGGAACAGGGAAGATGCTGATCTTATGATTTACTCTGCCAACTGGCCCGTATCAAGGGAAAATGTCTGGAACGTACTCATTAAAGCGAGGGCAATTGAAAACCAGTGTTATGTTGCCGGATCAAACAGGATCGGAACAGATGGTGCGGGAATTGAGCATTGTGGCGATTCAATGATAGTGAGCCCTAAGGGCGGGATCCTGTCTTCCGCAGGAAAAGAAGAGGAATGTATCGTTTCAGCTGAAATATCCCTGACTGATCTGTCGGGTTTCAGAAAGAAATTCCCCGTTCTGAATGATGCGGATGATTTCACCCTGAAGCAGTAATAAACCAGTATCTGCTTCTGGCCAACTCTGTGCAACTCTGTGTATCCTCTGCGTAACTCTGTGACAGTTCTTAATTACCTTAACTAATTCACACAGCATATCAGGCTCACCTCGTAGGGCAGCGTTGCCTGTTGCTCAACCGGATCGATCTCAAGCCATTTAAACCTGAAGTGATTTCCTTTATGCACATTATGTTCCTTTGAACAGAAAAGACAGCCATTTGTACTGCCAAAGTATCTTCGACCCTCTCTTACGGCATCTTCACCGGAGCTGAATTCACCCAGGTAGATCCTCTTGTCATCGTCGGGCAGGAATGGACAATCTTCTTTATGGACCGCATGATCTTCATTATTCCCTGGCCTCTTGGCCACCCAGTATTTATCAGTCATTTCTTGTTGATTTTAAATTAAAACTGACTATCAGATATGTAACTAAACTCATTTTTGGCAGACATCAGATTAAATCCTTTTAATCAAATTACAGAGTTATATCGGGTTTATGTGTAAATTGTTACCTGCTATTATGACAAAAATGCGAAATGACGCAAAGGGATGAAGGCATAAAGACGCATAAAACAACATTGGAATTAATCTTTTTTTCCGTGAAAAAACCTGTGTTAATAATGTTCATAATTAGTTCTCTTCTACTACTTTATAAGATTTTAAATTGAATTATGGTATGTAATAGTTACAAGTTCTCAGGTAACAATTTCTTACATATCCCGATAAAGCACCAGAATTTAATTTAAATCTTAAACTATACAATCATGAAAAAAGCAGACAAATCAGCAAAAACGGTCAGAAATTTTGATCAGTTAATTTCTAAATTATCGGAAAATGAGATATTGAATACTCATGCAATGAGTTATGTTAGGGGGGAGGTGAAGGAGAAGGTAATGGAGGTGACCAATAATTATTATTCCAAAACCTCCAAAATAATAATCGAGATTAATTTAAAGAGTAAAAGAGCATTCTATAATAAGTAATGCTCTTTTATTTTTTTAAGTATTAATATTATTCTGAAATTGTTCCTTAATTAAATTCGATAAGTATTATTAATGAAAAGGATCATTTTAATTATGATTATTTTTCTTCATTGTTATTCAGGATAAGTTCATCTGGACAGGATACTAAACCTACAACCTATTTTTAAAATATTCTGATATTATTATAATTCCGGAGATTTTATAAAAGCAGAAGAGAACAATATATTCAAGTATTAAATCCAAAGAATAATCCATCTAAGAATATATTATTTGCAGCATATAATAATCTTGGTAGTAGTTAGTTTGACTTTGGAAAATTTATGAAAAAGCTCTTGAATATAATTATAAAGCTGAATCTTATATCAATAGAAATCAAAATTCCAAGAATTAGCTGATATTTTTAACAATAGAGGATACATTTATAACATTAAAAAATCTTTTGATCTTGCAATTGAATATCTTGAAAAAAGTATTAGGATTTATCAGAATCTTGATAAAGAGATAAAAATGTCTTAACAGTTTATCATCAGCCTATATAAATATTAGTATTGCATATATTGAAACAAATAATTATTTATTTGCTCTTAATTATCTTTAAAAAAATGCAAGTTAAATTTAAGATATAATCTCTCAGGATTATCACTTATATATCTAAATATTGCAAAAGCATTATGTTAAAACTAGGAAATTCAAAAAAAGCTGAGGAGTTCTACCTTAAATCTATATCAAGTTTTATTAAAGAATCAGGTGATAAATATTACAGATTGGCAGAAGTATACTTTGATTATGGCTATTTCTGCGATCTGAAGGAAGAAATGACGAGGCACTTGATGCTCATAAAAAAGCTCTATCAATCTGTCTGAAAAACTATGGTGAAAAACATACACTTGTTTCCTTATCATATAAACTATATTGGTGAACCATTATAAGATAAATTAGATTCTCGATGCGCTTATACTATTATCAGAAATCACTTATTGCAGTTGTGAAAGATTTTAACAATAGTGATATATTCTCAAACCCGTCAATCGACTCATCGCTTTTTGATATCCGTCTGCTCGATAACCTGAAAAGCAAAGCCAGTGCACTGGAGCTTTATGCCGGCGAGCAGAAGGATCCTGCAGTTAAAGCTAAAGCGATGGGCAAAAGTCTTGAGACAATTGAACTGGCACTTCAGCTGATCGACAGGATCAGAAATAATTACATGACGGAGGAGAGTCGTATCTATCTTGCTGAAAATGAAAAAGAGACATATCTCTTCGCGACTCATCTGGCATATAGTATTTATTCCGCAACCAGGGAAGACTCTATGGGGATACAGGATGTATTCCATTGCCCAGAAAGCCAAAGCCGCCATTCTCCGCAATGAAATTACCGGAAATGAGCTGCTTTATTCCTCGGGTATCCCTGATTCCCTCCGGGAAAAACAAAACCAGCTCACCGGAAACATCGCAGCATATAACAACCTGCTGCAGGATGAGACCAGGAAGGCGCTTCCCGACAGCAATAAAATTGCCCTGTGGAAGGATGATCTTTTTGATATGAACCGTGAAAAGGAAAAGGTGACCGGTGAAATGGAAAAGGTGTTCCCCCAATATCATGATCTCCTCAGGAAAACAGAACCATTGACGCTGCACCTTATTCAAAAACAGTTGAAAACCGATGAGACAATTATCGATTATCTCCTCTCAAATAAATATTCAGACGGTAAAAGAAGGCTGTATGTTTTTTTGATTTCCCGTGATCATCTGTACTTCCGTGAACTATGGCTCGATTCTCTTTTTGTTAAAAATGCAGAGCTCATCCGTAATACTGTAAATCCTTCTGTTACTGCCGGCCATGGCAATAATAATTACACAAGCTATACCGGTGCTCTGAGTTACATGTACAATAACCTTATTAAACCTGTTGAAGGGCTTTTCAAGGGGAAAAATCTCATCATAATACCCGATGAAGAGATCGGCTGGCTCCCGTTCGATGCCTTCCTTAAGACCGGACCTCGTCCGGATCAAAAGGATTATGAGGGGCTCAGCTATCTGATCAATGATTATACCTTTTCTTACGCTTATTCTTCATCGCTGATCTCAGGTAAATCCAGCAATGCAAAAAGAAGAATGAAGGTGCTTGCATTTTCCCCGGAATACCAGGGAACATCCCCGGCAGGAGGAACATATTCACAACTTCAGGGAGCAGGCGATGAGATAGGCTCGATACATAAGTGGTTCAAGGGCGATTCATATAGTGGTGAACTGGCCACCAAGGCCAATTTTCTGTCTGCCTTGCTCAATCCTGCAATATTTCACCTGGCAATGCACTCCATGAGCGACAGCGTAAACTCACAATACTCTTATCTGATATTTGATTCTCATGATGTTTCCCCGAATAATGCCAGGTTGTATAATTATGAAATAAGCCTGACCAGGATCAATTCGCCGATGGTTGTACTCAGCGCCTGTAATTCAGGGACAGGTACATTATATTATGGCGAAGGGTTAATGAGTCTTGCCCGCAGCTTCACTCTTGCCGGTGCTTCATCCGTGATCAAAACTGCGTGGGAAATAAATGATGAGTCGAGCGCGGAAATAATGACACATTTTTACAGGTATCTTTCAATGGGCAAAATGAAAAATGAAGCTATGCGGCTTTCAAAGCTACGGTACCTGGAGAATTCGCCCCCTGCATTTAAAAATCCGTATTACTGGGCCGCTTATGAAGTACTCGGTGACAATGCGCCGGTAACGCCAGACTATAAACATTATTTAATTTATGCAGGTTTTGTAATACTTATTGCAGGAGGGGCAATATACTATCTGAGACGTCGCAGGATCTTCTCTGACCGTTCACGGTAGAAGCCGTCTGAACCGGCAAGAAGTGTAAAGCACTCAAACGCTTTTTCTTTATTGGATGTTTTAAGGTATGCAAGGCCAAGATACCATCTTGCTTCTTTTCCATACTCGCCGGAATTATTAGCTGCCGCTGAAAGCAGGTTGATGGCTCCGTCATAATTTTTAAGGGCAAGCTGTGATAGTCCCAGGAAAAATTTTGATGAGACAATGGAAGGATCTTTCTCCAGTACACTCGAAAATCCGGTTGCCGCTTTCTGGTAATCACCCGATTTGTAGCTTTCAATTGCCAGAGAATAGATATTTGATTCATCATTATTTATGCTTCTGGTCACGGTCGACATTGCAGCAAATGGCTCATAGTATGAGTTAAAAAGTTTTTCAGGATCTGAAGAGGGCAGGAGGGCTCTTAAGAGCAGGAAAGCCCCGAGAATTGCTGCAGCTGAAAGTGTGGCAAAACGTACGAAGAGATTGCGCCGGGATCTATTGGGTACCTCGTCGTTAGGGATCTCCACCGGTTCATTATCGGCAGAACTGATTGCACTTGTAATAAAATCTCTTATCTCTTCTGATTTTGCATCCTTCGAAAAGGAATTCTGTTTTTTCTCGTGCCATTCCCTGACCCAATCTGCAGTTATATCGTTCAGCTTGTTATTTTCGATCTCCTGTTTTATCTCTTTAATCTCCTCATTCAAACGGGTATCTCCCTCTTCAGCGAATATTTCCCTTATATATTTTTCGTTTTCCTTATGTCCGGGTTTGTTCTTATTATAATCGGTGATCATCACTTTAACAGACTCCCTGACATTTAACAGATCCGGGTCGTTCTTCACATCCTCGATATCCATACGGCCCTTCATATAATCGCCAATGGTCTCAAAGAGAGCATCATCGCTGCTGTCGGCCATAAGGTCACTCTCAAAACCGCTCCTGGTTCCGTTGTGCCCGTGAATAATATGTCTGTTTCTCCTTGTCATCATTTACCAGACTCTCTTTTTTCCTATTTGGTTGCAGGACTCTCTTGTTTTTAGTTACTCGTTTCGCGCTGAGCCCTGAGCCCTGAGCCCTGTGCCACCTAGTGGACCACCTCCCTCACCGCATCCTCGGTACTTTTGATCCGGATATATTCCGGATGTTTCTTCACTTTTTCCGTTAGTTCACTCTGGGCCTCACTTTTTTTCTTCCTGACATATCCGTATGTATATCCGAGCTTATCGGCGATCTTCTGCGGTGATAATTCCTTCCAGTAGAGGGTCAGGATTTTTCTGCTGATCGGGTCGAGTGTTTTGAAGACCTCCTGGAAGATCTTTTCATACATCTGGTGATCAGGCAGCTCTGTAAAATCCCTGTCATCCTCCTGTTCGGGATTCCGGGTAAGGTAATTTGCGGCGGATTGCCGTTTTTCAAGAAGTGTTTTCCACAGATGCTCACAGACGCAATACAGGAATGTCTTGAACTTACATGTAAGTGCAAATTGCTTATTATCGAGTTTTTCGAGCATTATTATTAATCCGTCCTGGAAGATGTCGCGTGCGTCGTCGGTGGTGCCGCCCTTCTGATGGACCATCATCCTTATCATGGGCATATATTCATCGGACAGGTAATGAACAACATAACTCTGACGGTTTCTCAGGCATTCGATGATCTCATTATCAGTGTACTTCTTCACAGTAGTTGATAATTTTCGCAGGCTCTTTCTATAATAATTTCAAATATACTAATTTTTCAGTTAACAACTGTTTAATAAAAACCAACATTCGATAAGCACTTATTCGGTGTTCGGTATTCGGATCTCGAAATCCATTAACCGCAAAGAACGCAAAGCTTTAAAACCCAAGGTCGCAAAGAAAACCCAGCCCTGTGAAATAATGCTTAATCGTAGGCTTTTGTGCTATTTCGGTACTATTTCACAGGGCCAGCACCCAGTACCGGGTAACAATTTCCCCCCTATCCCGATTAACCTCTGGATTTAATCCTTACTATGTTTATAGATTATTGTAAGGAGTTGATAATGTGTGCTTTGCTGATTCTTATCAAAGAGGACCGGCAGAGTGTTTCCTTATTTTATGGATATTGTGAAAGAAAAGAAGATAAATAAAAATAAGATAATTATGAGACCAGAGTCTTCTCCCGACTATCTTGACTGCCGCTCCGAAAAAGAGGAGGTTGAGCAGATAAATTATTCCGCCGGATGCTTATCCAGGGCTATTGAGAATGCCGGTGGTGTGCCCTATCAGCTGGTCTTTGGCACAGCTATTGGGGAAGGGTCCTTTCAGAACCTTGGGTATGGCATCAAAGATCTTTTTGGTGTCGACCCGGAAGAGCTCACCGAGCAGCGGTTTCAGAGCATGATTGAAGAGGTCGTTCCTCTTAACGTGGACGTTCCCCATGACCGGGTTGAAGCGCGTGAAAAAATTATCCACAGGGAGATTAAGAGATACCAGGCGGAGATCATGATCACGACTGCTGGCGGAGAGGTAAAATGGATCAAAGACAGTTCGGTTCCTTTGATTGATGAAAAGAGCGGCAGGGCAACCGGTCTGATCGGGATCTTTTTTGATATCACCTCTCAGAAACTGATCAGTCAGCAGTTCGAAAAAGTCAGTGAGAGGGCCTCGGAAAGCGACCGTTTAAAAACAGCGTTTCTGAATAATCTGTCGCACGAGATAAGGACGCCGCTGAACGCGATTGTCGGATTCACAACACTCCTGGGCGAACCCGGACATATTATGGAGGACCGCTTTGAGTTCATGGATATTATCACTCACAGCTCTGATCATCTCCTGGAGATCCTGGACGATGTTGTTGAGATATCCAAGATTGAAGCAAAGGTTGTGAGGCTGATCCTGAAGGATACGGAACTGAATGCCATGCTGCAGAGGGTTTACGACAGGTTCCGGCCCGCTGCGGAGGAAAAGAATCTCATTTTAAGGTTTGATGTGCCGGTGCATGACAAAGAGATCATTATCAATACAGATGGTTACAAGCTGTTCCAGTCGATAACAAATCTTGTGAGCAATGCGGTTAAATTCACCCGGGAAGGGAAGGTCGAGTTTGGTTATGCTTTAAAGGATGGTAAGATTGAATACTATGTTTTTGATACCGGTATCGGCATCGGGGAGGTGCATCAGCCTAACATCTTCAAACCCTTTTACCAGGCGGAGAGCACCAGCACGCAAAGGTATGAAGGTACCGGTCTGGGATTATCCATTGCAAAAGCTTATATAGAGCAGCTGGGCGGCGAGATCTGGTTTACCACCGAACCCGGAAGAGGGTCGGTATTTAGTTTTAATATACCGGATACGAGAGTGGGGAATGGGTAGGCAAAGGTGATGGTAGTAGTGGATAATGATATTAAATGTACTTCTATAAACAAGTTAGCGGGCATCTGTCTCACAACCTCAAGACCCCTGACTACTAATCTATTGCGTCCTGACCATGACCGTATTTCTTGACAAATTTGACTAACTTGAGAGACTCGATATGTGATAAAAAAACGCCCGCTAACTCTTTAAGACAATTTAGAGAATTTGCTTTTTAGTTATTCTGAATAATAAACTAAATTCACAATTAAAACATATACAAATTATGAGTGAGAATGACCCTATAAGACACTCAATTATCCTAAATTCCGATGATGTTCATACTAAGGAAATTATGGTTTTGCAGAGAATTTATCCATTAGATGAAAACAACTTTAATAAATTAATTAAAGGATCAGGAGGATTTAAGGATTGGGCGCAAAAAGTCCTATTCATGTCAATTGGTTGGGCTTTTAAAACTTGTAAGTGCTTTAATAGTATTTTTAATAGCATACAAGACTGCAGCACCAACCGACAAGATTTCTTTAGAAATAAAACTATGGGAAATTGTCTCAGTTATACTAGCTTTAATTGTCTGTGGTATATTATATATCATTGGTCATTATTTTAAAAATGACAAAGATTTATTGATTGGGACTATTAAGTTACACTTTAAAAACCATCAAAACTAAAAGCCATGGAAAACCAAATAATAAATCAACCACTTCCTCAGGAATATAAACAGTATCAGAAAATTAATTTTAGTAGCAATACTTTAATCAACCTTAAATATTTGATTGTTGATAATGGGTTTATTCCAATTCTTATTGGAGTAGGTGACTTCCCTCGTGTCTGGCTTTATGCTAAACAAGTCAACAATTCAATTGCAATAGTTCGGGATAGTGTCGCTGTGCTTCCCACAATTAAGGTAAATATTTTCAGTCGGGACAAAAAGCTAACAATTGAGATTGCACTACATCCAAATTCAGAGAGCACTAGAATTATAGAAATTGATTTTAGTAACGAGTGCCAACGGTTAACTATATTGATTTAAAACCAATTGGCTATAATATATCTGGTAACCAAACTGAGCTCAACTTTGGAGGGAATAAATTCAAAATAATACCTTTGTCGATTTGCAAACTCTTTTTAAAATAGACAATAATAATCTTAAATAACGCCCGCTAACTTGGACGGTTTAATTAATTGCCTTCCGCATCTCAGACAGATTCGAAATAAACTCTCAAAGTCTATGCAACTACCAGATGTCGAGACAAAGTCAATATAGCAGCAGGCTGACCTACCGGCAAGGAGGCGCGCTGATGCCTTATTTTTTGCTCGCCATCTTGACTATATAATTGTGACCCATAACCTGATGAAAGAGTATCTCAGAATATTCATTTCTATGTTTTTGACAATTTACGACCTCCTAAGAAGACTCCCGTTATGGGCAAGGTGAATCATCACGACGAATCATATAACTTATTTTCTAAAAATATGTGTAAGGAAAGTTTATTCAAACTCATTCGAGAAGAAGAGGTAATAATCTGGATTGGTTCCGGATTATCAACCTATGCTGGTTACCCTACTGGCAAACGACTTGGAGAAATTTTATTGGAGAATCTGTCAGAACATGAAAAATCCTTATT